>NZ_JAJSLW010000022.1 GCF_021729145.1 Membranihabitans maritimus | reverse complement strand
ATAGTCCAGGTTGATGCGGAGTGTACGGAACCGGATGTAGTATCGAGAGGACCGGCCCCGATGGATGATTTTGAAGTTGGGAACCGTGAGATTAAAGATCGATTTATACTACACCAGAATATACCCAATCCGTTTGACGGGTATACGGTAATTGGTTTTGACTTACCGGAAGATGCAGAAGCCAGGTTGACAATCTATGATGTGACGGGGAAAGTAATAAAGGAGTTTGAAGGTGAATACAAGAAAGGGTATAATCAAGTGCAGGTGAAACCACAGGAATTACCGGTTACGGGTGTATTATATTATCAATTGGATACGGATAAATATACGGCTACCAAACGAATGGTAAAAGTGGAATGATACTTTGATCTATTCAAAGTTTTAAATTAATAGTCTGAATGATCAATGTGTTTGTCAAATGAACAGGATTTTAAGAAATAGAATGGACGTAAATAACATGAAAAAATTAAGGGTAAATAGAGCCTATGTTTCTAGTGCGTTGTCAAAATTACTTGCTACGTTGTTTATTGTTTCCTTTTGTACCGCTCTTTTGAATTCTCAAACATTAGAATTTACAAAATCTTTTAGTGGTCCTGTAGTGGCCGGAGGTACAGGGACCGTGACTTTTACGCTTACAAATAATTCTCCTTCCACTATAACAGATATATCATTTACTGACGACTTAGATGCTACTGTATCTGGTATGATTGCAACTGATCTTCCTAAAAACGATATTTGTGCAACAGGTTCTCAGGTTACAGGTACTTCAGTAATTACTTTTACTGGAGGATCCTTAAATCCCGGATCAATGTGCAGTTTTGATGTGACATTTCAGGTTCCGGTGGATGTGGATCCCGATACATACACCAATACTACGAGTTCTTTAACAGGAGTACCAGATGGAAGAGGAACTATAACGATTGACCCCGCCAGTGATGATTTGGAAGTGGTTGCCGGTCCATTATTTTCCAAAGGCTTTTTTCCTGAAATAATTACATCTGGTGAAAGAAGTTATTTAACATTTACTATTGATAATTCATTAAATGCTTTGGCTGTAAGCGATCTTGATTTTACGGATAATCTTCCAGCAGGTATTGTGGTAGCAAGTCCCTCTTTTTTATCCACTACCTGTACCGGAGGTACAATATTGGGCATAGACGGATCGGGAACAATCTCTTATTCTGGAGGTTCTGTAGCTGCCGGAGCAACCTGTGAAGTACGAGTTTATGTAACCGGTTCGACACCGGGAATATATGATAATGTGTCAGGAGCTCTTACCAGCAGTGCAGGAAATAGTGGGTCAGCTATTGCCAGTCTCGAAGTTATTTCTGAGGATGTATCGAATTTTGAGATGGAGTTTAGTCCATCTTCAATTCCTAATGGAGGTATATCTACCTTGACATACACCTTTGATGAATTCAATTCAGATGTAAATGGATTGGGATTTACAGATAAATTGCCGGATGGAGTACTTGTTGCAAATGATCCAAATGTGCAAAGTACGTGTGGAGGTAGTGTATTAGCACAACCAGGAAACGATACTATTTTCTTTTCAGGGGGAAGTGTAACAGCTATGAATAGTTGTACCGTTTCGGTCGACGTGAAATCTAGTGTTATTGCTACGCATAATAATGATGCGAATTTGATTATTGGAGGAGATGGCGATCCTATACCTTCAAATGTGGCAGAATTAATTGTATATGCTTTTTTGGATATCACCCTTGATGATTCAGTCAGCTACGATCCCAGTATGGATCAAATTGCCAATCCCAATGATTCCATACAATATACATTGACAATTGAGAACCTGGGTGATACCAGTGTATTTGATCTGGGAATTGATGATGGAATGGATCCGAATACGACGCTAGACCCTTCCACAATACGTGCTACACCTGTGGCTATAAACGACCAGTATGAATTAATGGGTAATCCCATGACTATCTCTATGGCGATAGGATTATTATCCAATGATGCGGATGTAAATGACCCGTTGCCAAACCCTCCCTTTAATGAAAATCTTACGGTTTCTTCAGTTCAGGGGAATGCTCCGGGAGGATCATTATCTACCGAAAACGGTGGTACAGTTACCGTGCAGTCGGATGGTTCCTTTGAGTACGATTCAACAGGCGTAAACACGGCTATCGCGGATTCTTTCTATTATAAATTAATTGATTCTGAAGGTTTTGAAGACAGCGCTAAAGTAATAATATCGTGGTCCAGGCCTCCAATGGCGCAAAATGATGAATTTACCGCTGTCGTTAATCAAATGAGTACATACCCGACAGATACATTATTTGCGGATAATGGCAATGGCATGGATGATTTGGGGGTTCCTCCCGGGACTTTGGTTAGTTTTGGTGCAGGTGATATATCGGGATCGTCTGATGTTTCAGACTTTGCAGCTGGAAATTCTACCGGTATGGGTGATTTCGCAGGAGGAACGCTGACTGTGAATGCAGACGGGAGTTTTACTGTTTCCAATCCAACTATGTCAGGTAATTTTTCATTTGAATATAGACTGGATAATGGCATAGGCGTTTCAGATGCTACAGTAACTGTAACTATACAGGAAGTACCGGCGGCTCAGGACGATAGCTATACATTCCTATTTTCAGTTGATCAAAATATAGCTGCCGGATCGGGTTTATTTGTCGACAATGGTTCCGGTGCGGATGATCTTGGATTTCCTGCAGCTACAGTGGAGAGTTTTGGCGGGGGTGATTTAATGGGAAGTGTTACTGATAATCCAGCAGGATCCGGAGCTTCATTGGCAGGTGGTACGTTAACCGTAAATAGTGATGGATCTTGGTCATTAACTGGACAGCCATTTACGCCCGGTACGTATACATTTGATTACCGATTGAGTAATGCTGCGGGATCTTCCGATGCTACGGTAACCCTGGTTATACAAGATCCTCCTGCAGCTAATGACGATGAACTGGATGCCATTGTAGGAATGGTCAATTCATATTCTGTAGATACATTATTTGATAATAATGGTTCCGGTGTTGATGATTTAGGTACACCAGAAGCTGTCATAAGTAATTTTGGAGGGGGTGATTTAGGAGGCACTGTTACAGATTATTCAGCCGGACAAACCACCGGACCCGGAAGTTTTGCTGGAGGAACACTGACAGTAAATGCGGACGGAAGTTTTTCTATAAACAATCCTACTACATCCGGAGAATTTACGTTTCTGTACAGGTTGGAAAATGCAAGTGGATTTTCCGATGCTACTGTGACCGTTACCATTCAGGGGCCACCGGATGGAATGGATGATTCGGATGCAACTGTCATTGCCGGAACAAGTTCACCTGGTGATAATAATTTTCATATAAATATAAATGCTAATTCATCTGCGCAAATTAATGTGTTTTTAGACAATGGTTTCGGTGCTGATAATTTGGGGCTGCCTTCTGCAATTAGTGAACCACCCAGTGATGTGATCAATTCAGTCCAATTGGCTGGCTCATCGGATTCAGGAACAGGATCCATCGGTGGCGGAGCAATTACTATAGGTGGAAGTGGAAGTATTGAAATCACATCTATGGGAGATCTAAACTTTACTCCCCCTACCGATTTTGTCGGTATAATTGAATTTGATTATACCCTGGCGAATAGTATCGGAACAGATGCTACACCTGCTACTGTTACGCTAGCTGTAGGAAACAGACCCTCTGCAATGAATGATTCTTACTCGGCAACCGGGAATATCCCCATAAATACTACCAATGTAATGGGTAATGACCTTTTACAAAACGATAGCGGTGACGATATTTCCGTGACTTTGGTCCAGGGAAGTGTCATGAATGTGGGAGCAGCTGTGGCAACGGATCAGGGCGGATCGGTGACGGTTATGGCAACGGGTGAATTTGAATATACGCCTCCGGCCGGATTTACAGGAGACGATACTTTTACCTATTCTGTTGATAATGGATTTAATGATCCTTCCCAGGCGACGGTAACCATTACGGTATCCGATATGGTCTATTTTATGGATGATATGGCCGATGCTGGTGGGGATGGAACGCTAACTAATCCCTTTCAATCAATATCTGAACATAACTCGGCACCTCCAATTGCCAATTCCTATCTTTTTATCGAAGACAATGGAAATTCTTACACAGGTAACCTTACCCTGGTTGTCGGTCAAACAGTGATAGGGGAAGGAACCGTAGGAACATTATTCGGAGGTTCTTCATTAACCGGAATTACACTGGCAGCCTTGTCTAATACTATTCCGTATAGTGTATCAGGGACTTCGACGGATTGGGCTGAACTGGGTAATGGAAGTGGAAACGCGGTAACCTTGAACACAGACAATACCATCACAGGATTGAATATAGGAACGCGTTCGGGATTTGCCATTACAGATCCCGGAGCAGGAGTAGGAACCCTTTCTGTTACTGAGTCAACAGTCACCGGTACCGGCGGTGGGGTGAAAATTGAAAACGGTGGGGCGATAACTCTTACCCTTTCTGCTTTAAATACCAACGGTGGAACCCACGGTTTGTGGTTGGTAAATACTACGGGGACTGTAATGGTGTCCGGAGGCACCATGACCAGTCCTACTACTTCGGGTATTATTATTTCAGGAGGAAGTACGAATGTTAATTTTTCTGCTGGAAGCATGATTAGTCAGGGGGCAAATGCAAATACAATTAATGTATTGAATGGACATACCGGTATGTTGACGTATTCCGGGACGGTAAATTCTACCAATGGCAATGGGCTTCAATTTAATAATGCTGACGGACAATATAATTTGAATGGCACTGTGACACTGAATGGAGGCGATGCAGGAATCGATATTGTTAATGGAAGTGGGGGTGCCTTCACGTTTTCCAATGCAACCATTACCAACCCTACGGGTACTGCTTTTAATGTTAATAACAGTAGTGCCAATATTACTTATACGGCGGGAACCATAACACAAAATTCATCCGCAGCCGGTGTGGTGATCAATGCCAATACAAGTATTGCAAATCTGGGATGTCAACTGACCCTAAATACCGGTGCAAATCAGGGAATCAACATTTCGGGTGGCGGAACAGTAAATATTACACATGCTCAGAATACAGTTTCGACAACAACGTCCACAGCCGTGACGATAAACAATACCAATATTGGGACGTCAGGGGTTACCTTGCAGAGTGTATCTGCGAACGGGGCTACCAGAGGGGCATACCTCAATAATGCCGGCCCACAGGCTGGAGGATTCTTTACCGTGACGGGGACCGGTACTACTGACGGAAGCGGAGGTACGATCCAGAATATTGTGAACCGGGGATTTGAGATCATAAATACAGACAATGTTACGCTGAAAAATATGAATTTTACAAATGTAGGGACTGCTGATGGAGCAGGTACCTGTGACGGATTGGATAATTCCGGGTGTAATGCCGGTATATATGGCAGTGCTTCCAATGATATCACCATGGATAATCTCTCTCTGAATGAAGGTGTTCAAATCGGGATCAATGGAAATGATATCAATAATTGGACCTTATCCAATAGTATGGTGCAAAATTTTGGAGGAGAGGTTAATGAGCATGGTATTTATATGCGCGAATTGACTGGAACTGTAGCTATTAACAACAGTACGATACAGACTTCGTCCGAACGGAATGTTTTGATTGAGACATCCAGCGGAAGCCTGGATTTTGAGAGTACCGGTTCAACCTATGCGCAGACGAGCATGGCTTTTGGAGCTGATGGGCTGGATTTCGGAATCAATGGTACGACAACAGCGACTATTGATATAGACAATTGCACATTTAATGCAAACCGGACCAATGGAATTCAATTACGGGCAGAAGGAAGTGCCACTGTGACACAGTGTGATATTACAAACTCCAATTTTGACCCCATGGGCGGTACAGGAATAGGGATTGATTTAGCCACTAATTTTTCTGCTTCCCTTAATTTTAATATAATAGGTAATCCCAAGATTTATAGCAATGGAGGCCCAGCTGTAAATATATTTTCTGCTGTAAGTAGCTCAGTAGAAGGAAGAATAAATAATAATCCGGATATTCAGGTGGGTGGAGCTGGAACAGCTGGTATTGGAATACGCGTGAATATTAATGAAAACTCTCGTGGAATTGTAGAAATTGATAATAACTCCATTAGTAATATTGGGAATGATATAGGAATCGATGCTGTGGCGAGACTAAAGGCTGGTACGGCTTGTGGAACAGGGTGTACCCAGGGGCGTCTGGATGCTACAATTACCAATAATACCGTAACTGTGACGGGAGGTAGTCTGTATGACATTCGGACTCAAGCCCAGGAATCCAGTACAGTATGTGCCAATGTAGCAAATAATTCAGCCAGTGCAGCAGGTATAAGTGCTTATCGGGCTCGCACAAACCATGCCGACGCAACCCTCATATTGGAAGGATTTAATACTGATGGAACAACCACATGGAATAATAATGGAAACACGCCTGCAAGTTCCGTAAGCGGCGGTCATGCAGGAACTTTAACCGGAGGGACATGTACAAATCCTTCCAATGCGATGCCGTAATAAAAAGAAAAAATAATAGCAAAATACGCTTATTTAATATATAAAATTGATTACATTTAAATATTCCTTTTAAATACCCTAAATATTTAAAAATGGCAGAACCTTTTCTTGCAGAGATACGTATCGTCGGATTTAATTTTGCGCCCAGGGGATGGGCATTTTGCGATGGACAAATACTTTCCATTAATCAAAACCAATCTTTATACTCATTACTCGGCACCACGTATGGTGGGGATGGGCGAACTTCTTTTGCATTGCCGGATATCCGGGGGCGGGTACCGATTCACGTAGGTCGTAGCAACGGTGGGGCGGAACATCGGGAAGGCCAGAAAAGTGGGGAAGAGACCCACACGTTGGCTGTCAATGAAATACCAGAACACAGGCACGAACTGAAAGCCACCAGTACAGATGCGAATTCACCGATACCTTCCGGAACCCATTTGGCGCGGTCAGCTCCAAACGAATTTTATGGTTCGCCCGGAAATCTTGTGAATATGGCAACCAATACATTGACCCATGTCGGAGGAGGACAGGCTCACAATAATATGCAGCCCTATCTGGCTCTTAATTATTGTATAGCATTGCAAGGTCTATTTCCTTCCAGAAATTAATTTTCAAATTTTAATAACTGTAGAATTATGTCGGAACCATTTGTTGGAGAAATCCGAATGTTTGCGGGAAACTTTGCCCCGAGAGGATGGGCCTTTTGTGACGGGCAATTATTGGCCGTTTCCCAGAACGATGCTTTATTTTCATTATTGGGAACTATTTATGGAGGGGATGGTAGAACGACATTCGGGTTGCCGGACCTGAGAGGTCGATTACCCATCCACGCTGGACACGGACCCGGTTTATCTGAGCGAAGGCTGGGAGCCAAAGGGGGGGCAGAAAAGGAAACACTTACTGTCAATCAAATGCCTTCTCATACCCATGAGTTTAAAGGATCTGATAATTTGGCAGGTGGTCCCAATCCACAGACGAATGTCGTCGCACAATCAACTACGGTGGATGGGTACATAAAAAATGATGTAGTAGCTGAGAACCTGAGTAGTAGCTCAGTTTCAAATGTGGGCGGAAGTCGAAGCCACACCAATTTGATGCCTTTTTTGTGCGTGCATTTTATTATTGCCCTTTTTGGAATTTATCCTTCGAGACATTAAAAATATATTATTATGGCAGAACCATTTGTTGCGGAAATTAGAATATTTGCAGGGAATTTTGCCCCGAGAGGTTGGGCTTTTTGTAATGGCCAATTATTACCTGTTTCACAAAACACGGCTTTATTTTCACTTATCGGAACCACGTACGGTGGAGATGGTAGAACTACAACTGCCTTACCAAACCTGGAAGGAAGGGCTCCTATGCATCCTGGCAGAGGCCCCGGATTAACTGCGCGTAGATTGGGAGAAAAAGGAGGTGTAGAAACCGTTACATTGACAGAAGCTCAGATGCCCAACCATAATCATACTTTAATGGCATCAGCAAGCCCGGGTGAAAACCCGTCACCTAACGGGGCGAATTTGGCAAGATCGTTAAATGGAAGTATTTACAATAATTCTTCAAATCCAACATTAGTGGATATGGCTGAACAAGCTATATCTAATTCGGGTGGCAGCCAGTCGCATAATAATATGCAGCCATATATAGTCATAAATTATATTATCGCATTGGTAGGGTTATACCCATCCAGAAGTTAACTAGATTTTTTACCCTATAATTAAATGCAATGAATTATTTACCCGGAAATGATTTCAGGTTGTGGACTATCGACAATGAAGGACGCATATGTTATGTAAATGATGAAATCAAACAAATTCCTGTTTCTCCCGTAGATTATGCTACTGATATTGCCATTTCGGATAATGGTGTGATCTGGGCTTTGACCAATATTCCTGATCCTGATGGAGGCGGAGCGAAGATAGCATGGTTAGGATCAGATAAAAAGTGGAATTCCATAGAAACCCGTGATCCGGGTGCTTTTACTATTTCGGGTGGACCGGAAGACCAATGTGTTTTTGTTACGTCCGAAGGTATCGTGTATACCATCGATACACGGGGCAAATCATCCGTTATATACAATGATAACCCAGTTTTGGGTATTGATTACGGAGGAGGGAATATCTGGGGAGTTTTGTCTGATAAAGCGGGTGAAATACCCCAATTACATTATGGCGCTTTTACCACCTCGATCAAGTGGAATGAATTTAAAGGCGTACAAAGCCCTACATCTCTTTCAGCAAATATGAAAGGGGAATGTGTCGGAATAGAAAAATTTGACCCATATCTATACGCTTACCCTGATACATCCAATTTGTTTGGGTCGGGAATTAGTGATAAAGCAATGCAAATTTCCTATAAATCCAAGCCATTCCTGGTTTCCAATGAGCCTACTTCTAAGGGTAATTTAATTTATTATTGGTTAGATGGGGAAGGAGGTGTTTGGTTGAAAACAGATCTATATGCGAATCGGGTATTATCTACCTATTTTTATAAAGAACGCCAGGATTTGGCATTGTAATTTTAACCCATTTCATTTTCTTACTATATTTGGGATTAACCAAATTAACTTTTTGTCTTGAGTATCCAATTAACTATTGATAGGGTCGGATTTGAACCTATAACTGACAACGATTTGGAATTTCTGGAAAAGGTGTATAGAAGTACCCGTGAGGAAGAAATTTCAAGAGCTCCCTGGAGCGAAGAAGATAAAGCTCATTTCATTCATCATCAGTTTCTAGCCCAGCATACATTTTACTCTGAACAGTTTAGTGATGCCAAATTTGATATAATTTTTGTTGATGGACAAAAAGCCGGACGATTATATATTGAAGAACGAGAGGATGAACTGCGAATTATAGATATCGCTTTATTGCCGGCCTTTCGCGGTCAGGGTTGGGGAACAAAATTATTGGAGGAAATAAAATTATTAGCCGAAAAGAAAACAAAATCCGTTGGTATCCACGTTGAAAAAAATAATCCGGCTATGAGTTTGTATATTCGATTGGGTTTTAAAGATATTGAAGATAAAGGAGTGTATCAATTTATGAAGTGGACATCCTAAAATTTGAAATACATGAGTGAATCAAATTCCGTTTTGACCATTGAAGATTTTAAAAACTGGAAGTCACAAAATATGACCGTCCACTTTACAGAAGAACATAAAGAAATTGTGCGGATACTGGATGTGGAAGCCTGTGGTGAAAAGAAGAATAAAAGCAGAATTCCCTTTTCTCTGATATTACTTACAGAAATGAAGGACCAGTACTATACCCAGGGAAGTTTTATCGTTGTACTTCCCGACGGACAAGAAGAACCTATGTTTATGGTCCCTATTGGTGTGGATATGGAGAGTGGAGGCATGAAGTATGAAGTGATTTATAATTGAAGACAGAAGACAGAAGTTAGAAGTTTGTAGCCGGGAGATGCAAGACCAAAAATTTTTTGGAGGAAGGAACTTGCCGGTAGGCCAGAGCGAGGGATAGTGCCTTACACCTCAGAATCCTTTTTGTTGGTGCACATCTAAGAGAACATTCTATCGCGTGCCATAGGTACGCTGCAGAAGATACACTGAGTAGGATTTAATCAGAATTAGATTGAGAAAATTTAGGTGTCCCAAAGGGATCTAAGGATCAATTACTCCCTATTCCCAATAGCTTTTACTGCAAGTTTCTTTCACTATGAACCTGCTACCTTGCTAACGGGTAATCTAATAGTTCAAGGCTCTTAACTTTTAGTACCACCTGGTTCGAAGGTGAAAGTGAAAAGCTGACATTAGCTTAATCGCTCCAATGCTCTGTTAAGGTCTTCAATAATATCTTCTACGTCTTCTATACCTACTGACATACGTATAAGACCGTCCGTAATTCCCAACATTTTCCTTTTGTCAGGATCCATATTCAGATGGGACATGGAGGCCGGGTGTAGGGCTATTGTGTCAACATCTCCCAGGGTCGGAGCCAGGGAAATAAATTTTACATTTTGTATGAATTTTTTACCGAATTCAATTGATCCTAAATCAAAACTCAACATTCCTCCAAAACCTTTCATTTGTTTCTGAGCAATTTCATGTGTCGGATGTTTCTTTAGCCCGGGATAATTAACGACGGATACGGAAGGTGATTGGTTTAGAAATGTAGCAATCTTTCCGGCATTAGAAGTTTGTTTTTGTACCCGTAATGCCATCGTTTTCATACCCTGGTAGCACAACCAGGCCTCAAAGGGGCTGCAATTAGCACCCATGAGTTTCATTGCGTCAAAAACCTTATCCATATTTGAATCAGATTTTTTTCCAACTATTACACCACTTATGCTATTACCATGTCCATTGATGTATTTTGTATTACTGTGTACTACATAATCAATGCCTTGTTTCATGGGTTGCTGGAGGATAGGAGAGGCAAAAGTATTATCACATGCTGATAAGAATCCATGTTGACTTGCTAATTCGGACAATAATTGAAGATCATAACAGTCCAGGGTCGGATTAGCTGGTGTCTCAATAAACAGAACCCCATTGCCTTTAATTTGTTCTAATTTATTTTCAACTTCGACCAAATCGTTTAGATCGCAATACAATATATTTATGTGGTTTGATCGGAAGTAATTTTCTATTAAGCTGAGCGTTCCGCCATAGAGAGCGGGTTGTGTAATTAAGGTGTCTCCAGGTTTTAACAGTGTATTCAGAAGTATTGAAATCGCAGACATTCCGGAATTAGTGACTATTGCCCGTGTTTCAAAGGGTAATCCCCATCCTTCCAGTTTTGCCAGCTTATTTTGTAGAAGTTCTGTATTGGGATTGCCAAAACGACCGTACACAAACCCTTTCTCAGACCCATTAAAAATATTTATACCTTCCTGGAGACTTTCAAAATTGAATGCGGATGTGGCATATATTGGATTGATATGCGGCGCATTGTGAGCTTTTAATTTTTCTTCTTTGCTGCAAATGGAATGGATTCTCATAATTGATTGATATACGTATTTATTTAGATTGTAAAGATAAACTATCTTTACCAGCAATTTGAAAATTAATAATCAATTTGGGGATGGACAGCAATGTAGAAGATAATGATGAATATGAAATCAAAAAAATAATTGTAGACGATGGCCAGGCCCCAATGCGTATTGATAAATTCCTGACCAATCGTTTACTCCAGGTGACCCGAAGTAAAGTACAAAACGGGATTAGGGATGGGTTGGTAACGGTAAACGAAGATCTGGTAAAATCCAATTATAAAATACATCCCGGCGATGAAATAACGGTCATGATCCCCATTAATGCAGAGTATGATGGTGTGGTGGAACCTGAGGACATACCGTTGGAAATTTACTATGAGGATTCTTATTTAATGGTAGTGAATAAACCTGCTGGTATGGTCGTCCATCCTGGAACGGGCAATTATACCGGAACTCTTGTGAATGCTATAGTTTTCCATTTACAAAATACGGATCTTCCCGTATTACCTGGTAATGATCCTGATCGTCCCGGACTGGTACATAGGATTGATAAAGATACGAGCGGATTATTGGTCATTGCCAAAAAGGAAAATACATTAAAACATCTGGCGGAACAATTTCATGATCACACGGTTGAGCGAAAATACCAGGCCATTGTCTGGGGTGAAATGGGAAAAGAGGAAGGTACCATCAATGCAAGAATAGGACGCAATCCCAAAAATAGAACGATGTATCAGACATATCCCGAAGAGGCCATTGATTCAAGTAAAGATGCTGTGACACATTTTAGGGTACTTAATAATTATTATTACGTTTCATTAATTGAGTGCGTATTGGAAACCGGTCGTACTCACCAGATCAGGGTTCACATGAATGCTGTAGGTAATACGATTTTTAATGATCAAAAATATGGAGGCGACAGAATTTTAAAAGGAACGATGTTTAGCAAATACAAACAATTTGTAGATAATTGCTTTAAGATGTGTCCACGCCAGGCTTTACATGCCCGGTCATTGGGATTTATTCATCCCGAAACAGGAAAAAAAATGTTTTTTGAAGCTCCTTTGCCGGAAGATATGGCGTCAATTCTGGATAAATGGAGAAATTATGTAAAGGATAGGATTGAAAAATAAAAATATATAGGATGCAGGAAAGATTGATTGCGCTGCAACATTTGGCTGGTAAAATCGACGAAAAGGACGAATGGTTAGATGCTCATATCCATAGGACCTATCACCACAATTTGTGGTTCCCAAAAGAAAATTATTGGGATGCACTGGAAGCCATAAAACAAAAAATGCTGAATTCGGATAGTATCCTCGAGTGGATTAACCACTATTCTTTTCCGGTTGCAGATGTCCATAAAAAAAGAGTGGGAATTGTTTTTGCAGGAAATATCCCCCTGGTAGGGTTTCATGATTTTTTGGCAATTTACTTGTCCGGTCATGAAACGGTAATTAAGTTATCATCCAAAGATCCTTTTGTCTTCCCTGCGATCATAAAAATTATGGGGGAAAAGGATCCATCTATTCATTCCAGAGTGAAAATTGTGGAGAGATTGGAAATTTTTGATGCGGTAATTGCTACAGGGTCTAATAATAGCAATCGTTATTTCGAATATTACTTTTCGGAAGTGCCGAATATTTTGCGGAAAAACAGAACATCCGTCTCTATTTTGAAAGGGGATGAAACCCCGGAAGAATTACTCTCTCTGGGGAAAGATATATTCAGCTATTACGGACTGGGGTGTAGGAACGTAACTAAGATTTTTGTGCCTTCAGGATATGGACTACAGGATTTGTTGGATCAATTTTCAGCGTTTGACTGGGTAATTCAAAATAGCAAATACAAAAATAATTTTGACTATAATCTTTCTATTGAATTATTAAACCGTTCTGATCACTTTAGTAATAATTTTTTGGTTTTGAAGAGAGATAATAGTGCGCTTTCTTCTCCGATTGGAATGCTTTATTTTGATGATTATTCCAACATCCATGATGTGGAAGGGTTTATTCAAAATAGAAAGGATCAAATTCAATGTGTAGTAGGGAACCATAAGGTCGAGGATATTCCTTTGATTCCATTTGGGAAAAGTCAGGAGCCGGGACTCTTTGATTATCCGGATGGAGTAGATGTGGGCCATTTTTTGGTAAATATAGCATAGGTGAAAGTACTTGGAGTGGGCTAAAGTACTTGGAGCAAGGTAAAGTTTGGAGTGAGCTAGAGTGTCTTAAGTTAATGGCTGTGAAAACCATGATAAATATGAATATAGATAGTTGAAACGATAAAATGTATGACAAAAAAAGAGACAGCACAGGAAATAGGAAAGATCCTCGACAATTTATATACAGAATTGCCCATCCCATTGGACCACAAAGATCCTTATACTCTGTTGATAGCAGTTCTCTTGTCTGCCCAGTGCACGGACAAAAGGGTAAATATGATTACACCTGAATTGTTTGCCCTGGCGGACAATCCGTTTGATATGGCCGGGCAGCCGGTTGAAACGGTTCGGGAAATCATCCGGCCGTGCGGTTTGTCCGCCCAAAAAGCCAAAGCGATTGTGAAGTTATCCAATATTTTAATTGAAAAATACGAAGGGAAAGTACCGGCAGAAATGGATTTACTTGAAGAGTTGCCCGGTGTGGGACATAAAACAGCTTCTGTGGTAATGGTTCAGGCCTTTGGGAAACCTGCTTTCCCGGTTGACACCCATATCCACCGTCTGGCATACCGGTGGAAATTAAGTACGGGAAAATCTGTAGCCAAGACCGAAAAAGATTTAAAGAAAGTCTTTCCGGAAGACGAGTGGGACCGTAGACATTTACAAATGATATTTTTTGGAAGAGAATACTGTCCGGCCCGAGGGCACAAACCCGAAGAATGCCCCATTTGTAGTAAGTATGGTAGGAAGGGAATGAAATAATGGTTTATTTCACTTCCCGGACCGATCTACAATCGTAGCCGTTGCCTGCTGGGTACCGAAAACATCTACGTCCTGAATATTGACATGGGGCGGCCTTGAAATCATAAATTCAATTATTTCAGCGACATCGCTGCTTTTCAGGGGCTGGAAATCTTCATAAATTTTACTCCTTTCTTCATCACCGTCAAAACGGACAAGCGCAAATTCCGTTTCTTCTACATGACCGGGGGATACCTGGCCTACGCGTATGTTGTATTTATGAAGGTCTATACGCATGGTTTTGGTAAGGGCATCCACAGCATGTTTGGTGGCACAATATACGTTGCCGTTGGGGTAGGGTTCTTTGCCGGCCACTGAGCAGATATTAATGATTTGACCACTTTTATTTTTTACCATCCATTTGGAAACAATCCGGGAAACGTACAAAAGACCTTTTATATTGGTATCTATCATTTGTTCCCAGTGCTGGAGGTTCCCTTCGTGAATTTCAGAAAATCCTTTTGCCAGTCCCGCATTGTTGACCAGTACATCTATCTTCTGGTCGGGGAGGAAATTTAGGGCCGTTTCGACTTCTTCCACATTCCTAACGTCAAATGTGAGTATATCAACGAGAATTTCATGCTCGTTTTCCAATTGCCTCTTTAATTTCTCCAGTTTCTCCTGTCTTCTTCCCGTAAGTATCAGGTGATGATTTTTGGTTGCCAATAAATTAGCTGTAGCTCTGCCTATTCCGGAAGTAGCGCCGGTAATTAAAATTTTCATAAAGAAGTTTTAGTACGCGATTAAGGTAATAAATATCAATTCAATTCCCAATTAAAGATCGAATTGTTTGGTCAAAGTTATGGACGAATTTTTCATATTGAGAAGTAGCCGGGCCGTAGAAGCCGGTATGAACCTTTTCAATATAATTTTCCTTATTGAAAATAACCAAAGTGGGGTAGGAGACTATTTTGTCTATAAAATTCAATTGGGTAGGGGTAGTATGATTCCTGTTGCCGCCATAAATAATGGGCCAGGGAATAGCCATCCGGTCCCTGTAAGTGCGAATTTGCTTGATTGATTCGGGGTAATTATAGTTTTCGAAGGCCAGGGAAACAATTTCTACCGGCAAATTGGGATTATCTTTTTTCCATTGTTTCAAAAAACGTGTTTCATCATAGCAATTAGGGCACCAGGTTCCCATAATCTGGACTACCTTTACTTTGTCACTATAGGGTGGATTGTTAAAGGAAATATGTTTCCCGTCAATAGTGGTTGCCGAGTAGTTAACAGGATAATCTGTAGCTGCCCTGGAAAGACTTTCAGGATCAGTCAATTTGGCTTCGGAGTTTAGCGAGGCATACCAGGTGGACCGATAGTGTTTCCCGGAATAGAAAGAACCTATGATACTGTCTTTTTCAATAATCTTCCCTTCAAAAAGATACGCATGGGCCCCATCAAAAGTAGAAAGGTAAAATCGATCATTTTCTACTGTTCCTTCTAAAAATCGATAATCTCCTGTTTCTGTTTCAAAAGTTCCGGTAAGTTGGTTCCCTTTCTGTACAAAATCCCCGATGGCTGGAAATTTATTTCCATCTTCTTCTTCAAAATGTACCTCCCACCGTCCGCTGATATTATGAGCCGGCTTTTCATGAATACTAAAAAACCGGAAATCTTCCCCTAATTTGGCTTTGAAAGGGATTTTGTAGTTATTGCGGTAATGAACGACCCAATACCCTTGCATTATACCTTCTTGCAATAGAGCTTCAATATGGCTGTCGTATATGGGGAAATCAATAACCAGACTATCTTTTTCGCCCAATACGTCAGGTGTATACTTATAGTCTTGTACAGTAATAATTTCTTCTCCGTTTATTAGAGTGATAATGATACTATCTTCTGAAGAGTATTCCACATTGAAATTAAATGGCAGGACTCCGGACGGGGTTTTGTCAAAATCAAATTCATCCGGGGCAAGTTTTTCCGAGGCATCTTCCTCAGAAAAGGTAATAAGTGTTTGAGAACGAAGGTCCAGCGTACCGCGCCACGGACCCGGGGCAATAACATTATACGTATTACTGAATTCAATACAACCATACAGAGATAGAATCAATACAGTGTATAAAATCCATTGAATAATAAAGGTAGATCTTTTCATATTCAAAAAAGTATTTACATTATGAACATTGTAACAAGTTGCAAGTTTAAAAATAATATCAATCGAAGTCGACTTTTTTGATTTTTTTGTGATATTGTTCATTACTACTTTCCCGGCGTAAGGGATAAAAATTAGAAGACTGATTTCTATTTTGGGAGTTGATTGATATTTTTGCCAGTAATTGTAAACATGCATATAAGCTAAAAGAATAAGATGAAGCAAATAGATGATCAGGTATTTGATTTAGTCATAGTTGGTGGAGGTCCTATAGGGATGGCCTGTGCTATTGAAGCCGAGAAAAAGAAATTGAACTACATAGTCATAGAAAAAGGTGCATTGGTAAATTCTCTTTTTAACTTCCCTACAAACATGACTTTTTTCTCTACTTCAAAATTGTTGGAAATTGGTGGTGTCCCTTTTATTTCCCATTCTGAAAAGCCTACACGCCGCGAAGCACTGGAATACTTTCGAAGAGTATATGATGCATGGAATTTGAATATGGCGTTTTATGAAGAGGTAGAAAATCTTAAAAAACTTGATGAAAGTTTTATTATTACCACATCCCATCGCAAAATTCAAGCAAAATATGTGGTTTTGGCTACGGGTTTCTATGGACAGGAAAAGAAAATGGATGTCCCCGGTGAAAATCTGGATAAGGTGAGGCACTACTATCGGGAAGCCCACCCATATATCGGGCAGGATATTCTGGTTGTAGGTGCTGCCAATAGTGCTTGTGATGTGGCGCTGGAACTATTTCATAAAGGGTCAAATGTGACTATGGTAATTCGAGGTGATACAATCAACAAAAGGGTAAAATACTGGATTCGTCCCAATATCGAAAACCGAATAAAGGAAGGATCTATAAAAGCTTTCTTTAATTCGACCGTCGAATCTATTCATCCTGATTTTGTAATAATCAAGACACCTAATGGTGAGGAGAAAATCCCCAATGATTATGTATTGGCAATGACTGGCTATACCCCGGATTTTACATTTCTTGATAATCTGGGAATTGAAAGGAATCCATCTGATTCCAATCTACCCGATGTCGATCCGGATACCTTGGAAACCAATATTGAAAATTTATTTTTAGCAGGGGTGATTGTTGCGGGCAATTATACCAGTAAACTCTTTATAGAAAATGCCAGAAGCCACGCCAAAGTTATTTTAAGTGAAATATTAGAAAAAGAAAAATATTTGGAGAGTAAAGGATTGGCATAATTTATGTTCCTAACTCCCGTACTATGAGTATTGAAAAAATTAATAAATATAATGCGCCTGTAACCCTCAGGCATACCGAAACAGGAGAAGAATATAGTTCCAGAATATTAGCATTTAAAAACGGTGTTTTGTACGTGGAGCTAGTGTTGGATTTGGATTGTAAAAAAGGCAAGTACAAAAGATCATTAGCAATACAAGCTGCAAAGTATTTCAGGAAAGAGAATGATGAATTCCAAAAATCTTTAGCTTCAAAAATATCAGTTTTTTATACTAAAAAACCAAATACGAATAAAAATTCCAACGAGAATTTTGAATTAATTCACGATTCAACGATAGGAATTATTTTCCAGGATGGACTATTGAACTAATTGTAAATGGATTTTCATACTCTCGGGGTAATTTCCTTTAATCATCCCGGTTGATCAATAAATTCATGCTTTTTCATTCTTTACGTAATAAATAATAGTAATCATGGTCCATTCATTCTATATTTATAAATAGTAGAAAAAGATAGTAAGTTTTTTATTACTAACCGGCGAAAAAGTTATCGTGAGTTCCATTGGTTCCTTTCTTTTTAAAACATCGGCCTGATGGCCAAAAACACTGCGAAATAATCAAATTTATATTCACCCACTTGAATTTTAATTTTACTTCTATATAACGAGCTGAATATTAAATATCCATTGACTTGGGACATTCATTTCACCCATCAGCAATACTTCCTTCATATTCATAAATTAAATATAAATGTTTTTCTCTTTTGAAATTAGTGTTACTTTAGTGACTTTTTGTAACTATAGTATTCAAAATGATTGTAGAAAGCATTGAGCTAGAAAATAATGTTTCGAAAGTTGTAAGTCAATATTTTCCACAGGCAAAGGTCCAGAATATAAAAGTTATTGAAAGTGGCCATATTAATGCCACTTACAGGGTTGATGTGTTCGAAGAAGAGGGGAAAGAGGCGAGCTATTTATTGCAGAAATTAAATACGGAAGTGTTTAAGAACCCCAATAGTGTCATGGAGAATATAAATCGCTGTGCCCGATTTTTGCATGATTTTACGGAAGGCTATCCTTATGAAATTCTCACGCCATACAAAACGGAAAAGGAAGGTTCATTTTTAGTAAAGAATGAATCGGGCTATTGGCGTTTATTTAATTTCGTAGAGAATACCATTTCGCTCGATAAAATAACAACCGGTGAAGAGGCTTTTCAGATTGGTAATGCCTTTGGAACTTTTCTTTTCTATGTAAATGGGGATAATGTAACGGAATATAACATTACTATTCCCAACTTCCATGATTTTACTTCCCGATATGCTCAGTTTGTGAAATTTCTTAAACCTTATGACATAAAGAAATTTGATTCTGAAGTACAAAACCTCATTTTAGAGATTGAGGGGTATTCCAGGGAATACATTAATCTCGATAAAGTAGAAATTCCCCTTCGATTGATCCATCACGACACAAAAGCAAATAATGTTTTGTTGGATGAAAGTACCGGAAGCCCCAAATGTATCATCGACCTGGATACCTTAATGCCAGGTTCTATTTTTTCTGATTTTGGTGATTTGATCCGTACAGTTCTCAATCCTTTTGAGGAAGATAATTTCCTAGATAATAATAAAAAAATAGATATTAATATTTTTAATAATCTATCAAAAGGGTTTTTATTGCCTTTAAATGAAATACTTACAAATAATGAAAAGGATTATTTGATTAAGGGTGGGAAAAGGATTATATTACTTCAGGTTTTGAGATTTTTGGAAGATTATTTACGCGGTAATATATATTATCAGGTAGATTACGATAAACATAACCTCATACGGGCTCAAAGTCAAATGAATCTGTTCAAGGCTATTGAACGCACTGAATTGAGCCTTCATTAGAAAAACTTAATGATTTTTATGTATTTGTAAATAATTAACTTTTATATATTAATTTTTCTAATATATTTGTAGTTAATGACATAAATTTAAAAATTATTGTTTTTATAATATATGGCAATTAATCCTATGAACAAAATTAAGTTTTTAATACTGATATTTGTGCCGATTTTATTATCTAGAGGTAATTCTCAAGATATTGAAGCTACACCCAATGTAACTGTTACTATTTTTCTAGATGAAAATAATAATGGAGAGCGCGATAATGACGAAGAATTGGTAGATGGTTTTTCACTTGAAGTTTTGGGCTTTAACGGTGATATGGTTCCATTTACTGAAAATCCCTCCGGTGTTTTTAAAGGGTATATTGATGCCCGTGCACGGGTAGTCGTGAAAGGCTACAGTGAAGAATTAATGGAAGGTAATGCCGGTGCTACCGGAACATCTGTGTTTTTTGCTGAACCGGGAAATGAATATTTTGTGGCGGTTTCTTCAGGGTTGAAATTTGATGCATCCAGTCAGATGGTTATTTTGCCTTGTTATGAAGGGGGACCTGCAGAGGGAAGTAAAGGACCCGCACTTATTGAATTTAATTATATGAATGATGGCGTAGCAGCCATGCACAACGGAAGTGCACCCAATCCTTCCATGTTAGCTTCCATAGAAGAGATCGGAGCCACATGGGGAGTCGGTTTGCAACAGGATGCTAATACTGTGTATACATCTGCTATAGTGAAACGGCATGTAGGTCTCGGACCAAAAGGTGTTGGGGGTCTATATCAGTATAACCTCACTGAAAATGCCTTGTCATCATACGATTTGCAAGGTATTAATACATTAAATAATGGAATTCTTGATTTTGGTAGTTTAAAGAGAAAGATTGTAGACAGGGAAATTGAACATGACGAATCCGATCAATACGCCCTGACCAAAAAAGAACTTGTTGCTACCTATGATATGGATGCCTTTGATAAAGTTGGAAAAACAGGTATCGGAGACATTGATGTGACTGCAGATGAAAATACCCTATGGTTGGTAAACCTGTACAAACGATCTTTGGTGTCGGTGGATGTATCTGAAGGACAACCTAATTTTAATCAAGTGTATGAATATCCCATTCTAGATTTACCAGGTATTCCCGAAGTGAATTATATGTATCGTAGGAATATAAACGCCGGACCAATGAAAGCACCCGGTGCGGAATCCTTTACTGATATGTATAAAGTAGCCTGGGAAAGAAATAAATATGGAGAAGGAGGAACTCCTGGATATACAGGTATGAAAATTGCCAATGCGATGAATGAGGCAGAACATACAACCGAAGAACAACTATACAGGTCTTATTATCTTGGTGAAGAAATATCTTATAATGTGCCGATTACCAAGAACGGAAGTTATACCGTGAGATTACATTTTGTTGAATTGGATGAAAAATTCAATCCAGACGATAACAGTGAACCAGAACAGCGGCTATTCAATGTACTTGCTGAAAATAATATTAAGTTAGAAAACTATAATATTATTGAAAACGCGGGTGGATTTGCGACAGCTGTAGTAGCCGAGTTTGAAGTGGATGTGCTGGACAATGAGTTGAACCTTGAATTTGTCGGAATAGGTGGTTCTAAAGCAAAAGTTTCTGGAATTCAAATAATAGGAAATGAAGTGATGAATTCAGGTGAACTTAGACCCTGGGGGTTGACATTCCATGAGGGTAGGGGGTATATAGGCCTGATATCTGATGCTTCAGTATCTCGAAATAAAGACCATTTATATGGTTTTGTATTGTCATTTGATCCGGATAACATTAGTGGGGGATTTACCAATGAATTGCAATTCCCATTAAAATACAGAAGGGAGAGAGTCTCACATGCAGATCTTGTATCTCCTCAACCCAATAAAACCTCGGTCTGGGAAGCCTGGATCGAAGAGTGGCACGAGACCCAAATACCTCTTGACGATGAGACTGTTTTTGCATCTTATCCCCAACCTATTCTTTCCGATATAGATTTTGATAGTAAAGGCGATATGGTAATTGGCCTGATGGATAGGTGGGCTCACCAGGTAGGTTACCGGAATTATCCCGCTATTGTGGGGAATCAGACATATATTGTAGGCTATGCTGCCGGGGATATCCTAAAAGCAATGAAAAAAACGGGACCTGTCCAAACAAGGGATGGTGAAAATTATGACCTGGAAGCATTAAATTATGATGAACCTCCGACGCCATATTTAAATAATGATGGCCCGAGCTATCAGGGGGAATTCTTTTACATGGATTATTACGAAGCTTCACGGGCTCATCACGGGGAATTGTTTACCGGAGGGTTTGGTGTAATGCCTGAAACAGATGAAGTGGTATTAACAGTGTTCAATCCATTGGTGACAAATGGAAGGGAATTATTTGAAAACGAAGGTGTTTTTAGTCAGGGAACCCATGTATATTCTACGGAAAACGGGGACAAAAACAGGGCCTATTTGTTTATTGATCAATATGAATTTGGGAAAGCAAATGGGTTGGGAGATATTGAATTTTTAAAGTCTTTACCCGGAATTAATATTGGGAACTATGTTTGGTGTGATGGAAATGGTGATGGTATTCAACAGCCTAATGAAAATGGAATACCAGGAGTGGAATTGAGCCTGATTTGTGTAGACGAAGAAGAAGGGAATACATTAGTGGCTACTACCACTACCAATATTTATGGAGAGTATATTTTCTTAAATGTGAATCCTAATAAGAGGTATCTGATTACAATGGACCTCAATCAGGATGGACTGGAGGGATTTCGAAGAGAAGTGACCCAAAGGAATGCAGGGGGAATCGACGGAGATCTTATTGATTCTGATGCCAAGGGTGATTTGATTCCCGGTTTTGGGGTTATTGAAGTTAATTCGTTGGAATTACAATATAATTATTCCTTTGATTTTGGATTATTGGGGCCGGAAGTTCAGGATGTTCAACGAACAGTATGTCTTGAACCCAACCAGACGAGGGGCGTTTTTGATTTATGTGAAATAGCAGATTCAGTTGATATGTCAGGTGGCAATAATGTGTATTTCTATCGCAGTGAAGAAGATGCTATACAAAATTTGAATCGGATTGATATTGAGGGCTGCAACTATGAGTCACTTAGTGATACACTATTTGCCAGGGTTTCAGTTCCCGGTGACATTCTTTGCTATTCCATAGCTACTGTCGAATTGATTGTTAACGATATTGAAACCAATATTGTAATTAATAAACAGGTATGTGAAGATACCCCCACAGATCTTACAAGACTGATTAACCTTAATCAGGAAAGTACAATGGTGTTTACAAGTCCTTCTTATAATGAATCGGATATGATAGCAGATTTGGAAAATTATATTCCCGATCAACTTCCGGTTACGTTGTATTTTAAGGCGAGTTTTAATGTGAATTGTGATGCTTTTGGAGAGTTGAATTTGACAGCTATTCCTTCTTTTGAAATAGATATGGAAGAGAATGCAAGTATTTGTATGGGAGAACAATTTTTCTTTTCTGATCTGAATATATCTTTTCCGGAAGGTGCGGGCTCTATTGACGATATATATTGGGAAACTACCGGGTCAGGAACATTTAATAGTGGTCCCCAGTTTTCTAATGCACAATCCTATACTCCCAGTCAAGATGATATAGACGATGGATATATAGAATTTACACTTGTTGCCTCAAATGAGTGTTATCTGGTAGAAAGACTCGTTAAACTCACTATCTTCAATGAGGAAATGATTCGCATTGATTGTCCGGAGACAAGAACCGTTGATTGTACAAATGATAGTATTGCAGATTTATTCAATCCATTGTTCCCGAAACCTACGGCTGTAGTTGCTTGTGATAAATTTATCAACCCCGAACTGAATTATGTTGAAATTGATAAGTATGATTGTCCGGAAGAGGGTGATTCAATCGTTGGTAGAATTGTACGCCACTGGATTTTTGAGTATAAGGTCAATGTATGTGATGACGATGTAATTAATAAAGTATTCGACCCTGAATGTACCAGAATAATAGAAGCTGAATGCTCAGATACAATATATATATCAACATTACCTTTGGATAGCCTGGTCTGTCCTGATTCTATGGTAATGCTTGAGTGTGAGGAAGTAGATTCACTTGATGCAAATGGGAATCCTCATCCATACCTTACAGGTGTGCCCCGATTGGATACTATTGACTTATATCCTGGGTTGGATAGTAGCTTTTGCAGTATTTATGCAACCTATGAAGATGTACAGTTTATTCCTAATTGCGGCAGCACTGGAATGATCAAGCGAATATGGACCATTCACAATAGATGTGGTAAAGAAAAAATAATGTGTGAACAATGGATTCAAATCCAGGATACCAAAGCACCTATTATTCGCAAGGATTTTTCATTTTATCATAAGTACGATGGAGATACTGTAATCATTAATACAGAGAAGGATGAATGTGTAGGATTATTTTATCCAAGTATCTATACCCGCGATTTATGTGTTGGGGTCCATAGCGTAAAAGCCATGGTGGCAAATTATGGTGCGGTTGAATTAGTGAGAATAGATTCTAATATTTACCGTGCTTTAGAACCGATTCGAATACCTTATGGTCATGAACCTGTTGAGGTTGTTTATGAAGCTAGTGATTTGTGTTGGAATATGAGTGAATTGTCACACTTTGTAAGGGTTAAAGACCATACACCACCTACTGTAGTGGTTGATGACAATGTAAGTATAAGCCTCACGCAAAAAAAATCATGGTTAAAGGCTGAAGAATTGGATGAAGGAAGTTGGGATAATTGTGGTGATGTCATGGTATTGGCCAGAAGAATGGATTGGGAAACTTTTTGTGTTGAATTATGCACTGATGAAATTTCCGAAATAACCACTTTAGAAGACTTGAATAAGATAGACCCTTTATCTGTATTAGACGAGGGAGATGTTGAACTTTATTACCGGGATATGATCAGGTGGTTAGAAGAGGATTATAGTTGTGGTGATGAATTAGTCGAGGGTTGGCGTCAGGGAATCCGATCGTATTGGGCAGAAAATTGTGGACCGAAGGACGAACACGGGAATCCATTAATTAATGTAACGAATACTTTTATTGGAGGTGGTTGGAGTAAGAAAGTTCCATTTGGTTGCGAGGATGTTTGTCAGGATGTAATGGTGGAAATTCTTGTGATGGATCAATGGTGTAATTGGGGAAAATCGTGGACAACAGTTCGGGTCGAGGATAAAGTAGAGCCAAAATTATTACAAAGGCTGGAAGACGTTACATTGAGTTGTGATGCTTACAATAAGTATTATAAATCAGTTGTTGATCTTGCGGTTGAAGCAGGTAATAGTGAAAATGATTCAGCTGTATATGCCAATCTTGATAATTTGCTTGGGGGTTATAATATTGCATGGGAGAACAGTAATGGGGAGCCTGTCAATATGAACGGAGATTTATTACCGGCCGATTTTAGTGTACTCAACACCATTTGTGGTGATTCACTGAAGGAAATAAAATATCAAGATACTTTACATGATGGTGAAATTGTATGGAAAACAAGAAGTATTGAAGTTTCCTATCTCGAAGATCTGCCGACGGATGTGAAAAATGGATATTTGGGAGTTAATTGCACTGCTACAGTCGTACAGGATATTTGGCCCGATATTGATGAATGCGGGTATGGGACTATTATGAGGAAGTTTTATGTTTCGATAGGATGTGGGAATAAAAATACCACAAGGGAATATACTCAAACTATCAATATAGAGCCTACTTGTCCATTGCGAAGTTCGATGTTTTCATGGCCGGAAGACACCGAAATTTGTATGCCATTAACCCTAAATGCCCAAGGTAATGTGAACCTGCCCGTCAGTAGAATTGGAAAAGTAGATTATACATTCCCCAATGATTGCAGGACCATAGGAATTGGGCACCGGGACCGGGTATTGGAAGTGTTGGAATCCGATAATATGCACAAGATAGTCCGGACATATACTGTTAAAGATTGGTGTAGTGGAGAATCCCTGGAGTACGATCAGGTTATTGTATTGGTTGATACATGTGATGCAGGAAATGAAGATGCTGTTACCCTGGCTGGAACTATTTCTAATCCTAATGATCAACCCATACTCAATGTAGAATTGAATATTATGGAGCAGAAAGATCTCATGGAAAAATATGGGATTGCAAATGGAAATTATTTTATGCAGATCCCATATCAATTTGATAGGGTATACCTGACAAAAGAAGATTCGTATAGAAAAGGTGTATCACTTTTGGACTTAATTTGGATACAGAGAGTATTAAGTAATAAATCTACTTTTGATAATAAATACCAGGAAATTTCTGCTGATGTTAATAATAACGGCATATTGGATTTAAATGATTTGCTCACTGTCAGAAACTTGTATATCGGAAGGATTCATGAATTTTCTGATGTCCAGCCGTGGAAGTTTATAGATAAGAAATCAGGGAAAGGGTATGCTGATATTCCTGTTGGGAAATCTCTTAACGAAAATGATTGGATCGGTGTCAAAATGGGAGATGTTAATTTTGATTCTGACCACTTGATAAGGAGTAATAATAGGTCGACAGGTAATACATATCCTGTTACCCTAGAATATACAACCAATGATAATGGGGATCCGATAGTGAAGTTTATTGCTGGATCGGAAATTCGGCCTGAAGGGGTGCAAATGTCATTAGACTTCAGTGATGTTGGAGATTATTCTATTGAAGGAATGGGACTCCAAAACGATGGAATGGATATTTATCGAAGCTCAGGAGAAATTAAATTAATTTGGCTTTCAAAGGAGACAGCTCATAAAATTTCGGAGGGGGATATTCTTTTTACAGCGACAGTAAAAAATTTGGATCAGAATGAATTTTTGAAATTGGGTTCATCGTTGGTTCCGGAAATTTACGGAACAGATATGGTTGCAAAAGAAATTAGCTTCAATCATCGAAAATCTGATAGAGGATGGTCTCATAAAATATATCCTAATCCTGTAAATTCAAATAGTATTTTAGAGATTAAGGCACCTGGTACCCAGGAAGTAAATATAACGATTCGGGGTATTGATGGTAAATTAGTCAGGTCCTGGGATAGTGAATTGTCAGAAGGAATTAACCGTCTGGATATTAATTTTGAATCCTATTTGAGACCTGGAGTCTATTTCTATCAAATACTTAATGGAGAATCTATGCAGACAGGTAGATTTGAAATTATTCCTGAGTAATCTACTTTTCAAATATATTTGAGTTAGAATAAATTGGTAAAGTTTTCATCACTGTGCGATGAAAACTTTACTTTTGTTAATAAGTAATTAAAAAATCTATGTCGGATCAACTTAAATATGAAAAGAGGGGCGTTTCTGCTTCCAAGGAAGATGTACATAAGGCCATAAAAAATATTGATAAAGGATTGTATCCTACAGCATTTTGTAAGATTCTTCCGGATTACCTTTCAGGGAAATCGGATTACTGTAATATCATGCATAGCGATACGGCTGGTACCAAAACAAGCCTGGCTTATATGTACTACAAAGAAACGGGTGACAAAGAAGTGTGGAGAGGAATAGCCCAGGATTCTCTAGTGATGAATATTGATGATATGGCCTGTGTCGGAGCTTTGGACAATATAGTGGTTTCTTCTACCATAGGTCGGAACAAATCTCTCATACCCGGTGAAGTCATTGAAGAGATTATAAATTTCTTTGATCCTTTCAAAAATATGCTCAAAGATTTTGGCATAAATATTCATTTAGCGGGCGGTGAAACAGCTGATGTAGGGGATATTGTGAGAACTATCGATGTAGGGTATACTACTTTTGCTTCGATGAAACGTGAAGAGGTGATTGTCAATCGAATAAAGCCCGGTGATGTAATAGTGGGTTTTGCCTCTTACGGGAAGGCAACGTATGAGAATAGTTATAACAGTGGAATGGGAAGTAATGGGTTGACTTCTGCCCGTCATGACTTGCTCAATCCCTCTTATGGAATAAAATATCCTGATTCAGTTGACCCAAATGTAAACACCAAATACCAGTATACAGGAACAAAAGATTTATTAGATCCGGTTTCTATTGATAATTTTAATTTGGATATAGGAAAATTAATTCTCTCTCCTACAAGAACTTATGCCCCTTTGATTAAATCTATTGTTGATGTTTATTTTAAACATATCCATGGCATGATCCACTGTACAGGGGGAGGGCAATCCAAAGTTTTGAAATTTGTTGATAATGTAAAAATTATAAAAGACAATTTACTTGAGATACCTCCGCTCTTTCGCATGATCGAAGAGGAGGCGGGACTTCCCCGAAAGGAAATGTATCAGGTATTCAATATGGGACATAGGTTAGAAATCTATACTGATGAATCCTCAGCGATTGGAATGATTGACAAGGCCCGAGAGTTTAATATCGATGCAAAAGTAATCGGTAGGGTAGAAAAGTCTGAAACCAAGTCAGTGGTAATAAGAGACGAGAAAGGCGAATATGAAATATTTGACCGATAACCTCAATGATTCCCCAAAATAACTAAACACAATTGGATGGTAAATGGCATTATGGATTATGCTTCGGCTGAAGCGTTTATCTTAAATGCTCTTCCCATGTTTCAGAGACTTGGTGGAGCAGCTTTAAAAAAAGTAGATCTTTCCAAAACCATAGGTCTTTTGCAATATTTGGATAATCCACATCTCCAATTCAAAAGTATACATATTGCCGGGACCAATGGCAAAGGCTCTGTAGCACATATGCTTTCAGCTGTTTTCCAGGCGCACGGATTAAAGGTCGGATTATTTACAAGCCCTCACCTAAAGGATTATAGGGAAAGAATCAAAATTAATGGGAAGTATATTGATAAACAATTTGTTCTCCATTGGATTCAAAAGCATTATAACTATTTACAGGAAAATAGGCTCTCTTTTTTCGAAATGAGTACTGGTTTGGCATTTGACTACTATTCACATTCCAGGTGTAATATAGCCATTATAGAAACGGGACTGGGGGGAAGGTTAGACTCCACGAATGTTATCCAGCCTTTATTGTCTATCATTACAAATATCGGTTTTGACCATACTCAATTCTTAGGAACGACATTAGAACAAATAGCCGGGGAAAAAGCAGGAATTATTAAACCCAAAACACCTGTCCTTTTGGGAAATGTAGACCGCGACCTGATTTCTGTATTTGAAACTAAAGCTAATAAAGAATCGGCAAAACTGTATTTAAGTGAAGAACATTTGATCCGGTTTGAATGGTTGGAAAACTTTAAAAGGAAATATACTGTACACATTCCAGGTTGGGATATAGATACTCTTTCCATTGACAATCCTGCCCCTTATCAGGATTTTAATTTGAATACCACCCTTCATGCACTTCTTATTTTAAAAAATCATGTTAACTTTAGTATTCAACCTCATATTGTAAAAAATGGCTTAGAGCAATTTTCCTTTTTGTCAAAATTCAGAGGAAGATTTGAAATTTTGAATCAATCACCTTTGATTGTGGCTGATGCTACGCATAATACCGCTGGAATAGCGTACTTAAAAGGTTATTTTGATAAAAAAAACATACATTTGCACATTGTTTTGGGGATGGTAAGTGACAAAGATCACGAAAGTTTTTTAAAATTACTTCCACATTCGGCAAAGTATTATTTTTGTAGTCCGAATGTTCCCAGGGGCTTGGAGGCGGAAAAATTGAAAGTATTGGCTAATAAAGAGGGGTTAAAGGGGGAGGTTTGGCCAGATGTGAATAAAGTATTGAATCACTTGAAATTAACAGGTACTGAAAAGGATATAGTTTTAGTTTTTGGTAGTATTTTTTTAATAGCTGAAATTTTATAGTTTATGGATATTTTTAAAAGAGTAGTTGAGAATCCGGGACCACTCGGAAAGTTTGCAGAATACGGCGAAGGCTATTTTATTTTTCCTGAGTTGGAAGGAGACATTGGACCCAGGATGAAATTCAAAGGGAAAGAAGTCGTGGTGTGGAGTGTAAATAACTATTTGGGATTAGCGAACCACCCTGAAGTACGAAAAGCAGATGCAGAATCGGTTGCTAATTATGGATTAGCCTATCCAATGGGCTCCAGATTAATGTCAGGTCAAACATCAAAACATGCTCAATTGGAGAAAGAACTGGCTGAATTTGTGGGAAAAGAAGATGCTTTTTTGGTTAATTTTGGCTATCAATCTATGGTTTCCGCCATTGATGCACTTGTCACAAGGAGAGATGTTATTATTTATGATGATGGTTCTCATGCTTGTATTGTTGACGGCGTTCGATTACATGTAGGTAAAAGATTTACTTTTTTACATAATGATGTTGATAATCTGGTCAAACAATTAGAAAGAGCTACGGCTATTACTGAAAAAACGGGTGGTGGTATTCTTGTCATTACGGAAGGAGTTTTTGGTATGCAGGGAGAGCAAGGTGCCGTAAAAGAAATTGTCAAACTGAAGGACAGGTATGATTTTAGAATTTTGGTCGATGATGCTCATGGATTTGGTGTACTTGGTAAAAGAGGTGCAGGCGTTGGTGAAGAGCAGGGAGTGACGGATGAAATTGATTTATACTTCTCTACTTTTGCCAAATCTATGGCAGGTATCGGAGCTTTCTTTGCTGCGGATAAAGAAATTATTGATTATCTAAAATACAATGCCAGGTCTCAGGTTTTTGCGAAATCCTTACCTATGGGATTTGTTGAAGGTGGACTGAAAAGACTGGACTTAATTCGAAATCATCCTGAGCTAAAAGAGAACTTGTGGAAAGTTGTCGATATGTTGCAAAAAGGATTGCGTGAGCGCGGATATAATATAGGTAATACAGAAAGTTGTGTAACCCCTGTATTTATGAAAGGTGAACCATTGGAAGCCTGCGAAATGGTGAGGGATTTGCGTGAAGCTCATGGAATATTTTGTTCGGTAGTTGTATATCCTGTAGTTCCAAAGGATGTTATTCTTATAAGATTAATACCTACGGCCGTACATACCGAAAAGGAAGTTATAGAAACGTTGGAGGCATTTGATGCCGTCAAAGAGAAATTAGATCGGGGTGTTTATAAAGAACAAGTTCCAACAGAGTAATATAACTTACTGATTTTTATAAAAGAATATATTGGGGTTATAATTATTTAATTTTAGAGATGAATTAACGTACATCTTAGGGATTTTATTGTTATTTTCATAGCAATAAAATCCCTTACCCATGAATTATAGAACTTTACATTCTATTTTTTTATTTATTTGTTTATTTTTAATATGTGTGGATGTTGGTGCCGCGGAGCCTGCCTGGGGACCGAAATATATTAAATTGTCAGATGTGACCATTAGCTGTGATGCTTATGAAAAGTATTACAAAGATATCGTAGAAAATGCTGCTAAAAACAATTCCAGTGATTGGAATTCTTATTCCTTCAAAAAATTAGACGAGGCTTTCGGAACATATAAGACAGGTTGGATAAAATCCAATACCTGGATTATGGGTGAGCATGGTCAGAAGCTTCCTACACATAAAAGTGTAGCGAACATTAAATGCAAAACCGTTACTAAAAAGGTAAAAGTTTACGATACAACATATAATTATGTAACATGGGATTGGGTCAAAAAAACCTATGTGGAACAATATAAGACGTACGAAGAAATAAGAAACGGGTATATCGATGACTGTAAAATTAAAGTATATCAGGATATATGGCCGGATTTGGGAAAATGTGGTACCGGAACAATTGTAAGAAGATTCAAAATTGGTCTTTGGTGTGGAAATAGGGAATATAAACTCGAATTGAAACAAAATATTCATGTTGTACCCGGATGCAAACTTTCAAAAGGAATGATAGATGTTCCGGATGTTTATACGGTTTGTCAGTCTGTGGGATATACTGGTGCCCGTAAGGTTGATTTGCCTGACCATGTTCCTACAGCAAAACTTCGCTACCCCATTGAAACTTGCTCTAAAATCAGCAAAGGGTATTCAGACAAGATTTACAAACTTATACAGGAAGATAATACATGGGTCGTTATTCGAACCTGGACTTTTTCGGATTGGTGCTCCGGCACATCAATCTCTGCGGATCAAAAAATAATGATTATTGATACGTGCGGTGTAAAGGAAGATCCAAAGGAGGATCCAAAAGAACCTGATCCGGATGACTCTCTTGATTTCAGGGAATTGAGTCCCCTAAATGATTTACAAATCTCATATAGTGCCTATGCTGATAAATACAAAGATATTGTAGAATTAGCATTGGAAAAATATCAAGGTGGAGATGTTGAATTATCGGAAAACCTTCTGAATTCAATTTTTGGATCATACAGCGTTAAAAATGAATCCTCTGATGTCGATAGTACTGAAATATTCAGTGAAAATTGTACAAATAATACGCCGACAGATACTTCATATTTTATACGCGACGGGATAATTCAATCGGATTGCCCTGATAGTCTGGATATCAGACAAGAGTTGGTATCAGAATATACGAATTGTGGGATAACAGGTTTACGCAGGGATTTTATTATAGAATCAAAATGTCGTGATTCCCTGATAATAGACACTTTATCCCAACATATATTCTTTATTTCATCTTGTCCTCTTTCAAGTGCTTCATTTTTAGTTCCAGCTGATACAGTAATTTGTGGTGTTCTTCAAAAGGATTCCTTGGAAAGGATTATCTTACCGGTTAATGACCAACCTACATATGTAGGTAGTGAGCCTCGCTCATTTGATTCTGATTATAAGTTTACGGTTTCTTATTCAAGCGATGAACCGTATAAAACCAATGTGAAAAGAATCTGGACGTTTATAGATACCTGTAGGGGGGAGGAGACCATGTTTTCCCAGGAATTGATATTGGTTGATACTTGTTCCGTAGAACTCAGAAAAGAGGAAAGAAAAGTGTCTAAAAGTATGAATCCCGGATATGCACATTTAAGTGGAGTTGTAGATAATAATACCATTCACAATACTACAGGTTTAGATTCACGCGATGATTATGAAGGGGGGTTCAACAGAGAAAATAGATCTAAGGTTTATCCTAATCCATTTAAAGGAAATCTGAATGTAAATATAAATAGTGAAGGTACCGGTAAAGCTGATATCAGGATTTTTGACATTGCCGGTAAAGCCATATATCAATCAGAAATTCAAACATCAGCCGGCAGTAACCTTATAGACATTTCCGGTGGCGAAATTTTTAAAAACCCGGGAATGTATTTTGTTCGCGTGAGTTCTAAGGATTTTACTGAAAATTTTAAGGTTATATACCAACCTTAATTTGCAGAAAAAATTTGACTCTGTGTAAGGCAAACATGGAAAATGGACTATGAAGAGGGGAAGTTTATTGTAATTAGGGCTGATTTTTTGATAAGCTACCTACAATTGATGTTAAAATCCATTAATTATATAAGCAATTTAGTTCATTTTCCTTCATTCAGGGAAGTTGAAACATGTCCTAATGTCTTGTTTTACAAATGAATTAATTTTTCTTTACCTATGTTTCATTGATTAAATAAAAACATTTAAAATATTCTTACTAAAAGTATAGCGTGCCATTATTATATTTGTTGCTATGAAACACGGCCGAGAAATAATGGATCCGGTACGATTTGACCTTACACTTCAAAGGTTGACTGAGCAGATCATTGAAAATTACAGTCAATTTGAAGAGTTATGTCTTATAGGGATTCAGCCGCGTGGAACTATTCTTCTGAGACACATAGTGGAACGTATCGAAAAGAGGGAGGCATCCAACCCATCTACAATTTTTAAGACCAAAATACTTCAAGGTCATCTGGATATTACCTTTTACCGGGATGATTTCAGAAGAAGAGAGAAAATACTCACGCCTTCTAGTAATAAAATGGATTTTATAATTGAAAATCGCCAGGTTCTTCTTGTTGATGATGTTCTATACACCGGGCGAACTATTCAGGCGGCGTTGAATGCACTGCAGCATTATGGCCGGCCATCTACTATAAAATTGTTGGCACTTATAGATCGTCAATTTAATCGGCATTTACCAATTCAATGTGATTATAAAGGAATGGAAGTTGATTCTGTAGATAATGCATATGTGCGTGTATACTGGGGAGTGGGCGATGCCCAAAACCGTGTAGTTTTATATGATTCAAAAGAGCAGGAAGATGAATAAATCTTATCTGAGCCAGCCCCATTTGCTAGGCATAAAGTATATTACTAAGGAAGATATTGAATTAATCCTGAGTACCGCAGATAATTTTAAGGAAGTAATTAACCGTCCAATTAAAAAAGTCCCCACCTTAAGGGATGTCACAATAGCCAATTTATTTTTTGAAAATTCTACCAGGACAAGAATATCTTTTGAACTTGCTGAAAAGAGACTCTCTGCGGACGTATTGAATTTTTCATCAAGTACTTCAAGTGTGAAAAAGGGAGAATCTTTGTTGGATACTGTGAATAATATATTGTCAATGAAAGTGGACATGGTTGTCATTCGGCATTCTGCTCCCGGCACTCCCACTTTTCTATCAAACCATATAGATGCCAATATAATTAATGCCGGAGACGGGACCCATGAACATCCTACACAGGCCTTATTGGATGCTTTTTCTATTAGGGAGAAAGTCAATAGTTTCAATGGATTGAATGTATGTATTTTTGGGGATATTATTCATAGCAGGGTAGCATTGAGTAATATTTTTTGTCTTCAGAAATTAGGGGCTAATGTTGCTGTTTGTGGACCCCCAACATTGATTCCTAGGTTTTTACCCAAGCTTGGGGTGAAAATCTTTTACAAGGTAAAAGAAGCTTTAAATTGGTGCGATGTAGCCAATGTTCTGCGGATACAATTAGAAAGACAGGATATTAAATATATACCTTCTTTAAGGGAGTATTCTCTATATTATGGTATCAATCAGGAAATATTGGATAGTCTGGACAAAGAAATTATTATCATGCATCCGGGGCCTATAAACAGAGGAGTAGAAATTGATAGTGATGTAGCGGATTCGCATCAATCTATCATTTTACAGCAAGTGGAAAACGGGGTAGCTGTTCGTATGGCTGTATTGTTCTTGCTTGCAGGTAATAGCGGTTCTCCTGGTATTTCAAATTTTAATTAAAGGTTACTTCGCTGGAAGGGTGTAACCGGTATTGGTTTTTGGACCCTTAATTGGTTGTATAATACGCAGCTAAAAAATTATTATTTCTAACCTACGAATACCAAAATCGGTAAAAACTCGTCTTATTCAAAAGATTTTGGATGAGTTTAAGATTTTGTATCCCATCTATTTGTATTATTTTCTTTACTGTAAACTTACTTAAAGCCCAATCTTACCAGTGGGCGGCAGGTATCAAGCTCAGTAAGAATATGGGCATAAGTGCTGTTTATAGCCCTGAAGTTCCGTATTCAATTGAAGCGGTGATCTCCAAAAATTTTTGGACCAATGAAAGCGGACTTAGTATCATAGGAAGATACCATCGGAAAATAATAACCAAAAGTATCAATATTTTTGGAGGCGGGGGCCTCCACCATGGATTTTACAATGATGAAAGAGCCTCTTTTACAGGTGTATTAGTAAATGGGGGAATGGAGATTTCACTCGGAAAAACAAATGTTGCTTTTAATTTGTCTCCGGTATTAGCGTTTGGGAGAGAGGATGTAAAGTTTCGGGTCGGTTCAGATCTAAGTGTGAGATATATTTTAAAAAAACAGCCTAAAAAGAAGGGAGAGTTTTGGGAAAAAATAGGGTTTAAAAAGAAAAATAAAAGTAAAAAAAATAATGCACAGGGAGATTTTTGGGATTTCAACTGGTTGAAAAAGAAGTAATACTAACCATCTGAAATTATCAGGAATAAGTCAGTAAAAGAAAGCCCCGATAATTCTAATGAAATCGAGGCTATTCCCGTAAGGGTGACTGATGGGATTTGAACCCACGACCCCCGGAACCACAATCCGGTGCTCTAACCAACTGAGCTACAATCACCGTAAAAATTCGGATTGCAAATATATAACGCTATGGTTTTATCTGCTAATTTTTTTTAAAATATTTAAAAAAGTTTTTTGAATAGGTTAGTTTATCTGAGCAGCAGGATCTCTTTTTAACTCAATTTCTCTAAGTTCGGAAGATATTGGTGTTCCCACTGGCATTCCATTCATATCAACCAGTTGAATTCCTATCGAATTGGTACCAAAAGGTAAACCTTCCACGAAATATGGTTTCCATTCATATAAATAATACTGCTCACCATTAATTTGCAATTTTATCTTGGCATCTTCCCCTATTTTTATATTGACCGGATAAAAGTCAATTAGGATCTTTTTTGCCTCTTCTCCTACATAGGTGCCTTTTGGTCTGCTATAAAACAGGGAAGGATCGGGAATGTTCCAGTCGTGTGTAATATTTCCATCTTCTACCTCTATTAATCGGGCGACGTGAGCTTTAGGATTTTTAATACTTTCGTGATATGACTTACCTAAAAATACAAGCATATGGTGCTGACCATTGGAAATCTTGTATTCAAATGAAGGTTCGTATTGGGCGGAGTATGGTTTTTTATCTAATATAACGTGCATATGTTGTCCCTTGTCCGAATTCGCACACATTAGTGATTCAGCGTCAGAGGTCTGTTGTTTTAATTCATAAGTGCTTCCGGAAATATCAAATGAAAATTTTCCATTTTCATATTCCCACCCATCAATTGACGCATCATCAAACTCTTCAGTGGTTTCTCCTTCATATAAATTATATTTAGGTTTACCGCTGCCTAGATATTCAATGGCACCTTCGTGGTGACTATTGTTTGAACTTGATCCTGAAGAATTATTCTGTCCGCTATTACCATTATCGTTACAAGCGAAAAATATTACCGTAATGGCTGCTAAAAACACTGACTTTAAGAATTTCATACGATGTTTATTTTATTCGCAAATTTGAAAAAAAAATATCATTCTTTTAAGGATTAGTTATAAACAAAAAGGCAAAACCAACTTATATGTTCAGTAAATTAGTGACTTTTAATAAATTTTTTGATTATAAACTCCTTATTATTAAGTTGTAATTGCAAAAAATAGATACCATTATTCAAATTAGTTACAGGTATTTGATATGATTCCGTTTGATGAATTTTTTGCGAAGTGATTTGTTTCCCCAGAGAATTAAAAATTATGAATTGCGTAATGAGTTGATTTTCTACAGATACATTTAAAATATCCGAAGAGGGGTTGGGAAATACGTTTATGTTGTTTTGAGCATCATCTTCAGATGAAGATAATATATCTATAGTGTTATCATTGGACACGATCCATTTTTCCGGGTCAAAAGCTATACTATTTACATTAGATGGATAGTCTATTGAGAATAATTGATTATTATGAGTATGATCAAGAATAATTGTAGTGTCGGAAGATTGCCCGTATAATTTTATAGGTACAGGCATCTCAAAGAATTGTACAGAAGGGTGTGATGTGGATTGGGATAAATTAATGTTGATACGATTTCCATTTTGATTCCATTTAATATGATAGGAAGGGTACCCCTGCCCTTCGTACCAATCTTTAAAAAATTCCGTAAGGTCCATTCCGGAAGTATTCTCCAAATGATATTTCAAATCTTCAGTTTTACTATATGAATATTGGAGTTTGGGATCCATTAGGTAATTATTGACTCCTTTATAAAATGTTGAGTCCCCCAATTTCCAGCGCAACATATGCAGCAGCATCGCGCCCTTATCATAGCTCAGCCTGGAACTAAATATTCTATTTACCGAAGTAGTATCTTCTACTTTGACCGAACCTCCATTTTGGAATGTGATATTATCAATATTGGCGGTCAGGAAATTTTCCCATGTGCCATTTTTTACGATATGCTCATACGTTAGCCCGGTTAAGTACGTCGCAAAACCTTCATTAAGCCAAATATCTTCCCAACTGCCACAGGTAATATAATCTCCAAACCAGTGATGCGCTAATTCGTGTGCCATCAAGCCGTAATTGAAATTAACCATAAAACTTATCGTCTGGTGTTCCATCCCTCCACCAAATCCAAATTGCGCATGGCCATACTTTTCTTTTATAAATGGGTATCCTATAAAAAGTGAATCAAAAAGTTTCAACATCGGTGAAAGATCCCGTTCCAGTATCCTGACGTTGTTTTCAAAATTTTGGGGATACAGGTAATTCATAATTGGCAGATCTCCATTCTTCAAGGAAATAGTTTCTTCGTGAAGTTCGTAATTAGACACTGCAAAAGCTACCAGGTATGTTGCTATCGGGTAACCATGGCGCCAGTGGAACACTTCGCTATTACTTTGTGGTATTTGGTAATGGTCTACCAGCAAACCATTGCTGACTGCCTGAAAACCGTTGGGAACTTCAATTAAAAAATCCAACGAATCAATTTTATCATTTAAATTTTGCCAGCAAGGCCACCAGTCTAAGGCGCCATATGGTTCGGAAAGAGTCCAGATTATGGGCCCTGTTCCATGTTCTTCTTGTTTAAATGAACCGAAACCATTTTCAGGAGGAATACCTGAGTAACTAATCCAGATTGAGGAAGTATCTGACAGGGATGGGGTAAAATTCATGGTGAATGTATTGTCCTCATTCTGTGTGAAATTTAGTGGTTGCCCTTTGGATGAAGTAATACCATCGATAACTAGTTCACTATTTAGATCGAGATTTAGTTTGTTGAGAGACTCATCTAATATTTTGAAAGTTGTTTTTACACGTCCTGAAATATACCTGTTATTGGGATTGATTTTGATTTCAATCCTTTGATGGGTTATATCAATGGGGGATGCAGAAGACCTGATTTTTAATTTTGGATGAAAATGTTTTTTCTCAGAGAGGGCTATTTGGGATGCAGAAAAATCTATCGTTTGGGTAAAGGCAGTAAAGCAAGGTGAAAGGAGTAGAACAATTATTGCAGTCCGAATCATGAAACTTAATTTTGGTTGGCTTTATATTAATTTTTTAACTGGTAAAATTGTTTAGATCTTTAGTTATAAGAATTCTTAAAAAAATCTTAACTTACCAGAATAATTCCAAAACACCCTGTTATGATAAAGATTGTATACGCTTTTGTCCTGGTCCTGTTTTTATTTTCGTGTGAAGTCAGGGAGGGAGTAGAAGTTGGAGATAATGAGTTACATTCATTATATGAATATATCAATACATTGGATGAAGGCAGTATTATCCCGGGACATTATATTGTTTCATTTAGTGATGAGTTAAAACGTGAAATTCGTTCGATAGAAAATGGGAATGAAAGACTGTCTAAAGTGCAGGAAATATCAGAAGACCTTTTAAGTAATGCCAGCAGGGCACAAAGCTCTTCGGCCAATTATTACTATTCGAATGCATTTATTGGTTTTGCAGGTCCGATTAGTAAACGTACCATCGAAGAATTACAAAGTGATGAGAGGGTTGGAACAATAGAAAAAGATGCAGTTATGGGATTGGGTGGAAGTTTTACGGCTTCCGGCAGGACTTTTAGAGGTGAACGACGGTCATATGGAGTAACCCGGGTCAACGGTGGTGTAAAATATCAGGGAGAAAAGAAGATTTTTGTAATTGACACTGGTGTGGATGAAGACCACGAGGACTTAAATGTTGATAAAGTGAATTCGTATTCGGTATTTAAATGGGGTTTTGATAGGAATATAGATGACAGGCATGGGCATGGGAGTCATGTTGCAGGAATTATTGGAGCGAAAGACAATTCTCAAGGTGTAGTAGGTGTTGCTGCTGGTGCCCCAATTATTGCTGTGAAAGTTTTGGATAGAAAAGGAAATGGTTCTATTTCGGGTGTATTGGAAGGATTTGACTATGTTCAGGAAATCGGAAAAGAAGGTGATATTGTCAACATAAGCTTTGGAGGACACCGTTCCAGAGCTTTGGATGAAGGAGTTGAAGAGGTAGCAGATAATGGCCTGATAGTAGTAGTAGCTGCAGGAAACGAAGAAACTAATGTAAGCAACCGGTCTCCGTCTGGTGTAGATCATGATAATGTACTTATTATATCATCCATGGACGATAGAGATAGGTGGTCACATTTTTCAAATTATGGGAAGGGAGTGGATTATTGCGCTCCGGGGGAGGAGATACTGTCGTGCTACAGAGATGGTGATTATGAGGTAATGTCAGGTACGTCAATGGCAGCACCCCATGTAGCCGGAATATTGTTATTAGGGGAAATTAAGACGGATGGAGCGGTAAAAAGAGATCCTGATCGTTATGATGACCCTATCGCTATCCATTGATTTTAATAGAATAAGAATATTGATTTAGTTATTAAATGAGCTGTCTCTTGCATTGATTTATTTAGAGGCAGCTTTTTTATGTTTATGAAGATATACCCGAGGTGTTTTGGTTTGACCGCCTATACGAACCGTGCTTGTGTGTTTTCACCCCCGTCCTGGCTCACGCCAGCGTAGGATAGGCGTTTGCACCACTATCCTGGCTGGACACCATCGCAAGCACATAATTCAAGCAGTGTGGCAGGTGAACACCAGCCTCGACTAAAGAAGGGAAAAGCGAGCTAAAAGCGGTCAAACTATAACGTCAGCAGTATATAACACACATGGACGGCGAATTGGACAAAGAACTAGCGTTTTGGCAATATTTATTCCCGGTTAATAAAAAATTAAAATCACTGTTTACAGGGGTAAAGTCCTAATTTAATTTACCTTTGTAATTAGTAAAAATGATAAAGTTGTATTGGTGAGATTATTACTTCAAATCTTTTGTATTTACTTTTTGTTTTTGACAGGAGTTCCTTGTCAGGACAAAGTTTTTAACAGTTGCGAAAGTGATTTTGCCATAGTCCACTTGGATAAAGAGTTGGAAAATAATACCGAAACTTTTAGTCAGACAAATACAGAACATCATGGTGAAGAAGGGATATGTTCCCCTATGTGTAGCTGTGCATGTTGTAAAATTCAGTTGAAGATAGGCGATGCCGTATTAGAATTTAAAGAATTTACGCCTTTCAATGAACGTATAAATCCGTTTTTGACAGGAAATATCAAAGATGCGGTTCTTCCTGTGTTCCAACCTCCCAAAGTTTAGTTTTCGATTTTGTTGTAATAATTGACAAGTTTTATTTCATCTATAGAAATTGTCAGAGAAAAACATTATTTGAAAACTATATATTTTCACTACAAATTTAATTATTGGCTCTAATGCCAAATTGATTTTAACTCCCACAGCGCTTATTAGGTAAATAAGAACTGCCATTTAATAAGCTGATCTATGTGCGCAACAGGAGTGAAAATATATTTCAAAACGGATATTAATAATGATAGATACAATCATTGCGTTCTCGATAAAGAATAAATTTATTGTGGGCCTTTTGACCATAGCCCTCATCGGTATGGGGATTTACTCCATGTCCACGGTCAATCTGGGATCGGTACCAGATATTACGAACAATCAGGTTCAGGTAATGACCGTTTCACCTAACCTCGCCACGGAGGATATCGAGCAGTTTGTTACCTACCCGGTAGAGTTGGCCATGGGGAACTTGCCGGGTGTAGATGAAATTCGCTCCATTTCACGATTTGGCTTGTCGGTAGTGACCATTGTTTTTGAAGACGATATGGGTACCTATCTACCCCGGCAACTGGTGCAGGAGAAGTTGAATGAACTAAAAGAAACCATACCTGAGAAATTCGGCAGTCCCACAATGGGCCCAATCTCTACAGGACTGGGGCAGATATATGAATACACCATCCGGCCACAGGAGGGGTATGATTCGCTGTATTCTCCTATGGAATTGCGTACTTTGCAGGACTGGCTTATAAAAAGGCAATTGACGCTACTCGATGGTGTGGTTGAAGTCAATTCTTTCGGAGGGTATATTAAGCAATATGAAGTAGCTATAAATCCGGAGAAATTAAATGCCATGGATGTGAGCATCTCCCAGGTGTATGAAGCGCTTGCCCGAAATAACGTGAACACCGGTGGTGCTTACATCGAAAAGAACCGGATGTCCAACTTCATCAGGGGGGAGGGACTGATCCGGTCTTTGGATGACATTCGGAAGATTGTCATAAAAACGGAAAACGGTATTCCAGTCACTATCGGAGATGTAGCTAGCAAAATCCATTTTGGACACCAGGTGCGCTACGGTGCTTTTACCCAGGACGGGGAAGAAGCCGTGGGTGGTATTATAATGATGTTGAAGGGGTCCAATCCCAATGCGGTAATTCAGAATGTGAAAGAACGCATGGAGGAAGTAGAAAAATCGCTCCCGGAGGGGCTTGCGATCAACCCGGTAATTGACCGAAGCGAATTGATTCACCGCACCACCGAGACCGTGAAAACCAATCTCTTGGAGGGAGCTCTGATCGTGATTTTTGTTCTGGTTTTGTTGCTTGGAAGCTTGCGCGGTGGGATCATTACTGCAACTACGATCCCCCTTTCTTTGCTATTTGCTTTTATTATGATGAAGCAATTCAATGTGTGGGCCAATTTAATGAGCCTGGGCGCTATTGACTTCGGGATCATTATTGATGGGGCTGTAATCATCATTGAGGGTACGGTGCATGAAATTCAAAAGCGGATTCGCTCGGGTAAGTTAAACTTTAATCGGGGCGTAATGGATGAAGTGGCATACAACGCGGGAAGCACAATGATGGGGTCGGCATTTTTCGGACAGATTATAATCCTTATCGTTTTTGCCCCTATACTATTCCTTACTGGGGTAGAGGGTAAAATGTTCCAACCCATGGCCTATACCTTTGGATTTGCTATGATCGGTGCAATAATTTTATGTCTGACCTATGTGCCGATGATGTCAGCCTTGATGATGAAGCCGATTCGAAATAAAAAGAATTGGTTTGGGAAATTTGAGCGAAGTCTGGAAAAAATAAGTAATAAAATTATCAGTGCCCTGCAGTACATATACCTGCCTTTACTGAGAGGTGCTTTGCGGTTTAAAGCACTTGTCATTATTGTAGCAATTGTGTTGTTGGGGATTGCAGGCTATACATTTTCCCGTATGGGCGGTGAGTTTATTCCTCAACTCGACGAGGGGGATATAGCCATGCAAGCACTAATTCGTCCTGGAAGTTCCCTGAGTGAATCAAAAGATGTGTCAGTGAAAATCGAAAACCTGTTACTCAAAAATTTTCCGGAGATCAAGACAGTAACTGCCCGGATTGGGGTGGCAGATATTCCTACTGATCCCATGCCTATGGATATAGCTGATATGTATCTAATTCTGGAAAAGGACAAAAGTAAATGGGTGTCAGCCGAGTCAAAAGACGAGCTAATAGAGGAGATTAAGGATGTATTAAGCACTAATCTCACTGGGGTCAATTTAGTCTTTACCCAACCGGTAGAGCTGCGTTTTAATGAATTACTGGAAGGTGTGAGAGAAGATGTAGCCGTAAAACTGTACGGTGAAGATTTGGACATACTTTCCGAAAAGGCCGGGGAAATGGCAAAAATTATAGAGAGCGTGCCGGGGGCTGCTGATGTAAACCCGGAAAGGACTTCAGGGCTCCCTCAAATGACCGTTCGCTACAACCGCGATAAGGTGGCTCAATACGGCCTTGATATTCAAAAATTGAATGAGTATGTGAGTTCTGCCTTTGCAGGTGGAGTTGCCGGGGTGATCTTTGAAGGGGAGAAACGTTTTGACCTGGTTATTCGGTTTGATGAAGAGCATAGAAAGAGTATTGAGGATTTGCGGAATCTGTATATTGACCTGCCCGATGGTACGCAAGTTCCGATTAAAGAGGTTGCGGACATTAGTTATGTTCCTGGCCCTATGCAGATCTCCCGCGATAATACCTACAGGCGTACCTATGTAGGTGTCAACGTGAGAGGCCGGGATGTAGAATCCTTGGTGAAGGATATTCAGGAAAAACTGGAAGCTAACCTGGACTTACCGGCTGGTTATTATATAACGTACGGAGGTGCATTTGAAAACCTGGAAAGGGCCAAAAGTAGGTTGACTATCGTAGTTCCAATTGCCTTATTTTTGATCTTTGTCCTGCTTTTCTTTGCCCTTAAATCCTTTTCACAATCCATTATGATCTATATGGCCATTCCATTGGCGGCAATTGGTGGTGTTTTTGCTTTATGGTTGCGAGGAATGCCCTTTAGTATTTCAGCAGGAGTTGGTTTTATTGTCCTGTTTGGCGTGGCTGTACTTAATGGATTGGTATTAATCAATCGTTTTAATTCACTAAAAGATGAAGGAGTTACTGATATCAGAGATCGAATATTCTCAGGCACTAAGGAACGTATACGTCCTATTATGCTCACAGCTACAACGGATATTTGTGGATTCCTTCCTATGGCCTTTTCAAATTCTGCCGGAGCTGAAGTACAACGTCCTTTAGCCACCGTAGTGATAGGAGGTATGCTCACAGCTACGTTTTTGACCCTTGTAATCCTACCTCTATTGTATGAATTCCTGGAGAAGAAAAAAAGAAAGAACATGAAAAGAACACCAAATAAGTTTAATAACAATACCCTGTCGATGATCTTTTTTATAGCGGTAATATCGATTGGAGGAACAAATATTCTTAAGGCTCAGACCTCAATCGACAGTTTGCATTCTATTTCATTAGATCAGGCCCAACATCGCGCTTATGAAAATTATCCAAAGCTGCGATCTGCTGCATTGAATATTGAAAAAGAGAAAGCTCTTGAAGGTACAGCTTTGGATTTGGGAAGTAGTCGCATTTTTACAGGTGCAGAGGAGTTTGGAAATGGGTTTAACGGTGTTTATACCCAAGTCGGATTCCAACAGCAACAAATAGACGTTTTTGGTACGAAGCCCAGAAGGGAATTGATCAAAGAAAAGATAGTTCTTGCAAAAAAGGCGTATAACTGGACTGTCCTGGAACTTGAAAGGGAAGTTGGCAAAACCTGGGCGAAAGTATATGCCAATAAAAAGGTATTGGAAGTTTACGGACACCTCGATTCCATTTTTAGCGATATTGAAAGGGCCTCGAAGGTGAGGTTTGAGACAGAAGCTACCTCGAAATTGGAATATCTATCTACCTCCAATCAGGCGAAGGAAGTGAAAATTAGGAAAGAACAAGCCTATAGGGATTATTTGGAGTCTATCCAACGATTTAACCTGTGGTTTTCTAATCCGGACACCTTGTTTACCGTTGGGAATGTAGATATTGACAGTCTGGACCATAATATTAAACTTCTTGTAAGTCAAGTTAATAAACATCCGGCATTCGAATTTTATAAACAAAAGATTGAAGTTGCCAATGCCAATATAGACGAAAGGAAAACAGAATATTTTCCAAAACTCCAATTGCAATATGCTCGTCAGAAAGTGCAGGGGGTTTCCGGATTTAATCAATTTCAAATTGGCGTCCAGGTTCCTATTTTTTACGGCCCTGAAAAAGCACGGGTTCAGGAATCACAAATCTTGAAGGATATTGCTGAAAATGATTTGAGACAGGCTCGTGTAGAATTAAATGCCGAATATAAATCAATCAGGGAGGAATACTTCAAATGGTCTGGTTCATGGAAATATTATCAGGAAGAGGCCTTACCATTGGCGAAAGAACAACGAAATGGTGCGATAGTAGCTTATAGGGAAGGAGCCATCGACTATGTTACCTTTCTTCAAAATGTGAGGGATGCCATTCAAATGGAAGTCAATGCGTGGACCGCTTTCGAGGAATATCTAACCAGTTATTATCAGTTAGAATACTTTTTAATTAGTTTATAAATTAATCGTAGAAAATAAAATTGATTGTAATGAAAAATAATATCATAAATATAATTGCTCTTTTTTTAGTTATTTCCGCATTTTTAGCCTGTTCAGATACTATGCCAGAAGAATCGCGCCATGAAGCGGGAGAAAACCATGGAAAAGATGAACATGCAGGCCACGATAACGAGGAAGGTAATCATGGAAATGAATCCGGTATGGGAGAAGTACATTTATCCGAATTAAAATTTAACAGCCTCGGAATAAAATTGGATACGCTGCCTGATCGCGTATTTTCAGGCCTGGTATCTGCCAATGGTCAATTGGAAGTCCCTCCGCAGCACGAAGCTACGGTGACAGCCATCTTAGGTGCGAATGTAACTGATATCGAAGTCATTGAAGGTGATAAGGTTTCTAAAGGAGAGGTTTTGGCATATGTTTCGCATCCGAATTTCACACAAATGCAGACGGAATATTTAAAATCATCCAGTCGACTTCAGTATCTGGAAAAAGAATTGAAGAGGCAAAAAAGGCTGTATGAAGAACAAGTAGGTTCGGGTAAAATATATGAGGAAACCACCGCTGAATACAATATGGTAAAGGGCGAGGTCAGTGGTTATGGAGCCCAATTAAAACAAATAAACCTAAACGTTGACAAAATCAAAAACGGGGAAATTTATCAATTTATTCCCGTGATCAGTCCTATTAACGGATATATTGAAAAGGTGAAAGTTCAAGTTGGTCAATATACAGAACCGCAGACTGAGATGTTTAGCATAGTAAATACAGATCATATCCATGCGGATTTAATGGTTTTTGAAAAAGATGTGCACAAAGTAAAAAAAGGACAGGATCTCTTTTTTTCGGTGGAATCCGCACCGGGAAAAAGACTAAAGGCTACTATTTATTCGGTGGGTAAACAATTTGAACAAAATCCCAAGGCGGTTCATGTACATGCGGAAATAAAAGATAAAGAAGGTTTTTTGATACCGGGAATGTATATAAATGGAGAAATTCAAACAGAAAATACTAAAGTAAAGGCTTTACCTGAAGAAGCCATTATCGAAGAAGGAGGAGCCTCATATATTTTTACAGCATCATCACATGAGGAAAACGGCGAAATGGAATGGGAATTTAAGCCCGTGGAAATACGAAAGGGTAATACCTACATGGGGTGGGTGGAAATCAGATTGCTGGAAACATTGAAAAAGGGGACTTTGGTGGCCTGGAACAACGCTTACTACCTGATTTCTGAGATGAAGAAGGGCGAAACTGGACATGAGCATTGACACTTTAAATAAAAATTAAAACCAAAAATTAACCAAATGAAAGAGATAAAAGCATTTATTAAACCGAAAAAAGTACAAATAATTGTAGAGGCTTTGCGAGATGTAGGGTTTAAAAGTGTGACCTTGTCCAAAGGAGAAGGTACGGGAACTCATAAGAACAAAGATGCTTCACCCTCATTAGATTTTTATTTTACGGACAGCCCGGTTGTTAAACTCGAATTGGTATGTCAGAATGAAGAAATGGATAAAGCGGTGCAGTTGATTTGCGGTAAGGCGCAAACATCTGAACCCGGTGATGGTATTATTTACGTTTCGGAAATAGAGGATGCCTTCCGGATCAAGACCGGAAAGTCCATCAAAAGGGGTAGGAAGTGGTGAATAAACTGTAATTTCTTAATTACTCAGTCAATGATAAATATGAAGAAACTGCAAATCAAAATACCCCTTCTCCTACCGGAAATACCGGACGAAAGGGATCAATGCGTGCAAAAGCTGATGGAATTTCTTCGGTACAAAGAAGGGATTGAAGAAGTGCATATAGTCGAAGAAAAGGAAAATAGTGTGCCTCAACTTTGCTTTCACTATGATCCTGAAATAATCTCTATTGACCGCATTCAATCTCTGACGGGGCAAACCGGGGCTGAGATTACCCAAAAAATTGGGCATAAACTGGTAGAAGTGGATGGGATCCGGCATACCCGCCATGCCCGCCATATTGAGCGTGATCTTAGGGATATGGATGGAATTATGGAAGCCTCCGTATCTGCATCCGGCATGGTGCGGGTGGAGTTTGAAAAAACCAAAGTGGATGAAACGGACATTGTAAAAGTGCTTAGAAAAGAAGGCCTTGGTATATTGGACGCACGTGTCAGTGCTGAACGCTTTTTACAGCGAGCTGGAAGAACTAAAGATGCTGAAGAAAATGCAACCATGGACAAAAAGGAACATGACCATGAGGAAGGGGAAAGTCACGATCACTCCCACGGTGGTATTTTCGGGAAAAATACGGAGTTGATCTTTTCTATTATTTGTGGGGTATTATTGGGAATTGGTTTTGGCCTGTCCTTCATTGAGTCAGTTTCCTCTTGGATTAGTTTGTCCCTTTACGTAGGGGCATGCTTCTTTGGTGGTTATTTTACGGCTAAGGAGGCCATTCAAACCGTAGCAAAAGGAGGCTTTGAGATTGATTTCCTCATGCTGGTTGCAGCCATTGGAGCAGCTATCTTAGGTGAATGGGCGGAAGGTGCCTTGCTGCTCTTCCTTTTTAGCATGGGCCATGCTCTGGAGCATTACGCCATGAACAAGGCCCGTAAATCCATCGCTGCATTGGCTGATCTCGCCCCGAAAACCGCCCTGCTCAAAAAAAACGGTAAAATAAAAGAAGTTAACATTGAGGAATTGAATATCGGTGACATCATTGTAGTAAGACCAAATAGCAAAATTTCCGCAGATGGTGTAGTGGTTGATGGGGAAAGTAGTGTAAACCAGGCACCCATTACAGGAGAAAGTGTGTCGGTAGATAAAGAGCCGATTGAAAACCCTGCAAAAGACTGGTCGCAGGAAGAGGATGTCAAAGATGAGAACCGTGTGTTTTCCGGGACGATTAACGGCAACAATACGCTAGAGATCAAAGTAATTAAAGAAGCAAAAGATTCCACGCTTTCACGCCTGGTCGAGCTGGTTAACGAAGCGCAAACCCAAAAATCACCCACGCAGCGCTTTACCGATAAGTTTGAACAATATTTTGTGCCGTCAGTATTGGCCTTGGTAGTGCTATTAAATTTTACTTTTCTGGTTATCGATGAAACGTTTAGCGAAAGTTTTTATAGGGCAATGGCCGTACTGGTTGCCGCCAGCCCTTGCGCATTGGCTATTTCCACTCCCAGTGCCGTACTGAGTGGAGTAGCTAGAGCAGCCAAAAGCGGGGTTCTTATCAAAGGGGGGCGTCCGTTGGAAGATTTGGGAGTACTGACTGCTTTGGCTTTTGATAAAACCGGAACACTAACAGAGGGTAAACCCAAGCTCACCCAAGTAATTACTTTGAGTAATGTAAGCGAAGAAGAACTGTTAAAAATAGCAGTAGCAGTAGAAAACCTAAGCGACCACCCTCTGGCAAAAGCGGTGGTGCGGGATGGAAAAGAACGATTGAATGGTGCACAAGTACCTGATGCAAAAAACCTGGAAGCGGTGCTTGGCAAGGGGATCAAGGCCTCATTGGGCAATAAAAAAGTATACATCGGTAATCTTGAATTGTTTGTATCCCTGGATGAGAAGAAGCCGGAAGAGGATACAAAAGAAAAGATAAAATCACTAGAATCCGATGGTAATACCACCATGTTAATCCGCCAAAATGATGAATACATCGGCATCATTGCCCTGATGGACACACCCAGGAAAGAAGCCAAAAATACTCTGGATAAGCTAAAAAAAATTGGCATCAAGCGTATGATCATGCTTACCGGAGACAACCAAAATGTCGCAAATAAAGTGGCCAGAGAGATTGGTATTACTGATGCCTGGGGTAGCTTGCTTCCAGAAGAAAAAGTAGAATCCATTAAAGAGCTAAAGGAAAAAGAATCCAAAGTCGCTATGGTGGGTGATGGCGTGAATGATGCTCCGGCTATGGCCAACAGCACGGTAGGCATTGCCATGGGTGCAGCGGGAAGTGACGTAGCCCTTGAAACGGCTGACATTGCCCTGATGGCCGATAAGTTGGAAACCTTACCCTTTGCTATCGGATTGAGCAGAAAGGCCAAAAGCATTATCAAGCAAAATCTGTGGGTTAGTTTGGGGATAGTAGTAATCCTGATTCCTTCTACCATTTTAGGATGGGCCAATATCGGTCTCGCTGTATTGATTCACGAAGGTTCAACCTTGGTGGTGGTGTTTAATGCATTGAGATTATTGGCTTATAAAAAGTGATAAATTTGAAAAAAAGTACATTCATAATAAAAAAAATGGATTGCCCCTCAGAGGTTCATTTAATACGAATGAAGTTGGAACCTTTTAGTGAGATAAAGAAGCTTTCCTTTGATACCTCCAACCGCAAATTAGAAGTTTATCACACAGAAGAAGTGGGAAAGATTCATCAGGCTATCAGTGAACTAAAACTCAATGAAAGACTGGAAAACATCCAGGAAACGGAGATGCCCGTACCTGGTGATGATTCTCAACAACGAAAAATTCTTTGGTGGGTGCTGGGTATCAATTTTGGCTTCTTTGTAGTAGAGATGACGACGGGGTGGATATCCCGATCTATGGGCTTAGTGGCAGACTCACTGGATATGTTGGCGGATTCCATCGTCTACGGCTTGAGCCTATTTGCTGTAGGTTCCGCTATGTCTCGCAAGAGGAAAGTGGCCAAAATCAGTGGGTATTTTCAAATGGGATTGGCTTTACTGGGGTTTTCAGAGGTGTTGCGAAGGTTTTTTATTGCAAGCAAAACGCCCCTTTTTCAATGGATGATAGTTATATCTGTACTGGCCCTTATGGGCAACCTTGTTTCACTCTGGCTGATCAATGAAGCGAAAAGCGATGAAGCTCATATGCAGGCCAGTGCCATATTCACTTCAAATGACATTATCGTGAATGGCGGAGTGATCCTGGCCGGGGTATTGGTCTACCTGATTGAAAGTAAATGGCCTGATTTGATAGTAGGTGGGATTGTATTTGCATTTGTGATGCGGGGAGCAATCAGGATATTGAAATTGGCAATATAATGAACTAAAGTAGAATATGATGCCAATCTTAAATTAATTGTCGTTTTATATTCCGATTAGATTTCGCTTAATATTCTGTAAGGTGGTCATTCCTGAATCGTAATACGAAGTGCTATCGTTTCCTTTTCGTGGGACAAAATTGATTTTAATTATTAATTTGTTAGATCGATCTAGTTTATAGATTTTATAGATCTAAACAATTATTTTAAATATGAAAATCAATCCAATAATCAGTCTTGCTATTGTATTCATTTTAGGTGTCAACACAATATCTTGTGAAAATATTATTCCCGAAGCTCCTGCGGATGAAGATGTGCTTGACGGTGCTATAGAAGGCCTTTCTACTGCCGGACAAGCCAGGTTCCTTTCCGGAGATGAAGCATTTGGAGAAATATTTTTTTCAGGTAATGGGTTGGGGCCCTTATTTGTGGCTAATTCCTGTGGCAGCTGCCATGTAGGAGATGGGAAAGGACATCCCTTTACTACTTTAACAAGATTCGGCCAGACACGGGCTAATGTATCCCCAAATCTTGAAATAGGAGGACCTCAATTGCAAAACAGGGCTATTCCAGGGTATACTCCGGAGACTATACCGAAAGGAGTTCCTTTCATGAAGTTTACCCCGCCGGCAGTTACGGGTTTAGGACTTTTAGCCGCTTTAACGGATCGACAAATTTTAGATAATGCGGATCCGAATGATATAAATGATGATGGTATATCCGGGGTCGCGAATTACATTACCCCGCCAGACTATTTTATTCCCCGATGGTATCATCAGTGTGTCAATGGAAAATATATAGGTCGTTTTGGCAAAAAAGCTGCCACTATTGATCTGCTCCAACAAACTGTTGGTGCCTACAATCAGGATATGGGAATTACCACAACATTTGAACCCGTAGATCAGGCTTCCAGACTAACTATTGACCCAGAGGTGACCGACCAAACTGTAAGAGATGTTATTTTTTACCTTAGAACATTAAAAGCTCGAATACAACGATCAACTGATAATGCCCGGGTATTGACCGGAAAGCAAATATTTTCTGATATCAATTGTTCGTCGTGTCATAGACCCGAATGGACGACGCCACTTTCTGATATTCCCGCACTGTCTAATAAAACGTTTTATCCTTACACTGATTTGCTGTTGCATGACATGGGCTCCGGATTAGATGATGGGGCAACAGAAGGTTCTGCAGAAACCTATGAATGGAAAACACCGGCTCTTTGGGGCCTGGGATTATCACCTGATGCACAAGGTGGAGAATTTTACCTGATGCATGATGGAAGGGCCAGAAGTATAGAAGAAGCAATATTGATACATGGTGGGGAAGCACAGGACAGCAGAGAAGCATTTCAAAACCTGGATGTATATGAAAAGGAAGCAATTTTAAAATTTTTAGAGTCATTGTGATTCTACGGTATGAATAGAAAAAAGTTTATAAAGATTTGCGGACTCAACTGTTTGGGACTGACGTGTGGGACTTTGGTACTGGAAAGCTGTGTAGGAGTAAAATTTATAGAAGGAACACTGAATAATGAATTTTTGGAAATTCCTTTAAGTGCTTTTGAAATGATCGAAAATGAGGAAATACGGTTTCGGAAATACATTATAGTACAGCACAACAACTTAAAGTACCCTATATGTGTGTATAGGAATTCAAGTACTGACTATGTAGCCCTGTTAATGCAGTGCACACACCAGGGTACGGAATTGCAAGTGTTTGGTGAACGCTTACAATGCCCTGCCCACGGCAGTGAGTTTACCAAAACGGGTGAAGTTCAAAACGGCCCTGCCGATAATAATTTAAGGACATTCCCGGTAGAAATTAATGGGGACATTTTAAAACTGAATTTATCATGACGAAGTACATACTTTTTGCATTAATAGTGGTATCATCCAATTATTCCTTTGCCCAGCAGGTTGACAGTACACTATTAAAACAAACACCGGTTGATTCTGTCAAAGAGAGAGCAATGAACATGGATGCCGTGTATAATCGTCCATTTCTTCAACTTGGCAAATCACCTGTCTCCCTTGGCGGTTATATAGAAGCCAATTATGAATATATAGGCGAAGATGGGATCACTGAGGGGCATAGCTTTCGCATACCCCGGATGACCCTGTTTGTGGCTTCATCCATACATCGCAAGATTAAATTCCTTTCTGAAATTGAACTGGAAGAAGGAGGTAAGGAAATTGCCATTGAATTTGCAGCCCTGGACATAAACATTCATCCGTTATTGAATTTAAGGGGGGGAGTGGTAATGAATACGAGTGGGGCGTTTAACCAAAACCATGACGGACCAAAATGGGAGTTTGTCGATCGCCCGGTGGCTATGACCGAAATGCTACCTGCCACCTGGAGCAATGTCGGTTTTGGGCTTTATGGAAAACAATTTAAAAATGAATGGGCATTTGGCTACGAGGTATATCTGACCAACGGCTTTGATAATTCTATTATTAACAATGATGAAAATAAAACCTTCTTGCCCGCTTCCAAAACCAATGCCGAAAGGTTTGAAGAGAGTAGCAATGGAGAGCCGCTATTGACAGGAAAAATTGCCATTAAAAACGATAAAATAGGTGAAATAGGTTTGTCCTATATGGGGGGTATCTACAACACTCATCAGGAAGACGGATTGATGTTGGATACGAAAAGAAGGCTGGATGTTTTTACCATCGATTTTAATACGACCCTTCCAAAGCTCAATACTTATATCGTTGGTGAATGGGCCTGGATCAGCCTTGATATTCCTTTCACATTTACCCAACAATATGGAGATAGGCAGCGAGGTGGTTTTATGGATATTGTCCAACCCGTTTTAAAAAGAGAGATTTTGGGGTTTGAAAATGTCACAGTCAATATCGCGTGCAGGTTAGAGTATGTTGATTGGAATGTGGGAAGGTTTCGGGAAACGGATGATAACATGGGAGAGCACCTTTGGGCAATCGTACCCGCGGTAAGTTTGAGGCCATCGCCCCAAACCGTTCTGCGATTGAACTATAGATTTATGCAACAAACCGATATTTTGGGTAATCCCCCTGTCACTACCGCAGGGATTCAATTAGCACTTTCTTCTTATTTTTAAACGTGTTGCCAATGACAAAATACCTGCTGGGATTAGAATTTAGTTTTTTAGGAATTTTCTAATTTGTAAAATACCGACAATTTCCAATTTCTATTATTAAGTTCGTCTTTGTTTCCATTGCATGCATAGTTTTTGGTTAATTTTTTGTCTCCAAACCGGAGAAATCGATTCGTTTCTTTGTCCATTGGCGAATTGATTTTCCAGTACAGCAAGGCTATAGCTCTCCGGTAGCTCCTTTATCCAGAAAGAAGAAAACATTCGGACCTTTCCAAATCAATTGGGAAGGATAGGTATTTGGATTCAACTCACCCGTATGTACCTACAAGGTGGGTGCCTTATTCCTTCCTTTTATCAGGAATATATTATTTATTCTCCGGTTGATAAAAGGAGCAGTCATAGAAATACGATAAACATCCTTTTCTTAGATGTATACTTCACTTACCCGCTTCGTGGAAATTCGAACGGGAAAAACAATTGATGGCTGGATTGAAATAAAATTTTTAAACCCCATGCAAAAAGGAACTTCGGTAGCCTGGAACAATGCCTATTACCTGATTTCAGAAATGAAGAAGAGTCAGACATCACATAGTCATTAGTGGACTACTGTAATTCTTCAATGATTAATCTACAATGTTGAGGAGAAGGAGGATTCAACAAAGCTTGAACGATAGTGATCCGCCTTACCTCTTAATTCTTTGTACCCTATTCGTTTAATCGGTTCAAAAGGAAGACGACAAAAGCAATAAAAGGTAGAAATTTAGGTAAAAACTTATACTCCTGAAGCGGCTTCTTCATCCAATAGATAATAGACATTGGGACTCCTACGGATCAATTGAGAGGGATAGGTGTCTGTATCCTGTTGCCCATTGAGAACCTGATTCAAAGCGGGTGTTTTGTTTTCACCTTTTATTAAGAAAACAATATTTTTTGCCCGATTGATGAATGGTGCCGTCATAGAAATGCGAAATACATTTTTGTCTTTTATGAAAACCTCACTTACCCATTTTTCATTTTCAGAAAGGACATTGGTGCCCGGAAATAATGAGGCAGTATGACCGTCATCACCCATACCCAATAACATTATATCTATTGAAGGTTCTTTACCGTCAAAGTATTTTTCAATTTTTTGCTGATAATCTTCAGCCGCAGCCGCAGGGTCAAATTGGTCGGAAACAGGAAAAATGTTCTCCTTGGGTATTTCCACATGATCTAGAAATGCTTCTTTTACCATTTTGTAATTGCTATCGTCGTGTGAATGTGGTACACAACGTTCATCTCCCCAGAAAAAATATATATTGTCCCATTCCATTTGCCCGGAATATTCAGAGCTTGCCAGTAGTTCATAAACGGCTTTGGGTGTGCTTCCTCCCGCCAAACTGATACTACATTTTCCCTGTATCTGTAAGATAGAATCTATTTTTGAACTGATAAATGAAGCAACATCGTGTTTCCACTGGTCTTGGTTACTGATTTCTATGGTCGGTAGTTTATTCATTTTTTTCTATTCTGGTGTAAGGGTAATCCAATGGAATCCGTCTTCTGCTATCAAGGCCTCAGCCTCTTCTGGCCCCCAGCTTCCCGCTGCATAGTTTGGGAAACTACTGGTTTGATGTTTTTCCCATGCGGATACAAAGGGCATGACAACCCTCCAGGCTTCTTCCACCTCGTCAGATCGCATAAACAAGGTAGCGTCCCCGGTCATCACATCGTGAAGTAGGTTTTCATACGCTTCGGGTTGTTCATTGTCGTATAATCCGGAATAATCAAAGGTGAATTCCGCGGGCTTTAAGTTCATATCAAGTCCCATTTTCTTTGCCTGGAACCTGATCTTGATTCCCGTAGAAGGGGAAATACTGATCACAATCCGGTTGGGAACCATATGCTCCGAAGTCTCACTAGGGAACATCTGGTGGGGTACCGACCGGAATTGGATCGTGATCACAGACATCTTTTCAGGCATACGCTTACCGGTACGTACGTAAAAAGGTACATTCTGCCATCGCCAATTGTCGATAAAGAAGCGAATAGCTGCAAAGGTTTCGGTATTCGATTTTGGATCCACCTTGGTTTCGGAGCGGTAACTTATGGCTTTTTCTCCTTTAATCCATCCCTTGCCGTATTGTCCGCGAACGGAATTTTCAAATACTTCTTTCCCGGAATACGTGCGTATAGCCCTGAGAACATCAACTTTCCGGTTTCTGATTTCATCGGCGTTAAAATGTACAGGAGCTTCCATTGCGGTAAAACAAAGAAGTTGCAGTACGTGATTTTGAATCATATCTTTTAAGGCCCCGGATTTGTCGTAATATCCGCCGCGATCTTCGACTCCCACGGTTTCGGAACCTGTAATTTGTACATGTTCTATAAAATTGCGATTCCATACCGGTTCAAAAAGGATATTGGCAAACCGGAAGACCAACATATTCTGGACTGCTTCTTTACCCAGATAATGATCGATACGGTATATTTGTTCCTCTTCGAATATATTGGTTAATAGTTTATTGAGCTCTTTAGCACTTTCCAGGTTGTTCCCAAAAGGTTTTTCTACTACAATCCGCATTCGGTCTTTTTCACTGCAAAGCTTATGGCTGCCGAGTTTGGTAGCGACTGTTTCCACGAAATGAGGTGCAATTGCAAAATAAAAAACATGGTTGGCTTCCACTCCCCAATCCTTCTCTATGGCTTGAATTTTTCCGGATAAATCCTCGTATGATTTATCGTCGTATATATCGGAAACCAGATAGTGGATTTTGTCTTGAAAGGATTTCCAATCTTCTTCTTTGGTCTTACCATTCCGGGAAAACTCATCCAGTCCTTTCCGTAGGTAGTCCTGAAATTCTTCATCTGAATATTCGGTCCTCCCCAGTCCTAAAATGGCAAAATGCTCGGGTAATTGGTCGCCGAGATACAAATTGTACAGGGCGGGAACCAACTTCCGTATGGTAAGGTCTCCACTCCCTCCAAATATAGAAATGATGGTAGGAGTCATATTGTCGCTGTTTCTCATATTTTTTGTGTATTAAAGCTACCTTTTTCCAGGGCTATTCCAGTATTAGTTATTCCATTCAGTATGAAACTTGCCTTCTTTATCCATTCTTTCATAGGTATGCGAACCAAAATAATCCCTTTGTGCCTGGATTAGGTTGGCAGGAAGCCTTTTCGAACGATAACCGTCAAAATAAGTGATGGCATTAGCAAATGCCATAAATGGCAGGCCTGCTGTTATTGCCGTGGAGACAATCTTGCGCATGTTCCCTTCTTCTGATTTAAGTATATTAGATATTGATCCATCCAGTAGTAGGTTTTCAAGATCGTTATTTTCCTGATAAGCCTTTCTAATATCTTCCAGAAAATCAGCTCTTATAATACAGCCTGCCCGCCAGATTGCAGCGATAGACTCCATATTTAGGTTGAATTTATATTCTGAAGAGGCTGTTTTCAATTGAGCCATACCTTGTGCATATGTTACCGCAAAAGAAAAGTATAAAGCGCTTTCTAATTGATCCAAAAGAGTACTTACTTGGTCTTTTGCCGCCAATTGAACTTCATTATTATAGATACTACTTGCTTTTCCCCGTTCGGGTTTAAGAGCAGATAAGTATCTCATCACCACAGCCACATCAATTACAGGAACGGTTGCACCAATATCCATTGCATCTTGTGACGTCCACTTGCCGGTTCCTTTGGACTTGGATTCATCTCTTATTACATCTATCAGGTATTGGTCAGATTCGGTATCCATTTGGGTAAATATCTTTCCCGTTATCTCTACTAAAAACGACTGTAACCTGCCGCTGTCCCATTTTTTAAATGTTTGCGAAATTGTATCATTGTCAAGTCCCAGGATATTTTTCATGAAATCATAGGCCTCTGCCAATAATTCCATTAGTCCGTATTCAATCCCGTTGTGGACCATTTTGACATAATGTCCAGCTGAACCGTTGCCCATGTGAGCTACACAGGGTTCTCCATTCGCCTTCGCCGCGGTGGCTTCAAAAATATTTTTCACCCTGTTCCAGGTGTCCGGATGCCCTCCCGGCATCATACTGGGCCCTTTTCGCGCACCTTTTGCACCTCCGGAAATACCCATTCCCACAAAATGAATTCCCGTGTCTTTTAATTCTTCAATTCTCCGGTCTGTATCTACAAAATACGAATTGCCCCCATCAATAATTATATCTCCATTTTCTAATTGTGGAATCAGGTCGGCGATTACGTAGTCTACTATTTTCCCTGCCGGTACGAGAAGAACTATAATACGTGGTTTCTTAAGGACTGTTATAAATGATTTTAAACCATAGGCCCCAAAAATATCGTATTTTTTTGTTGCTTCTTTTAACTTATCAACCTGTTCGGGGTTTTTATCATAACCCGCTACAGCGTAATTACTATCGGCCATATTCATCAGAAGGTTCTGCCCCATGGTGCCAAGCCCAATAAGTCCCAATTCACATTTTTGACCAGTCATTTCTATTTCAATTTTTAACGGATTGCCTGAAATTGGTTGACGATATTTTCAGTAGTAAATCCAAATTCCTCAAATATAGTCTTGTAGGGCGCACTGGCTCCGAAATGGTCTATTGTTATTGTGCTGCCTTTGTCTCCCACCCATTTATTCCATCCGAGAGGAGATCCGGTTTCTACAGCCAGTCGTGCTTTTACTTCCGCTGGTAAAACTTTGTCCTTATAATCGTCGGACTGATCCTCAAATAATTCCCAACTTGGCATGCTTACAACTCTTACATTGGTTCCTTTTTCGCTAAGTTGCTTTTGAGCTTCAATCAGTAAATGAACTTCAGATCCGGTGCCGATGAGTATACCATCCAGTTTGCCCTCCGCTTCGGGAGAAACAATATAAGCCCCCTTACGAACTCCATCTTCTGCCGTCTCCATACTATCGAGAATGGGCAAACCTTGCCGGGTCAGTACCAACATCGTAGGTCCGTCTTTCCGCTCAAGTGCCACTTTCCATCCTGCAACTGCTTCATTTCCATCTGCTGGCCTGATAACTGTGAGTCCTGGCATGGCTCTAAGTGAAGCCAGATGTTCGATGGGTTGGTGTGTAGGCCCGTCTTCCCCCAATCCAATACTATCGTGGGTCATGGTATATATTACCGGTTGTTTCATAAGCGCAGCCAATCGGATGGCGGGTCTAGCATAATCGGTAAATACAAAAAATGTCGAGGCATAAGTCCTTAAGCCACCGTGCAATTGCATTCCGGAAGTAGCTGCCGTCATCCCCAATTCTCGAATTCCCCACGCTAAATTACGGCCTTCAGGTGAATTTTTTTGAAAATACGGAGACGACTTAATCTTTGTTTTGGTGGACGGTTCCAAATCCGCACTTCCTCCAATCAACCAGGGTAGCTTGTCCGCTACTGCATTGAGAAAGGAGCTATTGATGGCACGGGTGGCCGGACCGGAATCTTCGGTAGTGAAAGAAGGTAATTCACTATCCCAACCTTCCGGCAATTCCTGATTAATGTATGATTCGAATAATTTTCCTTTTTCGGGATTACTGGATTTATATTCTTCTAAAAGTTGATTCCAATTGTTCTCTGCTTTTTTACCATTTTCTTTGATAGCGCCCATGTGTTCCATCACACCTTCTGGTATGAAAAAAGGTTCTTCAGAAGGCCAATCATAAAACTTTTTAGTCGCTTTGATCTCTTCATCACCCAATGGTGAACCATGGGCTGCTGACGTGTCCTGAAGTTCGGGAGCTCCATATCCTATATGGGTCCTAAGCAAAATAAGTGTGGGTTTTTCGGTATTTTTCTTAGCGGCCTTCAAAGCTTCTCCAATCGCTTCAATGTCGTTTCCTTTATCACCCAAATCAATGGTTTCCCATCCATAACTTTCAAATCGCATTGCTATATCATCGGTGCAGCTCAATTCGGCCTCACCCTCAATGGTAATATGGTTATCATCAAAAAGGCAAATCAATTTACCAAGTCCCAGGTGGCCTGCAATCGAAGCCGCTTCATGTGATATCCCTTCCATCAGGTCACCGTCACCGCAGAATGTATAGGTATAATGATTTACAATTTCATGTTTTTCAGTATTAAAAACACCAGCGAGGTGTTTTTCGGCAATCGCCATTCCTACAGCATTTCCAATGCCTTGACCCAATGGGCCCGTAGTGGTCTCTACACCCGGGGTATGTCCGTACTCAGGGTGCCCTGGGGTTTTACTTCCCCATTGTCTGAAATTTTTTAACTCCTCCAATGATAGATCATAACCACTCAAATGGAGCATACTGTATATGAGCATAGAGGCATGTCCGTTTGATAAAATAAAACGATCCCGGTCAAACCAGTTGGGATTCTCAGGGTTGTGCTTCATAATTTCCTTCCAAAGTATATATGCAGAAGGAGCTAACGCCATGGGGGTGCCGGGATGCCCGGAATTGGCTTTTTGCACTCCGTCCATGGAAAGTGTTCGAATGGTGTCAATTGCAAGGTTAGTGATCTTATCCATATTATTTGTATTGCTAGATTAATTATTTCGATTCTCTAAATAAAATTGTATATCGTATTTTCAAGCAAATTCATAGAGTTGGCATCAAAGTACAAATAATAAAATTTCGATTCATTGATCCCAATATTGTATTTGCCAAAATACGGCTAATTTAGGCTTTCTTTTTTAATTTAAAAGGAGGGGCGGTGTAAAGTTTTAATGAACTCTTACAGTCGATCATATGGTAAATATATATTTTTCGAGCTTTTAGATTTGGATTTAAGGTAAAAAAATGCATTTTATAATTGTTATTCGAAAAGATGATAATAATTGATGTTGTGAAAAAATTAATTTTTAAGTCTTCTGATACACATAACGATTTTCGATAGTTCATTAGAAAACTTCACAAATTGGAAATTGTTTGAATCAGGATTTAATAACTTTGTTGTAATGGTAAATAGGGAATTTGATCTGGCACGGGAATTTGTACTTAAAACGAATCAATCGTTATTTTTAACGGGAAAGGCAGGTACAGGGAAAACTACATTTCTCAAACAAATTATTAAGGAATCATCTAAGAATACCATCGTTGTAGCTCCTACAGGAGTAGCAGCCATCAATGCGGGTGGTAGCACTATTCATTCTATGTTTGGTTTGCCTTTGAAAGCTTTTATTCCGGCAGATGACCCCGTTGATCATAATATTGCCAACAACTATTTTTCGCTGAGGAAACATTTTAAATTCCGTAAGGAGAAACAAAAAGTACTCAGAGAATTAGAATTATTGATTATTGATGAAATATCAATGGTCCGGGCAGATATTTTAGATGCAATAGATTATGCTCTTAAGTTCGTACGAAGGTCTTCCGAACCATTTGGAGGCGTTCAACTATTGGCAATTGGAGATTTGTTTCAATTGTCACCCGTTATAAAATCTCATGTCTGGTATCATTTAGAACCTTATTATAAAAATGGATATTTTTTTTCATCGAATGCATGGAATCAATCAAATGCGATAATAATTGAATTGAAGAAAATCTACAGACAAAAAAACGAATCATTTATTGCAATTTTAAATAATATCAGGAATGGGAATGTTCAGTTTGAGGATATAGAGAGACTCAATAAACAATTAGCTCACTCATCGGATAATGGGGACCAAACTGTAATTCTCACAACGCACAATTCAAAAGCAGATACCATAAATCAAAGACGTATTGAGGCTTTGCCCGGGAAGTACAAAATATATTCAGCTAAAGTAAAAGGAAGTTTTAATGAAAGTGCCTTCCCAGTGGATCAGGACCTGCAATTAAAAATTGGAGCCCAGGTAATGTTTACGAGAAATGATGCAGAAGGAGGACGTTTTTTTAATGGAAAGCTGGGAACTATTAAAAAGCTTGAAAAAGATAAAATCAAAGTTGATATAGTTGATGGACATATAATTGATTTAGAAAGGTCTGAATGGCTTAATTATAAGTATTCATTAAATGATAAGACTCGTGAAGTAGAACAAGAAAAACTAGGAAGTTTTTCCCAATTTCCATTGAGACTGGCCTGGGCTATTACGGTACACAAGAGTCAGGGGTTGACATTTGATAAAGCTATTTTGGATCTTGGAAAATCTTTTGCTCCGGGTCAGGTTTATGTGGCATTGAGCCGGTGCAGGGAATTGGATGGTATTCAGTTATTGAGTAAAATCACTCCTGAAAATATAAAGACAGATCGAAATATTTCTGACTTTTATAAAAGCGGTAATTCTGTAGAAGAGTTATCAATACGGTTGGATCAATCAAAGAGAAAATATTCTTACATTTTGCTTCAAAAAAAATTCGATTTTATCAAACTTAAAGCGGAATTTGAAAATTGGCAAAAGGAATTTGATAAAGATAAAGTGCAGTCCGCCAAAGATATTCCTATCCAACAAATGTCTTATACATTACAAGATATTATATCAATAAGTCATAAATTCTATCCTCAATTAAAGTATTATCTCAAATTGTATTACAGATCAGGTGATATTGAGCCCCTTACAGAAAGACTTGATAAAGCCATTCATTACTTTGGCAGTACTATACACAAATCTTTAGTTAAACCATTGGAAGATCACCTTGCTGAAATAGAATTCATTTCAGGCATTAAGATGCATCAAAGAAATACGGCAGAATTTGTTGATGAATTGTGGAGTGTGGTAGATCGTTTGATGGATGCAAAATTCGAAGGAATAGATCTATATAAAGGCGAAAGAATCATTCGTTCGCAAAAATTAGATGAAATAGTTATAAAATCCAAAGGTAAGAAAAAGGGAAGTACTGTGGATACTACCCTAAAACTTCATGAAAGGGGGATGTCTGTCGAGGAAATTGCAGCGTTGAGAAATTTGAAGCCCGCTACTATTCAATCTCATTATTTAAAACTCTACCAAGCGGATAAATTAACTATAAAAGACCTAATAGATTCGGACAGACTTGAAATTTTAAAGCCCTATTTTATAAATTCCAGAAATGAATCCTTGTCACATATAAAAGGAAATATTCCATTGGATACCACTTATCATGAATTAAGGGTAGTGCAAAATTATCTACAAAAGGAGGATGAAAATTTCTATTCTTGAATACTTGACTTTAATTTTACGATCTGGATAATTGGATTACCCATTTTAGATGCCTTTTCCATCAATGCCAAAGTTGCTGAATTTACCTTAGGGGGATCGTCAATTATTGCAGTAGACTCTTTGTACTCTTTAATTATTTTATCCGCGGAATAAGAGTACGCTAATAACTCGTGTTGTTGGGACAAATATTTTTCCGGCCAAAATGAGAAAAATCCGTTAATATCATCTATAATTCTTTTGTAACCAGCAGTATCTTCTACAACATAGAATTTTTTATTCTTCAGACCGTAAATTACCGATCTGAAACCAGCCGGGATATCATCACGTATGGAGCAAAATAAATAGTCTGGTGTTCCCAGTATAGATGCTAAAAAATGGTTCCATGTACCCCAATTTAGTATGGGTCCGATATCAAATTTAGATTGTACTACTTCATTTGATAATGCTGCATTTTGTATAGTTAATTGACCATATTCCTGTATTCTAAAGTCATTTTTTACATCATTTGAATGGAGATACCCGGTGAGGTAAAGTTCAAAAATTACAACTTTACTATTTTCTTTCCATGAATTAGTTCCTAATATACTGTTCGCATCGTAATCTAGATTCGAACCCTTTAATATCGGGTGTTCAATTTCCCTGATCAAATTTAATTTCATGTCAAATATAAATAAGAAAGGATTTTTTTCTGACTGGGTAAGAAATTCGGGAAATGCTGAAATGGCCAGTATTGTTTGCGATGATTAGACCAATTCGTTAATCAACGGAGCCTTAAAATGAACTTCATTGATAAATTGTCCATTCCAATCATACTTAATTAATTTTCTTAGTATTTTATCATAAACTATAATATTTCTGGAATGAGGGTCAATACATAGGGTCTGAATGTTCACAAATTCCCCCGGGCCTTTGCCATTGTGATCATATGAAGATTTAACTTACCCACTACGGTGTATTCCGTAGAGGATATTTTTATTAACCTGAACTTGATGAATTTTTAGGGTTCGGAGCACTTGAGAATAGTGAGGTTCGACTAAAGGGGGCAAATACATAGTGGTCTATTTAGAGCTCCTTTTAGGAGGAAAGTCGCTGTTCTCAAGTGTTAACACTATGATTCTAATTCTCAAGTTTGGATCGAGAAGGAGAATCTACCGCGTTCCCATCCTTTGCTTTATCCCGATAAAGCTTTAGGAGGCTGCCTTGTTTATTCTCCTTCCGTTCCCTCTGAACCTATAACTATTCGTCGAGCTCAGGTTATTATCAACAATTAGTAAATCTTTGTCAAGACTATATATTTTCCGAATTGAATTGATGTAATTCCCGCCTACTGTGTCAATTGTAATATAGTAACTGGTGTCCGCAATATTTGACAAATAAAATGGCTCGGGATTGTCCAGTTTACTCTCAGATAAAACTGGGTTTTCTTTTGATTTTTGCTTGCAGGATGTAAATGATAAAAAAATAAGGATGATAATTTCAAGTATTAATGCTTTCATTTTGAATCTGTTTTCTTTTCAAAACAGATGTTTTAATAATGGAGTTTTGTTGAATGTCCTTTATAATTTTTATAGCCAATATTGTACGTAGGGTAATATAGACGCGTACATTTAAGTGATTAATTAGATGTGGGAATCTATCTGTTTCTTTTTCTATTTTGAACTGTATTGATAAGTGCATTAAATCTTTCGATCGTTTAATTGGGCTTTCCCGATGGAAATGCCTACATTTGCACTCATTTGAAAATCAATCATTTAAAAAATTAAGTTATTTATGAGTAATGCTAAAAGCGGAGATACGGTAAAAGTGCACTATACAGGGAAACTTAAGGATGGTTCTATATTTGATTCTTCAAGAGATCGAGAACCTTTGGAATTTAAATTAGGTGCTGGAATGATGATACCGGGTTTTGACAAAGCAGTTGACGGGATGAAAATTGGCGATTCAATTACAACCGAAATTTCTGCCAATGATGCCTACGGAGAAAAAAGTGATGAAATGGTAATAGATATTCCTAAAGACCAATTACCAGAAGGTATTAATCCGGAAATAGGTCAACAACTTACTATGCAACATCCCAGTGGACAATCTATACCGGTAGTAGTTACCAAAGTAGAAGAAGCCAGTATTGAAATTGATGCCAATCATCCATTAGCTGGAAAAGATCTGATATTTGATATTGAATTAGTCAGTATCAATTAATTCTAAGATATCCCATAATATTTAGTTAGAGATTGCTCATTCCCTGGGCAATCTTTTTTATTTTCTACCTTCCTTTTTTGTCTTTACGTAAAATTTTCATTCCTTAAGTAAAGGTTTATTTTTAATTAGAACCGATTAATCATAATCGAAAGAAAAACAATTGGCATGATAAAAAAGTCAAAAGGAAAAAGGAATAAGTATTTTGACGTTCACAAACCTGTTTTTTATCCCGCATCTATTTTGATCGTTTTATTTATTGCCATAACATTATATGTAGGGGAACCCATGGAAGCCATATTTTCGCTTATATCGGCGGGAATGACGACTAATGCTGGTTGGCTTTTTGTATTCGCCGTAAATGCCTTTATTGTTTTTTGTATCTATCTGGCAGGCAGTAAATTTGGAAGGATCCGGCTCGGGGGAAAAGGGGCGAAACCAGATTTTAGTTTATTTGCCTGGTTTGCCATGTTATTTTCAGCTGGGATGGGTATCGGATTATTATTTTTTGGAGTCGCGGAACCTATTACCCATTACTCAAATCCTCCCTTACCGGTTGATACACCTGCTCAAGCTGCTCAAAATGCAATGAATTTTACCTTTATTCACTATGGGTTTCATGCATGGGCAATTTATGCTATAGTTGGCCTGGCCCTGGCATTTTTTGCTTTTAATCAAAAGCTTCCGTTGACGATTCGTTCTGTTTTCCACCCATTGCTTGGGGATAAAATATACGGGCCACTTGGCAATATCATTGATGTGATAGCTGTAGTTGCTACTTTATTTGGATTAGCCACTTCTCTAGGTTTTGGTGTGCAGCAGGTTGCTTCGGGCTTGCACTATCTTTTTGGAACGCCCAATACGACCTGGATGCAGGTAGTACTGATCATAGTGATTACCTTTGTAGCCACTGGTTCTGTCATATTGGGTCTGGATAAAGGTGTTCGTGTGTTGAGTGAGCTAAATATGAAAATGGGATTGATTTTGCTGGTATTGGTATTACTTCTCGGACCAACTGTATTTTTACTTGATGGTTATATACAAAATGTGGGATCCTACCTTTCCAATGTGGTAAAACTTGGATCCTGGACGGAAACATTTGCTGGAACAAACTGGCAGAATGATTGGACTGTTTTTTATTGGGCCTGGTGGATCTCCTGGTCGCCTTTTGTCGGGATGTTTATCGCTCGTGTCTCCAAGGGGCGGACAGTGCGTGAATTTATATTAGGAGTACTTTTAGTTCCTTCTTTTTTAACATTTTTATGGATGTCTGTCTTTGGAGGATCAGCTTTATTTGTTGAAATGAATGGGATTGCCGATATTGCAAGTGCAGTTAATAATGATATTTCAACGGCATTATTTGTATTATTGGAAAGTTTACCGCTTTCAACAATTACGTCCTTTATAGGAATAGCTTTGGTTGCCAGCTTTTTTGTGACATCTTCGGATAGCGGATCGTTGGTAATCGATAGTATTACTTCCGGGGGGAAATTAGATGCACCTGTCGGTCAAAGAATATTCTGGGCGCTATCAGAAGGAGGGGTAGCAGCCACTTTATTAGTGGGGGGTGGATTGACAGCATTGCAGACAGCTGCAGTAACCACAGGACTTCCCTTCACCCTGGTACTATTTGTTATGTGCTTTTCCCTGTATAAAGGGTTGAATGAAGAACTTAGTGATTGGAAAAGGGTCGAAAAGAAAAAAGAGAGAAAATCGTATGAGGATACGATACGACAACTAATTAATAAGCGATCAAATACTAGAAATGAAGATTGATTTTAATAAAATAACGGTAGCTCTTGATCTGACGGAGATGGATGAAATCCTAATTCGTTACGTGGATTATCTGGCTGATAAATTAAAAGGGGTTGAAGAGGTTACCTTTTTTCATAATATTAAATATGATTTTCCCGAAGATGTAGAAGAATTGATCAATGAATTGGATAAACCCCTGGCCGATTTGATACGAGATGATATTCTTGAAAAAATAAACCTAAATTTTACTTCTAAAAGTATTTCCACTCAAGTGGTAATAACCCAGAAAGATTCGAGCTCTCACGCCATAGCTGAAAATGCTAAAAGTACTCAATCCGATATCATTTTAGTAGGGAAAAAAGTCAACTATGAGGGCGCAGGCATTATGCCGGGTAAGTTACTAAGACTGACCGAAGCATCTGTTTTGTTTTTACCGGAAACAGCCTACCACAATATTTTTAATATTCTTAATCCGATTGATTTCACTGCATCGTCATTAACAGCTTATAAAGTAGCGGAAGAAATAAAGAACAGGACAGAAGCTAATTTATCATGCCTACATATTTATAATATACCTATGAATTATTTTCCATACATACCGCTGGAGAAAGTGCGCAGCAAAGTGGTAAATAGTTCTGAAAAAGAATACCAAAGTTTTTTGAGAAAAGCCGATAATTCTGGAGAAACCAATTGCGTATTTATTGATAGTAAAAATCGATCTATAGCCCAGAGTATTTATAATTATGCCTTCCGCAAACATTTTGACTTTATAGTAGTAGGGGCTCGTGGGAGAACTTCCTTTGTCGGGAGTGTTGCCGAAGGATTATCTAATATGGATATGCATATCCCTCTTTTGATTGTAAAGAAAAAGTGAGTTTCAATAATTTATTTATTTGTATCCATTCAGCTATCCTTTCGATAGATTACAGGGTATGTTCGATTCTTTGGACCGGTTTTGTTGATTGATTTCATATTTTTGTATCATGTTGAGACATACTGAATTCAAAAATTTTTTGTGGGATAATCCTTTTAACTATAACGATCAGTTTTTATTTATAGGTAGTTGTTTTACTCAACACCTATCGCAATATTTATCTTCCTTAAAATTTGGCGTTATATCGAATCCATTTGGAAATGTATACAATCCGTATTCCATAGTTGAACAATTAAATTTCCTTTGTGAAAAAAAAGATTTCAAACAAGGGGTGGAAGTCAATAGTAACAAATATTTTCATTGGTCAATGCACAGTGATATTGCCGCTAAATCATTACATGAATTGTACGCTGGTATCAAAGAGAAAATCTCCGATTACAAGCAATGGTATTCTTCTGACGGAAGAAAAGTTTTAGTTATCACATTGGGGACTTCCTGGGTTTATGAATTGATTCAGAGTAATGATATTGTAGGGAATTGTCATAAGTATCCAGCAAAGTTGTTTACCAAAAAAAACTTATCCCTAGATTATTTATTGGAAATTTTGAATTCCGGACTCGAAATGATTCGTACACAATTACAGCATGATATTCATTTTATTATAACCGTAAGTCCAGTCCGTTATTTACGGGACGGCTTTGTCGAAAATCAACGCAGTAAAGCAAGATTATTATTGACGGCGGAAAATCTGGCCAGCATAAGAAGAGATGTATCCTATTTTCCATCATATGAATTATTTATGGATGATTTGCGTGATTACCGGTATTGTGGAAATGATCTTGTTCATCCTAATGAAATGGCAGTAGAATATATCAGAGAGAAATTCACAGAATGGTGCTTTGATGATTCAACGCAACAAATTATAAAGGATGTGAAAAAATTAAATAGGGCTATGAGCCACAAATTAGGGGCCATGTCATTTGGTAAAGACTTAGAAGCTTTTGCAAATTCACAACTTCGTTTAATTAAAAGAATAGAAGCCCGGGATGTCTCCATTGATTTATCAGGGGAGCGTAATTATTTTAATAATTTATTGATATAAAATAATTTATATTGAAAATTGCTATCATAGGTGGTGGTGCTGCTGGTTTTTTTGTTGCGGCAAATTTGCATAATTTTTCAGGAGAAAATGAAATTATTATATTTGAACAAGGTAAGAAAACCCTTCAAAAGGTAAAAATTTCCGGGGGTGGAAGATGCAATGTTACCCACGCCTGTTGGACACCTCATGAATTGATCAAATATTATCCAAGAGGAAGTAAAGAATTATTAGGGCCATTCACTAAATTTTGTTGCGGGGATACCATAGAATGGTTTGAGAAAAGAGGCGTTCCTTTGAAGATTGAGGAAGACGGCAGGGTATTTCCCCAATCCAATGAATCGCAATCTATAATTAATTGTTTGGAGCAAGAAATAAAAAAGAATAATGTTCATGTCAAATTAGGGTATAAATGGACCGGTATCAACCCCATAAATATTCATAATACATATGAAATACATTTCTCAAACGGCCAAAAATATGAAGCCGACAGAGTAGTAATTAGTACGGGTGGGAATGTTTCATCCTGGAGAAATTTGGAGAGGATGTCCGCATCTATTGTTTCTCCCGTACCTTCATTATTTACTTTTAATATAGCTGATCCGCAGCTGAATAGATTAGCTGGTATTTCGATCGCGCATTCAAAAATATCCATAGATGGGGTGGGAGAAGAAAGTGGACCTTTATTGATTACGCATTGGGGGATGAGCGGTCCTGTCGTCCTCAAAATGTCATCGTTCGGTGCTTTGGAATTGGCAAAACGAAATTATAATTTCATGCTTAAAGTACAATGGGCAAAGTTAAAGCCATACAAACACTGGGTGACAGCAATGAGGGAAACCTATGGGAAAAAAATAATTTCCAACGCCATTCCAGCACCTAATATACCCAAAAGATTATGGGATTACTTTTTGATTAAATCAGGAATAGACTCCAATGAAAAAGTAGGGCAAGTCACAAAAGAAGAATGGTATAATTTGTATTCAAATATTACATGTGATAAATATAAGGTAAAAGGGAAAAGCACATTCAAAGAAGAATTCGTAACAGCTGGGGGAATAGATTTAAAAGAAATTAATTTTAGAAATTTTGAATTTAAAAAATCACCCGGTATTTTTTCCGCCGGGGAAATTCTCAATATCGATGCGATTACAGGAGGTTTCAACTTCCAAAATGCATGGACGGGTGCGTATATTATTGCCGATTATTTAAATTCAGAATTGTAATTACCTATATAATCCAGGATGATTGTTGAAAACTACTGTACGATAATCCTTTCACTAATTACTTTGTTACCATTCCTAATGGTTAAAACATACATTCCGGACGAAAGGTCATAAACTTCTAGCCTGGAATGAAAATCACCGGTAATTTTTTCAGACTTTGATTGTAACAATTTTCCTTGCAGGTCAAAAAGTTGAAGATCAAATTCTTTAGTAGAATTTAATTCGTATTTAATATTAATGAATTGCTCACCAGAACTCAAAATATTTGGGAAAATATTAATTTTATCACCATCCGGAAGCTGATGAATATTTGTTTGTTCTCTGGTAATAAATGAATATTCCTGTGAAGGCTCTGTGCAAAAAGTAAATGAATTGACGGGTACAATTCTCCAGTAGTATCTGGTGTCTAATCTCAAGTCGTTGGGATCGACATCAACCTGATTGCCATCCGTTGTGAGGTTAACGGTTAATCCATTATTGAATAAAACACCATTGAATCTTGAAATTTGAATTATATATTCCTGAACACCAGGAATGGGTTCCCATTGCAGGCGTACCTGATCGTAATTTATATCGCTGTTTTCATCCGGTGAAATTGCATTGATTATATCTCCTGAAAGCGTTTCTCCAGGAACGAATTCATATTGCAGGTTTTCATATTCACCCTCTAAAATAGAAAGCATTTCTGCTTTCTGTTCTTCGGAAAAATATTCCTGGCATCTATTAAAACTGTAGGACATAAAATTTTTAGCATCGACTTTAAATTCTTCCCCGTTGGGATCAATATAACTATCCAGGCTGAGTCCATCCTGGTCGCAGTTCCATCTTTCACTAATATAATCAGGTGGTGTGTCACAAAATCCATCACTGGCATTTTCACAATGCTTACCGGCTACGGTTTCCGTATATAACGTATCCCTTCCGCGAATACGCAAAGTCCTGGGCACATTATCAGCGTTATAAGTTCTATTTTCCCATCCATAGAAAGTGTGAGATAGACCAAAAAAATGTCCCATTTCATGCGTCAATGTATGAGTCCCACCTGCAAAACAATCTTTGGACACAGCAACTGCAGGATTAGAAGTATTAAAATAGCCACAATTACCGTTTGGGCTTTCAACTATATATATATTAAAAGCATTTCTATTATTAAAATTTCTCATCATCTCATAACCGTCAGAAAGGTCATGCTCATAATAGTCGTCGTTATTTATCCTTGAAATTTCTCCAGAAAGATAGAATTGAATATTAAGACTACTAAAATCTTCATTGAGAGTACAAAGAGATTCTCGAATATCCAGTGCATTCATATGGCCGTCACCATTATCATTGCCAACCGAAAACACTTTTATCGGATAAAATAAAACTGTATTGGCCCTCGTCTTTATTGTATTTGTGGTTTCTAACCCAGAAATATATTCCGATAAATCCTGAGTACCACATACTTCATTATCTAGTGAGATGTTTTCCTGACCAAATGCGAAATCAATTAAAAACAATACCCATAATACAGGAATTATTATTACTTTCATCGCCGAATTGATGTTGCTTTTGAGATGTCGCATAGCATCAAATTTAAAAATAATTTTCTATTAGTATATTAAACAGTATATATTTTATAGATGTTTTATAAACTTTAAAATAATTTAAAAAATGCAGAAAGTTACAGTAGTGGGAGCAGGTAATGTAGGTGCCACTGTCGCCAATGTACTCGCTCACAAAGATATTGTTAATGAAGTCGTACTACTCGATATTAAAGGGGACCTGGCTCGAGGTAAGGCACTAGATAGCTGGCAGCAAGCTCCCATTGATTATTATAGTACTAGACTAAAAGGATCCGAAGATTATAAAGATACGGCCAATTCAGACATTGTCGTTATTACAGCGGGTATTCCCAGAAAACCAGGCATGAGTCGTGATGATCTGATTTCAACCAATGCGAAAATCGTAAATACTGTAACTTCTTCTATCCTTGAATATTCTGAGGACCCAACAATTATTGTAGTGTCAAATCCATTGGATGTAATGACATATGCTGCATTTGTCCACTCAAAATTACCAAAGAATAAAGTATTTGGAATGGCAGGTATTTTAGATACAGGAAGATATCGTGCTTTTTTGGCCTCGGAACTCAACGTTTCTCCTAAAGATATCCAGGCAGTTTTAATGGGAGGACATGGTGACACCATGGTTCCACTACCTCGTTATACGACCGTTGCGGGTATCCCTGTAACAGAAATGATCTCCAAAGAAAAATTGGATGCTATTGTTGAACGCACAAAAAAGGGGGGAGGTGAACTCGTACAATTAATGGGAACATCAGCCTGGTATGCCCCGGGTGCGGCAGCTGCTCAAATGGTAGAATCGATCGTAAAGGACGATAAAAGGATCTTCCCATGTTGTGTATACCTTGAAGGAGAATATGGAATTAACGATATTTTCCTGGGAGTTCCTGTAAAATTGGGTGCCAATGGAATTGAAGAAGTTATTGAACTTCAACTGAATGATGAAGAAAAAGAATTGCTAAGCCAATCTGAAAAACACGTAAGAGAAGTAATGGACCTTTACAAAGGTATGAATTAGACTTTCGATACTTTTGAGATAACATTTCAAGAAAAATTATTCAAAGAGACTCTTTAAAAGGGTCTCTTTTTTTATTAATTTCAAACTATTCGATTTTGAATTCGTTTATTGACATATATGGCTGGTGAATTTTCTGGCTATAAATAAAAATAATTTATATATATGCGAGGTTGGTTGATATCTGATTATATTCCGGAAGAAAATGAACAGACTCTTTTCGATTCCTTACTCAAGGTTTTTCAGGAACTTTTAATGCAATCAGGTGGCAATGCTGCCGAAGCACTGGCATGGTTGACCCAACTTGACAATATATATAAGTTGACGAACCAGGATTATACTATTTCAGATTTTATTGAGGAACTTAAAGAAAAAGGCTTTTTAAAAGAAGAAACTTTTAATTCAGGCAAATTTACACCTACCTCAAAAATGAATATTACGATTCGCAAAGAAGCTTTTAACGATATTTTTGGCAAGATTAAAAAAACGCAAAAAGGAAATCATAATAGCAAAGTTACGGGTAGGGGAGAAGACTATATTTCTGATCTCAAGTCTTTTGAATTTGGGGATAAAATTGAAAATATTGCAGTAACTGAATCACTCAAAAATTCCTATATAAATAACGGAATTGACGATTTCATGCTTACCCATCAGGATCTTGAAGTACATGAAACATATTATCAGAGTAAGATGAGTACTGTTCTCATGATTGATATTTCCCATTCGATGATTTTGTATGGAGAAGATCGGATTACACCGGCCAAAAAAGTAGCTATGGCTTTGGCCGAATTTATTCGTTCTCGCTATCCGAAAGACAGCTTAGACGTACTCGTTTTTGGAAATGATGCCTGGCCTATTAATATAGAAGATTTGCCTTATTTGGAAGTAGGTCCTTACCATACTAACACTGTAGCTGGCCTCGAATTGGCCCTGGATTTATTGAGAAAGCGTAGAAATCCGAATAAACAGGTATTTTTAATTACAGACGGGAAACCCACTTGTATCAAAAAAGGTAAAAAGTATTATAAAAATCCATTTGGCCTGGATCGAATGATTATGAATCGTACCCTGAATCTGGCAACGAGATTTCGTAAACTCGATATTCCGATTACTACCTTTATGATAGCCTCCGATCCATACTTGCAGGAATATGTTGAATTATTCACCAGAGCCAATAACGGCAAAGCATTCTATTCAGATCTTAATCAACTAGGTGAATTTATATTAAGAGATTATAAGAATCGAAAGGACAAAAGATATTGAAAGATATCTTTCCCGGCCGGGATTTAGTACTTGTAATTTGTTGCGTATTTTATCGTAAATATAAGGTCGATAGACACCTAATATAATATTGATTCGTTATTGAAGTTATAAATTCGAATTATACGATTTATATGAAAAGATTATTTTTTTTGTTTTTAGTGTTATGCACCATTAGTATTCCCCATGGAAAATCTTTGTCTATTGACAGTATAGCCAAATATTCAAGCATATTGGTAAGAGATTCGATATTGGAGAATAGACAAAATGCATATTTATTTTTAAATGATAACCTGGGAAAGGTTTTGGATGAATCTTTTTCAGATTTAAGTGTGAATTTTCCGGAATTGGAAGGACTTTCGGTATTGGAGGATAGCGCGCGTTCAATACGAGTTATTACGTATCAACTATATACTGATACCAGTGAATATAGTTATGGCGGTTGGATTCAAGCTGAAAATTTGAATCGTCCAGTTTTCTTAGAGGATAAATCGATAGTTTGGGAAATGGATTCTGATCTGGACTATATGGAGTTTTCACCTGAAAATTGGTATGGGACTCTTTACTATCAAATCCTTCCGGTAAAAATACAGGGCAAAAGATCAATTTACGCGTTATTTGGATTCGATAATTACCATTTTTATACTAAAAGAAAAGTTATCGAATTCCTGGTTTTGGACAACGGGAATGTCCATTTTGGTTCTCCACTTATAGAAATGGAGCAAAATCTTCCTGAAGAATACCGAAGGTCTCGATTTATTCTGGATTATGCCGTTCAGGCACCGGCCACGTTGCGATTTGATAAAGAGGAAAATAAAGTAATATTTGATCATTTAATAATAATGAAAAGTAATTATTCTGATCAAAAAGTGATGAGAGTACCAGACGGAACTTACTCAGGTTTTTCCATTAACGAAAATGGAGTTTTCTCCTTCATTGAAAAATTGTATAATCAAACAATGGAAGAAGCACCCGGAGGGAGAGATAAAAAAGATACCGGATTGGATCCTATTCTTGGGCATTCTTCTGACTTGAAAAAAAGGGGTAGTAAAAAGCGGGGTCAAAATTAATTACGAGGCTGTTTTTATAGTCATTTCTCATAAATCTTTCATCATTGCGCATTCCTAAGATAGCAATTATATTATTATTTTGATCAGCTAAAATTCGAACTTTATGTTTTAGAAAACGCGGTACTTTTTCATCTGTAAAATATTTTTTAATTGACTTCTTATGGCTTTCCATTCCTTCCGGAAAAAAATAATCCCCACTATTCCAGGTACGAATTGTCAAAGGGAATTGAATTTTACTTTCGTCTAATTTTATCGTATAACCATTATTCTTTTTGGTGTTACCAACCCAAATGCGATCTCCATTTTCAAAGGTAATCTGTCTTGACTCTTTTATATTCCAAATCCTTGTTTCTAATTCCTTTTGCATAAAAGTATTATCTACAATAAAAAGCGTTTCACGATCATAAAATAGGGAATAGATATCACTGTAAAATTGATTTCCGGTTTTCAATAAGTGAAGGTTCTCTGTGAGCTGGGAGGCTTGGGTAGAGTGTAGTCCGCAATTTAGAAGGTATAGCTTCAATAAAAATAGATCCTCAGGATTATTATCAAGATTTGAATAACAGAAATATAATATTCCCGGACAATATTTGCGTACATTTAAAGATATAAAGTTATTTAATTTAATATCAATAAAACATTGATAATCAGATAAATTAGATATAGTACTTAATGTATTGGTGTAATGTCTATTATCCCAGGAAGTAATTAATGGAATTAATTTGTGACGAATTTTATTTCTTAAATAATCATCTTTTAAATTACTAGAATCTTCCCTGAAAGGAATTGATTTTTCAGATACATACTGGGCAATTTCTTTTCTCGAAACTGTAAGCATAGGCCTGAATATAGTCCTTTCTCGAAGGATAGGAATTCCAGATAACCCCTTCAGACCAGTTTTTCGAAATATATTAATAAAGAATGTTTCAATATTATCATCACTATGATGGGCGGTAACAATAAAATCGAATGTATATTCCTGTTGCAAGGAATGAAAATAATCATATCTCAATTTTCTGGCGGCCTCGTGTGTAGAGACTTTGTTTATTTTTGAATAAGAAGAGGTATTAAAGGAAGTTGTGAAAAATGGAATTTTATTATTTGTACAGAATTCTTTGATGAATTGTTGATCTTTATCGGATTCATCTCCTCTGAGTTGAAAATTGCAATGAGCAACAGAAAAATTTTTATTCAAGACCGTAAATATATGGATCATAGCCATAGAATCTATCCCGCCGCTTACTGCCAGGAGGTAACGGGTCGGATTTGAATAGGGTAATTTTCTTTCAATTTTTTCAATATTTTTCTGAATCTTTTGTACCAACATCTAACGAATACCTCTTTGATTTAACCATCTTCTATACGCAGCTGCATTTATATTGTGTTCACGGATGTTTGTTGCAAAATTATGCAAACCACTGTTATCGGGTTTGGAGCACATATAAAGATATGAATGTTCATCGTGATTTAGAACGGCATCTATCCCGCTTATAGATGCTATTCCAATGGGGCCGGGAGGAAGACCGGGATATTTGTAGGTATTATAAGGAGAGTCAATTTCCAGATGTTTGTATAATACCCGGCGTGCGCCCTGTAATTGATTGGCAAAAACTACCGTAGGGTCAGCCTGAAGTAACATGCCTTTTTCCAATCTATTGAGGTATAATTTTGCAACTATAGGCTTTTCCCTGGCAGCGAGTGTTTCCCGATCTACAATAGTAGCAAGTGTATATATTTCATGTGGTGTCATCCCCAGTCTCTTTGCTTTTTGCAGCCTATCGTTACTTTCCCAAAAAGTATTGTGTTCTTTTATTAATCGTTTGGATAATGCTTCACAATTCGTCATCCAATACATTTGGTATGTATTTGGAATAAACAATGTAAAAAGAGAATCCCCGGCAAAACCATTCTCATTGAGGAGATCGGATTGTTGGATACAGGTTTTTAATTCAAGGGAATCCATTAATAAATATTTACTCAATTTTCCGGCAAGTTCCCCTAAAGAATTTTCGTTATAAATTATGACATTAACCGGTTCTACATTTCCCGAACGTAATGTATTAATTAATTCGCGGTTGGTACTAATACCGCCAAAGTTGTACCGTCCTGGTTTGGTATTAGTAAATTCAAAATCCAGTACTTTTTGGGCCCTTTCAAAAGATTTTTTATTGAGGAGGAAGGGTTCTATTTTGGTCCGAATCGAATCCTCTATCGAACCCGGATAAATATATACGATCGAATTTTCATTTTCGCGAATGTTCTCACCAAAAATTGATTGATAATACAACCATCCGACATAAGTACCTATACCAAGCAAAACTATAACTATAGTAAAAATAGTTATTAATTTTCTATTCATTTATATTGCTCACTTTGGTTTGGAAAATCAAAATTTTTGACATCTTTTTTATACTCCTGAGCGGCATCGAAAATATCTTTGTATAAATCCCTGTACCGTCTTAAAAATCTGGGTTTGAAATCCTTGGTAATACCTAGCATGTCGTGCGTAACCAAAACCTGACCATCAACTTTATCACCGGCTCCAATTCCAATAGTCGGAATCGAGATGCTACGGGTTACCTCTGCGGCTAAAGTAGTAGGTATTTTTTCCAAGACGATCCCGAAACATCCCAGTTCTTCGAGTAATAACGCATCCTTTTTTAATCGTTCAGCTTCTTCTTCCTCCTTGGCTCTGACGGTATAAGTACCAAACTTATAAATTGATTGCGGCGTTAGGCCCAGGTGTCCCAAAACCGGAACCCCTGCGGATAATATCCTTTTAATACTATCTTTTATTTCGATGCCTCCCTCTATTTTGACCGCATGTGCGCCCGATTCTTTCATTATTCGAATCGCAGATGACAAGGCTTTTTTGGAATTCCCCTGATACGTACCGAAAGGCAAATCGACAACAACCAATGCTTTTTGTGTGCCTCGAATGACGCTTTCTGCCAGGAAGATCATTTGATCCAGGGTGATAGGCAAAGTTGTTTCATGACCCGCTACTACATTTGATGCCGAATCTCCAACTAATAATACCTCGATGCCGGCTTCATCCAATATCCTGGCCATAGAATAATCATAAGCCGTTAGCATTGAAATTTTTTCCCCGGCTTCCTTCATTTGCCGCAAGGTGTGTACGGTAATTCTTTTTACCTCCTTAGATATTGACATGTTGATCTATTTAAAAATTTGGGCCAAGTTAACTAAATCTATGTTACCACCAGTAATAATTATCCCAATTCTCTTGTTACTGAATAGCTGTGGGTTTTTCCTGATAACAGCAAGTGGGACAGCCGATGAAGGTTCAATCACAATTTTTAAGTATTGGTATATATCTTTCATAGAAGTAATTATATCGGCTTCCGAAACTGTCAAAATATCTGTTACCAGTGATTGAATAATTGGGAAATTGTTTTTTCCTAATTGAGTTCTTAGGCCGTCTGCTATGGTTTGAGGCTCAACACTAGGTACAATTTTTCCTGTTCTGAAAGATCTGGCGGCATCATCAGCCCCTGAAGGTTCTGCTCCGTAGACTTTTATTTTTGGTAGTAAATTTTTACTGGCCAGGGCAGCTCCTGCCAGGATTCCACCACCTCCTACCGGTACAATTACTATTTCAATGTCCGATTCTTCCTCGATTAATTCCTGGACGGCAGTAGAATTGCCGTAAATCATATCCATGTCATCAGAGGGATGCATATAAATTGCCTCTGGATGTTGATTTATAAATTCATGCAGTTTAGCTTCTCTCGACTGAGGACTGTTTTCCGAATAAATAATTTTTCCATTCCATCTTTTTACACCTTCTACTTTTATTTCTGGTGCATTGCCCGGCATGACTATAGTGGATTCAACACCCATCAAATGGGCTGTCTTAGCCAACGCTTGAGCAAAATTACCCGAGGAATGGCCGGCTAAAGATGTCTTACCGGTTCGTTGGATTTTTTTGAAGGCACTGTAATATGCGCCCCTCAATTTAAAGGATCCGGTTATTTGAAAATTTTCACATTTAAATAAAACCTTAGCTCCATATTTTTCGTTCAAGAGGGTAGAATATAGGATAGGGGTATAAGAAATATGATTGTGAATTATTCTTCGTGCCTCGCGCAATATTTTTAACTCTGTCATCGCTGATAATTTAATCAATTGAAGTATAAACAAAACTAATAAATTGAGCTTGTACTTCGGACTGAAAATGTATGTATAACAAAAATAGTAAACTGGCAATATGAAAATAAGTAATGCTGTATTTATGAAATTGATTATTGTAAAATTGGCATTTATATGAAGCTAGATAATGGAACCAGGAACTTTATAAAAACCACAATTATTGGTGGTCTGATCGTTATTTTACCAATGGCCATATTTTATATAGTCACTACCTTTATTTTTTATACGGTAACCGGTGTTGTCAAACCCTTATTAGGCCTTTCAAATGCGCATGAAGTTTTTGAATACCCTTTATTGGTTGACTTTTTTGCCCTTGTATTTTTAATATTGCTTTGTTTTTTGATCGGGTTGTTTGTAAGTACACCTCATGGTAAAAAATTGGTAGATAGGGTAGAGCGTCATATCTTGTTTAAACTTCCCTACTATGGAACCATAAAAGAAGCGGTACAGCAATTAATTGGGAATTCAAATATGAACTTGTTCAAGGTTGTCCTTATCGATTTGTATAATACGGATACTTTAACGACTGGGTTTTTGACTGATGAAACATTAGGTGAATATTGTACCGTATTTGTACCTACAGGACCTAATCCTACGAGCGGATTTATTTACCATGTAAAAAGATCTCAAATTATTGTAATTGATGTAAAACCCGAGGAGGCGATGCGATCGATTATCGCTGTAGGGTCTGGTTCATCAAACATTTTGAACAAACATTTTTTATATGAAAGCGGCCATTCTCAAAAAACTGAATCAACCACTCCAGATAATTCAACAGCCAAATCCGAAGTCAGAGAATGACAGGGAGGTCATTAATGTAAAATATGCATCTCTCAACAGACGGGACTATTGGATTACGAAGGGATTGTATCCCAATATAAAATTACCGGTGATACTGGGTTCTGACGGTGTAGGTGTTCGGGAAGACGGAGAGCGTGTCGTTGCAAATCCTGGAATTGACTGGGGAAATAATGATGCTTTCCAGGAAAAACAATTTCATATAAAAGGAATGCCGGAAAACGGATTTTTGGCCGAAAAATGTGACCTACTAAAATCTCAAATTTATCCAGCACCCCATTTTCTGACGGATCAGGAATGCGCAGCATTGCCCTTAGTTGGATTGACAGCATATCGAAGTTTATTTAATAAAGGGTGTTTAAAATCCGGTCAAAAAGTTTTAATTACGGGAGCGGGAGGAGGTGTAGCCTCTATCGCTATACAGATGGCAGTAGCAGCCGGATCAAAAGTTTATTGCACTACCTCTTCGGAATATAAATTGGAACGTGCTAAAGCTATTGGAGCTGTTGATGGTGTTTTATATACTGAAAAGGGATGGTGGCAAAGGTTGAAAGAATGCTCCAAAGGATTGGATCTTATAATCGACGGTGCAGGAGGGGATGATTTTGATAAATTACTGGATCTCTGTAATCCAGGAGGCAAAATAATTGTATACGGAGGCACCCAAGGGGCCTATCCTCCTATTAATCCAGCGAAAGTATTTTGGAAGCAAATTTCAATTATTGGCACTACTATGGGAAGTAATTTTGATTTTCAAAAGATGCTTGTCTATATTAGCCACCATACAATACGACCAGTTATCGACAAGGAATTTGCGCTGGAAAATATTAATGAGGCATTAGAATATTTAGGGAATTACGATCAATTTGGAAAGATTATAATAAAAATTAAAGAGGATTGAAAATAGGGGTACTTTCGGATACACACAGTTTTTTGGATCCAACAATTTTACAACATTTTGAAGATGTTGATGAAATATGGCATGCAGGTGATATTGGCAAAATTGAAATTATGGATCAGCTTGCATGCATTGCCCCGGTAGAAACAGTATATGGTAATATAGATAATCACATTATTCAATCTGAATACGACGAATACCTATGTATGGATAGATCCGGTATTAAGGTATTGATGATTCATATCGCCGGAAAGTTTGGGTACTATCATTCACATGTCAAAAACCTTATCCACCAATTCCATCCCAAGATTCTCGTTTGTGGGCACTCCCATATTCTTAAAATCCAATATGATAACAAAAATAATTTATTGTATGTAAACCCTGGAGCCTGCGGACATCATGGATTTCATTTAATGCGGACAATTCTTAAATTTGAAATCAACAGTGGTAAAATCGAAAATATGAAGGTCATTGAATTGGGTAGGAGGGGAAGATAAGAAGGAATAACACCAAGCAGCCTCAAATTTTAGAATTCAGGCTGTTTGAGAGATAAACAGAACTACAAAATAAGATCTATGTATATCGCTAATATCCAAAAGTATCCTGAAAGGCACTTCCCAAATAATCGATAATATCAGAACTAATCAGGGATATTTCTCCTTTGTCTTTACTGGCCAGGTCACCTGCCATGCCATGTAAATATACGCCGGTCAGGCAGGCTGCTAGTGGTGGAATCCCCTGAGCTCGGAAAGAGGTCAAAATACCTGTAAGAGTATCGCCGCTTCCCGGTGTTGCCATCCCCGGATTTCCGGTTGAATTGAAAAATATTCTACCATCCGGAGTTGAAATGGATGTATGAGCGCCCTTAAGAACAATATAAATGTGATGTTCTTTTGAAATTGTAAGTTGGATATTAAGTTTTTCTTCATCGCTCTCCCAGCTCCCGAATAATCGTCGGAATTCTCCGGGATGGGGTGTAATAATTGAATCCGCAGGAATTGCTTGTATCCAATCTTCCTTGGAAGCGATAATATTTAAAGCATCTGCATCTAATACTAAAGGTTTTTTACTTTGTTTTAAAATGTAGAGTAGAGCTTCTTCAACACCAGATCTATGATCTATTCCTGAACCGATACCAATAGCTGAATATTTTTGGGTATCTATGCAGGAATGGAAATAATAATCGTGATCATCAACAGAAACCATAGCTTCAGGAACCGAAATCTGCATAATAGGATAGCCGATTTTAGGCACATGACATGTTAATAACCCAACACCGCTTCTCAGGCTAGATCTTGCGGCCAGGATGGCTGCACCCATTTTACCATAAGACCCGTTTATTAAAAGGGCATGGCCATATATCCCTTTGTGGGAAAACTTCTTCCGCTTAAGATTTACACTTGATTGAACAAGTGCCTTGGTTACATAAAATAAATTAGTATGCAGATCTTTGGTTTCTGAATAGGAAAGTCCAATATCCACAATATCCCATTCTCCGGTATATTCGCCACTTTCACTGTAAAAAAATGATTTCTTTGGCTGTCCAATTGTAAATGTAAAGTCGGCTTTGACAGCTTCCGTCCCATACCAGGAATCAGGATGTAATCCTGAAGGAATATCAATACTTATAACTGTGACACTTTCTGAATGACTATTGACATGCTTCACCAGGTGCAACCATAATCCGGATAGCGGACGATTAATTCCATTCCCGAATATGGCGTCTATTACTATAGAATTATTAGGCAGATTGGGAAAATCGCTTTCGGAATGAATTGTACTTTCGGTTAAATACTTCATTCTTGGAAGTTTTGAGCGCATTTTGGAGTTCTCATCCGTTGGTTGGGCATAATCACAATAATATAATTCCACTATATGCCCATCTTCGCTGAGTAAGCGCGCCAATCCAATGCCATCACCACCGTTATTGCCGGAACCGGCTAAAATTACAAAAGGACGGTCTACATCTTTTACCGTATCTTTTAACTGACGATATAAAGCATAGACCGCTTTTTCCATTAGTTGAAAGGATGAAATTCCCAGAAATTTCATCGTCCTTTTATCCAACTCTCCCGTATTTTCCTGATTAAGTACTTTCATAGTTTTGATAAAAATGTCAATTTACCAAAATCTATTATACTTCAAAAACTTCAGAGTTGGGAAATAGTAGATAATGTCTGACGTACTTTATCTTCCAGCCCCTGCCAATCTTTATTGATCAAAATATCTTTTGAAATTAATTTAGAACCAATACCTACGGCACTAACTCCGGCAGAGAACCAGGATTTTAAATTATCTAAATCAGTGCTTACCCCTCCGGTAGGCATGATTTTCGTCCATGGGCTGGGGCCTTTTATCGCTTTTACAAAACCGGGACCATACACGCTCCCAGGGAAAAGTTTGACAAATTCACATCCCATTTCTTCAGCATTTCCTATTTCGGTAAGTGATCCGCAACCGGGGACGTAAAGAACCTTTCTGCGATTACAAACCCTTGCGACATCTTCGCGGTATGATGGTCCCACGATAAAGTTGGCCCCCAATTGCATATAAAGCGCTGCAGTGGGAGCGTCATTAATAGAGCCAATACCCAAAATCATACCGGGTAAATTTTCAATGGCGTATTTATTAAGTTCAGAAAATACATCCTGGGCATAATCACCCCTGTTCGTGAATTCCAGTAATCGGGCGCCTCCGTCATAACACGCTTTCAAGGCAGCTTTTGATAATTCAATATCCTTATTATAGAATAAAGGCATAAGCCTTTGGTCTTCTATATTCTGAATCACTTCAGATCTGAAATACTGAGCCATATATTGTAATTTATTTTGTTATTTATTATTTATTACTGATTTATCGGCTTACTCTTCCGGATGCATCACCTCCCATTAATTTTTCGACTTCAGAGACAGTAACCAAGTTGGCATCTCCAAAAATTGTATGTTTCAGGCAGGATGCGGATACAGCAAAATCAAGAGCACTTTGCAAGTCATCTTTATAATGAATCAATCCGTAAATTAATCCACCCATAAAGCTATCTCCTCCACCGACTCTATCTACAATATGCGTGATATCAAAATCAGGACCCTTTAATAATTTATTACCGTCATATAATACGCCTGACCAGGTGTTATGTGAGGCACTAAGAGAACCTCTTAAAGTAATAATCACCTTATTAATTCGTGGAAATCGCTCCATAAGTTGTTTGCAAACGGATTCATACGCCATTGCATCCATAGTATCTCCTTTTGAGACATCTACCCCTTCAGGATGGATTCCGAAATGCTTTTCTGCATCTTCTTCGTTACCTAATACAATATCACATCCAGCAACCAGATCAGGCATTATCTCAGTACTTTCCACGCCGTATTTCCATAAGTTCTTACGATAATTGAGATCTGTTGATACAGTAATACCCAAATCATTAGCGGCCTGGATAGCCTGCTTACAGACATCCGCAGCTTTTTGGGAAATGGCAGGAGTAATGCCTGTCCAGTGAAACCACTGTGCGTCTTGAAAAACCTCTTCCCAATCAATCATGCCTTCCTCGATTTCAGATATAGCAGAATGAGCGCGATCGTAAACTACTTTACTACCCCGTGAAACGGCACCAATCTCAAGAAAATAAATACCCAATCTTTCTCCTCCTCTGACTATATGATTAACGCCTACATTCTTTTTCCTCAATTCGGCCAAAGCACAATCTCCAATGTCATTTTTTGGCAATCGGGTAACAAATTCTACGGGGATCCCATAATTAGCAAGCGAAACCGCAACATTAGACTCTCCACCTCCATAAACTACATCAAAAGATGAAGCCTGAGAGAATCTCAGGTTACCGGGAGGGCTTAGACGTAACATAATTTCACCAAAAGTGATTACTTTTTTCATAATTCTAGCAGTGTTTTATTTTGAATTGATAAAATTGATAAAAATAATGCAATCCTTAAAACGTTTAAGTTATTTTTTTGAAAATTCCTTAAATACCTGAATTTGAACATCGTAAATAAGTGCAGTTATTGTGGATGTTATATTTTTTTTCAATTTGAAGTATATATCCGTGTCATGTGGGTAGTGAAACACGGTAAACTTGTACGGCTTGTCCAAGCTCAATCATCGGGTAGTGATGTCAAAATGAAAAACGCAGATATTAGCTAACTACGGGGTCCCGAAAGGATACGCATTAGGAAGAATTAAGATTTAACAAATATATTTTTTCACAATGTGAAGTT
>NZ_JAJSLW010000021.1 GCF_021729145.1 Membranihabitans maritimus | reverse complement strand
TTTCGGGGTTTTATTTTATCTAAAATACAAATTAATATCCTGATAACCAAGTATTTGAGTTACTTCTGAATATCCCTTGTTATTGTATATTATTAGTAAATTGTCGTGTTTGTAGAATTGTAGGGGAGACAAATAGGGGACGATACGGTGGAAAAGAAGGGAAAATTAATGATTTGAGCATCCATCTTTTGATTGACCAATTTAGTAATTTCTAAATCAATGAGTGCAAATAATCTGCCGTATTCCTCAAACCGTTCTTCCTAAAAATATCAAGAACGTGAAATTCATCATACGGTGGATTTTTCTTCATAATTACCAAATCTCTAAACGCCCTTACACTCAAATCATGGTTTAGGTCAATAATATCGGTGAAAAAATCATCGGGTTCCTTGGCAGAAAGCCCAAAACCTGATAAATATTCTTCGGGGAAATCTTTCAGGTTATTGGTTACAATCAAATTTGCATTCGTTTTTATTGCAGCTGCCAATACATGTTTATCTTTATCATCAGGCAATTCTAACGTTTTGATTAAGAATTCATAGTTCTTAACCAATGCATCAGGAAAAGCTTCGTTAACTGCTTCCGTTCTTTTTATAGCTTCCGGTTCTGGTACCCCTTTACGGAGCATCACATCCATCCATTCGTCAAAAATGTGATTACTCCATTTGGGAGTATATAGATCGTGATAAGCAAACCAAAGCAACAAATCTCGAATCCCAAAGGATAAATAACATTTGTATCCAATACACAAGTAAATCGAACACTATGAATCATACAATCCCGCTTCTTCGTCCAATTCCATGATCTTACTTATAGTCGCTTTTTGCTTTGCTTTCAAAGCATTCTTGTATTTAACTACATCCTCATACTTCACTCTTCGATGTTTGCCCACCTTGGTAAACGCAATCTTCCCTTCCTCCAACAATTTAACCACATGAGGCCGGGAACAACCTAGAAGCTCAGCTGCTGCTTGCGTAGTCATTTCTGTAGCGATAGGTACGATGGAAATCGGATTGCCCTGACTGATTTCCTTCAAAATATTCACCAGGAGCTTTAAAGCACTTCTGGGCACTTTTATCCTTACCTCAGTCTCTTCTATTTCTATCTCCGGGTTATCCGATCGCAATTGTTCCAATGCAGCAGACAAGGCATCATACGATTCCATTGCTGCTTGTTGTTCCTCTTTTGAAGGTTTCTTTGTATTTATTAATTCCATGACTTTTAGGTCTTTTGTTTATCCATCTATAAAAATAAACGAAATAAACGAAATAAACGAAAAGGGGTTGCTTTCCCCTATAACTTTTTCACATTTCCCTGATTTACTCTTTAGTTCTCTAAATTGTTTCAATCATTATTAATCATTTCCAAAAACTGACTTTCGGATAAAAGCTCTATTGAATTTCCTTGAGCTAAATACTTCTCAGCTTTTTTCATCTTTGAACTTTTAAATCCTTCTCCAAACTTTCTATAATCTTGATCTCCAACGATTAAATAATTAGTGTCTACCGTTACACCACGACTGCAATTACCACCTATTTCTAACACTTTTATTTGTGCATCTTTTCTCACCATCGATTGAAGTGTTCCTGTAAAAACAACCGTTTGGCCATAAAAAGGACTATCTGGTTTAAAGTCTGAATCATCAAATTCTAAATCTGAAATTTTATGTCTAGTAGATTTTTTGGCAGAAGGTCTATATCCTCCTTTTGACAATTGCCCAATTCGTAAATCAAACTTCTGACTAATAGCCTCAAAACTTGTTACCTCATTATCTTTGAAAATTCTAATTGCTATTTCCGCGCATGCTTCCGCATCTGATAACGCTCTGTGATGGTCTAATTCGATACCTAAATACTTACAAATTGAATCTAATTTAAATGAGAATAATCCTTTTAGTAATTCCCTCGACATTTGATAAGTACAAGAATAATTAGTTTCAGGGTAATCAATATCATATAAATTCAGGGTATGCCTTAATACACTAATATCAAAAGATGCATTATGAGCAATTAATGGATAGCTTTCGAAATCTTTTCTAAGTAATTTATAGATCTCATCAAACTCGGGTTCATTCTCGACCGTTGATTCGCTTATTCCATGCAAAAATGTATTGTAAGGATCAAAGTAGTTATCTTTTGGTCTAATCAAAAAAGACTGCTTTTCAACCATCTCAAAACCTTCAACTCGCACTAGTCCAATTTCACATGGGCTCTCTCTATTCGAATTTGCGGTTTCAAAATCAATTGCTATAAAGTCCATTTTATTCTATTTAATGACATTAATAACTTTCTTCCAAAACATTTTTTGAGCATATCTTTTACCACAAACATCCGAAAATTGAAATTCGACTTCATGGTACTCTAATATGAGATCCATATCAAAAAAGAGTATTTGAAATTTAACGAAGAATATCATTCTGAGTTAAATATTTTCATTAGATAATTGATCTGTACTTCACTTAACTTTTTATTTTGAAGTATTTTATCCCTCTTCTTTCTTAACTTCACTTCTACCTGATACGATATCTTAAAAAATGAGTTTAACCGGCCACCTAGTAATTTTCGTTCTACCTCTTCGATGTCCATTTTTACAGATTGCAATGGAAGTATCTGTATATTGAAGTCTATTGCATTAACGACCCAGATTATTCTCTTATAAAATTGCTCTCTCGATTTTAATTCATCAATAGAAATTGGCGAGTTTTGAAATTCAATAACTAATTTCTTTGATGGATTATAGACGTCAGCTATATGCCTCTCATTATTTTCAGGATCAGGCATCACTACTTCTTGCCAATCACCTGGGAATTCATTCTTCCAATTCCTGTGCCATTCAGTTTCATTTTCCCACCAGTTGTCACAATTTTTTTCTCGCTTATGTGCCCAGTGGTGAATTCTAATTTTACCACATTTTGGTATTAAACCAGAACCACAACATCGACAAATTCCCATTGCTTCTTTCGAAGCTTCAGTTTTACATCCGTCAACTAGTGCGAACTTCATTTAGTAAATTTATAATTATACTTTTATGTGCATGGGGAAGATATCTATACAAATAAAATTAAAAGATTATTATTAGACTATCTATCCCCATAATGCCCCTTTGCCGATACAATAAGCACTGTTACTGTACTTTCCGATACTTTATAGATCATCCGGTCTTTTTTATTGATTCGACGTGACCAGTAGCCTGAATATTGGTATTTGAGTAATTCCGGTTTACCTATTCCCGAATAAGGAGATTCTGACAACTCTTTGATGATTCGTTTTATGCGCTTGGTCGTTGATTTATTCCCGGACTTATGATGAAAAGAAAGATGTTTTTTAGCCTCGTCTGTAACATCTACAAAATACTTTCCCATAGATTGTTTACGTCTTTTATACGACTAACCCGTCCGGCTTTTTCATCAGCAATGCCTTTTTCCAGGATATTTACATTCTCAGGATCAGAAAACCATCGATCCCCGGAAGGACTGGGATTGTTTTCACTAGAATAGGGGATATTCAGTTCTTCCAAAAACTTTAGAAGCATTTGTGTTTTTTTCTTGCTATTAAGTTCGATGGTGATTCGTTCCATACTATGTGTATTTAAACAAATATACTATTTTATTACTATCAACGTAAAATACGTTTAAAAAGTTGATAGTTAAGTGATTTACCGCATTTGCATATTAATAAAATAGCAAATTATCTTATCCAAGAGGGTAAATTGCCAAGAAGATGAAAGGCTTATCTTTGGAACGTTAGTAATTAAATATTAGATTTATTGTTAATTCAAGTAAATTACTCTAATGTATTCCCCAAATTAATTGACTATGTGGAACCAAGTTAACTAAATTGGCAATAAATCTGGACTTGAGATAAAATATTTTGGATCAAGATAGTATTCAATATGAACAGGCTAATCCCCTTTATTTTAGTTGTTTTTATTCTATCAGGTTGTTCAATTTCTAAGAAAATTGACTGGTCAAATTCATTCTGGGGTGAACTCCTATCCGAAGAATTATATCTATACAAGGAAAATGATTCCAATTCTTTAGTTGAAAATTCAGTAATAAAAGGCTCAATCCTGTATTTTCATAAAACGAAGGGTGATTATCGGGAGGTGTACACAAGGAATCTCCAAACTGTTAAATCTAAATATAGAAATAAATATAGGTTTTATTTGTACAAGCCAAATTATAGAAAGCTAGATTATCATTATACAAAGAGCAAAGATTCTATTCATGAAGTTCCTTACGACATTAACAAAACCTATCTTACCGGACCAAGAGGGGGATGTTATTATATGAACAGTCAGGGAAACAAAACTTATGTAAACAGACATTATTGCAATGAATTATTTTATCCTACTACAACAGTAAAAACCAATCGTACGTATAGTAGAAAGAGCTCTAAATGCAATACAGTTCAATGTTCTGGAAGAACTCAAAAAGGCGCTCGGTGTAAAAATAAGACAACAAATTGTTCTGGACGATGCCATCTGCACTAATTAAATACATATTGAGTGTATTTATAATAATTTCTGTTTTCACTCAGGTTTCAGCCCAATCTGAAAACGATTATGCTGACTTTATACAATCTCTAATTGGGGGACAAAGAGAATATTCCGTGCAAAGTGGTAGAGTGGATTTATTAACCGATAAATACGCATTTGAAATTGAATGGGCGAATAAGTGGAAAGAATCGATTGGTCAGTCTCTATGGTATGCTGTTCAAACTAATAAGAAGCCAGGTATAATCTTGCTTATGAGAAACAAAAGCGACTACAAATATTTTATTCAATTAAATACGGCATTGGAATATGCAGACCTTGTTGATAAGGTAAGGGTTCATATTTTTCCGAATGATTTTGAGAAGCTTATTGAGGAAACAAAGAATTAAAAATTGAGACTGGGTTCAATAGAGATTATTATTCTTACCTAACCCACAATAGCGGCCTGTTTTCACCTCTCAAAGAACTCAACTTCAAAATCCTTTACACCATCGAATGTCTTAGGTTCAACAAAATATTCAAAATTTGCAGATTGTCCGGCTCCAAAAGGATCACCATCATTTACATAAGCACGACTGGAATGTACAATGTCACCCTTGCCATTAATAAATTTAATCTTGACAGTTCCTTTTATTGACCGATTGGTCTTATTTCTGATTGAGCCTTTTACACCCCAGGCATTGGGAAAATCCTTTTCAATTCGTACATTTTCTACGGAAACGTTTATAGATTTTTTTGTAGAGGAGCTGGAAGAACTACCTGGATTGTATTGCCCTAAAAAGTAAAGGACTGAAATAATCCCAATAATAAGAACGAACCACCTTAGGCACCCTCTTCTTTTTGTGCTTTTAGGTTCTTTAGTTTGTTTTTCCGGTGAAATTAAAACCCTTATGCTATCCAATCAGGATACTTTATGGTCTGAATCAGGGGAAAAACATCTGCACTCAGAAAATCAGACGAATTTGCCGGCCAAAGAGTCGATACCGGATAAAATCTTAAAGAACGATCCCCGGCAAGCTATTTTTGATCAAGTCAAGCAATTGCAAAAGCAGTCGATGGCAGTGAACAAGATTGCTCGAGATTTAAATATCAGTCGCAATACTGTTCGTATGTATTTTGCGTTGAACGAACTTCCCTCACGGACTTATGGAAAGTCTACCCATTTTGATGTTTTCGCGGATTATGTTCTGCCCCAATTACAAGAACCCGACTATATCGTAAAAGATATTATCGATCAAATCAAGGCACTCGGCTATACAGGGAGCCGGTCCCAGGCCTATCACCGTATTAATCAACTAAAACAGCTCACCGGGTTATCGGCGGATGAGGGCAAGGCCGTACGCCACAGAAAAATCCCTTATGTAAAGCCGCTCAGTTCCCGTCAGTTGTCCCGATTGATCGGCCAGGACTTGAAAGAAATCTCAGATACCCACCAACTCCAATATCTGAATACCCTACTGACTCATAATACAGAATTTCAACGTGTAAGAAAGCAGATACAAGTCTTTCGAATCCTACTGAAAACGGGTGAGAGCAATAGTAAAGATTGGATTGATGGTATCCTCAACTCAGAATACGCATTTGTGGGATTAAAAACCTTTGCCTGGGGATTGCTCCAGGATTTACAAGCCGTGCAAAACGCCATTCAATGGCCATGGAGCAATGGTCCCGTAGAAGGACATGTGAATCGAATCAAATGTATCAAAAGAACGATGTATGGAAGAGCCGGTTTTGACCTGCTAAGAAAAAAAGTCATTCTCTCTAATACCGGATAAACTTCCCCAAATGTAACGAAGAACCAACAACTCCGGATTATCCACTCGAAATTTTCATTTCGGCTTAAATCCTTGATTTTTAATGGTTTTATCTTCTTTTCTTTGGATGATTTTTTCGAGAGAGTGGTACCGAAGGGGGGAATATAACTACAAAGCATAAACAATTGATCACCAGGTGTTTATTTTGTTTTGAAAATTACAAGGGAGACAAATAAGGGACAAAACGGTGGAAAAGAAAGGAAAATTGGGATCTTTCGCGACTATCATTTAATTAACCAATATAGTAATTTCTAAATCAATGAATGTAAATAATCTGCCGTATTCCTCAAACCGTTATTCCTAAAAATGTCAAGAACCTGAAATTCATCATACGGTGGATTCTTCTTAATCATTACCAAATCTCTAAATGCCTTTATACTCACATCGTGGTTCAGGTCAATAATATCAGTAAAGAAATCATCAGGATCTTTGGCAGAAAGCCCAAAACCTGTTAAATATTTTTCGGGAAAATCTTTCAAATTATTGGTTACAATCAAATTTGCATTTGTTTTTATTGCAGCAGCCAAAACATGCTTATCCTTTTCATCGGGTAAATCCAATGAATTAATGATGAATTCATAATTTTTGACTAACGCATCTGGAAAAGCTTCATCAATAGCCTTTGTTCTTTTTATTGCTTCTGATTTAGAAATGTTATTCCGAAGCATCACATCCATCCATTCGTCAAAAATGTGATTACTCCATTTGGGAGTATATAGTTCATGATAAGCAAACCAGAGTAACAAATCCCTTATCCATAATGGATATATAACGTTCGTATCCAATACGCATGTAAATCGAACACTATGAATCATACAATCCCGCTTCTTCGTCCAATTCCATGATTCTACTTATAGTCGCTTTTTGCTTTGCTTTCAAAGCATTCTTGTATTTAATCACATCTTCATACTTCACCCTACGGTGCTTACCGACCTTTGTAAATTCAATCTCCCCTTCCTCCAACAACTTAACCACATGAGGTCGGGAACACCCCAAAAGTTCAGCAGCTGCTTGTGTAGTCATTTCCGTAGCGATGGGGACAATAGAAATAGGATTGCCATGACTGATTTCCTTAAGAATTTTCACCAAAAGCTTTAAAGCACTTCTTGGCACTTTAATCCGCTCTTCCGTCTCCTCTATTTCTATTTCCGGGTTATCCGATCGCAATTGTTCCAATGTTGCAGACAGGGCATCATACGATTCCATTGCTGCTTGTTGTTCCTCCTTTGAAGGTTTCTTTGCATTTATCAATTCCATGACTTTTTGGTCTTTTGTTTATCCATCTACAAAAATAAACGAAATAAACGAAAAAGAGTTGTCTTTCCCTATAACTTTATCATATTTTCCTGATTCACTCTTTACTCTTAAGTTTTATTGCTTGCTTCAATCATTATTAATCATTTCCAAAAACTGACTTTCAGATAAAAGCTCTATTGAATTTCCTTGAGCTAAATACTTCTCAGCTTTTTTCATCTTTGAACTTTTAAATCCTTCTCCAAACTTTCTATAATCTTGATCTCCAACGATTAAATAATTAGTGTCTACCGTTATACCACGACTACAATTACCGCCTATTTCTAAAACTTTAATTTGCGCCTCCTTTCTCACCATCGATTGAAGTGTCCCTGTAAAAACTACTGTTTGGCCATAAAAAAGACTATCTGGGTTAAAGTCTGAATCATCAAATTCTAAATCTGAAATTTTATGTCTTGTAGATTTTTTGGCAGAAGGTCTATATCCTCCTTTTGATAATTGCCCAATTCGTAAATTGAACTTCTGACTAATAGCCTCAAAACTTGTTACCTCATTATCTTTGAAAATTCTTATTGCTATTTCCGCACATGCTTCCGCATCTGATAACGCTCTGTGATGGTCTAATTCGATACCTAAATACTTGCAAACCGAATCTAATTTAAATGAGAATAATCCTTTTAGTACTTCCCTCGACATTTGATAAGTACAAGAATAATTAGTTTCAGGGTAATCAATATCATATAAATTCAGAGTATGTCTTAATACACTAATATCAAAAGATGCATTATAGGCAATTATTGGATAGCTTTCGAAATCCTTTTTGAGTAGTTCGTAGATCTCATCAAACTCAGGTTCATTCTCGACCGTTGATTCGCTTATTCCATGCAAAAATGTATTGTAAGGATCAAAGTAGTTATCTTTTGGTCTAATCAAAAAAGACTGCTTTTCAACCATCTCAAAATCTTCAACTCGCACTAATCCAATTTCACATGGACTATTTCTATTCGAATTTGCGGTTTCAAAATCAATTGCTATAAAGTCCATTGTATACTATTTAATGACATTAATAACTTGCTTCTAAAACATTTTTTGAGTATTTCTTTTACCACCAACATCCGAAAATTGAAATTCACCTTCATAATATTTTTAATATAAGCCCCTTATTATAAAAGAGAATTTGAAAGCTAATTATGCATTATTAATTTCTATCTCTAACCGTTCACATCAAGTTGACGGTAAAAGGAAGAAATTTTTCAGGGTCCGGAATTTTAGCATTTAAGTACATTTCTTCAATCGGAATCTCATCAGCTCTTTGATTAACAATGGGCTTTAAATTGTCAAGCTTAAGATCAATTTGCTCTTGTACCCAATTATAAAGCTTTTTGTAATTATCAATATTCGAATCATCATCTTTCAATCTAAAGCCCCCATATTGAATACTCTCTCTTGATTTATTCATCTCATCTGGATTAAGTAATGCGATTAGGGCTCTTGATTCATGAACACTGTTGCCCGCATGTGCGAGATACTTATGTCGAAGTTCCATTGTTTCTTGATGAAATGATAATAAATGAGAGGCCTCCTTAAAGATATGTGACTCATTGAGAGAGGTGCCTCGGCCTTCCCCTGTTGTAAAACATTTTGCATATTTAACAATTGATGCAAAAAGTAGAGATGATTTCACGATTTGAGGTATTGAAGGATTATCATTGATCTGTTCTAGATAAACTATCGACTGTAAACAATCCATTAAATCTTTTTTCATTGAGATATAAGCTGCTGCCTGCTTAAATACTCCACCCTTGAGAATATAGTACGGACAGTATTCTCCACTATTTTTATAGACATAAACACCGACGAAGAGTTGTTCTTCTTCATCGTAGTATATGAATGAATTTTCCTTCTTCATTTGGTTAACTTTTACTTATTAGTTTTTTGAATGTTGCTTTAACGTTCTACACATTATAATAATTTCCCGCCATTTCTTTAACATTAACCAGAGTCTTTTATGCAATTTTCCTTATTGTAGTGACTGATAAAATCTTCCCTGGCAATTTTTCTTATTACCCAGTCAGACTTTAACCAGTAAAGGTATTGTCCTCTGTCTAAAAAAACATGCTCGTCGGCACAACTCCAAACTTTTCTTCTTCTTAGCCATCTATATCCATAATTTTTAGGTACATCTACTTCCTTTTTAATTCTTAAAAATATTGGTTTTAGTAATTCATTCTTAAGTTGATTTGGCTCAACTCCAACTGGCTTGAGAGTACCTGTTTGGTGCTTAGAAACCAAGGTGCCAAATTCTGACTCAAATGTTTCCATTAAAATACGGATCTGCTCTTCACATACCATCTTATTTTCAAGTATCTCATTTCTTCTTTTTATTAACATTTCTCTTATCTGAGTAGGTATCTTAAAAAAGGAGTTAAACGGGGTGCGCAAGTATTTCCGTTCCACCTCTTCGATTTCTTTTATTATCAACTGTAATGGTAATATCTTAATATCGAAATTTTCCGCATTAACAACCCAGATTATTCTTTTATAAAAATGTTCTCGCGATTTTAATTCATCTATAGCTATTGGCGAGTTTTGAAATTCAATAACTAATTTCTTTGATGGATTATAGACGTCAGCTATATGCCTCTCATTATTTTCAGGATCAGGCATCACTTCTTCTTGCCAATCACCTGGGAACTCATTTTTCCAATTCCTGTGCCATTCTGTCTCAGGTTCCCACCAATGGTCGCATTCTTTGCTGTTCTTATGTGCCCAGTGGTGAATTCTAATATCACCACATTTTGGAATTAAATCTGAGCCGCAACATGGGCAGACTCCCTTAGCTCCTTTGAAAGCTTCATTTTTTTTACCATCGACCAGTGCGAATTTCATTTATCAAGATTTCAATTCTTCTTTTTAATAGGTGCGAGTAGAAGATAAAAAATCCATGCAAACCATGATATGAAAATCACAGCTAATACCCATGCAAATTTTTCGCTACCAGTTGTTTTACGAGAGCTAACTATTATTAGGATTGGCAACAACCAAAAGAAACCTATCAAACCCAAAATTACCAGAATGCCTAGCTCTGTACTATCCATTATAATTTAGTTAAGTATGTTATTATCTTGATTATTTAATGGCGGTGGTAATGGTTTCATACTTTTTTATTCAATACGAAGTTTAAAAATTCTTTTCCAAATGCAGTAGTTCTGTCACTCAAAACCCCGTTACCAGTCATCATGGTTTTAAGTCCACCTGTTTTATGAAAACCTGTCATCTTAAGGTCATCCCAAATTATGCCCAAAAGTTCGTCTTGATCTTTCAACTCTGGAAAAGCTTCAATAATCAGAGAATAGATATTTCCTGTCATATAATTTGGTGGTGTTTTTGCATTCTCCTCAAACCAATTTTTTGGACTGTCTATGAAATCAAGAATTATAATATGCCAAGTAGTAAACTTGTCAAGTTGATTCAAGAATATCTGGCTCTTTGTTTTGTCCGGAGATTCACCTATGGCCGTATTGAGAACGGCATTTTTAAAGCATTCTATTTTCTTCCTTTCCGCTGTCTTTAAGGCAAAAGTCGTCGCTTGCAAAACGATGTCAATAAATAACTCATTTTCTTTAAGCTCATCTAAGTCAATTTCTCTTTTACTTTCAAGCTCTTTAAGTTTCTCAGCAATTTCGTCCATCCATTCTGCTCGTCTTCTTTCAAGAGGTGGAGTCAATACAAGTCCAAATATTTCAGATGCTAAAGAACCTATTACAGGTATAGCTCCAAGTCCACCTTTAGCAAGGGAATGAGCTATATCTTTTTTATTTGTTTTATTCACATTATCTATCATTTCGGAGTCATTTCACTATTACTACCAATATTTGCCATCATTTTAATCTCTTATTAAAGTAAAAGTCACCTGTAAGGGAAGTCGATTCCCACGGAATTTGTTCTTCTTTTGACTTTCTCATTACAGATTTACGAACATTTTGAAAAAGTTGAGTAATAGAGACATTGACACCTTTAATTTCGTTAACTAAGCAACCTGTGTACAAGCCGTTTTTCCCTTCCCCGTCCGATGCAGTTTTTCCGGGAGAAGTCGAATAACCGATTAAAGATCCCTTAGGTGCTTCCATAACTGCTAAACCTCTTTGTGCTACAGAGCGTCCCCAACTTCTTTCAAAGGGATTATTTCGACAAGCATCAAGTATCAGGAGGTTGACTTCTGTTTTCGATGCCTCCATGTGTGTTAAGACTCTATCAACTCTAACACAGTCATATTCCACCGTTCTTTCATTCTTTAGATTGGCATCTACGGGAATTAAATAATTCAGCCCGTTTACTTGAACACCATGTCCAGCGAAATAGAATAGTCCAACATCATACTTCTCCAATTCCGTTCCGAAGTTGTCTATTTCTATTTTCATTTCTTTTAGAGTGGGGTTTTCAATATGCATGACATCAAACCCAAGTTCTGACAAGTTCTTTTTCATGTCACTGGCATCATTCAGGGGGTTTGAAAGATGTCCGGCAAATTCATAATCACTGCATCCGATGACCAACGCAATTTTTCTTTGTTTCGGGTGAATTTCCTCCTCCTTTGAAGCCATAACATCTCTGGAGCGAAACCCAAAAATTGACTTACCCGCAATTTTTGACTTTTCATATACTTCCAAGCCAATTGGTATAAAATGTTTGTTGTAGATTTCGATGAGTTGATTCACTCCTTCTTCATCTGTCCTTGATACAGGATTTATGGTTAGGAGCAAAAATTTTAGTAGAATTTCTTCTTCACAATGCAACAGATTAAATCTTCTATCAGTAAAAACCCAATCATCTTCCCAATCATAGTTCATGATTCTATGTTTGTGAATGTCGTCATAGGCATTGTCAAATCTCGAATCTGTTGAAGGTAGTTTTGACAAATCGAATAATCGATTCAAGAAATCAGGTTCTTCTAAACGTCCTGACCATGAAATGTTATTAAGAGTGATTTCATCAAAAATCGCTTGCCTAGTTACAATTGAAATTTTGGTTATCATATCCGTTTTATCGTCAATTTTCGGAAGCCAATTTATCTGGTGAATATGTATTCCAATTGCGGTTGCAACCTCCATTGTTTGCTCTTCAACGATCTCAACCTCTTTCTTTAGCTCATCATTTATTTTTTTGTAATATCGACCTGGGACGCCAATTTGCACATCCATCAAATCTGTCATTCGTTCACCACCTATCGCAATAAGTGTATCGATATATATTAAATCAACAGAGCAAACAGAAATCAAGTCCGCAGCACTATTTTCATCAATGTCTCTTAACCATTTAAGTAATTCAACTTGCATGTCTTCAAATGAGGTCTATTGGATATACACGTTGCATATGTTTCTTTCTTACAAACATTCGTATGTTCTGTTAAATAAGACTTATATATGCATATATACTTGAAATCACACCAAGATAAAAAATATGTTAATAAATACATCCTCCTATCCAGTAAAAGCTGTTCAAAAACCTGTCTTAACTAAGCAATGTAATTAAATATTTCTACCTAGCCATTCTCCATAATTCCCCTTTGCCGATAAAGACATACTAAACACTGCGGTCAAAAAAACTTATTCTGTTGCCCCCAATTCCAGTTAGATAAAAAATTATGGTTTCCCATTCAGCATGTATTCTCCGATCTCGATAAAAATCAAATAGTTCGTGGATAGCTTACTGTTTATTTTTCAGTGTTCGGAATAGGTATTAGCTTATCCAATTTTTCTGCTGGTTTGATTTTCGAATCAACTTCTACCAAGCTTTTATTTCTTTAGCATCTTTTCCAGGATTCTTTCAATATACGTACTCCTCTGATTATCCATAAAATAAACATTTTTTTCATTAAACTCACCAATGGTATCTCCTCCCCGCCAATGCTTTAATTGTTCGAATGAAGTAACAGAGACTATAAATGATGAAAGGTACATCCTATCGTCTTTAGCATGAATTCTGGGTTCAATTGTTGATTTTATGGTTTTATAAAACTGTATTTTGGGATGTTCTATTCCATTGATATTTCGTAATCCTTTAGGGTCTATGAAACCTATATATTGCTCCTCATTAGATACCAGCCACATTATAAAATCGGGATAAAATCCATTCGCTTCAAAAAATCCAATTCCCTTTCTACTTGTATTTCGTAGTAAATAGAGGTTGTGATGCTCAAAGAATTCCTTATTTGATTCATAGTATGCTTTTAAATCTTCCATAAACCGTTTTTCACCAGTATTTAAGGCCACAGGAGAGATCTTTACCAGATCTCTGTATTTCTTTTCATTAATACTCACTAACGGCATATACAGGTGATTGGCAAACTCAAAAACATTCAAGCCCTGACTCACTTCTACATCCCCTTTAAACTCCTGTTTTTCGACCAGTTGCTTAATACCCAACAGTTGATTTTGAATCGATTCCATCGATTGTTCGATTTCGATCTTATATTCCTCAAAAAAATTAGGATCTCCAGGTGTTAATTCAATGACTTCGATGAAGTCTTGTAGAAACTTCTGTTTTTCTATATTGAAGTATTTATCTATATAGAGTTTTAGTAAAGCAATGCCAATTTCTTGCCACCGGATTACTTTTTGATAACTATCCATAGCGAGTTCATCCTCCGGAATATATAGCTCATACCATTGATTGTTCGCAAGAATTTGCTGAATGGTTTCGAAAGAGATGGACAAATTATACCAACTTCGCTCATTTTTGAACTTGATAATTTCTTCGTATACCTCGAACCAATTGAAATGCTTTAAGTGGTTACTGTTCAATTTCCCGGAGTAGTGGACTTCTATATCCGAAACCCTACTGGATACTGCTATATAGGTTTGGACCTTGGGATACCAGTCGAGCTTGATTCTCATTCCTTCGGGTAATGAATCAGGGAGCAAATCTATTACCTTCAGTTTTTTAAAGTCTACATTTTCCTTTACCCGGAAAATCTTGAGTTTTGCCTTGTCCAATTCTACCGTAAGCATAGTTGGTAAATGAATAGTCACATATTCTTTTTCTCCATTAGGTAGCCCTTCTTCTTCTAGTATATCCTTGAATTGTTCCATGTAATCCGCACGGATACCAAATACATTTAGGGTTTCCAAAGGCTTTATATAGGTCGGAATCCCATTCTCCGGCCTTTCATGAGAAAGAAGCGCTGTAGAGCGCTTTAACTTAAAGTCATATCCTTTCAGGCGAACACCCCTGCCAAACAACTGAATAATTTCCGATCCCTGACTTCTCCCTATATTCATCAAGCCCATGGTACTTACACGCCAGGAACTCCATCCTTCCGTGAACTTTTTTGCTCCTATTAGTACATTTATATGAGATTCTTCATCATTGACTTTTTGGAACAAGGAAGAACTAAATTCTTTTTCTACTCCCAGTATATCTTCCTCTTGTGTAAGCTTGAACAACTTAGAACTATCCCCTACGTTAATTAACCCGAAGTATTCACCATTTCCTACACGTATACCCATTTCACCATCCTGTCCTTTCAGTTTGTCCACAAATAGATTCCCGCCTGAAAAAGAAGTGTTGAATAATTTTATTAGAATATCCTGATACACTTCTTGTGCATTTAGACCTGAAGATGTTATATACGTAAAGAAATTCCTGAAAATCGACCGGTTCCCGGCATCTACCAGACCGTCCGTTGCATCAAGTATGGAATGAATGATTTCAACGCTTTCATTTTCGTTTTCTACAAATCGCTGAAAAAAATGGAGAATCTGGAGAATATCTGAAGCATTTCTTTTACTATATCCCGACGTTACAGTCCCTCCTACAAACACCCACAATGGATTGTGGATAAGGAATACGTTCTTAGCTTCTGTAGGATGGTCTTTATGAATCACTTTTTGCTGATAGAAACTCAGCAAGCTTCCTATCAAATATTTATGTAATACAATTTGATCTTCATCCGTGGGAAGGTTTAATATCCTATAGTCCTTGCCATATCCATCGTGATAAAAATATTTATACGAATAGTCAAACAATATAGATTTACCATATTCTTCATTGAGAACCGCTTTTTCACTCTTTTTAGAAGTACTTACTGCCTGACCGAAGGTAGCAGAATATTCTATCGCAAATCCCGTTTGACTTAGATAGTCTCTTCTTCGCTTCCAATGGTCCCCGGAAATACCGCGGTGTCCTTCATCTATTAATACGCAATTATTGGTCTCAAATGCTTCCACTGCTATTGTCTTATCCCCACTTTCATCATTCAGCTTATGAATATCAATGATCTTGACTACCTGTCTGGAAAATAGTCCACCTCCGGACTTATTAAACAACTCGGCTTCAATATTGGATGTTCCAAATTCCTTTAAATGCTGTCTTGATAGACCCTCATTGGGGGTGACTAATAAGATGTTTTCAAACGGAATGTAGTTATATTTTTTTGTATAGTATAAAAGCTGTCGAATGTTTACATGCATCAATAGGGTTTTCCCTGATCCCGTAGCATTCCAAAAAGCCAGTTTATTGAGTTCTTCCAGTTTAAAGTGGGGAAAGATTAGATCCTGATTATTGGGTATTTCCCGATCCAGGGGATCGTTAAATCTATCGACGAAAGCATTAATGTCTTTGAGGAGTTGGTATTTGTTGGAAAAATATCTATCCAGATAAATTTCGGTAAACAACAAACTCAGATACTGAAAATACTTCCAGGAAATCGGCTCATCACGTTTTCCATTGATATGGTCAGTATGGGAAAATATATTCTGATCATATTCCAGTAATAAAGATTCGGTCAAATGGGTATTACTATACAGCCGGGTAACCAAAATGCGATGAAAATAACTGATATGGTCTTCTGTCCATCCTTCGTTTCGCGAATCGGTCAGGTGTGTAGCCAGGCCTTCAAATTCATTCACTCCAAATAGATAGAGCATATATCGGTTCAGGAGTAAGGCTTGATTAAGTTTGGCTTGATTGAGTTTCATATTTAGTTCTTTACTTCTTGCCTTACCGTTTGATACTTTTGCCTGGGATGAGAAATCATTTCAGGTATGGTATAACAAAGCTTTTTTTCCTTTATCAATGGGTTTAAATAATTTTTCTTCAAATATTTTTCATCTCGTTTTAACATCATTGCAAGTTGCGATATTGAATAGGAGCGAAAATTACATAACTCTAGTATCAGTTCTATAAATTGTTTCTTGTCCTTTGTTCTTTTACCCAATCTGTCCAACTTCTGTTGAATTTGTCCGGGTAATTCATCTTCAACGGCCTGAGGTGATAAGGATTTTGCCTGGGGTGATAAGGCAGGCTCCCTGGGTGATAAGGATTTTGCCTGGGGTGATAAGGGGAGTACCTGGGTAGATAAGAATGGCAAAAGCACCTTCCCTGGTATATAATAAGTCATTTTTCTGGAGCCCTTTTGGTTTAAAAGCTCTTTTTCCCGTAAGTCCCTTAACTCCATACTTGCTTCAGCGCTTTTTATACCCGATAGTTGTCGGTAGGTACTATTGTCGATAGCTCCGACTTCCCGGACAAAGATTAGTGCCAATTTTTGATTTTCTGATAACTCATACATATTTAACTGCGATAACCATTTTATATCTCTTTCACTGAGTAGGTTATGAAAGAGCAATCGCAGGGTGAAATTATTTTTTGAATGATTACTTTCAAAAGTCGGTGGTAGCATCTCTGACTCCCGCATTAATTTTTCCATTGTTCGAAAACCGGTTCCTTTTGTTTCAGCGAGATTCGTTTCGTGAAAAATAGCAGCAATAAAAGAGTTTCTGTTTACAGATCCCGGTTCACCAATGTATTCTTCCGGTTTCAAAGAAAAACCGGCATTGATTATTTCAATTCTATTCGAATACCTGAGTATCTGAATAGGTTGATTAACTCTATAACTTCTATGAATAAAAGCATTCACAACCGCTTCACGCAAAACCCTATAGGGTAATTGCCATTTGTGTTGGGCCTGGAGACTGCCTTCAGGGAGCAAAAAATCTGTTGGTAAGTCATCAGCTATAGTGCTTATCGTACGGTTAACAAGCTCAATTAAAGGCCCCCTTAAGTCTAAAGAGCTAGTAAACCGTTCCTCCGGATTTTCAACCCACTCTTTTCCCGGAAGCCGAATATAATCCACACGGATCATAGGCAATAGTCTACGCAAAGCCATTTTTTTTCCAAAAACAATTAAGCCTGTATTGGTTAACTTCCATTCTCCCTTAATCTTCTTAATGCAATTTAATGCCCTTAGCAAATCAATTTTTTCATACTGAAGTTCTTCAGCACTTGCATTGGCCTTCGATCTTAATTTTCTATATAAATCAACCGCTTCTTCACTGATGTCTTCTAAACCCGAATCTTCTATGACAGCACTATCAAAGGAGTCTTCTTTATTATAAAAGATAAACAGGTCGTCTTCAGTACACCGTTGGTCAGAAGATCCAATTCTGCGATAAGCTCCATGAGGCAATCCGGTTTTTTTAAAATATACGGGTTTCATCTGCTCAGGCAGTTCTTCTACATCAATGATTAATACATTCTTATCATTGACTAATTCTACAGACATTTTGGGTCTGATGGATTGATTAAACGATTCTGCACATTGCGAAGCTAAGTCATTTTGCAACTTATCAGGATCTTCCACCCCCACAATATGATAACTTGGAAAGAGTACGTTTTTTTCATCCTCAATACCCAATAGGATCGTTCCACCGTTTAAACCCGGTTCATTCGAAAATGCACATATCGTTTCCAGGATGGATCTGCCCGCGTCACTTCCTTTCTTAGCCTCCAGTCTGGAATGTTCATCCGTATGGTTCAATTCTTTTATTAAGTCATGAATCCTGTTTTCTTCCTTATACATCCCTTACGTTTTTACATCGTTCATTTCCCACATGCGTTTGTGGAATTCATGTTCTATCAACGTTACTTTCCATCGATCTTCATCGGTTTTCAGATTTTCGAGATTATTGTCCCCATTTACATAGATATGGTCAAACTCTGTGTCCAGTGGATTGAACCTCATTTTTTGACAGAATTCATTTAATGCAGCATTGTCGTGTTGATCCATATCCCGCCAAATAATCAGTATCCTTTCGCCTTCCGGGTTTTTCCCGGTGATTACCACATAGCCCCGGATGATCTCCTGGGTCTCTACGATAAGTCCGATAAGGTAATTGAAGCTTTCGACCAGGTCCACTTCGGTTTCTTTGACCTCATTTTGCTCGGTAGTTTTTATAGTATATCCGAAAGGCCGTTTGAAGGCTTTCGTCATTAACAAGCTGTCCCGACTTTCTACATCCAGCATGTATCGTAGCATATAGTCTGATTTCATTCCCTGTTCCATTTCTTGAGATTGAAGCTCCAAATTAGTTAAGGTGTCTTCATAACTCTCTAATCGCATATATTTGAAACAATGGGAAATCCCTTTTCGGGATACAGGTTTACCATTTTTCCATTCATCACTGTAGGCTACTTTTTGAACGCGGGGCTTGATTAGAGAGTTAAGGTAATCACCCATTTCAACCATTATGTATTTTCTTTCTCCCCCGTCTTCTCTATTTAAATTTATTACTGCTTCCCCTGTAGTGCCCGAACCGGCAAAATAGTCTATCAATATCCCCTTCTTTTCGGGACAACCAATCCAACTTAATTCTTCATATAGATCTACTGGGTGGCAATATGGGAAGTTAAAACCTAATCGATCTGTATATGACTTGCCTTTTGATGCGTTTTGTACAACGGTGGTTAATTCACCTTCCATAGATTCATCCAAATAATATATTCTTCTTGGTTGAGTAGTTTCATCCTCACCAAAAATAATCCTTTGATCTTTAAGAAGATTATTCATAAAAGATGGTTCACCTGTCCAACCTCTTGAAGGAACAGGACATTCTTTACCTGTTTTAGGGTGAATAAAGGGCTTAAAATATTTTTCGTCAGTTCTTTGTTCTGAAGCACCCAAGTGAACAGATTGAAATACTCTTCCATTATCATCTATTTTGTTGTATGCCTTTTCTCCACCAGAAAATGAATCTTGTTTGTTTATCCATGACCTAAACTTAGCTCTGACATCATCATTTACTTCTCCCTCAGATTTAATTAAGGAATTTGCTTTTTCAATAATTTTCACAGCATTTGGTTTCTTTCTGTAAAGCTTGATGTCTGTAATCGAATTTGTAACAATATATTCATGTTGCCTTGCAATCATTGATGATCCAGGAGCAGGATGTCTTTTGTCCCATATTACTGTCCCTTGGTTAATAGGGAATATTAATTTCATTATATACCATAATTTTTCGTACTCATTGTGGTCAATGTGGCACATTATTACTCCATCATTACCTAATAATCTTCTAGATTCTAAAAGTCTATCATACATAAAGCTAATCCAACTTGAACTTTCGTAAGCATTTTTATAATTAAATCCTGATGTTTCGGTATTATATGGAGGGTCAATATGTACTGATTTCAAGCGTTTTTTATAAGCATAAGATAACAATTTTAATGCTTGAAAATTCTCTGAATTTATCATCAATCCATTCGTCTTGTCATCTAAATGATCAATTGTTTCTAATAGTTTATATTTCCATCTTCTACCGTAAAACTTTGTATCGACCATCAGATAAGGATTGTTCCGTAAGAAATCTATAGATAGGGGTTCAGAATACCACTCCAATTCATCAATAGCATAGAGGGATACCCATTCCCTTCTTTGATTATCGTTTACAACAATTTCCTCGTAAAAAGCTTCATCGATCCGGTCCAGGGTAATGCAGTAATCACTCTGGACAACTAATTTCTTTTTCAGCCAAAGCTTTTTCTGAAAGTCTTCGATTTGAGCCAGAAAAGTAATTATTTTCTGGGCGACGGACTTAAAGGCCTTTATGAAAGTTAGTTGTTGCAGAAAGCTTTGCTTACCACTGAGATCTATATCATCGATATGCAGGATCTCATTTTTAATATAAAAGTCCAGCTCTCGGTTGAGAAATTCCCCCAGATCTTTATGAATAAAATAGTCAAAAGTATTTCTTGCCGTATAGTCATGGAGCCTTTTTTCGAGTAAAGTCCGAGTGGGATTCTTTTCGGTGGGTTCCTGTCTTAGTAATTCCTGTTTCCATGATTCGGGCAATACATTTTTCAATATTTCAAAAGCCTGTTTATTCAGTTGTTCTTGTTTAGCTTTGGCACTGGAAGGGATGTCATAATGAAAATAAATATGCAATGTATCATCTTTTTCTTCAAATGAGTCTTTATCATTAGACTGACAAAGAAAGAATCGACGTTCCTTACCGGATTGAGCTTTGTTATTGTCCTTTTCGGTAGTTGCATCTTTTAGCTCAAAGACCACCTTTTTACTGTCACCTATTTTGAAAGAGTAGTTCTTGAAATACTCTCCGGTCTTGATATAATACTGGTCGTGATTGGCCCAGTAGAGTTTGACTTCTTCTCCATTGTATGGGATAGCATAGGCTCCGTCTTTGTATCGGCGTTGAGAGATAAAGTCTCCCTCTTTATAGTAACGCCGGAAAAATCTTGTGAGATGGGAATATACTTCGAGTTCCAGGTATTCTGTGGTACCTCCTTTATCGATTTCTCGTCGGAGTTCCAGGACCTTTTCGTTGGTGTCAGGATCTATGCCCGCAGCACGGAGGTTGCGTTCCATTTCGGACAGGCTTTTCTTTTGTTCATTGAGTGAAGAATCACCGGATGAGGAAAGAACTTCGTGAACCGTAGTTAATAAATCGTTTTCGAGAAAATCGATGACTTCTCGTCTTTTTTGGTTCATTATGCGATAAATCCCAAAATCCAGTTCGGCCTGATCCAGTTGAAACATATCGGTCAGGATCCTTTGTAGCTTTTTATAGTGGTCTGTCTGAAGAATGTCACTCATATTTTTTATTCTAAATTTCGCTTTTGGGCTATTTGATATCAAAAGTTAAAGTAAACAAATCGTTTAAGATTTCTTCCCGCTGCATCTTGTTTTTTAAGTTCTCAATAATTTCATCTCTATCTTCTAAAATCTCATCGCTTAGATCTAATATCTCTCTTCTAAGTTTATTCTTCTTCCGGGTTTGTTTTTGGATTTTCTGTTCCAGGTTAATCATGTCTAATTCATCCTCCACGATGGCTTTTTCGTTTTGCAGGTTTCGAATTTTAGCTTTTACATCATCCAATTGCTTATCCAATTCCCTTTCCTTGTCCTCCGCCCATTTCGTAAGTTTGTTCGTCTCTTCGATAAAATTCTGTTTATCCTTTTGCTTTATTTTCTCGATAAAATCTTGTTTTCTGTCATTGACCATCGTTTCCAGGCTTATATTAGACTTGATTCTCTTTATATTATATGTAGCTGACAAAGTTAATAACCATTCTACTGCTTCCTGACTGAGGCATTGATCATCGATCGTTGCAACAGCAATTAAATGATCCACGGTTTCAAACGAATGAATCGTATGTAGGGCACACCGGATTAGACCACTTTTCCCTTTAAATGGTTCCAATATCGAAATGTTCTGTCCCGAGTTGCTATATATGAAAGAGATATGTCCCTGAGGAACTACTTTATTTTTGAATTCAGTAATAATATTTTGAGCAAGAGGGTGCCGCATTCGATACCGCGTGCATCCGGGAAGTTCCTTGAGTAGTGCATACTTGCCTGGAGATATTTTACCATTTTGTTTATTGTGCAAATTGAATTGGTATTCTCCATCGTTAAAATCTGCATCCTCTGACAGTGCATACTTAGTAAGTTCCCAAAGCCATTTTTCATGTTTATCAAGGAAAAATCTAGTTTCCCGGTCCGTTACTTTGAGTTTATTAATTACCTGGGCATCGAAGTTCTCAAAAAGGTCCTGCCGGGCATTTTCAAACTTGGCATTTAATTCTTTATTTTCTTCGATCTGACGTTCCAATTCATCAAAGGCCTGGTTGATCTCTCCTTTAGTTCTGCAATTTTGATATATCTTTGCGATCTTTTTTTCGAAATCAACCCCGGATTCTATCGTGCCAAGTACTTCATCTGAAGCTCCGAATACTCCTCGGAATAGGTTAAATTTTTGATCCAGTAGTTGATGTACGCGCTGATCCGCCTGGTTTCTTACATTCAAAAAATTTACAACAACTACATCGTTCTTTTGGCCATATCGATGACAACGACCTATCCGCTGTTCAATTCTTTGCGGGTTCCATGGCAGATCATAATTCACTACCATTGCACAAAATTGGAGGTTTATACCTTCTGCGGCTGCTTCCGTGGCGATCATAATTTTAGCTTCCGATTGAAAGCAATCTACAATAGCCTGGCGGGTATCAATTTTTTTATTCCCGGTATCTACATCTGTTCCTTTGTGTTTTAGTAACCAGTTTTGATAAATTTCTCTGGAACCGGGATCATTATTTGAGCCGTTGAATAGTACTACTTTGTCTTTATAAGCTTCTCTGGCATTGAGCAAATTATACAAATATGTCTGAGTTCGTGTAGACTCGGTAAATATTAATGCCTTTTCCGGAGCTCCTGCTTTATTGAGTTCTGCAAATCCTTTTTCAAGTGCCACCAGAAGTTTTTTTCCTTTTGCATTGTTCTGTATATTTTCAGCAATTGAAACATATTCTTTGAGATCGGCAATTTCTTCTTTTAATTTTTCAACATCCTTTTCGTCCCAGTCTTCATTTAACTGTATTTCTTCAATGCCTTCTTCATCCAGATATTCATCAAAGCTTTCATAGTCCTCGTCTATTTCATCATCGAATGTCTTTGTATAAACTTCGTTTTTCAATAAATTCTCTAGTCTACGGATCAATGATTTTAGCGTTCTGGTAATTGCGAAGCTGGAAGAAGCAAGTAATTTTCTCATTATTAGTGTCAGCAAATGGCGCTGACTTCGGGGTAAAGCAAACAACTCCTCTCTTAGTAAATAGTTATTAATCTCCTCATAGAGCTTTTGTTCTTCTTTAGTTGGTTCAAATTGAAATGTTAGTGGATGCCTATTGGTAAACTTGAGATAGTTAATTTGTCTTCTCAAAGTTCTGTGCAATATTGGTTTTAATCGGTCTCTCAAATCCGGGTAATTCACTTGACCAGCGTACGAAAATTGTCTCTTGAAGCTATTTTTATCTCCAAACGTCATAGGGTCTATAAAAGAAATAAGGCCGAATAACTCCATTATAGAATTTTGTAGAGGCGTAGCAGTTAACAGGATCTTAGGTTTCCCTTCTAATGCCAGCATTAGGGTATTTCCAATAACATTGGATTCTTTGTATGCATTTCTCAATCGATGCGCTTCATCAATCGTTACCAGATCCCAATTAATATTTTGAAGATCTTCCGCTTTGTTTTTCGCAAAATGATAGGATGCTATTATGATTTTATCTTGATCAAAAGGACTACCTCTCTTATTAAGAATATGCTCTTTATAAGTTTTACTTTCTAATATGACCGAAGGCAAATAAAACTTTTCCATAAGTTCATTAGCCCACTGTTTTCTCAAACTGGACGGACATAGAATCAAAATCTTTCGCTTCCCCTCTGCCCAACTTTGGGATAATAAAATCCCGGCTTCGATTGTCTTCCCCAAACCTACCTCATCCGCCAGGATCGCTCCTCCTGATAATGGGGATCGAAAGGCAAATAAAGCAGCTTCCACTTGATGAGGATTTAATTCTACCTTTGCATCCAGAAGAGTTTCGCTGAATTTTTCCAGGCTATTCGAAGGATGTCTTTGTGTTAGTTTATAGGCAAAATACTGGGCTTGCGGCAGTGTGATCATTTGTTTCTTCAGACTTAGTCTCTAAATTTGTAAATATAATTATTACTAATAGAAAATATAGGAACTTAAAGATAACTTAGAAACTTAAATGATCAATTTCCCGCTTTAGTATCTTTTAGACAAAAGCAGCGGAAAATGCTACTTTCCTCGAATTAATACTAAGAAAATGTACCAATCACTGATCATTGATTTATTCCCGGATCTATAGTGAAAGGAAAGGTGCTTTTTGCCTCGTCCGTATGATCTATAAAATACTTCCCCGTAAATTATTTACATCTTTTATACGACTAACCCGTCCGGCTTTTTCATCCGCAATACCTTTGTCGAGGATATTGATGTTTTCTGGATCAGAAAACCATCGATCCCCGGAAGGACTGGGATTTTTCTCACTGGAATAGGGTATATTCAGTTCTTCCAAAAACTTTAGAAGCATTTGTGTTTTCCTCTCATTTTCAAGTTCGATGGTGATTCGTACCATACTTTAAAGCATTTCAATTACTCTACAGGGTGAAGCTTATTTAATTTTTTTATTCATTAAAAAATTTATTCATTACGGTGGTATAGTCGATTTCGGATTCCCCTTTATTTGATGCAGAGTAGTTGCCTTCGTATAATACGTTTGAAAGGCATTCAGCACATTTGATTTCATATCTAATAGTATGGATATTGCTTTTTTTCATTTTCGCTAATTCTTCATTAGTTAAATAATATGCTGATGTAGCAATGCCATCCACATTGTCATTTATCCCTTTGTCAATACAAGTTATAACCGTTCCATCATTCAGGTAAATAATCAATTTTCCACTTATTCGTACAGTTGACACTAACTTTGAACTAATTACCAAGAGCCCTTTCGTTCCGTCTTTTGCGAATACAATATTTAAGTCATTAATACGGTCGCTGTCTGAATTTGATTGTAAGGTGAATGGTTCTGTACTCTGAAAACTATGTTCACCTACAAATACAAAATTTTGTCCATTGGTGTATATTGTACAAGTAATGGATAAAGCCAGGAAAATCAGAATTCTTTTCATATTCTGTTCTTTAATTTAATGCCAACGGTCAAGCTATGCGGCGGCCTGACCGTATGAAAAGACTGATCGTCATAGCTTTTGTTACCGTTCATATATTTATTCATATGTTTGATATTTGAATTTTAGAGAATACCCTACTTCTTGTATAATCATTTTTACATAAACTCCATCTTTTCTCTTAAATCCAAGTATTGTTCCTGTAAATATTTCACAGTTATCGCCTTTTTGCCCCTTAACTTTGTTTGTATGATATTCCAGTGTTTCCAAATAGGCCTTATCTATTTCACTAAAGCCTATCCCATTTATTAGAGTAAGTTTAGTTCCATTATGAGGAGCTATATATTTTTCATCAGTTTCAATTGAGATTATTTCCCAATGGAAGTCGCAAATCCAAACTTCTCCTGGACCACCCTTTACAAAATCAAAGGTCCAAGTACCTCTTACAATTGCATCGAGACCTTCATGACTATATTTTATTTGTGTTGAAACTAGCTTTTGCCATGCCGTTGTTGAAACTGGAAGGTATCTCATTGCAAGCTTGATTAAATAGTCTTTTTCTGTAAGTTCTTCTTCAATTTTGGCACGATCAAAATAGAATATCTTAATTTCTGAATTGGCCTTTATACCTTCAAATTTTGTTGAGAGACCGCTTGATGGTAAAGTAGAATAGAAGCCCATGAAACCCTGAGATCCAGTTGCAATCACTCTGTCTGTAATTGCAATTTCATCTGAAACACCAACAGAGCTACCTGAATGTGCATTGTGTTTACAACTTACCAACCACTGAATTTTTTCGACTCCAGTATATCCTTGTTTATATTCAACTACAAGGAGGTCTTTACCTGTTCCACCATCAGATCCTCTAGCAGGATTTTCTTTTATTTCAAACCCAAGTTTAGAGAGGAAATCTCTAGCAAATAATTCAAACATATCTTGGTCTCCTGATCCAGTGTTTGCAAGTGCTATTTCTTTAAAATCTAGAATCATTTTATTTTTGGTTTATGACAGGTAACTATTTTCTCTCTTTACGAATATTCAACTTATAAAGGCAAAATATATGAAGGCCATTTCAAATCCACACTAAGATAATAATCTTTTGCCAACTAAAAATTTGGGGAAATGACCAGTTAGGCAATTGTGACAATCAAATGCTTGGACCAACGAAATAAGTTTCTATTCCCAATTAAAAATATCGTTTCCAAGAAATCTAACTTTATTAGAATAGGTTACTTTTCATGTAAGATTAGTTGTATCAACTATAGTTTTACTAAGACTATAATATTATCAGGACTTATTAGTTTATTATCAACTGATTATATCTTTCACAAGAAAGGATATAATGCCTTTAAATAACTTTATATCTAATACTTTGAGCCTTGAAGCCTTTTCATTGTACCTCTTAAAAGTAGAAATAGTATTTCCCAATGGCCAGGATCAAGTGGTAAATACCATCGAAGCAATGGTGGAATCATTCATTCCTCATTTAAAGCATCAAACCCGTTCAATACATCCTTTATCCCTTGTCTCTCATTCCAGGTAAGCGTCCGGGTTTTGGTATATTTCCCGGATAAGCGCATTTTGGCATTTTTTGATTGACAAAACCTTCTGAGGAAATCTACAATTTTATCAGAGACAGGGACATCAATCCATTCCCATACATCACCCCCGGAATTATCCGTTTCCTTGTGATCGTATTTATCAAATTCTACTTCGATTGTATTACCATCGTATGATAGATAGGCTTCATCAAAAAATATCCAGTCATCACCGGCGTACGACATTTTCAACCTCAACCACTCAAAATTATTTTTATGTCCCATATATAGTGAGGTTAAATTTCTATTATTATAGTGCGTAAAATAAGAGTTTTTATACCAATTTGTCCCGGCCACATCGTCGTGCTTTTTCCTGAGCTTATTTAATGCTCTTAATCTTCGTTGTTCGGCCCTCTCTTCTTTTATACGCTGTTCTTCAGCTCTTCTCTTTTCGATCTTATCAATCTCTTCGTAGATGGCTTTTGCTTGAGTGAAATATTTGGTTTCGGGATGCCTGTTTTCAATTTTTTTGAATAGACGCTTCGATCTCATAAAGTCCTCTTTTTCGTAAGCAACCCTTATTTGTTCGAATAACTTTTCCGCACCGAATTTGCAGTCCTCAAGTTCTGTTTTGACCTCCTCAATTTTTGTCTGCAATACTTGATTTTCTTTCTTCAATTGATCCAATTCACTCTGTGAAGGCCCGCAACTAAGTATAAATAACGCAAGGGGCAACAGGAATGAATAGTTCTTTAGTTCTGTTCTCATAGGTTCCACGGTTTATTCTTTATCGGATTTCACCTTCTTCTGCATGATGTGATGAAGCTTGTGCAATTCGAGCCATAATGCCAAGGAAACAGCCCAGGCCAACAATTACGGACTGTTGTGGGGCACTCTTAGAAGTAAATATTCCTAATACCACTATGATAAATGATATAATTACTAAGGCGATAGATAGATATTTCATATAATTATTATTTGATTTTGTTATTTGCAGATACTGAAACTCATTTGGCTTTGTACCCTGGTAGCTACTGAGTACGGCCACATTCTTTGTTGATGATCTAAGGCTGCTTGGTCTGCTTCCTCGTAGTCAGGCCATACAGTAAATTCATTGTATCGTTTATCCAGCTTTGATATTACCGTAACCTTAAAGGGGTTAGGTACTTCAAAATCAATTGGGATTAATTGAAATTCCGACCATGCAGTTCCATATTCAGTTATTGAAAAAGAGGGTGTTTCATCTTTGCCTTCCAGTCTTTGAATTAAATTTCCACTACCATCTTTGACCATAATATACCAATTGCGAGGATTGGCATCATCAATAGTTCCTCCTCTAACGTTTATAGCCAAATAACCAGACTTGGGAAGTGCTTCAAGCCTGCCCCTTTTTTCTTCGGAAGTATAGTGGAAAGATTTAGCTTCCTTAAGGATTTTCTTCGCGTAATAGATACGGGATAAATACTGTAGTGAAACTTGCGCCCTGGTTCTGTCTCTGGACACTCTTGATCCATAATCGATGGTATCGTACCCCATTCCCAGGTTTGCTCTTAGATTTCCATAGGGGCTGCACCCTATTAATAAAATTAAGGGAAGAAGAAGTAAAAAGTAAATTCGCATATCTAGATAGAAATTTTGGTTTCTTTTTTGGTTGTAATTCCTAAGGCAAATAGATGTCTGGCTCAATAACATTGGCTAAAGATACAAAAACGGCATTATATATCAGGCCAAACAAGGAATTTTTTGGCATATTATTACAGGCCATTCAAAGCTGTAATTGATGAATGACTTTGAGGCCATTGTAAAAAGAATCGGATTGAATGTTAAAATACTTCGAACCGAAAAGGGAATATCACAACGTGAATTCTCTAGAATCACTGGCATTAATCGAAGTTATTTACAACAATTAGAATCCGGCCAAGACGTAAATCCCTCTATTAAAATCCTTTGTATCATTTGCGATGACCTGGAAGTTTCTTTGATGGACTTAATTCATAAGGATCATCAAAGCCATTAATCCAATTCTATAGCTACTCTTAGCCGCTATCTTTTATTCACCATCGTATTTTCATAAAAAGTTTGATAAATCATACTTCATAGCTTCATTCTTATTAACATTCGCATATATACAACAAAAATATTAAAATGTCGAATATATGCGAATATTAATTTAGGTTTTCCAACTTACTTTCTGTCGCAATTGCGACGAATGAAAAACGACTATCCAGAATTATTAAGAAAAGTAGGAGACAACATCCGTAAATACCGTAAGGAAAAGAACATTTCCCAGGAGACCTTGGCACATCTCTCTGATATAGATCGTACTTACATGAGTTATATCGAAAATGCCAAACACAATGTTAGTCTCATGAAACTCTGTGATATAGCCAATGTACTTGATATTGATGTCCGTGAATTATTAGGTAGGGAAAAAGAGCAACCTTAATCCTTAGACAAGATAATGCATTTGATTTGCCATCCAATTTACTTTCCTATCCAGTTCTTGGATAAGATCATTTTTGTTACCCTCAAATTCCATTGATAAAATTTCATTGGTTCTTTTTTTAAGACGTGATGATTGGCCTTTAGTAATCTTTTCCAACTTGTGCCATTCTTTAATATCTTTGAAAACCCTGTGTTTCCCATAATCTTTAATTGCTATTTTTGCAAACTGGTTGATAAAATCTGGTATACTTCCCGTAGCATAAATCTCATTAGATTCCTTATTATATTTACAGATATTGAAATATTCATCCTTAATAATGTTGATTATTCGGCACAAAAAATCTTTATCGTATAAATCCCTGATCAAGACTTGTTTCATATTTAGCTGATCAGCTACTCTGCCTTTAAATCGAAATTCAAACCTTAATACATTCTTATCCCTGTAGTGATTGGGAATCTTCCTATTTTTCATCCGCTTTAACTTATCGTAAATGCAAATTTGTTTATTAATCATGCTGTAGTAAAGACCATTAGTTTGTTCTAAACGATCTCTATAAGGAGAACTATAGCCAAAATAATTGCAATATATTTCTGGAGAATAATCAGTAACCACATTCATTCCAAAATCCATTCTGGTAATTACACCCAGTTCAAATGGAATATGAAAAGTTGCACTGATAAGGTTAACAAAATCCACTATATCCTCTCTACTCAAGGTCATTAAATTATTGCCAAATAAAAATTTACTTATGCTCCTACATTTAATAAGAATATAGTTTTCAGTTGTCCTAAATACTAAGTTTTTTATTTTAACAAAGTAGTTTACTTCACCATTTTCATAATCAATATTGAATTGTGCTTTATCAAAATTTGCCAATATTATATCCATTTCTTTTGGGGTAGGTAAATGTCGTCTTGGCAATCGACTATGGATTGTATCCCACATAGTTTATTTTTTAATTTTCATAATAAAATGGTTACAGAATTTGTAACTAAATACAGCTTAATATATAAAAGGGGGTAACTCAGCAGTAGAAGGGATCATTTTGCATCTTCCATTATTTCATTTTTTAAATCATAATTTGCTACCATTTGGAACAACCCCAAGTCATTGTAGCTATTTTTTATGATATGAATTTCTATAGCTTCAATCCTACTACACTTCCCATCTATTCTAAAGTACAAGATCGCTACATCCTTTTTTACTCCCACTTCTTTTAAATGCATCCATCCTATATTATCTGAGATAGAATAAACTTCTGATATAAATCCGTTTGAGCCATGAAGTTCCCATATAAGGCCTTCTGAATTAGCATCCTGAGAACAACTTTTTTTAATTAAAAACACCCTATTACAAGATGGTTCTTCAATAATGGGAAGCACTTTATTGTCAAAATATTCATGCTCCCCTTTATTTTTCTTGATGATGTATTCAATCTGTTCAGATTCAGTACTTACACTGTTGTGTTCACCATGATCTATTGCAGACGCCAAATAAGAAGCTACATACTTGTAGCCTTTCATAACCCCTTATTGAAGTGAACATAATCTGCTGCTTCCCGATCTATTTCATCTTGGGTCTTCTGCGGATTTTGCAGTAACCATTTGTCAAGCTTTTCCTTATCAAAATAGAGCGTTTTTCCACGCAACTTACTGTACGGGATTTGATTACTTGACGTAAGTTTATACAGGGTTGACTTTGAAAGCCCGGTATATACTGATGTTTCTTCAAGGGTCAATGCCCTTTTTTTGCTATGGACAATGATCAACCTTTCAAGGTCGTTGAACTTGTCCAAAATGGTTGTAGTATCCATTTTTTATTAGTTTAAATTTTAAAAAATGGCTTTGATATCAAAGCTCTATTCACGAGCTCTGATGCAAGTATAGAAAAGAAAGAAAAGGAAAATTATAGCGCGTATAGTCCAGTCTATAAAAATCTATAATTCTTTATTAAAAAGTGAATCAATTTTCAAGTAATCCTTGGGCTTCCCTTGATGATTGGGGTTATTATTATTTTTGTAGTTCCTACTATGGTTCCTTATCGTGCTGCTATTAATATCTTTGAAACAAAACGAGGTAATTACCCATCTCCTTTTCTTAGTAATTTTCCCCTTAGTTACTAAAGTATCAATAAAATAAGCAAGTAAAACTGGTTCATCAGTCCATTCTAATGGTTTAAAAGTTTTCGTTTCAACCATACCCATAAAGATTGATTCAAACTGATCAAATTCTGTCTCTTTTGAGATCAATTCACCTTGAATCATCTTTTCATACAGTTCCGGAAGTTCTTTCTTTGGGTTACCTTTCCATTTAAAGGTTTCTGTAGCTCCCTTAGCTATCTTCTTGTTTTTATCTTTCCCTTCATTGGAAATAAAGCTTCCTTTTTCGAGATCAACAATAATTTGAGCAAAACTATTTGCTACGATAAGAATCGAAGCTTCCGTTGTACTTACCTTAGGTTGAGGTTTGATATTGGGTTGGAGTTCAGATTGAGTCCATGCAATCTTATCGGACTTAGTTGAAAATTCTATAGCTGGCTTTAATGTTGGATAAGTTTGAAATATGCTTTCCCCTTCAGTTAAAGGACGACCTGCTTTAATTTTATTTTTTATTTTTTCGACCAACTCACTGAATAAAAGATTCTCGTATTTTTTTCTAATGATTATAGTTCTATTGGACTTTAGGAGTTCATTTTGGTACTGATCAATATCATTCAAGTCATCCTTTATAGCCTGTAATTGATCTTGACGGAAAGCAGTTTTTCCCTCATTGTAATTCAATTTTTCAGTGATTTCGTTCTTAAATTCATCATATGATTTAATGAATTTAGGCTGTAGTGGGTAATCTATATCCGTATAGTTGTCAAATTTCAAGAGCTTTTCAGAACATTTTAATAATTCCTCGTTCTTGAACTTCCAATCTTCTTCATTTCTGGGTTCAAATTCTGAAAGTAGTTCTTTTACCATAAAGGGATGTTGGCTAACTTCTTGAATCTTCTCTTTTAAGAATGAAATTTCTTCTGGTGATTTTGGCTTAAGATCAGATTTTGGCTTTCTGGCTATATCATCAATAAATTGTTCTGAATTGATCTTTTTGTTTGTATTCGAAATTGGGCTATGCACCTTGAACCATTGTACCCACTGTTCCAGTTTTTCTTGATAGCTTATACTTTGATTATCTTTTCTATTCGTACTCATTGAGGATTTCTTACATTTTAGTCTTTAGGTAATGTTGATATCCGGCATACTATCCATTGCCTTATTTTTTTCCTCATCGATGTAGTTCAGGTATTTTACCGTGTGGGAAGTATCCGTGTGTCCCATAAGCTTGCTTATGGTCAATAAATTGGCTCCGTTTTTCAAATTCATAATCGCGAAGGAATGCCGGGCACAATAAAAAGTAATATGTTTTTTGATTCCGGCTTTATCCTTCCAATTCTTGATATTTTTCCGAATAGCTGTGTTCGATGGTAGGGTAAATACATTTTCATCCGGTTTTCCGTATTCTCCCAGTACCTTGATGGCAGTTGCCGGTAATTTGGAAGTCACTTTTTGCTCATTTTTTGCACGTCGGATGTTCAACATACCATCGGCCAAGTCTTTCCACTTTAAATTTCTCGCTTCCTTTTCGCCAATACCCGTAAAACAAGCAAATATAAAAGCCTTTTTAACATCACTATTACCACAATAGGTATTAGCCAATTTTTGAATTTCTTCAGCGGTAAGAATTTGCTTTTTTAGATCATTACCGGGTTTCTTTATTTTTACGTCTACAAGCGGGTTATCCAATAAAAACTTTTCGCGGATCGCTTTATTGATTACTGCCTTGAACCTTGAAAAATAATCATAGGGTGTTTCTCCGCTTAAACCTGCTTGTAAAAAGAGATAATCTCTAAACCGTTCACATACCTGCGGTGTCAACTCCTGAAAGGTAAGATTGTGATTGATTCCACCATCGACTTTGATAAATTCTTTAAATTGCTTGTGTGTAGCTTCATACTTACGTTTTCCAACCCGCTGATACGAATCCAGAAAATATTGAAAGTACTTTAGAAATGAAGTGCTCAATTTATCGTCATCGACTAGATTCCATTTATTGTTTAATAAGTCTTCATGGTGTTTTGTTCGTATGGCTTCTGCCATCCTTTTTTTCTCCCTTTTGTTTTTGTCTCCCTTCTTTATCTTGACATCAATAGATTTTCGCCTTCTCTGGCCTTTATCGTAAATATCGAGATAAGCGGATTTTGTGCCATTTGGGTAGGTTTTCCATCGCAGCTTTACACTCATTGCAGTTTGATTTTCATTATATCAATAGGTATAATATAATAAAAGGGAGACAAATAAGAGACAAAAGGGGACAAAAAACAACAAAAAAAGAGAAATTGGATTTTCTCATTTTTGACGTAAATCCTTGTTTTTCAGCGATTTTCCTTTCTTTTTTTTGGATGATTTTTGTGGGAGTGGTACCGAAGGGGGGAATCGAACCCCCACTCTGTTGCCAGAACTGGATTTTGAATCCAGCGCGTCTACCAGTTCCGCCACTTCGGCATTTGTTTTATTACCTACGTAATAATTGGACGGCAAATATATGTAATTCTTTGTAAGGTTGGTTGAAATCGGGAATAAAAATTTTTGGCTTTTGCAATTTGGCTTACAGTGTGAAAGCGGATAAGCATTTTAAAACATTCTATGTTTGAGACCTTTTTTCTGAGGAATAATTAGAATGCTTTTTTAACCTACACTTGCGGTTATTAGATATAATTTCCCTTTAAACTTTCTGCGTAAATATGAAACCTGTAGAAATAATGGTAATAAAATCACAATTAGGCTATCCTTTGATAGAAATGATGGATGAACAGGAAAGGTTATTTCAATTGAATGAAGTGTGATTGGAGATAAGAATTCTTATTAAATTTTACATGCAATTATGTTGCATTTAAAATAATTTACTATTATTGCAATTGTGTTGCATTTTCATTCTAGTTTAATCAATGGAATATCCCCAATGATATGGTAGTATTCAGGAGCAATTTTCTCCATGGTTGTAATAAATGGATCATAAAGGTAAGTCTTACTGCATGGCTGCTTTATTTATTTGTAGTGGCCGCTCTTTGCCAAAATCAGCAAAGTGATAAGATATATGGAAAGGTGCTTGATGGAAAAGACTCAACACCAATAGTTAATGCCCTTGTAGAAGGAGCTTCTTTGGGGTCGTATGCTGTCACAGATGAAAGAGGACGCTTTAGCCTGGACCATATAATGGGTAAAAGTGATGAAATACGTATCTCATACCTTGGTTACCAGACGCTGGATACAATCATTTCCGGAAGGGCCCCGGATACACTGGTATTTCTCCTTTACGAATCTGCATTTTTCCTGGATAACATTACCGTAACCGGAACCGAACTGGAAACCGGTTCTTCAACCCGAATCGGGAGAAAAGCAATAGAACACATCCAGGCCGTTAGCCTGGCAGATGTTTTTCAATTGGTTCCCGGACACCTGGCGGATAACCCTGATTTTCTCAATCCCCAACAACTGACATTGCGGCAGGGATTAGCTTTACCCGCTGCCCAAAGGAATAATGCACTCGGTACCCAAATGGTACGAAATGGCATCCCTTTCTCCAATAATGCCGACTTGCAACGGGATGTATCGATACTCAATAGTAGTCCTGGAACAGATCCGGTATTTTCAACCGTTTCAGGTAAGGGTGCTGACCTAAGGGAATGGTCGGCAGATAATATAGAGTCGGTAGAGGTAATCCGTGGTATCCCGTCAGCCCGGTATGGAGATCTTACATCCGGTGTAGTCCTGGTCAATACTCGTATTGGATCTCACAGGCCGGAAGCCATACTTAGAGTAAATCCTTCTTTGTGGCAAATGGGAGTGTATGGCAGTTTTTCCCCGAATCATTACAATACAATAAACGCGGGTATAGAATCGCTGAAAACCAACCAGGATTTACGTAATTCCCATGAACATTTTCAAAGGTTCAATGGTAGCCTTGCCTGGCAACGATCGAAAAATATATTTCGACTGAAACAATTTCTGTCGGTATCGTATGGCTATGATCAATACCGGGAAGATCAGGAAACAGTATCTTCCTATCTACGAAAATATCATAGCAGAAACTGGCGATTTCAGTGGAATTCTAATCTTTTATTTCAATTCAATAACCGTGCATTTAAGTCTTTTTCATTAAATACCGGATTGACATATTCATCCCAACAAAGTTATTACCAGGATTTGATTACACGGGACATATTCCCGCTGTCCGATGCATTGGTGGATACTACTTTAATAGGAAAATATGGAAGTAGTGAATATTTGAATCAAACGACAGTAGAGGGAAAACCCCTGAATTTTTATAATCGCATAGAAGCGTTAGGGTCAATTTTTGGCCCTCTTGGATTTCATCACAAATGGAGAGGAGGTACTGAAATTCGATATGAAAATAATTGGGGGAATGGCAGGCAGTTTGATCCCTTCACGCCCCCGAGACAGAATTATAGTATGGGGGACCGGCCGGAATCGTGGAAAAATATTCCTGGTTTAAACCAGCTTTCGGCTTATGTGGAAGACCGGATGTTGACCTCCTTGTTTGAAAAGGATTTGTTGTTTTCCCTTGGATTGAGATGGGACCTGGTATCTACCGGACGATGGTGGGATGATCCGGTAGGGAGTGTTTTTTCACCACGGATAAATACCGTATGGTCTGTATCTGAGGATATTTCCATAAGAATAGGATGGGGAAGAGCAGTAAAGTCACCTACACTATCGCAATTGTATCCGGGTAAGAGATATTTTGACCTTGTTAATTTTAATTATTATGCCCGTGATCCCTCTGAAAGACTGGTGATAATAACGACGAGAGTTCTAAATTTAAACGAATCTCAAGTAGAACCATATTCATCAAATAAAGCGGAAGCTGGAATCCAGTTAGATCTCGATGGATGGGGAATCACATTAACCGGATTTTATGAAATATCAAGGAATTCCATTACCTACACCAGGCAGGCTATACCTTTGGCATACGATAAGTATGGTATTGACTCTGTCAGGAAAGGGGCGCCTCCGGCTTTGATCCCGGAGCCGGTAAGTGTGGATACCTTTTTTGCAGGTGTAGATGTTCCGGGAAACGTACTGGAAATGAAAAATAGTGGAATTGAATATGTAGTAGATGTCCCGGAATGGGAAGCTTTGAATACTTATTTGTCGATAAATGGTGCATGGTATTTTAGTAATAGCAATAATAAAGGGCGAATTGCTGAACCAGGCTTTATTTTTTCTAATACCAGTGATCCTGCCCGCATTCCTCTGTATGAAAAGACCGGCGATATTATTTCACAACGATTGAATTCGAGCGTACGGAGTATTACGCATTTGCAGCAAGCAGGACTTGTTTTTTCAGCCCTATGGCAGGTAGTATGGATAGATCGGCACAGGAACGGCGAATTGAGCGAGTTCCCCGTAGCTTATATGGATAGGGGTGGGGCTATTATTGATTTGACGGTAGAAGAGGCGGGGTTGGACAAAAATAAGGATCTTTTGAGAGTGGTAAATGCGGTCGCCTGGGTAAAGTATCCCCCATTACATCTGATCAATTTGAAGGTGACCAAGGAGTGGAGGCAAGGAAGTCGCTTTTCATTTTATGTTAATAATATTTTTAATCATCGACCCTTACATTGGAATGCAGCACGCGAACGGTATGTTCGGAGGAACCCTTCCATCACATTTGGAGCAGAAATCATTTATAAAATTAAATAAATTATGAAATCATTTAATTTCAAAACTCGTATCGTATGTTTTTTACTGGCTTCGTTGTGGTTCGCATCCTGCGAAAAGGATGATGGGCCCAGGGACGGTTCTGTTACTGTGGAGGTGAGATACCCGGAAAATTATGGGGAAGAGTATGCTGGTAGTGTGGAAGTGAAAGCATTGAATTCATTGAATCAAGAAGAATCCATCCGTACAACTTCTGCAGCAGGTATTGCGGAATTTGAAAAGCTGACACCGGGTAATTATACATTTTCCACTGGTGTTTCTTTAAATGAATCTGAAGCGGAAGAATTAACCGGAATTGGAGATGCTATTCAACTTAGTGCTTTGGAAATGAACGTGCAGGTTGCAGCAGGAAATGAAGTCGTAGTTACTTTACTGTTGGCAGGCAGTCCGGTGGGAGGATTGGTAATTAAAGAGATTTATTATACTGGTTCCAAGACGGCTTCCGGCGGAAATTACTTTTCCGATCAGTTTATTGAAATTTACAATAATTCTACAGGCATTATTTACCTGGATAGCTTGTGTATCGCAGATGTATATGGCGTTTCCGGGCTCATTAATTCCAATAATGTACCCACAGAATTCCAGGATGACCAGGATGCAGTATACGTTAATAGTGTCTGGAGGATCCCGGGAAGCGGGGAAGATCATCCACTGGCTCCGGGTGAGAGTATTATAATTGCTCAAGATGGGGTCGATCATACGGCAGAAGAACTTAATCCGTTAAGCCCGGTTGACCTTTCTGGTGCAGATTGGGAAACATTTAATGAAAGAGCGGATAATCGGGATGCGGATGCCCCAGAAGTTCCGAATCTTGAAAGATTGTATTTTACAGGTGGATTTGATTGGTTGATCACTGTATTTGGACCTGGCATTGTTTTGTTCAAAGCGAATGATTTTGATAAATTGGAAAGAATCCCTTACCCGGGATATGAAGATGTACTTGATCCGAGAATTAAAATTCCTGCGGATTTTGTATTGGACGCATTCGAAGCTTTGAAGGATGGGAACAGTGGTACTTTCAAAAGAATCCCCGTGGCTCTGGATGCGGGTTTTGTATATGCTGACGATACGTATTCTTCACAGAGCTTTAGGAGGAAAGTGGCGAAGACAATACAAGGGAGGGAAGTATTGGAAGATACTAACAATTCTTCAGAAGACTTTAATAAACTGGATTCACCTACTCCCGGATCATTCGAATAAATGGAGCGTAGGTATATCTTTTTGATAGCAATAGTTATCGCCACGAAAATAACAGTTTGTCGTTCCCAAAGTAGTTCTGAGGATTCTTCTTCAAGTGGACGGATAGAAGTGTTTTCTGGCGGTGAAACGGGATCTTTTCGTAAGGCTATGGAAGCAGAGAATTTATTTAACCTGGGGTTTTTAACCAATGGACAGACCTATCTGGGGGAATGGAAGTTGGAAGGACGTTTTGGGTATAGAGGAAGGTTTGAACGAAATATCCTTTTCTCAGGCATATCGGATCCTTACAATGGTAATCCATTTCTTTGGGGGGATACACTGAGTGGTAATTGGCAACGCGATGCTATCCGTACCCAGGTAAGTATGACATTGCCTGCTTTCCGAAATTGGACTGTGGGACTTGCCTTGGACTATGCTACTTCTACAGGCGCCCGGCTATCCGAACCCAAACCATTTTTCCGGTATCGGTATATCCGGATCAATCCTACATTTCAGTGGGATTTTTCTGAAGGTTTACTCAATAAAATTATCCTGGAATTGTCGTATTCTTCGGCTTTTGAAGAAAATGAAATAGGATATTCCACTGTGAATAATACGTATCTTATTCGAGGGCGTGGCTATGGCTCTGCTATTAAGGGGCCAATTCGTGCACTGGATCGAAGAAGGAATGTAAATATATTTGGTATCCAATTAAACTGGACCCTAAGCCATAAATGGAAAGTGGATGGGAGTATGGATTTCTGTCGTGAAGAAGTATCCGATGGCATTGCAAATCCCCAAACTGATGGTTTGTACTCCCGAACTTCCGGAAGAGGGTTGATAGCATATAACACGGAGAATGTGGGCCTGGATGCCAGTATTGATGTTCACCGGGCAGGCACGGAAGATTATGCGTATGGCTTTAAAAATTGGTATCACAATTCCCTTGGACTCAAAATAAACATGGATTTTGGTACGCCTGTGAATGATCACTTATCTTCAGGAATTTCTTTGTCTTTTCTGACTGAATCCAGTAGGGATCATATTGTAGATGGTGTTTTTGAATTTAGTAATGTGGTATTATCAGGTTTCCACACCATCTCATGGAATAAGTTACGAGTCTTCTTTTTCATCGGTTACCAGTATAATCTCAATGCTAATATGGAAGTAGGCAATCCTGATGTATTGAACAGGCTTATTTATGGACCGGATTTCTTCTATCGCAGTGCCAATTATTTACAATTGAAACTGGCACCACGAATTGATTTTCCAATAAATGGGACCGATGGTAACCATTATTGGGTGGAATTCGAAAATGGAATTTGTCTAAAGGATCCTTCTTCTGCCAGATATGTTTTTGCCGTTACTCTAGGCAGTATACTTTAAACTAAAAATGAAATTTGAAAAATGAATATGAAAAGCTATTCTTGTGGTCTAATTTTATTGCTGGTGGTCATGACCGGGTGTTTTCCCTCTAAAGAACTATCGGGTAACAAAAAACTTGGAAAAAATGAAACCCACCTGCGATTGGTAGATTCCATTATTGGCCTGGGCCTTGATAATGAGGCTTTGTACACGCTTGTATCGGATATCAAACCTATGAGCAGCCTGGCCAATTTTTCTTACCCTTTTTATACCTCAGATACAGCATTATTGCTTTCCGGAAATATTGTGGATTTATCAAATAATAAAGTGGCAATCAGTGATCTGGAAACAATAGTTGAAGTACTGAGAAAGTTGAATATAAAAGGATTGGAATTCGCAATGGTCCCTTTTAGATATGGTCATGACTCATTGCGAATGATGCAGCTAAATGTAATACGAAAGCATTCTCTTGATAAAGTAATTGCCAGGTACCAGGAGTTTTTTGGTTACATGGGTATTGTCCCGGGAACCGACCCATCAGTAGTCCTTAGTACGGTAGAGAATCAGGACCAATTGATACGGTTACGAGGATACGGATATTTATTTGGCTATCCCAAATATGCCGTTGACTTCTTTGTAGAGTCTTATTTTAAGGAATCTCAAACTGGAAATTTTGTGGAGCGGGACTTCTTCCAGATTCCGGCCTATACGGGTGAGCGGGGACGTTTCGTTTATGCCATACCCAAAAACCATAGACCATCAGATGTAGACAGTTCGCTGTATTACAAATCAGTTGGGATATTGAATAATTACAAAAGTAGAAGAGGTGATTACATGAGAAAAGATAGTACACTACGGGCACTGGACCTGGTGCGCGATTTCAATATGAAGTAGGGATCCCTTCTAGCCTGGTTTTAATGAGTATTTAGTATTCAGACCACTTGAAAGTAGCGAGCCTCGACAAGGAAGAGGGTGAATACACAAAGGACTCATTTAGGGCCTTTGGAAGAATTAGAACGGTAATTTCAAATAGAGAGTAATTGTTGAAATACCAAAAAATTACGAGCTCGTATGGGAACGGTTAATTTATCGAATTTATACCTCTTATTATTTTCCGATATAGACCCGGGAAGATGCCATTGGCAAAGTATTGGCCTGCAGGATATGACAAAAAAGATGGGGCTTTACTTTTCATATATTTCTGCTCTCCAACGGATACGGGAATGTTCTTATACTTCAGGTGGCAACGATTGGTATAAACAGTTAGTGGACTGATAGGAAGGGATGGAATAGGTATTGATCATTTAAATTCGAAAATGCCTATTAACTTATTTTTCTAAATTGGCATACCAATTCCGGACTAACGCCATACCAGCTGAGCTCCTCCTGGGGTATCCCTATGAAGATATACCCGGAAAGTGGGATGTATAGCAATTTCCAAGATTTGTAATTTAATGTGATTTCGACGAATAATTGTTTCTGTTCTTTTTTTTGCGAAAAAGGCAATGCCCAAGGCATCTGGCAGAGTCATCCCTATGTGGACTTTGTGGAAATCAATGCCAGAAAAGATGTTTTTATTAGTTTTCTACCCTGGGTTGGCACCAAGGGTTACGTATATTTCGCTCCTTTGGAGCACTTATTTTTTCTGTCGAACTCACGTTAATTTAATAAAATGGACGGAGGATAATTACCTGTATTGGGTATTGCATGAAATTGCCCATGGCTGTCACTACCGGGTACTCAACTCCAAAAGTCCAATTATAACATATGCTTTTCACCACATAGACACTACGGGATTATATGATGAAGTATCTTATTACAGTGGGCGGGGCAAGTCTCAGGTAGTGTATCTGCTTCGGCCAGTACCAATGAGCGAGAGTATTTTGCTGAAATAACAGAAGCTTATTTTTGGCTCAATGACTATTTCCCTTTTGACCGGGATGACCTGATCCAATTTGATACGTTGGGATATGCTGCCCCATTTGCCATATGGGGCGATCCGGAAAGACATAACCCGGAGCCGGGTTTTCAAAGTTCGGCAAGATAAATGTTATTCTTCCATATAGGCTTCGATCGGGGGACAAGTACAAATCAGGTTTCGGTCTCCAAAAGCATTGTCCACTCTCGCTACATTAATAAAGAACTTATTACCGTTTTTCAATGATTCGACCGGATACAAGGCTTTTTCCCTGGAATAAGGGTATCCCCATTCATCTGCAGTAGCTATGTATAACGGGTGGGGAGCATTGATCAGTACATTATTATCCTGAGGGAATTCACCCCGGGCAATTTCATCAATTTCCTCTCGTATCTGGATCATTGCATTACAGAATCGGTCCAATTCTTCTTTATCTTCGCTTTCAGTCGGTTCAATCATTAATGTACCTGCTACCGGAAATGATAGGGTAGGGGCATGAAAGCCATAGTCGATAAGCCGTTTGGCTATATCCTCTGCACTAATTCCCAATTCTTTAAAAGACCTTAAATCAAGTATCAACTCATGGGCGACGAAACCGCCTTCACCTGTATAAACAATATCGTAATATTTTGCCAAAACAGATTTGATATAATTGGCATTTAAAATGGCGTACCTGGTTACATTTTTAAGCCCCCGGGCTCCAAGCATTCGAATGTAAGCATAGGAAATTAATAATATACTGGCTGAACCGAAGGGGGCTGAAGCAACGGAAGGTATGCTTTTTTTATTTTCATTATTCAAATAGTGATGCCCCGGTAGGTATTCGACTAGTTTTTCATTTACGCAGATCGGACCCATACCCGGGCCTCCACCCCCGTGCGGAATGGCAAAAGTCTTGTGTAAGTTTAAATGGCATACATCTGCACCTATTTTTCCGGGAGAGGTATAACCTATTTGAGCGTTCATATTCGCACCATCCATGTATACAAGGCCTCCATTTTTGTGAACCTGTTCACAAGCTTCTTTTATGGTCGATTCAAAAACGCCATGGGTAGAAGGATACGTTACCATAAACCCCGCTACCTGGTTGCCTTTTTCTTCCAGGATAGTATTCAGGTGGTTCAAATTAATATTGCCATTTGAATCCGAATCAACGATCACTACTTTGTACCCGGCCATTACTGCAGAGGCGGGATTGGTACCATGGGCAGAAGCTGGAATGAGCATTAAATTCCGATCGGTATTGCCATGATCTTTGTGATAAGCCCGTATTACGAGTAATCCTGCATATTCTCCCTGGGCTCCGGAATTGGGCTGGAAAGAACATTTTTCAAATCCTGTAATTTGACATAGGTAATCCGCCAGTTCATTGATAATAGAGCTGTATCCGATTACCTGATCAGGGGGTGTAAAAGGATGAATATCTGCAAATTCACTCCAGGCAACAGGGATCAATTCTGATGCCGCATTGAGTTTCATGGTACAGGAGCCGAGAGGGATCATGGTATGAACTAAAGACATATCCTTATTCTCCAGACTTTTTATATACCGCATCATTTGTGTCTCCGAGCGGTGAGAGTGAAATATAGGATGAGAGAGGTAATCATCTTCTCTCAAAAAACCGTTCTCCAGGTGACCTGAATACTCCAGTTTTTTATCTGTTGTAACATTAAATATCTCGAGGATTTGATGAATTTCTTTTTCAGTTGATAATTCGTCCAGAGAAATCCTGATCTGAGTTTCGTCGTAATAAAAATTAAATCCTTTGTTTCTAGCCCTTTCCCTGATTGATTTTAATTTTGCTCCGTCAAGTTCTATCGAAATCGTATCAAAGAAGGTTGTATTCTTTACTTTGTATCCTTCATTTTTTAAGGCATCATTCAGACCCGATGCTAAAAGATGTATTTTAAATGCTATCCTTTTGAGGTTTTTAGGGCCGTGAAATACGGCATACATCCCTGCCATGATGGCTAGCAAAGCTTGTGCTGTACATATATTTGATGTGGCTTTTTCGCGTTTGATATGCTGTTCACGGGTTTGTAAGGCCATTCTGTAAGCTTCGTGGCCATGAATGTCTTTGCTTAAACCTATGATCCTACCGGGAAGGATTCGCTTGTATTTATCCAGGCAGGCAAAATACCCTGCATGGGGCCCGCCGTATCCCATAGGGACGCCCAGTCTCTGTGTTGAGCCGACTGCCACATCAAATCCCAGTTCTCCGGGTGATTTTATCAAGGTAAGCGCCAGGATATCGCAAATGGCGATAAGCCCTATTCCCTCATCAGAAAATTCACGGTAATTTTCTTTTACTGCATGTAAATTCCCTGTGGCATCGGGGTATTGAATAACTATACAGGCGGCAGTAGTTTTATCAATTTCATCAAGAGTATCAAAATAGACAGTTTCCAATTCCAGAGGCTCGGTTCTTGATTGAATGACGTCTTTGGTTTGTTCAAAAATTTGTTGGTGCACGTAACATTTTGTGCGTGGATTTTTCCTGTTTTTTTTATTGACTGATTCTGTGATCATGGTTACAGCTTCAGCGGCCGCTGTTCCTTCATCCAGGAGTGATGCATTGGCGATGGGCAGTCCGGTCAAATCCGAAATAACAGTTTGGAAATTAAACAGGGCTTCCAATCTACCCTGGGATATTTCTGCCTGATAGGGGGTGTATTGTGTATACCACCCTGGGTTTTCAAAAATATTTCTGCGTATTACAGAAGGGGTGTGAGTACCGTAGTAGCCTTGTCCAATGAGAGAGCGGAAGACTTTATTTTGATCAGCCTTTTCTCTGATTAGGCCCAGATATTCAAATTCTGTGAGCGCTTTAAGATCGAAATCAAAATCTTCCAGCTGAATATCTTGTGGAATTATTTTTCTAATCAATTTTTCTGAAGATTCGATCCCTATTTGATCGAGCATTGCTTGCTTATCTGATTCAGATAATCCAATATGCCTATTCTCGAAATTGATAAGTTGCCCCATGTAAAAAAATATAAGTGATTAAATCTGATCCAATAAATAATATGCTGTTATCAGATAAATTGCTCTATGGAATGCTTACAGTATCGAGAAGTAATTATTTCAGAACACGAGCATTACCAACATCAAATATTCTCGTTTATAATCAAAATTGGTATTGAGTCCTTTTTAGTCATTATTTCCACTCCGTATTAACCGAAAGCATTCATTGGAACTATATTATCTGTAAAAGGATACTATAATACAATGAATAACTAAGTAGTGTTCCCGAATAAGACTCTATGTATAAATTCAAAAAGCAATATTATCCCTGGCACTTGATAATTTATACAACGGCGAAGATACAATATTGCCAATTAATAGTTTAGGATTAGAACTACAGTTTGAAATGAGTTCTAATATCATCAATTCGATCTTCTTTTTCCCAGGTAAATGTTTCTACCTCCTCTTCTTTTTCATTCCCATTAGGGCCCAATGATACTTTTTTGGTACCGGGTGTTCTTCCCATGTGTCCGTATGCTGCAGTTTCGGTAAAAATAGGTTTATTTAATTGATAGTTATTGATAATAGCTGATGGTCTCAAGTCAAAAAGGTCAAGAACATTTTTGGCTATTTCACTGTCACTCAAACCCAGATTTGATGTGCCATATGTATCAACGAACAATCCCACTGGTTGGGATACTCCTATCGCGTAAGCTACCTGTACGAGACATTTTTCAGAAACCCCTGCTGCGACCAAATTGCGAGCAATATGTCTTGTAGCATAAGCTGCTGAACGGTCAACTTTAGTAGAATCTTTTCCTGAAAATGCGCCACCTCCGTGGGCTCCTTTTCCACCGTATGTGTCCACAATTATTTTCCTTCCGGTAAGTCCTGCATCTCCGTGGGGACCACCAATTACAAATTTACCGGTTGGGTTGATATGGTAATTCTTTATACTGTCAAATAATTTTTGGATATCCGGGGAGCATTGTTCTTTTACCCGGGGAATTAATATCCCTTTAATATCTTCTCCAATTTTCGCCAGCATTTTTTTATCGTCGCTATCAAAAGGGTCGTGCTGTGTCGATAAGACTATCGCATTAATCCCTATGGGGAGATGGTCGTCGGAATATTCTATGGTGACCTGTGACTTTGAGTCTGGACGCAGGTAAGGGATTAGGTCACCACTTCTACGTAAATCGGCTAATTCGATTAATAATTTATGGGCAAGATAAATACTAAGGGGCATATAATTTTCCGTCTCATTCGTAGCGTAGCCAAACATCATGCCCTGGTCTCCAGCTCCTATGTCTTTTCCTTCGTCATTTGAATCAACGCCCATGGCGATGTCAGATGATTGTTCGTGGATAGCGCTGATCACTCCGCACGAATCACAATCAAATCGATAGTCTGCTTTAGTATAACCAATTTTTTGAATGGTTTCGCGCACTACTTTTTGAAGGTCAACGTATGCATTGGAACGGACTTCTCCGGCAAGCATAGCCAGACCGGTGGTAACCAAAGTTTCACAGGCCACTCTTGACTGCGGATCTTGCCGCAAAAATTCGTCTAATACCGCATCGGAAATTTGATCTGCAACCTTATCAGGATGTCCTTCAGAAACGGATTCTGAAGTAAAATAATAAGCCATAAATTATAAATTTAAATAATTTTACAGGACAATACTTTTCTTCCATCGATCACACCTTCCAGCAAATCTCCGGGGCGAACCGGTCCTACACCTTCGGGTGTTCCGGTAAAAATAATATCGCCTACTTCTAAAGTAAAATACTTAGACAAATAAACAATAATATCTGTATAAGAAAAAATCATATCACGAGTATTTCCTGTTTGAACGGCCAAACCATTCCGGAGCGTCTCGAAATATATATTGTCTTCTAATACATTATTGATCGATAAAAATGAGCTTATAGCTGCTGATCCATCAAATCCTTTTGCGATTTCCCAGGGATGGCCTTTTTCTTTAAGTTTGCGCTGAATGTCCCGTGCAGTAAAATCGATTCCAAAAGCTATTTGATCAAAATAATATTGAGCTTCCATTGGAGAAATATCCTTGCCGGTTTTACTGATCCGGATCACTACTTCTCCTTCATAATGTATTTCTTCGGAAAAATCTGGGAATCTGAAATCTTGGTTGTGTGTAAGGAGTGCAGTAGAAGGCTTTGTGAAAATCAACGGTTCGTCCGGTACCGGATTATCTAATTCCTGGGCATGAGCAGTATAATTCCTGCCGACACAAAAAATTTTCATGGTGGTTAATACTTAACGTTTAAGATGCCAGTTATTTCGCGGACCTCACTAAGTGTCTTTTGGGCGCGTTTTCGAATTTCAATTGAAGATTGCTTTACCATATCTCTGTATTTTCTTTTATTACCCTGAATTTCCAGATATTTATTCCTAATGGGTTCTAAAAAGGACACTAGTGAATTGCCTACCTCTTGTTTGAGGTCTTTGTATTTCAAACTGCCACTGTTGAAATCATTAAGTAAAGCATCATGCCCTTCAATATTTCCACTGGATTTAAGGATTTGGAATAAATTACTTACCCCGGGGCTCATTTCCCCATCGGGGTTTTCTCCGGTATCAGTTACGGCAGAATTTATTTGCTTCCGTATCCTTTTCTCATCTTCGAAAATATTGATAAAATGTTTGTCTCCCAAACTTTTACTCATTTTCTTGTGTGGATTGGCCGTAGATAATATCTTGGGGGTATTGGTAAACAGCGGTTCGGGCATCTTGAAATACTCCACTCCGAACTGATAATTGAAACGTTGAGCTATGCTTCTGGATAACTCAAGGTGTTGTTCCTGGTCTTTGCCCACGGGTACATAATCCGCTTTGTAAATGAGGATATCAGCGGCCTGGAGTACCGGGTAGAAAAAAAGAGCAGAAGAAATTAATTCCTCTTTACCATTTACTTCCTTTATCTGGTCGCTTTTATCTTTAAATTGAGTCATACGTGTAAGATCCCCGTATGAACAGACGGAAGATAGTATCCAGCACAATTCCATATGTTCGGGAATGAGCGACTGGATAAATAAGTTTTCGTGGTTAATGCCCGTTGCGAGTAATTGATACGCCATTTTCCACGTAGCTTCTCGCAATTTTGGTGCCTTATAGGGCATGGTCATAGCATGTAAATTTGCTACTCCTAATACGCTTGAATATTTTTCCTGGATATCAACCCAGTTTTTGACGGCACCAAGGTAATTTCCCAAATGTATATCTCCGGTAGGCTGGATAAGGGAAAGAACTTGCTTAGAAGATGACTCCATTATTTGTTTTTAAAAGCAATAGCGGAAATCTCGATATTTACGTCCTTGGGAAGCCTGGCTACCTCTACTAAAGCCCTGGTAGGAGCTGTGGCTTCGTCAAAATAAGAAGCATAAACTTCATTGATTCGTCCGTAAGCGCCCATGTCTTTGACAAAAACAGAACAACTAATGATATCTTCATATCCCAGGTCATTCGCCTCAAGAATAGCACCCAAATTGCTCATGACCTGTCTGGTTTCCTCTTCTATAGTATCAAGGATAAGTTCTCCCGTTGCAGGGTCCAAAGCAATTTGACCTGAAATAAATACGTGATTTCCTGTAGTTATGGATTGATTGTAAGCCCCCACAGGTGCAGGAGCTTTATCTGTGTTGACAATTTTTTTAGACATAGAGCAATTAATCTATATCTTCTACTTCGTCAGACTTTACAAGCAATCTACCACGGTAGTACAGGTCGCCATCTACTCTGTACGCATGGTGAAATAAGTGGGATTCTCCTGTAGACTGGCAAGTAGCTACCTGAGGAATGCCCGCTTTTTTATGCGTTCTTCTTTTTCTTTTCCTTTGTTTAGAGATTCTACTCTTTGGATGCGCCATAACGGTTTAAATTTTCAATCTTCAAATTTAATGTTCTTCAAAACATCCCATGTGGGATCTTTTTTTTCCGAATCGTATTGGGTCTCTTCCAATATATCCAAAACATCTTCGTCACATGGTGGGGCTGGATCTGATGAGCAATCATATGTGTTGACAATGGGCAGGGAAAGTACAATGGCCTCATAGACATACGGTCTCAAGTCCAATTCTACCATGCCTTCATCGATCATAATGACATCTTCATCTTCTTCCCAGTTCTCATCAACACCTATTTTAAAAAAGTATTGATATTGAGTATGTCCGGGTAATTGAATATCTTCCAGACAACGGTCACAGGTAGCTCCATGCCACCCATTGGCGTCAATAATAGCGATATACAACCCGGGTTTTTTGTCAAATGTCACCTTTATTGTGTACTCCGCTTTATGAATGGGAGTATTGTCAAATGACGTAAAAAAATCTGATGTAACAACAGATTCAATTTCAGTTATGCCCATAGGTAATCCCGGCAATTTCAAAATTAATTCTGACCAGCCTTCCATGACAAAGAACGTTTTAGTTGATTCAGGAGCGCAAAGATAAGATTTTCCTTTCATTTTTTACTATATTTTGAAAAGAATCCGAACTATTTCGCAATATATTTTAGACGGCCTAACTCACTCATATCAAATTCATTGAACCGGAATTGCAAAAGATTCAATGTAGACCGCAACGCCATTGAGTTTTGCCAACTCAACTCCAACGCTTGATATTAAATTTAATGATTATATATTTATTGGCAAAATAATTTTACAATCTTTAATTATCAATGCGAAAGACTTTTCCCCAATAGCCCATTTTGGAATTGTACAATACCTATAGCCGGATGCAATACCTTCATCTGATTCCCTGGATCTTTTCCTTATTTGTACTTATATTCAAACCATATCCTCCGGGCGGACCCATTCGTCGAATTGCTCTGAAGTCAAATATCCCAGTTCCACAGCTGCTTCCCGCAATGTAGAGTCCTCTTTATAAGCTTTTTTGGCGATTTCAGCTGCTTTATCGTAACCAATCTTAGTATTTAATGCCGTGACCAGCATGAGGGAATTTTCCAAATTGTGTTGTATCCTTTTGTAGTTGGGTTCTATTCCCTCTGCACAATTTACGCGGAAACTATCGCAAGAATCGCTTATGAGGTCGGCTGACCAGAGGAAGTTATAGATCATTACAGGCTTGAAAACATTCAATTGGAATTGTCCGTTCATACCCGATACGCTTACGGTCATGTCATTCCCCAATACTTGAGCCATAGCCATCGTAAGAGCTTCTGCCTGTGTAGGGTTTACTTTGCCCGGCATAATGGAACTTCCCGGTTCATTGGCCGGAATCAGGTATTCTCCAATTCCACTCCTGGGACCCGAAGCCAACATGCGGATATCATTTCCTATTTTCATGAGAGAAACAGCTATTGTTTTCAGAGCACCATGTGATTCCACTATCGCATCGTGGGCAGACAGCGATTCAAATTTGTTTTCTGCCGTTTTGAAGGGAAGATTGGTTAATGTACTGATTTGGGAAGCAACGGCTTCAGCATACCCCTCAGGTGTATTGAGCCCGGTGCCCACGGCAGTTCCCCCCAAAGCTAATTCCGACAAATGATCTAATGTATTTTTCAACGCTTGTATGCCGTGGTCGAGTTGACTTACATAGCCAGATAATTCCTGCCCCATAGTCACGGGTGTTGCATCCATAAAGTGTGTGCGGCCGATTTTTACAACATCAGCGAATTCCTTTGACTTTTTGTCAAGCACTGCTTTCAATTCTTCCATTGCAGGAATTACTTTCTCCACTACTTTTTGATAGGCGGCTATATGCATAGCGGTGGGGAAAGTATCATTTGATGATTGGGATTTATTGACATCATCGTTGGGATGTAATACTTTTTCAGAATCTTCCAGAGAACCACCTTGTAACACATGTCCCCTATTGGCTATTACTTCGTTTACGTTCATATTGGATTGAGTGCCTGAGCCGGTTTGCCATACGACCAGAGGGAATTGGTCATCCAGTTTTCCTTCCAGAATTTCATCCGCCACCTGGGCAATAAGGGCTGACTTATCTTTCGATAGTACCCCCAACTGTTGATTTGTAGCTGCAGCTGCCTTCTTGAGAATAGCAAATCCGCGAATGACTTCCAAAGGGATTATTTGACCTCCAATTTTAAAATTTTGTGTGGATCGTTGGGTCTGGGCACCCCAATATTTATCTGCAGGAACATCTATATATCCTATACTGTCTTTTTCTTTTCTGTATGCCATTTTTTAATTTATGTGATTGACTAAAATGCGAAAATACTGAGAAAAAGTAAAAGCACATACTGGAAACTTTTAGAATAGAATTTTAACCCGCTTTATTCATGATAATCCCGCTACAAAGTGATCCCCGCGGGAAAGGCTTTCGGGAGGATAATGACGATATATGCCAGGACTGACCTGACGATCTTTCCTTAAGTTGTCAGGAGCGGACTCTCCCAGGAGTCCTTCGCGACCTGACAAGAACCTTAATTTTGTTAGCTCTTTTAGCCTTATGCCATTCCAATGGATTCCTTGGGAAGGGCAGCCCAATGGGGCCAATATTTTTTATGGGTATTCAATTTCGGGGTAAAGATGTTGTTCTGTGCTTGTCGGGGTTGATCCCATTAAAACTCTTCAAAGTAATATTGATGAGCAATTACGGATCTAGCATTTTGTTCCGGTAAGACATACAAAGGTTGCAAATATCAAAGTTGGTATAGGTGATTTTTGAAGTTTCTTAGATTCTTTAGTGTTTAATACCTTTATGAAGTAAACAACGTAAGTGGTTTTATCATATTCGATAAGTGCCCGAAAATGATTAATGGAGGAATACAATCGATACCACTATTATATTTTCCAATTGGAGAATTGAGTAAAAAACCGTTTACACGTGAACCAAATATAAAATTTAAACGCATTTTTGTGTATTTGTAAAGTGATAAAATGTAAACAGATGAAAATCATTGCCGCCATTCCCGCACGGTATCAATCGACACGGTTGCCTGGCAAGCTGATGGCTAACCTGGGTGGACAAACCGTGATCTCTTGTACCGTGGAAAACACAAAAGCTATGGAAATATTTGATGAAGTTGTTGTGGTTACGGATTCCGACGAAATTTCAAAGGAATTAGAAGGCAGGTGCAAAGTCTATAAAAGCCGGCAAAAACACATATGTGGAACTGACCGGATAGCTGAATTTTCAGAGGAATTTGATGCCGATATTGTCATCAACGTACAGGGGGACGAGCCATTTCTCAAAAAAGCGGATATTCAATCCATTATTATAGAATTTGAGGAAGACCAAGATCGAAAAATTGATGTGATTTCACTCCGCCACGAGATCAACAAAGAAATGGAACGAAGGAATCCCAATTATGTGAAAGTGGTCAGTAGTCTCGAAGATTATGCACTGTATTTTAGTCGCTCGAATATCCCTTTTCGAAGAGAACAAACTGATTTTCCTACCTATAGGCATATTGGTATCTATGCTTTCCGTAAAGATGCCCTTGTCCGGTTTTCAAAACAAAAACCCACGCCACTGGAAAAGCTTGAAGTAATAGAAGCGCTGCGGATCCTGGAGATGGGCATGAAATTCAAAATGCTTGACGCCAAAGACCTGACCATTGGAATTGATACGGAAGAGGATTTGATCTGGGCTAATGAATATCTGGAACAATAATACTACAACTATAGAGCGGAGGCCATCTGCCGGATTGGACCATTGATAATTAGTGACCTTATCATCGGTTTGATTGTTACTTATTTGTCGGGACCAGGATGCTTTTTGTCCTGTAATTTGAGGTTTTGTGTCCAAATCCTCCCGTATTTTAACTTTTTTCCCAATAATTTGGTTTTTTCAGAATAATAAATTTTAATTGCATTCTGTTAAAACATTTAGAGATATATTTCATTATAATTATCAAACAAATCATTAATCATTAAAAAAGTAAAACTATGGCTTTCAAACTTCCAGATTTACCCTATGCATTTGATGCGTTAGAACCACATATTGATGCCCGTACTATGGAAATACACCATGACAAACATCATGCGGGATATACCAGTAAACTAAATGCAGCCATAGAAGGTACGGACCTGGAAAATGCTTCAATAGAAGACATTTTGGGAAAGGTGGATAAGTTATCTTCTGCTGTGCGAAATAATGGCGGTGGTTTTTATAATCACGCTCTTTTTTGGGAAATCCTCTCCCCTGATGGTGGCGGAAGCCCAAGTGGGGAATTAGCAAGTGCAATCGATGATGCATTTGGTAGCTTTGATAAATTCAAAGAGGCTTTTAGTAAGGCAGCTGCTACCCGGTTTGGTTCGGGATGGGCATGGTTGTGTGTAGAGGAAGGAGGTAAAGTGAGTGTATGTTCCACTCCCAATCAGGATAATCCGTTGATGCCCGGTACTGAATGCAGTGGTACCCCTATTTTGGGAATCGATGTATGGGAGCACGCATACTACCTAAACTATCAAAACAGAAGACCCGATTACATTGAAGCATTTTTCAATGTAATTAATTGGGACAAAGTAGCGGAAAACTACGCTGAAAATAAGTAATTAATTCGTGCAGATAGGGATTTACATTTCCTGTATGGGGGATTTACAATGGTATCCTGCACTGTTAGAAAATATTGAAAAAGGTTACCCTATTTAATGTAGGGTAGCCTTTTTTTATGGATTCAACCCTGTGCTGTGACGTAACCCGGAGTAGACTACAAATTTTTACCAACTACCTACCCCCTTTTCTGCTTACCCCATATCCAAAGACCCCGGAGGGGGTCTGAATAGGTTAGCATCATTTAGCTTTATGCCTGACCCTGGAAGGGTCACAGTATGATTCAAAGGTGTAAGCCCCTTCTCCAATGCACTTGGCAATGCAAGCAAGGTTCTTCCACCTGAAAGACTAAAACCTCTTTTTGCGTTGTCTATTTGATACAGATCATATATGCCCGACCTACGGGAAATCAACCTATGATTTCCATGCGTGAAATTCGTGGCTAATCCTTCTCAGGTTTATGGTTTGGCTCAGGGATCGCTTTACGTATAGCTTTCACTAGCTCCCCGATTCATAGACTCTTTAGCGAAAGTATGCTAGTCTAGTTACCGTCAGAATACTTTAGCACTGCACCATTGGGAGACATTTTTCCTTGTATTGACGTGAGTTCGACGAATAATTGATTCTGTCATTATTTTTGCGAAAAAAGCAAAAAATCAATGCCAGAATCGACGGTTCAACTTGTTTTCCACCCTGGGTTGGCACCCAGGGTTAGTAATATTTCGCCCCTTCAGGGCTCTTATTCTCTCTGTCGAACTTACGTTAAAATAAATACTGATAGCCACCCACTGAATTATGTGTTAGGTTGTCTGTCCATTGCCAATAATTGAGAGTTGATAAGCAAGGAATTCTGTGGGTAAACTCAATTAAAAATCGTATCTTTGTACGCTGATTTAAATTAAAGTATATATGTCAAATCAACCAAATACTTACGGTGCTAATAATATCCAGGCTCTGGAAGGACTGGAAGCTGTGCGAAAAAGACCTGGAATGTACATTGGTAGTACCGATACCAAGGGACTTCATCATATGGTATGGGAGGTAGTGGATAACTCTATTGATGAACACCTTGCAGGATATTGTAATGAAATCAATGTAATCATTAATGAGGATAATTCCATTACCGTTACAGATGACGGAAGGGGAATACCGACCGGGATGCATGATAAATTGCAAAAATCTGCATTGGAAGTAGTGATGACGGTATTACACGCCGGTGGTAAGTTTGATAAAAATACATATAAAGTCTCCGGGGGGCTACACGGTGTAGGGGTTTCTGTAGTGAATGCTTTGTCTACTGACTTGCACGCAGAGGTGCACAGGGAAGGAAAGATATTTACGCAAAAGTACGAAAAAGGAATCCCGGTTGATTCAGTGGAAGTGGTAGGGGATACTGACAAAACGGGGACCATCATCACATTTTGGCCTGATACGAGTATTTTTGAGACAGGAGTGTACAAATACGACACGCTGGCCCATCGATTGAGGGAGTTATCCTTTCTGAACAAGGGACTGAAGTTGTCACTTACGGATAAGAGGGAAAAGGAAGAAAATGGAGAGTTCAAACGCGATGATTATTGTTCGGAAGGAGGCCTTGCTGAATTTGTTAAGTTTTTGGATGAAAGTAAGGACCCTTTAATTAATGAGCCTATCCATGTGGATGGAAAGGAAGACAATGTAGAGGTCGAAGTAGCATTGCAGTTTAATACTTCCTTTTCAGAAAATATCAGTTCCTTTGTGAATAACATCAATACCAGGGAAGGAGGAACGCATGTAAATGGATTTAGAATGGCTGTTACCCGTGAGTTTAAAAATTACGGGAAAGAAGAAGGTATTTTTACCAAAGCTAAGATATCCGTATCCAGTGAGGATTTCCGGGAGGGTTTGACAGCCGTCGTATCAGTTAAAGTTCCCGAACCCCAATTTAAAGGTCAAACAAAAGGGGAATTAGGAAACTCTGAAGTCACCGGTATCGTATCCCGTACGGTAGGCCAGGCGTTGAAAATTTTCCTGGAGGAGAATCCCGACAAGGCCAAAAAAATAATTGAGAAAGTAATTTTGGCGGCAACAGCCCGGGAGGCAGCCAGAAAAGCCAGGGAGATAGTGCAGCGAAAAAATATTTTGACCGGTGGAGGATTGCCCGGTAAACTATCGGATTGCTCTTCCAAGATTCCGGACGAATCGGAGATATTTCTTGTAGAGGGGGATTCTGCCGGTGGTACGGCGAAGCAGGGTCGAGATCGTCAATTTCAGGCTATATTGCCCCTGAAAGGTAAGATCCTGAATGTAGAAAAAGCGCTGGAGCATAAAATCTACGAAAACGATGAGATTAAGAATCTCTTTATTGCGCTGGGGGTTTCAATAGAAGAAAAGGACGGAGACCGTATTTTGAATATTAATAAATTGCGATATCACAAAATTGTGATTATGTGTGATGCCGATATAGATGGTAGCCATATCGTGACATTAATATTGACTTTCTTTTTCCGGTATATGCGTACACTTATCGAAAAAGGTTATTTGTACATCGCACAACCGCCATTGTACAGGATCAGTAAAGGGAAAGAATTTCGATATTGTTTCTCAGAGGAAGAACGTAAGGAAACCGTGCAATTCTACGCTGACGGCGGGAATCCGGATTCTGTGAGGATACAGCGATATAAAGGGCTGGGGGAAATGAATGCGGAACAATTGTGGGAAACCACAATGAATCCTGAGTCTCGCTACTTGAAACAGGTTACGATCGATGATGCCTCCGAATCTAATAGGATATTCTCTATGCTTATGGGGGAAGATGTGCCCCCCCGAAGGGCTTTTATCGAGAAGAATGCCAAATATGCTAATGTAGACGCCTAGCCCACAGTATTCATGACAAGATCCTGAATAATGGCAACGGTTGATTATAAATAATTGATTTATAATTAATCGTGCCAGGGCTGTTTGATGGAAAGGACCGGACGATCTTTCCTTGAATTGTCAGGAGCGAACGCTCCCACGGTCCTTCGCGACCATAACCGCGATTTTATTTGCTCTTTTAGCTTTATACCATTCCAATGGATTCCTTGGGAAGGGCATCCCAATGGGGCCATTATTTTTTATGGGTATTCAATTTCGGGTTTAATCGAGAAAATAATCCCTGCCGGTCAAAAGAAGTAAAAACTCGGCTGCCTGGTAAACAGTCGACCGGAAACTTTTAAAGTGAAATTGGCTTTTTCCCGATGGTCGGCAAGGTCTGCTTCTATCAGGGTATTATATTTTATACCTTTGCTTTTTCAATGACGGCCAATGTTTTTTTCAAACCTGTTTTAGCTACCTGTAGTAAATCCTGCTTGTGGTATTCGGGGTTGTAGAGTTCCAGGGATACACACCCGTTAAATCCCGTATCTTTCAGGTCGCTTAAGATTTCCGGTAATGGAAGGATACCATCCCCGGGGTAGACCCTGTGCTTGTCTTGCATTTGATCAATTTCCATTCCGCCGGGGGCATCGTTAAACTGGAAAATGGAAATCATGCTTCCATCCAGTTTTTTCAATCCATTGAACCCGCCTTTGCTAATATACATATGGTAAACATCAGGGATGACTTTCGCATCCGGATGATCTGCATCCAATGCTACTGCCACGGCCTGGCCCAATGTTTTGAGTGGGAACATTTTGACAAAAACAAGGGATGGAATTATATCGTATTCCTCTATACCTATTTCCAGTAACCGGCGGTAACATGAAGTAACAAAACCATGATCATAGTTTTCCCCTACTTCATTGGGAATGGCTTGCACATGGCCACAACCAATTTCTGCGGCCATTCGCATGCGGTTTCTTGTTCCTTGGAGAGATTGTTGAAAAGCCTCCTCATTTTGGGGTATACAGCCCCAAAGTCCAATCATGCTGGGAACAAAAAGGCCGTTATCACGGATTTTTTGTCCTAATTCTTTTAGATTGCCACCATTTTTTTCAAATTCCGCTAATTCCCCATCCCAGGGTTCGATGGCATCATATCCGGCTTGGATGGCTATGTCAACTTTCTTTTCCAGGCTGCCAGCAGTACGTATTGTAGCAGTGTCAAGGCAGATGGGCCAGGGGCTTTTGCCTCCCTGGTATCTTTTTGTCAACGTTCCCGATGTGGATTCGGAAACCACTTTTTGTGTTGTCAAAGTAGCAATGCCGGCACCGGCAGACGTTGATATAAAATTTCGGCGGTTCATATTCCTTTTCGGTTTTTAGGTCTTTCAATCTCAGGGTGCAAAATATCAAAATTTTGGGAAAGGAGGAAAGAAGATAGGTAGTTAGTCGGGTAGTTGGATAGTCGGGTAGTCGGGTAGTTGGGTAGTCGGGTAGTGGGGTAGTCTGTTAGTTGGTTAGTCTGGTAGTGGGGTAGTCTGTTAGTTGGTTAGTCTGGTAGTGGGGTAGTCTGTTAGTTGGATAGTTGGTTAGTCTGGTAGTCTGGTAGTCGGGTAGTCTGTTAGTTGGGTAGTCGGATAGTTAGGTAGTTGGATAGTCGGGTAGTTGGATAGTTGGTTAGTTGGTTAGTCTGGTAGTCGGGTAGTGGGGTAGTCTGTTAGTTGGGTAGTCGGATAGTCGGGTAGTCGGGTAGTCTGGTAGTAGGGTAGTCTGTTAGTTGGATAGTTGGTTAGTCGGGTAGTTGGTTAGTCTGGTAGTGGGGTAGTCGGGTAGTTGGGTAGTCTGTTAGTTGGGTAGTCGGGTAGTCGGATAGTAGGATAGTCGGATAGTTGGGTAGTCGGGTAGTAGGATAGTTGGGTAGTCGGGTAGTCTGTTAGTAGGATAGTAGGTTAGTCGGGTAGTCGGGTAGTCTGGTAGTCGGGTAGTCTGTTAGTAGGATAGTAGGTTAGTCGGGTAGTTGGTTAGTCTGGTAGTGGGGTAGTCGGGTAGTTGGGTAGTCTGTTAGTCGGGTAGTTGGTTAGTTGGGAGTCCAACCTGGATTGTAAAGGAGTGTGGTGAATGCGTTTTGTTTGTTCGATTATTTTTATAAATAGATAATAAAGGGGGTGTATAGAGTAAGAATAAAATTTTATGTTAATTAATTTTTATTTCTATAAATTTTATATGTGACTTAATTTAAGTGTAATATTTATTTATTGGGTTAAAATTGAAATAATATTGTGATATTTCTTTTAATGCCTGACGTTCTTTTTGAGTAATAATATTAGATGATAGGGTGATATCCGGAACCAATAAAAGAAATTTTTAGAAAAAAATACAGAATATTTTGATTTTTTATAGAAAAAGTTTAATTTAGTGATACTATTCTTTTAGCAGGATGAGTTGAGAATTGCAATAGGTATTTCGGTTTGTTTTTTACGATTACTACTATCATCAGATGGGTGTCTATCTGAGGGTGATTTATAGCGATAAAAAACAAAATGAGATGAAAACAATCTTGATTCTAAAACATTTCACCGTTCGTTCACGGATTTTCCTATTATTGATAGTAACAGGCTCAGTATGTCTGCCGGAAGCATTGCATACCGGTCTATTGATGTCCCGGGTAAGGGGTGTTCGCCCTTATGACCATTTTCTAAACGTTAAACATTCAAGAATCAAACCGAGTGCATTTTGCATTCAAAAGGTGGTGCCTGTTGTTGGACGCCAGGCATATTTTGGTGTCCGGGGCACCGCTTTTTTATAACGAATCCATTCCGGGAAAAAGTATGTATAGCCCGGAACCAAGATATACTACCCAGAACTGTTGATGTTGGTGACTTTCTGTGCGGGGAATGCCCCTTATTACCATGACCTGGCGTTGCCATAGCTATGGTTACGTTCGCTTATTGAAATAGGTTGCGTATTTCCTGTCATCTCAAAGTCGCCCCGTCAAAATGTCCCGGGTATGAGGATCCTGAAACCGAATTTGAGCTCAAGTTCATAATTTTTAAAACCGCAGTTCCGGCCTGCCAGTAATGATATCACAGCGGACCGGAGCTGCACAAAAAAATGTATTATGAATATACAAAATTTTTTTCAATTCAAACCGGCAGTGAAACACCTGCCCGCACTGGCCGCCGCTGTGGCCGTCACACTAGCACTGGCGTTTACGCCGAGGGAAGTCCAGGTAGGGTATGCCACCCAGGACGGAGGACAAAATTGGATAAAGACCGACACGGTCGATTATCAATGTCGATTTTCTCCATCTGAAACCTGCACTTATGTTGAACCTGACATTGAATCAGCACCTTTAGAAGAGGGTGAATTTGAACTCAATTAACCCATTTAATCAAGAGACCACTTAAAAGGTGGTCTCTCTTTTTTATAAGGGGTTCTGCTGAATTCCCGTAAGGTTTATCTCGTCTACCGGGATAGGAAATACATATCCATTGGAATGCGGTAATAATTGATATGTCTGATCATTTACCATACGTATGATAGTAACTTCATGCCCAGGTTCTCTATTCAAACGACGCAAATCCAACCATCTGGTAATACGAAAAACTAGTTCCTTTCTTCGCTCCTCCAAGACCCGATCCAATGCCTCTTCCTTAGATAAACCGGAGTACGGTTTATAACTCCCGTTTCTATAGCGCTTTTCCAATAATTCATTAAGGTAAGAAAGCCCTTCTTCCACCGATTCTTTCCGAACCAGACATTCACTGCGAATTAGGTATAATTCATTCAGGCTAATCCCTCCAAAAATATCATCCTCACCTAAATAGCTACCTCGATAATTGAAATAACCATCTTCATTCTCTGTAAAAAATAAAGACCGTCTTAAATCAAATTTCGAATATTGGTCGATTAACTCCGGACGAATAAATATCAACTCATTATCTTGAAATCTATAGTTCGCTGCTACCCCATAATACATAATCTCTTTATTCGGATATTGAATTGGGTACCGTTCCAAACTATCTAACGAATTAAAATCCAATAACTCATAGTTATCCCAAGCTACTTTTTCCACCCATTCCAATGCTTTTGTAAAATTTCCCATTTGCAAATAAACTCGGGACAATAATGCCTGAGCTACACTTTGGCTAGGCTGACTCTTCCATGAAGCTACATCAGGTAAAAGATCCACTGCCGTTTCCAAATCCTCTAAAATAAATTGATATGTATCTTCCAGGGAAGATCGTGCATACTGTTTGTCAATATTGGGTGTATCTCGCAAAGGAAGACCGAGAATTTGTCCGGCCTTTTCTTGTTCATAAGGTTGAGCAAATAACGAAACAAGATTAAAATACGCCATAGCCCTGTAAAACAAAGCCCTTCCTCGGATCATATTATAGATCATTGTACCTTTTTTGTCAATATGGTGTAGTTCGAGTTCCTCCAACACAATATTGGCGTAATATACCCTTCTGAAGTCAATAATCCATTCACCTACATTTTCTAATCCTTTTGAATAATCCCAAATGTAGGCATTCCTTTCTACATAAGAACTTAACCCTGACCATCCTTCATCTGTAGTCATCAAATCGTCAGATGTCAAAATTCCAACCCCTGGCTGAGATATATTAAACACTTGTATATTGTTCGTCAACCTGTCCAGGTCTTCCATTGTTTTAGGTACTACAAGGCTTTTCTCCGGTTTTTCCTTGAGATAATCAGTGCAGCTGGTAGTGAAGAGTATAGTTAGTAATAAAAGTAGTATGTATTTTTTCATGGTTATGGTGATTTTAGTTGTTACACAGAGTTTCACAAAGTTCACGCAAAGGTTCGCAGTGTATTTTCTATTTTTCATGATTTTGAGGGATCGGGTAGCCTGCCATGCTTGTAGGACAGCGGATTCCCGAGCCCGGATTTTATTGTTTTTTTACCATATATCCCTTGTTTCCTTCCCAGGAATTCAGTTCTGTCATGGTTTCCACGAAGTCCCCATAGGGATGACTTTGCCAGATGCCTTGGGCATGGCCCCTTGAGGGATTGCAAAAACACACGCCAGAACTTTTAACTCGTTTCTTACTTACCCCGGGTACAACACCCGGGGTTACCCATATTCAGCCCCGATAGGGCTGGTCCGTAAAGTTTTCCACGAAGAACGTGGCAAGCCTCATAAAGCGGTTTACCACCCCTCGCCATGGAAGGCTCGGTTCCTGTATATACTGTAGCCTCGGGACGGAACCCTCGGTTCCCTCATCAGAGCTTGCCCACCCTCGCCATGGAAGGCGAGGTTCCTTCACCGAAGATAGATTTACCATCTTCGATCCCGTTGGTCAACGGGATTGCGTTCAGTCATACCCTTGGTCCGACCTCCGGTCGGACTTCATTCGGTCATCTTCAGCGCTTTTCCATACAGGCTTCCATTTTCATTCACTGCTCCTGAATTCCCGTCACAGGAACTTTGCTCTAACCTTGAAGGTCTCTGATTTGACCCTTTGAAACTTTCTCAGAATTGGATCACTCCTTACAGCGCCTACCAACTAGACCTTCAAGGTTTCTATTCAGGATTTACTTCTTTCACAAGGGGAATTAAAACTCCACCCGCACCCCTACCGCTACACTCCTTCGCGGCTTCACACTCCGGAAGTCCGGGTCCAGGGGATCATCACTCGCCTTCCACAGGATACCGATGTTGTTCACGTACCCGTAGAACTCTGCATGCGCCACAGGCAGTCGCGGCATCCGATCCCGGTCCAGTGAATAACTTAGCCGTATGTCCTGAAACCGGATATGGTCACCCTTTTCCACCAGTATATCCGAATAGATATAAGTATTATCCCTGTCATAATAGATCGATGAAGGCAGTGATGGAACATTAGTATGCGATTCATCTCCCGGCTGCTGCCACCGGTCCGCAAAGTCCTGATGGTCCAGGTCACCATTCAATAGCATGGGGTAGTTCACCGATCTTCTCCGGTAGTAATAGCCCAATCTATAGCTTATGTTGGCGGACAAGTTCCATCCCTTCCAGGTCAGTTCATTCCGTACCGCTCCGAATATGGGTGGCCTTCCCGGACCGTGGTAGATCAGATCCTCCTTCGAAAACCGGCTACGAATTGCACTATAGTCCCTACTGGCTTCTCCTTCGAACCAAATCATCGGGTCCCCCGTCTGCGGATCCAGCCCCGCCCAGGGATAGCTATACATTCCAAATAAAGGCCGGTCTTCAAACGGACTTCTGGTAGAGGAGTATAAATAATTTGACGTCAAACCATCTTGTTCATAGTCCGTTACTTTTTCCTTTACAATGCTCAGTATTCCACGCGTGGTCCATCGAACTTTCCCCTCCGTATTTCGGGTCGTCACATTTACATCCCAGCCTGCAGTGCGTGTGGAAGCAAAATTGCCCCTCAATTCCTGAACACCACTGGAATAAGGAAATTGGCGGTCCCCGATTAAATCTCTCCCAGTTTTTATATAGAACTCTACTGTTCCCTGAATACGCCGATTAATTGTACTCCAATTGATCCCCATATTCCAGGTTGAGATCTTCTCCCAGCGCAATTCCGAATTTGGTGGAGATATGATCTGTGCATAGGGTATAGGAAAACCACTAATGTTATTATTTAGTGCCGCAGAACGGTAACTTGCTCTTGTAAGAGCCGATAATGATCGATCCACATTTCCACTGTAACCATAAGTCAATCTAAATTTCAAATATGGGATTTGCGAGATCCCGTAAAAACCTTCTTCACTTACATTCCAGCTCAATCCAGCTGACCACAAAGGTACGCCCCTTTGGTTGGTCCGCACGCCGAATAGATTGGACGCATCTTTCCGGACACTTGCTGATATCACATATCGGTAATCGTAGCTATAAGACCCATTGAAATAATAAGAGACAAACCGATCCAAACTCCCTCCGATGGACTGACCGGAAAGAATAGTGATTTGGCGTCCATTATGAAAATATGGGTACCTACTTTCCAAATCTACGACTTGGAATTCTCCCGTTTCATCGTCATACCCATAGTATCGCATGCTATTACTTTCCGAAGGATGATCCCGGACTTCTACACCTCCCAGCAAGTACCATTCATGTAATACGGATCTCCGATCATATCGGAATTGTCCTCTCAAGGTGTGGCTATGGCTCTCTGAATTACTCAGATCCAGGATACCCCCTTCCGGTACTTTGCGTAACAAATCTCCATTATCATCTACCTGGGTAAATAAGTTGACCATATTGCGGGCATCATAGCTCTCCACAGGCTGATAGTCCCGCATCTCATTCAAGCTTTGCCAGTACTGGTATTTACCTTCTATCTTCAGGCCCGTGAAAATTTCCCAACCGATCCCAGCCTGTAACCGGTATTCCGTATTCATGCTATTCCTGTCACGGAGCCCGATCTCTTCTAAGGGACGGTATCGCCAGTCCAGCAATCCTACTGTGTCCAGGCCATCCAGGTACGTACGGCGGTACCCCCGCATTACCGGTAGTGGTTGTCCGCTATTATCAGCCAGTGACTCATAAGGGTAAGTCCCCGGGGCCGAATTGTCATTGTCCGTGCGGTCCCGGGAGAAGTAAAGTCCTATATCTGTCCTCAATCGCTCAGATCGGGAAGTCCATGTATTCCGGGCATTCAATGTGATCCGCTTCCGCCCATTGCCGATAATCTGGGCCTGGTTATCATCGTACCCCACCGAGAACGCATACCTATGCCGTCCGGTCCCACCCTGAAGGGACAGGGAATATTGTTGCTTCCAGGTCGGCCGGTAGTAATATTGGTTCAGCTCTTCCCGTACATCGTGATTCCGGTAACTGTCCAGGATCGATTTTGCTTTAGTGTTATCTATCAACCCGTTCCGTTGTGCGATCAGGGTCTCCGCCACGGGCGATAATACCGGTTGGTTACTCGAGTTTTCCATACTGCTGTAGTACCCCTTGTCAAACAGGATCTCTTCCGCCTCAATGTAGTCCGTCATCGACATCAGCGGGCGATAATAAAGATCCCTTTGTTCCTGGAAGGTTGCATTACTATTGAAGGACACCTTTAGCGGCTCGTCATACTTCCCCTGCTTCGTCGTGATCACGATCACCCCGTTCCCGGCCCGTGCCCCCCAGATGGAGGCGGCCGCCGCATCCCGCAACACGGTGATGTTCTCCACATCATTGGGATTAATCGACGCCAGATCCCCGTCGTATGGGAAGCCGTCCACTATGATCAGCGGCTGCGCATTCGCATAGATTGTACTCCTTCCACGGATAGTAATCGGATCATTATCAGCACCTACCCGGTTGAGCACTAATCCCGGCACCATATCTTCCAGCCGGTCCAGGAGGTTAGGACTTACCCGGCGCTGCACTTCAGCTTCATCCAGGGTCGCGAAGGAGCCCGTCGCCCGCTCCCGCGGCAACTCCTGGTAGCCCGTGGAGACGATCTCCACTTCCCCGAGTGAAATTCCCGAAGGCGCCAGGTTCACCCCAATGGAGTCGGTACCCGGTATGTGCGTAAGTAGTTGCTTTGGTCTATACCCCAGGTACCGGACTTCCAATGTATAGGTTCCTTCGGTGAGGGACAGGGTGAAACGGCCCGATTCATCCGTCACAGAACCTATGTTTTCTTCCCCCATCACCTGCACGGCAGCCCCCACCAATACGTGTTGTGTCAAGGAGTCCCATACACTACCGTGCAGGGTGTATACGGCCTGTTGGGCTTGTAACCAGGCTGTGCTTATCAATATAAGTAGTGTTATGCGTTGTGTTGTTTTCATAGGCTGTTTTTTAGAGGGATCGCTAAGCCGCGCATCAGCCTGTGTGATAGCGAGGATTGGTGAGCCCGGATTCCGTATTTTTTTTTCATTACATTTCGTGTAGCTTCTCCAAATTAAGTTCTGTCATGGTTTTACCTTGCTTTTAATTTCCAGATTATCTTTACTTTTCATTGGCATCTTCATATTTCGGTTTGTATTTTCTCCCTTCCTTTTTTGCGGAAAAAAGGAAGCAAAAAGCCGGTCAAAATAAATGCTCTTCCGCAATGCTGGCTCCCGCTCCCACGTATTTTGACTTACCTCTCCCGCAGCCGAGCATTTATTTCAAATTGTTCTGTAATTTTTCCATTCATTTTCTCTTTAATTTCTTTCTAATCCAGTTCCATCATCGAAGCGTCTTTTCTCTCTCATAACCAAAAGTTTTTCTTTATCAATCCAGGCTCCTTCAAAATAATCCTTTCTTTTCCTGATAAAAACAGGGGCAGCCCCTACCGGCTCCGGAAGTGTTATGGCGAATTGCAATGTACTGACAGAAGGAATCCAATAACACTGCTCCGGAAATCCAGTCGTACGTATCGGGTCCTTTTCAAACATTCTCAACTTGATCTAATTAATTAAAAAATATTCACCCGCCGCGCACCTGGGGCTGTCCAACCTGTCAATCATTGTCCGGTCGCCCTCCGGCCACCGGGACTCTCCCTCCGGTCCTTTGACCGGAGAACTCCGCTTTGACCTGCCATCACCGGTCCGAACGCGACGCAGCAATCACAGGTCATAAGCATGGCATGAATTCTTTACCCGGGTTTATTCACCCGGGTACTTTTATTATTACTTTCTATTTATTTTTTCAAAACCTCCCGGATCAATGCCTCCAATTCCCGTGGGTCCTTCGGAAAATTCCCGATCTGGTAGATCTTCCCTTCCCGGTCCAGCAACATTTGCGTGGGATAGGCACGTATCCCGTAATACTTCAGCAGCGGGTGGTCAAATCCCCCGGTGGCCAGGTTGAGCAAATCCGGAGAGGTATATTTTCCCTCCTGAATGCTGCGCAGCCATACCTCCCGGTTCCGGTCCGAGGATATAGAAGCGAAGACCACTTCGTCTTCCTCCCGCATCCGCTCTTCCACTGGTCCCAGGGTCTCCCGGTAGTATTTCAGGCACGCCCCGCAACCCGTATACCAGAAGTCGATAAGGACGGCCTTCCCCTGGAACTCCGAAAGCCTGACTTCCTTCCCGTCTGCATTTTTTAGCGAGATATCAGGAAAAGGGGTGCCGGTCTTTATCCTGGAAGCCATTTGCTGCACTCCGGTACGTAACCACGATGTTTGAATGAATTCCAGCGCGCGACTAAACAAGGAATCTGGGTTTTCCTGATGCTTGTATTGGCGGATTACATAATACGCAATGGCATAATCGCCCAGTGGAGTACCATACCTGTGAATCATCTCCTCGAAACTCACATTTTTCCCATTTACTTTTTGGTATGCCTGGATACTCCGGTACAAAAAATCAATGATTCCCGGTTCTATGTAGGATATATCATCCGGCAATGGAATAGCTTCCATCCGGTCAGTATAAGTGTCCCATATTCGTTTGGATTCTTTGTTGCCATTTAGACCCAGGTATAGAAACTGAGCCATCGGTTGAAGAATTTCCCCCAGGAGCCGGAACTCCATTGAACGGATACCCGATTCGTCCACCAGTGGGCGGTACATCGCAATCACTTCCCAGCCCCGGTGGTTGTAGGGATCCCTATCCACCCATTCCTCCAGATATTGGTATTTTTGTTGATCGTTGAAGATCATGCGCATCAGGGGAAGCATACTTTCTTTTGCCGCTTCACGAGCCTTTTGATATACCTTCTGTGTTTTTTCTTCTGATAAAAACGTCTCCCGGTCCATGCCTGTCATTACCGGATCGCGGGACTTCTTTTCCGCATCGATGGCGCGTGCCAGGTCGTACTGGGCCTGAAAACGTATAGCATTCGGTCCGGTAAACCGTACCAGCGCCCGTTTGGTATCGATATGGATAAATACGCTGTCGCCCGGCCGGATTTTCATCCGGTCGCAGAAGGTATAAGCATCCTGGTATAGGGAAAAATACCCCGGCCGGTCCAGGTCCAGATGGAAAGAAAATGTCCTACTGGCTATCGTCCGGTTGAATAGGTTCCCCTTTTCCGTCCTCGAAGGCAAGCGCTCAACGCTCGGGAAACCACCTGCATTTCCCAGGTATCGTCGCCATAGTACCAATTTCATCGTATCCACCGGCTCCACAGATTCGATCTCCCCATAGATCACCGCTGTGCCCGCCGAGCCTGTCTCGGCCTGGGCCGTACCCGTATCTCCGTCCCCGATCAGTTCGTCTCCTTCCTGTGCATACCCCTCTCCCCATACTCCTGCCAGGAGTAGGATCCATAAATATTTACTCATCTTTGTTTGTTTAGTAAATCCGAAAAAATAATAGAGTCGCCGGATGCTAAACAGTCCTTAGCAGCCGGTCCTATCGTAGGAAAAGGCCGGGAATAGCTATACAGGCTTGCGGGGTTTCAACCGGTAGATCAATTCATACAACGATAGCTGCCCAAACGAAGACCTATCCCGCGTCCACCCCATGACACCGAGATCTCCCAGCGCCCGGATTCCGGCTCCATAGTACTTCATCTGATCGGTTGGTTGCTTCGCTCGCATCTTTTATTATTCGTTGTCGAGCCTCGTGTGAAGAGAAGGGAAAAATAGGGCCCTATCTACCGTACTACAAGGCTCTCACTCCTTACGGAACGGAAAATCGATAGAGCCCATGATTCCTTCATGTATACCAAGGTACACAAAATATCATCATGGGCATTAACCTACCGTCTCGTCCGTAATTACAAATTGTGAGAGTTTGTAGTCGAGACTCTTTTAGTTAATACCTAAGCAGCATTGTTCATAAATCATTAATGAACTAGCTACAATGCAATAATAATGAATAATTCTATAAATACAAAATATTTATCGCCCAATGTATAATTTATTCTCATGCGAAATTGTGGTTAATGAAAGAAATCATTCAAATACCACAATTACATCTTTACATAATTAATCGAGTCAGATATATAAGATTAGAATTAGGCCTATCACAAAGGGATGTTTCGAGAATTCTGTACCCAGAATCATCCAGTAATTTGCTGGGAGGAATTGAAGGTAGTGCAAGACCAAATTCCTACACAGATGAGAACCTCAATAAACTTGCAAAAGCTTTTACGGAAATATCTAAACAACAGGGAAATTATATGGAATATACGATGAAGGATTTTTATCCTCCCGAGCCACTTCCTGAAAAAATGGTGAAAAAGGAGGTCATTGAAATTCCAGAATACCTTGGCCCTACTGGAATATTAAACGTCCTATTAGAAAAGGGAGATGCTTTTTTTAATGATTGGCACTCTGTAAAAGAAATTACTGAATATTGCAATCGATACGCTATTCAGAACTGGAGGACCAGTCATTTCACTGCTATTATTGCCAGAGCGGAAGAAAGAAAAAAGCTTATTCGATTGAGTGAAAATGAGGCATTATATAAAAAGCTGTAATTTCTTTTTATTTTGTTGGAACGTAATTCTCTAATATCAATATGCCCAATCGCAAAAAGAAAACCTTCAAACAAAGCTGTTGCGCGATGGATTTTGACAAAATCTATCGAATCCGGGATTACCGGATTCGGTGGGGCTATTCAGCATATGAATGTTCCTTCTTGTTGGGAAAACAAGATTTCTTTTTCCGCGATGCAGAAAATCCGCTCAAAACCAAAAGATTCAATCCCAATGACACGAATTATTTGCAACTGATCTTTCAAGAACCGCTATCTACTTTCATGGCGCCCAAATTGGAAGTTGATATGTATCATTTACGAATCTCTACTTACCCGGATGAAAAAAGAAAGCCCGTTTACGATATCGATATCAAAAATCAGGAGGGACAATACCAGCACTTCAAAACTTTTGCAGATGAGGAAAAACACGTAGAACTGCCGACTCCATTAACTGTCTATTCTTTTGATAAAGTCCGAACGTATATCGATCATCTTCTGGATAATTCGTATTTTAACACACCACGAACGGCTTTGGATATCTTCCACACCTGCCATGACCATTTTGGTCCGGATTTTCATCCCCGAAATATGGTCCGGGTGTTGAATTTTTATATGAATAGAAAGAGTGGAGTGCCGAAGTTGAATAAGGAAGAGAGGGATGAGTTTGGGAGGAGGGAGTATAGAATTTTATAAAATTAAGTATCCTGCAAATGACAATATATTTATTGTGTCTTATAGGTCTTGTGACAATAACATTAATAACATTAATTCTCATTCAGTTTTTGAACTTACTGACTGAAAAAAAACAAATCAAGCAAAAAAGCTATTTTAAAAAGATAAAAATAATGTGGCAACGAATTCAACTAGATAAAGTTAAATTATCCTTTTTTACTTTATTTATTGTCATCTTGATCACAATAATAATATTTCAACTTTCCCCCAAAACCAGTATAGATAACTTATTTGAGAACTTAAAACCATCCATGATTGCCAGTATCGTTGACGCAGCAATTTTAGTTCTACTATTTAATTGGGTAAATTCTAAAGGGGAAAATAAGCTTGAAATCAAAAGATATATTGAAGAAATTGATGATCTTAGATATTCGAATTCCAAGGAGAGCATATTTAGAATCATCGGCATAATCAAAAGGTTGAATAAACTAGGAAGTAAGAATAGAGGAAATATTGATCTTAGCCATGTTAATTTTGGTAGAATTGGAAATATTGAACTGTTCCCTGATTATCTAAGTGGTATGAATCTATCTAGGGCTAAACTATTCCAAACTAATTTCTCTAATTTAAACATGCCTAACATAGTACTCAATAAGTCTAGTGGAGGCGGTATCGATTTTACAAATAGTGAAATATTAAATGGACAATTCATAAATTGTGATTTTCAGAGAATTAATTTCACAGAAGCATATCTATTTGGAGCAAATTTTTCTAATACCACCTTCCGAGGCGAATGTTCCTTCGAAAAGGCAATATTAGAGAAGGTTGACTTCTTCAATGTACGATTTCCACCTGATACAAATTTCGAAGGAGCAAGGGTAAATAAAGACTTTTTTAATCAAGTGCAAGATTGGCAACTTAGAGGTGACTTTCAATTTCAAAATTATATATCAAAACAAATTCAAATAGGATCAGGGAGTAGCTGTTTTTTATTCAAAGAACAATAACCAATAATTATAAGAGAAAACCATGAAGAAACAATTGAAAGAAATAAGAACAAATCCAATAAGTCCTGTAAAACCTGGTAAAGATATTCGTATAACTCAACAAATTAAATACGATCTTACACCATTAGAACGTGAAAAACAGAGAGGTTTGTTCAAAGTCTTAAATAAGTGGGTTAAAAGTCGAAAAAAGAACGGTGTAATTATGCTAAAAGAAATGGGGAGTTCTCCACATATTAGCTTGCAGGTCAATTCCGCTGCCAATAAAAAGAATGTACTATCGTTTCCAGAACCTGACCTTTCAAGAATTTACTATAGATCTGCCAACTATAACTTTGAATATGCAATAAATGAAAAAAATAAATTACTACCAATAGGCACAGAAGAATATTTTAGTCAATACGATAGATTTGTTTCCTACATCAGATTTTTATCAGTTGGTTGTATACTAACCATATCCAGTCTAGAAGCTTTTATGAATAGTTGCATACCATTTAACTTTGAAGAAACTATAGATGGAGAATCAGTTTCCAAGCAAAAAGCTGAATACTTAGACTTCAATACAAAAATCACAAAATTAATGCCATTACTCTTTCAAAAGGATTTTGTACAGGAGTTTCCTACTAAGTATGAGGCTTTATCAAATTGCAATTCATTAAGAGATGATTTCATCCATCCGAAAACAGAAATGAATGAGAATAAAACATTATATGAAAAGTTTCTGAAAAGAGCGTTTGACGCAAATATTAAAGCCATTTCCGAAGCAGGATACGATTTTGTGAATTTCCATATTGATAATTACTTTGAACTAATAACGGAAGAAGATTAATTAATCCTTTTTCAGATGAACTTATTTTATTTTAATCTATTTTCCAAACCACAACATACTAATCAAATAATCATACCCCCTCAGATAACAGCATTGTTCATACAGAGTATAGGATGCATATTCATCACTATTGATATAAAACCAATCATCCGGATCCACCTCCCGTATTTCATTAGTAGGCATTATTCTTTTTTCAAACAGCTCTGAAATCAATGTCCCTTCTGGCAGGTCTTCGTGTACCCGGAATTTAAGAGCCCATTCCGGAAAAAATGCCCCCCGCTTATACCATTTTACTTTCCCATCGTTATTGAAAGTAAAAAATACGGGCATGGGGCCCACTTCTGCAAATCGGAGTATCGTAGCCAGGAAGCTGGTTTGAAAATAGTCTGATAAATACTTCAATGTCCCGAATGAAAACTTCTTTTCATATCTATTAATCACAGCTCGAAATATTGATTCCGGCATAAGCAGACAAGAAGCAAAATAATCTGCTTCCAATTCAATTTCATTATCTTCATTACCCAGAAGGTATATGGAGATATGTGGTTCTATAGCACCGCTTAGAAGACCTATCCTATGCTCGTCAATAAGTGCATGTCCCAGTTCATGAGCAATGGTAAATCTTGTCCTTCCGGAATGGATATCTTTTGTACTATCCGTATCAATATGAATAAAAAAATTCCCTTTATCACATACGGTCAATCCCTCGAAAGATCCATTGTAGTGATCAAAAATTAAACCTATGTCCTCACTTTTTGCAATAGCTACCAAATCAGTAACTTGAACACTTTGTTGAATATTTCTTGAGTAATGTTTGGCCACTCCTGCAATTTCACTTTTCCTATTCTTGTTCATTTTTTCTTTGATTCCGGATAATTTTCGCCCGTATCTCCTCGGGAAGATCTTTAAATCCCCTCGCAGCCATTTTAAAAGATTTCACTCCAGTTGGCCTGAGCGTTTTTATCTTCTTCCTTTTGATATTACCTTTCCAGACGTCCTCAAATTTTATATTTTCACTATCCAACTCAAACTCATAATCCGCATAAAGTTTATTAAAATGCCTGAGTTCGTTTTCGGTTCTCGGTAGATAAAATCCGGTAGCACCAAACCAAAAGTCCAAATGTTCTGCTTTTATATTTATACTATTTCTTTTTGGCATATATATCCATTATTAATTTAATTTTATCACTCACTATTTTTTTATTCACACGGATACTCCTTTGAGTTAATCCTGTCACGTCTCTTAATTTTTTTGATAAATGACGAGGTGGGTATTCGCTTTCCGCTACCCCGGCATTCATATAGGTTAAGTAAATGAGTCTTTGTTTCCAATTACAGGAATCCAAAGCTCTTTCCAACAACCATAACTTTTCCTTTAGTTTAGTAGAAGATTCTACTGTCCCATTAAAAATATCCAAATCAGTAATATCATATACGAGATCTTCTTCTCCCGTATATTTGGATGCATATTTACTGACAGACCTTCTATATCTGTCTACAAGAGCATTAAAAGAAATTCTATACAAATAAAGCTCAACAGCCACATCGTAATCATCAGACAATGATTTATTAATGTCAAATTTTTGCCTCGTAAAAAATTTACTGAATGTTTCTTCCACCAATTCCTCTGCAACCATAAGGGGCTGGGACCATCGTTTGCACAAAACTTCACATTTTTGAATGACCTTATCTCTAAACCTGTCAAAAAATATAGCACCCGCTCTTTTTGAGTTTTCTTGAACTTCGGGATCCTCATCACCCCGCCAACTTATAAGTTCAACGAGATCCTCAGTAGATATTTTCTTATGATTATCCCAATCTAACAAGACCTTCTATATAGTTATACGCAAATCCGTTATGTCGCTTTCCGTATCGTACTGATAGCTTTATCATAAAGCATTTTATTTCATAAAATCAATATAATATGAAGCCAAACTTCGACAGAAACAACTTAAATTCCAAAGGTATTAACGTTCCAGATGTTAATATACCAATTTCCACTGACTTTAAAATATTATCGTTGGATGGAGGAGGCATAAAAGGTCTTTATGCTGCTGAATTATTAGCAGGGATAGAACGGAAAACCGGGAAGTTGACCGGTGATTACTTTGATATGATCTGCGGTACTTCCACCGGGGGCATTATCGCTTTGGGGATTACGTGCGGGATCCCCTGTGAACAAATAGCCCGCTTCTATACAGAGCACGGGCCACTGATATTTCCACGTGGCAACTGGGGAGAAAGAACGTTCCGGCGGCTCCGCCAGGCTTTTTTCGGTACAAAATACGGCAATGCAAACCTGGAAAATATATTGCACGAATTTCTAGGAGGACACCAAACGATGGCATCAGCCAATCACCTGATGTGTATTCCCACATTCAATATCACACAGGGCAGACCCACTGTTTTCAAAAAACCGTTCGGTCCCTATCACCGGGATGGCCGGTTCTCCATGGTGGAAGTAGCCCTGGCTACTTCGGCGGCACCTACTTACCTTCCTTCCGTATCCATAGAAGGCGACCAATATGTGGATGGAGGCTTATACGTAAACAACCCCAGCATGATCGGGTACACAGAAGCTAAGGATCATTTTATCGGAAAGGAGCATACCATAGATGGTCATAAAATCACTTATGACGGGGTATCAATGTTATCCATTAAGCTTCCGGGTGATCCCAAAGGAGAAAGACCATTTATTAATCCCCGCAGGTCATTTTCCAAGTGGGGGGCTAAATTGGTCGGTACAGCTATGACGGGTTCGGACTATATCGCCGCATATCAAACCGGGAAACTGATAGAGAGGGATGGCGGATTATTCTACAGGTTAACTCCACCATCGCTATCTTCCTCCCAGGTCAAAATCGTGGATATGGATAACACTTCCAAAAAGTCAATCCAACTCCTGACCTCATACGGGAAGGATGCCGGACATCATTATACCAGTACCCAATGGAATGAAATCGAACATTTTTTTACTCATGATAAATCGTATAAATTTTAAAAACATGGCAAACACAAACTCTTTATTTGACACGTATGACAATAATCTTTCCATTCCTGATTCCAAACGGGAAAAAATGAGTGAATCCCGTGAATCGACCCGGGAAAGGATCAAGAATTGGTTTTCAAAGCATCACCCGGATTATCCGGTCAGTTTTTGGATACAGGGCAGTCACAAGAATCACCTGAATATCCGAACCGAAGATGAAGACTGCGACCAGGACGATGGCATCTATATTGATCGCGATCCGGCCGATTCCGTAGATGGTACCACTTTGCAGGAGTGGATATTGGAAGCATTAAAGGGATCTACATCGACCCCGCCAAAGCACAAGAAAAAATGTCTCCGGAATTATTATAGACCGGATTACCTCGGTCCTTTTCACATAGATTATCCTTCCTATTACAAGACGGATGACATGCCTCACCCACTTCTCACAGTCAAAAACGGGAACCTCGAAGAAAGTGACCCGCAGGAATTCACCGAATGGCTGAACGGACATGTGGACGAGAAAGGACAGTTGCGACGTTTGATCCGATATCTGAAAGGATGGGCAGACTTCAAAAAGAAGTGGTGCGAAATGCCTAACGGCCTTACCCTGACCGTGCTGGTTTGTAATCATTTTACAGGGAGGGACGGACGTGATGATAAAGCTCTGTACTATACCCTTTGTGGGATCTATAATGATTTGGACTCGAGGTGGGAATGCATCATGCCATCTACGCCCCACGACGACTTGTTGAGCAGATATGACGAATCTTTCCGCATATCCTTTATGCATGCTCTTTGGGATCTTATACAAGACGCTAAGCGGGCTCTTGATGAGGAATCCAGATATGAAGCTTCCAAATTGTGGCAAAATCACCTGGGGCCAAAATATCCATTGGCTCCAAAGGAACCCGGAAAAGGAAGCAGGGAAGCATTGGGTGCACTAGTAGGAGACAATAAACCGTACTTCGATGGAGGAAAGTCGATTTTTTAGAGATTTGTCCGAGGCACAGATGAAATACCCCTCGATGAATTATGTATTCATTGAAGGATTCGAGTATCCTCATTTGGTAAAGGGAGAAATTGACATTATAGATAGGGAAGGGACCCCGTGGGGGACCTTTCCCATATCTGTTTACTTTCACCTCAACTATCCCAAGGGCTTTGCAATATTACGTGATCGTTCCGAGGTTTTTCCGTGGGAAGAGGACTGGCATATCAGTAAACATGGAGAATGTTGCGTATGCAGTCCCCTGGAAAAAATCGAACAATCCCATAGCCGGATTACTGTTTTAAGCTTTTTGGAGGATTATGTAATTCCTTTTTATAGCAATCAAATATACCGCCGGGAATTCGGATCTTATAAAAACGGCTCTTACAGTCATCATTTGGAAGGTGTGTGGGAATCCTTAGAAGAAGAATTCAATACAAAAGACCGGAAAGAAATAAGAGAAATTCTGAACCGGATGGGAAGGGACCGGGGAAGGAATGATCCATGTTTCTGTAGTAGTGGCAAGAAATTTAAACATTGCCATTTGCAGAAAAAGAAGGTTTTGGAAGAACTGTCTAAAACCTTATAAATCATTAAATTTAAATCCAAATTATAAGTATCAAAATAATATAAATGAAACAAGAAGAAACCCCGGAAACTACGAGACCCAAAATCAACTCGGAAGAACTCAATGAATTAATAAAATCACCACCTGATTACTTACTTCGAGATAATGGAAGAACTATTTATTTTGAGGGATATGATGTTGAAGGTGAAATTGATTTAGATGATGAACTGGAAATAAAAGAAAATTTAATCTTTGATAAATGTTCTTTTTTAAGTGACGAACCCTTTAGTATAATTGGAATGATTTGTCATGGTGAAGTAACATTCAAATTCTGTAATTTTTCCTCAGATATTTACTTGATAAATGGGACATTTAATAGAGAATTTTCATTTAGATATATAGAGTCAAAAAAAATCTTTATTTGGGGAGGTAAATATGAGAAGATCCGCATTTCTGGATATACTATAAATAAAATAGAAATATGTGGAGGACGGTTTCAAGATATTGATATAGGAGGATTTCCAATTAACGGAAATATTGAAAAACTAACAATTAGGGACAGAGGATATAAGCTAGGGAATATCAATGTCAGTCGACAAAATTTTACTAAAATAAATATTGGAGGGCTGAACAGTGGGAATACATATAATTTTAAAGGTGTAAAGAGCAATATAGTTTCTATTTCAAATTTTACGAATGAAGGTTATTTACATTTCTATAGTATGGAACCAAGAGATTCTACCAATGATACTAGATATTTTCAAATATCTAACTCCAATCTTGGGAAAACAGAATTCTTCAGGACCCAATTTTCGAAATATCAGGAGTTTATTATCATTGATAGCTTTATTACGGATTCCTTATTCATCAATTGTAACTGGGGAAAAAACATACGAGCTTTTCACGCCTCTGATGGGGCGCTACCCTCAGGAAGCAGTGTAACAAATAAAGAAGTTCCTAAAATTCGTGAAGCCTATCGTCAGCTGAAGATTTCAATGTCAAAACACAGTGACAAAATCCAGGAGGATAAATTTTATGCAGAAGAGCTGAATTATTATAACAAATCATTGGCCTGGGTCTGGCCATGGTACAATCAATTTTGGGATAAATTAATTTTATATTTCAGTAATTGGTTTAGTAGCTACGGGCAAAGTTTTATAAAGCCATTGTTCTGGTTACTACTGGGACATTTTCTATTTTTTTCTATCCCGCTTTTATACGGTGTTTTCGAACCATTGGGATTTTCCTTAATAAATTCTTCAGGGGAAGCTTTTTGGCTTGCTACCGAAAAGTATTTTGAATATATTAACCCTTTCAGAAGCTTTGATAATTCCTTATCGGGAGGCTATTTTATAATAGACATTCTTATGAGAGTATGGTCATCATATATGATTTATAACATAATCAGGGCATCGAGGAGGTTTATAATATGATTGATAATTTTTTTTAAAATACATGTACAAATAATATTTTTTAATTTAGTTCAAACTTATGGATTCAAAAAAATATGGACCTATCTTATAATTTAAAAAATTTAAACTCATCTACCCGTATTATTCAAAACGCAACTACACAAATAGTCACAGGTGAGGGAGGAAAAATTTTCCCTTTAGGTTCAGGAATTTTTGCAGAAATAAACGATCGATTCTTTCTGATCTCTGCGGGGCACCTAATTTCGCTAAATGATTATAATAAACTAATGGTTCCACTTCCCGGAAAAAAGGAAGCATTATATATTGACACATTGGGAAATTTATTAACTACAGGTAAAAGAGGCGATGAAGAATGTCCGTTCGATTATGCCTTAATAGAAATAACAAAAGATGAATTGGTAAATGAACTTTTAGAATGTTATACACCAATTAAAGATGATTATGTTTTATTTAACCATGTTCCACAGTATAATGACTCCTGGTATTTAGTTTTTGGATATTCAAGTAACAAAGGATCTGTAGATTACAAGACTCTTAGGGAATTCAATGCAGCTCCAACCAGGACTATTACATATCCTCATCCTGACCAAGAAGACTTCATTAAGTCAGGATATTATCCAGAACATCACATAATACTTAAATACCAGAAAAAAATATGGATTCATGGCCAAAGAATTATCCTGCCAAAGACCAAAGGATTGAGTGGATGTGGAGTCTATTTCCTACCGGATCTTTATAATGAAGATCCTGATTCTTCAGCTTATTTGGTCGGAATTCTTACAGAAGTGGATATAAAAAGACAATACATGTGTGCCGTAAACTTACCCACCATTTTTACAGGACAATTGTGATAGGTATTTCTATTTTTGCCTGTTTCCTTTTTTTGTTTGATTTAGCAGGTTCTCGTAGATACTAATCTCGTCCTTGAAGGCATCAATTTTTTCTTTTAGGTTAAATGGAATAATGGCTTTATTTACAATCAAGTCCGAATCTGACTTTAAAGAAGTTTCTATATACCCTTGATAAATAATACCAACCAGATTTCCTTTATTATCCAAGACCGGTCCTCCGGAATATCCCGGAATTCCTTTTCCATAAAAGTCAATAAAATCTAACTCATAGATTTTCAATTCACTTGTTTTTCCAATACTTCTAATAGTAGCTTTTCCGGAATCAACTGGAAATATGGTATCCAAATCATGCATTATTCTCGAATCGTATCCATAATAACTTATGGTATCATTTACATTAATTTCTTTCAAACTGGGATTAATAGAAATGGGATCTGCATCTAACTTCTCTAAGGTTCTAAGTATGGAAAAATCTTGTTCGAATGCAATGTGTAATACTTCAATTTTATATTGCCCACTCTCAGTTTGAAAAGAAAGATTTGCTACATTGTTAAAGGTATGGCGGCATGATACAATGATATTTTGGTATTCACAAACAAACGCAGTCCCCATATTAATATCCCCCATCTTTAATATCCCAATTACGCTCTTATCAATCGCCAAATCCTGACTACCTAATGGGTAAGCGCCTATCATTAGGTTCATAAGCATAAAAATGACAATATCTTTCATTATTAAATTAATTAAGTCTTGAGGAGACGATACAACCAATAAGCATCCAACCTGTTTTCATCAAATTTCAATTCCTTAATCTGGTGAAAATGTAATTCGGGATATAATCCTGAATTTTCTTTATAGCCTTGAAAAGCATCATAAACTTTGAAAATACTATCTGAAGGCAACGGCAATACGACCATAAATGACTCTACATTATCATCAATAACAATATTAAATGTCACCATTAGAGATCGTAAACTTTCTGGAGAACCCACAATATATATACCGTCCACCGGAGGAATATTTTTGTAAAATACAGGTAGATATTCAATTATGTTTTCTTCCGGGTTCAATATTTGCTGTCTTACCTTTTCATAAGTCGGATTAATTTCGCCATCCGGATTATATATCAAAGAATATCCTATTTTACTGAATGCTTTTAAATAAGCTATTTTAAGAAATCCGGAATTGAGCAATTGGGTATTAACCTTTGGCTCTTGGATTTTCACTGAATATCCAGACCCCGGAAAAACTCCCTTATCAACGACCTTTTTCTTGAAGTTTTGAAGATTCTTATCCCCCAAATTAAAATGAAGGAACGGCCGATTCTCTCTCTTCCCTATAATCAATTCACCATTCATAAATCGAAGGTGCTCATGGTCGGTATTTATACGAACCGGATATGCCCCATTTTCATTCATAAATGACCTATATCTAAAATGATCAAGCAGCATCTTATCGATAGAATGCCCGGATATTGAATTAATATCTTTCCTTACCAAACAAATAGCACCACCACCCATACTCCGCGGAGGCACATGTTCCTCTGTTAGTGGATCATTCGAATCACCTTCCAGGCCTTTGGTCGAATGTAATGACATTCCGATAGGACACAAATATGCATCAACAAGCCTTGAATCAACTTTTACATTTACAAAGTATTTTAGGTTATCAGAGAATTTATTAAACAAGTATTTTTTTCTTTGTCTTCCCATCTTTCATCAGTTTTTATTCTACTAACAACAATGGCAAAGGAAATAATCATTGTAATCCCTAATAAACCTTCTAGCGATAATCTCCGACATAAAAGTGTGTACTTCTATATTTCCATGACAACACGTAGTTTGTACATAAAATAGAATCCTTTTTCCAGAAAGGTCAGTTAATTTATAAAGCTCATATTTATATCTTTCATCCGTAGATGAATATAATGGTACAAAGCCGTAGTTGGTTAACGATTCAATTTGGGATAAATAGGTCGCATTCCTGGATAAAAACTTATCAAACTCGTCTCCATTCGAAGCTATGTTTTGACATTTCTGCGGAATACTTCCTTGAATGAGATAAGAGTATATCTTTTTGTCCCGTATAGCATTAAGTAATAAAAACCCATCATGTTTATAATATCCCAGCCGCTGAAATTTAAACTTATGTGATAAATAAGCTGGGATAAATGCACCTCCTTCTATCGTGGTAAAATGAAATTTACTTACAAAATCTTTTAATCGATCCTTATGCTGATAAAGTTTTAGTTCACTATTTTGACATGCCTGATAATCATGCTTCAAGAGCCAATCGTGATCTCTTAATAAATTCTCGGATATTTGAATTTTCCCTTTAATCAAATACACATAAAGGTATTCTGAAGTTTGTGTTTCATGAGGTTTAGACAACTCCATCATATTGAAATTTTAATTAATAACTAATTTGCAAACGAAACCGCAGATTGAAAAGTTCACAATCTCAATAAAAATATATATTTCTTATTAATATAAAATAGACAGTATTACAGTAAGTATTGAAAAGGTTGCAGAATATAAGCCCCTCAAAACGGTTAGAAAACTAATAATAATCCGGGCCCGTTTGCTAACGTGATGACCCCCTGGTTCATATCCTATAGGGGTAAGTGGTTGAAAACCCGTTAATCCGCACTCGTTACCTTTCCTCCACTCTATTTTTTATAAAATCCAGCAAATCCTGGTCCACTCTTATCCGAAAAAATCCACATAGTCCGGAGATATTGAAAAAAATAGAGGGTCACTATGAATTAATAAGAAGGTTGTAACAGTTCTATTTCTCACCTCTAAAATCACCCTATCGTATTTGGCATAATCCTACTAATCACGAATATTCAATACCTTTATTTAGATAAATCTCATGAAAATTTTTTGAATAAAGGTCAGGTTTTGAATTTAATTTGTTACATTAAGGGGGGTATACCCATGTAAGTACAAAGAGCCTTCACAACATAAAGAGTCCCTTTGATGAGCTGTAGTTTGGGAATAAAAGATACTAAATATAGACATATTCATCCTATAGTGTTGGCTATGTCTGATAAAATGAGATATATAAGTAAGTTATAGCCAATTTAAAAATCGCCCATGCAAGACAAAGGAACAATTGGAGAAAATTTTGTTAATGAATTAGCATTCAATTCATTTTTTAAATTTTGGTGCTATCCAAATCCTAAATTTGAGAATGGAGATAAAAAAGAAATCTGTGACTTACTGATTCTATTTAATTCGATAGCAATTATTATTTCTGTGAAAAATTATGAGTTTAAAGGAAAACATTTTCGGTATTTTAATAATACGATTGAAAAGTCAGTTAAACAATTACATGGAGCTTATAGACTATTGTTTGGAAACCAAGAGGTCAAGATTAAGCATCCAGACAAAGAGTTAGAGACCTTTCCCAAAAATCAGATAAAAAAGTTTTTTCTATTAACAATTAATCTAGGAGAGGACGTTAAATTCTATCCGTTCAATCAAGTAACAAAAAATGACGATTATGTAACAATATTTGATAAAGATTCATTTCAAACAATTATAAAAGAACTGGATACGATTCCTGACTTTATTGATTATCTGGAAAAAAGGGAAAGTCTATTCAAAAATAAATTTACCCTAATCCTTCCAGGAGGTGAGTACGATTTTCCTTTAGAAACACAAAAAGAGTTTTTCCAAATTGCAGGAGAAAATAACACAGACTTCATTTTAATATCGGGGACAGAAAAAGATTTACTCGCTCATTTTTTCAAAAACAAGAGAAATTTTCCAGATGCACTAAACAAAGATTCAAATGGGTTTTACCTTATTATTGACGAGGACTGGAAAGATTTCCAAAAAGAGGAAAAGGTAAGGAACAAATTAAGGGCAAATAGAGCAAGCTACTTTATTGACAAGTTTGTACAACATGAGTTGTTTGTAAACCTTAATCCAATGAGAGAGAAATTAGCAAAGACTCTCCTCTCATTTGATAGACTTACAAGACGAATGATTTCAAATAGTTACTTTGAATTTCACGACAGATATAAGGATAAAAAAGGATTGTATTTCGGTAGAAGATATGGTGATTTTAATGGTGTTGGTATTGTTTTCACTTTTTACACAAACGAAATGACCCTTGAAATGATTAATACTTTTAATAACCTTGCTATTGAGAGTTTTAATCTTTTTTCAAATTATAAAAGTAAATCCATGATTTTGATTTCTAGTAACAAAGACCACAGATTTAAATTTGCATTTGTCGAAAAAGTGGAGAAATATCCAGAATCATTAGAAGAAGAGATAAGAAGGGATGTACAAACGGTCGGATGGTTTAAAAATATTGAGGAAATTAGAGACAATGAAAATGAATTCCCGAAATAAAAACTGGCTATAACATTTTATAAATTCCATGGCGGTTTCAGTGGTATGCGAGCAGCGGATTTCCGCTTAATCTCTAGTCCGTACCCGGACAGAGATTCACACGCAATCCGCCACGTAACTTATAATTTACCGTTATTTACAATTAGAATTAGATAAATGAAGAAAGAAAGTGAAATACTACGAGAAATGAGCGATGCTCAAAAACAGTTCAGTAAGGACTCTCGAATTAAATCTTGTTACCATTATGATAATGACAACTGTGGAGATAAAATTATACAAGCACACTCATTGCAGAGAAATGGTGTTTTGAGTTTAGTTGAATCTGATGTAAATGGAAACCAAAAAGTACTTTGTTTCAAAAACCCAACAGTCAACGGTTTTGGACAGTACATTGGACTGACTCCAATAGGAAAGAAAAATGCATCTACTTTCTTTGGTTTTTGTTCCGTACATGATAAAGGAGTTTTTCAACCAATAGAAGATCAAGAAATAGATATTTCATCAGATGAACATTGTTTTCTGTTAATATATAGAGGAGCTGCAAAAGAATATCATCAAAAAATTGAAGAACTTAAAGGTTTTAAAGAAAACGACAGATTCAATTCTCCAGGAATGGAATTTGAACAAACAAGTAGAGTAATTGGAACAGAAACAGCGATACGAGAAGCAGAGGATGTCAAGAAAATATTGAACGAAATATTGAAGAATAGAGATTTTTCGAAATTAGATTATCTAACACAAACTATGAATTATTGTATTCCAATAGCTTGTTCTGCAACTTTAACTCCCAAACATTATCTCTCAGATGAGTTATTCAATCATTCTGAAGATCACAATGATAAATATGAGCCTATATTTTTAACTGTAATTCCAAGGGAGAATAAAACTCACATACTTTATTCATGTCTTCCTGAGCATAAAAAGGCACAAAAATTTATTGATGAACTAAAAGCACTTAATGAGCAAACTTTTCAAGCGGTAACTTCGTCTTTATTAATTGGGAATGTCCATAATACATTCCTATCTCCACAGTTATTTGGTAATTTAACTGAAGAAGAACAAACAACAATAGTCGAAGCAATTGAACTGACTGACAAAGTAGGTGTGATGATACATAGATTCTACCATATCGGAATAAACTTATTTGACAAAAAGAATGAAAAAAAGTAAATAACATTGCATATGAGATCAGACTTGCTATCGCTGCGTCCGCTCCATATGCTTGGCCGTTGTGCGTCAGCTAAAGAAAACAACCTAAAAACAAATAAAGAGAATGAGAAAAACACTTGGAATTTTTCATCTTGACATTAGTATCATTAAGTGCTTGCAAGAATAAAGAAGACAAAAATTCTGGACAAAACAATGAAAATATAAAAATGAAAACAAAGGAAACAGAAAATTTAGAAGAAACATTTATCATCAGCCATACATTTGAAACGGATAAAAAAACATTGTTCAATATGTGGATTGACCCTGAAACTTATACAAGTTGGATGGGACCGACAGGAGCAGAAATGTCATTTTTGAATTCTGACATAAAAGAAAACGGAACCGCACTTTGGCAAATGACAACACCTGACCAATTGACCAAATATGGTAAATAAAATTACAAAACCATAAGCCCGAATGAACAATTGGTGTATGTGCAAAACTTCAGCGATAAGAACGGAAATTTTATAAAAGCACCATTTTCAGAAACCTATCCTGACTGTCTAATGCTAACTGCTGATTTTTTACAAGAAGCTGAGAATAAAGTAAAGATGACCTTTAAATGGGAAATCTTTGGCGAATCAACAGAAATTGAAAGAAAAACATTTAATGAAATGAAACCCTATATGGTAAAAGGTTGGAACGAATCATTTGAAAAGATTGAAACCTTATTGAACACAAAGAAATAAAATGCCGAACGCACAATCGAGTAGACGGCTCCGACCCTGAATAGGGACGGAGTGCGCCTCTTGCCATAGGCATCCCTTTCGGGTCACACCACCGTACGTACCTCGTATACGGCGGTTCAATAATTATATATTATTGTTGCCTGTCCCGAACTCGTTCCGGGATCACCCTGGAGAAGATATTTCCTTTATAGGAACCCTATCTTTTATTGCTATAGAAATAATTTATGTCGTCACAAATATTTACTAAATTTGTGACAAAATAACAACTATTGATTAATGCAAAGCATTGAAAATAAAATAGAGAAATCAATAAAAAGCAAACCAAAGGGGTCTTTAGTGATGCCCGGTGATTATAAGGCCTATGGTTCTTCCGATGCAGTACGCAAAGCCTTAGATAGATTAGAGGACAAAAAGATCATTGTTAGAATTGCTCATGGTATTTATGTACGTCCAAAAATCAGCGAATTGATTGGTCCAATACTTCCTACTGCAGAAGAGGTGGCAGAAGCCATTGCCAGAAGGGATAAAATAAGAACCGTACCTACAGGAAGCTATGCCTTAAACGCTTTGGGTTTGAGCACCCAAATCCCTATGAACATTGTATTGCTTACAGACGGTTCTCCAAGAGAAATAAAAATAGGAAAACGTACTATAAAGTTTAAAAAAACAACTCCCAAGAATTTATTAGCAAAAGGAAAAATAAGCCGTTTAGTCATTCAGGCACTTAAAGAAATTGGCAACGGTAAAGTAAGTGCGAAAGAAGAACAAAAAATACTTCACCTACTTAAAGAAGAAGATCAAAAGCATTTAGCACATGATATAGCACTGGCACCCGTATGGATTCAAAAAATAATGAAAAAAGCCCTGATCAATGAGTAAGGCAACATTTTATACTATAGCTGATGCTGAGAAATAAGCTATTTTCAATGCGATTGCAACAGAAAAGGGAATGCCCCCCTTTGCGGTAGAAAAAGACTGGTGGGTAAGCAGAACCTTAGAAATCATTTTCCAAATGGAAATAGCTAAACATTTGGTATTTAAAGGGGGTACTTCATTAAGCAAGGCATGGAAGTTAATTCATCGATTTTCTGAGGATATAGATTTAGCAATTGATAAAGAATTTTTTGAAGGTTACGAAGGAGATATTTCCAAATCACAAATAAAAAAGTTAAGAAAAGTGGCAGGGAAATACACTACCGGTACATTTTTTGAAGACCTAAAACAAGAATTTGAAAGTCATGGATTCAGTGATCTGGATTTTAGAATCATTGAAGCACAAGATAGCGATCAGGATCCGAGAGTACTGGAAATATACTACCCAAACGTCATTAAATCTTCTTCAGAATACATTTTACCCCGGGTACAAATAGAAATAAGCTGTAGATCCTTACGTGAACCTTTTACAGTAAGAGAATTTGGTTCTTTGGTGGATGAAGTATATCAGGATAGAGGTTTTTCCAGTCCACTTTTTAGTGTACCAACAGTAGATCCGGAACGCACTTTGTTAGAAAAGCTCTTTCTGCTTCACGAGGAGTTTCATCGACCAAAAGATAAAATGAGAGTAGACCGGTTAAGTCGTCATTTATATGATATATACCAGCTATATAAAGCAGATATAGTCGGTAGTACATTTAAGGATAAAAAACTTTACGAAACCATAGTTTCTCATAGATATAAGTATGCAAGAGTGGGACATGTAGATTATAACCTTCATAACCCGAAGACACTTAATCCTATTCCAATTGATGATGTTATAAAAGCATGGGAAGCGGATTATGCTAGAATGAAAGAAGATATGATTTATGAAGAAGTTAAACCCTCATTTGAAGCATTACTTGAAAACTTAGCAGAGCTAAAGGTAAAACTTCAAAACGTTGATTGGGAATTTGAACTTTCATTTCCTGCTCCAGATGTTAATAATTAATTACCAACAACTAATCCCTAACCGAATATACTTTACCAGCACTACATGAAGCCATCATTTCTTCCATTTCTATTATACGCTTGGGAGATACCGGACCATGTGAGGTAAAGGATATAACGGTCTCACCTGCGCCAAAGGGGACACTTAATGGGGATCGGATTTCCGTTCGATTGGTGCCTGTCAGATCGAAGTGCGTTACACTTCCATCTCTTTCCGCACTTGTTCTACAAATTCGGGGGAGACTTCAAGTATTTTACAGATGA
>NZ_JAJSLW010000020.1 GCF_021729145.1 Membranihabitans maritimus | reverse complement strand
GCATCGGGTGGTCGCCAAAGAATTTTTTGTCCAAATTGAATAACTCCCTCACTAAATCCTTTCAGTAGAAATTGCTGCCTTGCTTTAAATAATCCCCTTCTTCTACCATTTTCATTGTTACCGTTCCTGAAACGGTTGCAAAAACCGGAAAGTTTTCTTGCACTTTCCCAGCAGTTTCTATGGCGTTTATTTGCTTTTCGGAAAGTTTCCAAAGTTTAAGTTTGTTCCTAACAGCCTTATACAAATCTGGTTGCGATTCTTTTAATGATGAAGCGGTAAGCAGTTCTTGCTGTGCCGCAACCAATTCTGGCGAATAAATAGTTGCCAAGCGTTGTCCTGCTCCAACACGTTCTCCTGTAGAATTAACGTACAGTTTTTCTATTCTTCCTCCAAAATATGTAACCTGTACGGCATTTGACTCTTCGTTGGCTTTAATCTTACCAGATAACTTAAGAGAATTATTTCCCATTTGTCCTTTTCCTACAAGTGATGTTTGGATATTGGCCAGAGCCATTGCGTTATCGGTCATTTTTATTTCATTGGCATTGAGGCCATCTGCACCAGATTCGGCTGGAATTAAATCCATTCCACAAATGGGACAATCCCCAGGTTCTGGTTGCATAATCTGTGGATGCATAGAACACGTCCACATTTGATTAGAAGCAATTTCTTCTGAATGGTCGTGGGTGTCTTTCACATTAATTGTTGCCTTGTCCGCAGAACCTCCACCGAATAGTAGAAAGCCGACTAACAGGCCAACAATCAAGGCAACACTTATATAAATGATGTTTTTATTCATTTTAATTTTATTTATTTGTTATTTTCCAATCGTTTTATCATTGCTTTCATTTCTGCAATTTCCTTTTCTTGTGCCTTGATAATATCTTCAGCTAACTTTTTAACTTCTGGATCTTGGATATCAGCACGCTCACTTGTTAAAATCGCAATAGAGTGGTGAGGTATCATTGCTTTCATCCACAATATGTCTCCTACCGTTGACTTCTGGTCGCGTACCAATCCTAATGCACCAACAAATAGCACAATGCTACCCAAAACAATGGCGATATTCTTCTTTTTGTTTTGGTACATATTACGCATCGCCACAAACATTATAATGGCCATAGCAGCAATACCCAAGCAACTCATATAAAAACGAGTAAGGCTAAAATAGACGTGATCTAATTGATAAGAGTTTAGGTACATTGTAATGTACATTGCCACAAATGATGCCGCCAGCATACCTACAAATTTTGTGTAATTGTTTTTTTTTGAATTTTGATTTGAATTTTCCATTATATATTGATTTTAGTGTTACTTATTTTCGTTTCTTTTTAATTATTTTTCTAATGGTTGGGGATGACGTGTACCAAAGTAAAAAACCACTTAATACCGTAATCAAACCTAATAGTGAAAACCCTCGCAATACTAATGTGTTAAAGTTGTCTCTACCTTGATAATCCATAGTGTGTGTCATCCAAAGGAAATCGAACCAACGCCAATCCCTGTGTCTTACCGTTTGAAATGCTCCATTTTCAATGGCCACGTAGGCCTTTAAATTTTGAGGTGTTTCATACGAAATTTCATACGCCGGAAGTGGACGACCACGATATTCGTGATGGTCTCCAACTTCATCAATAAGTTCAATACCTGATATTTTGAGGTCTGATAACATATATCTAGTAGCCACTTGTTTTGCTTCATCTCTAGTAATACCATTTTTTATATCTCCAGTACTTGCGTTGAAAAGTGTGGTCTCATTAATCCAATAATAAGGTTTACCAGCTATTTCCAGTAATTCCAAAGTTTGAATGGGTTGCTCTTTTTTTAGTTTATTCGTACCCAACAAATTGTTGAAAGATTCCTGTTTAGGTTCTTCTTTCTTAAATTGGTCTCCGTGTATTTCATCAATATCCGTCCAACTGAAATACATTCCGCTAATGGTCCACATCAAGAACTGGATACCTAAAAAGATACCCAAGTAGCGGTGCGTTTTTCTAATCCATTTCGCTGTTTTTCTGTTGACCATATTATTTTATTTCAAAAGGAAATTCAACCGTGACTTTTTCCCAACTCATTGAGATTGTTCCTGATTTCTCTGTTGTTTTGTTTACTTTATACTCTAAATGTTCCTTGATTTCTTCGGAAATTTTAGGCGTAACTTTAAACCTTAATACATCATCATTTTCGTTATAGTCGTCCTTACCGTGTTGATTCCAATTCCTGTTGAAAATAATTGTCCATTCTTCCTGATTTGGAATTACAAAAAACCCATATTTCCCAGCTATCAATTCTTTACCATCAACTTTTAAGTCCTTATTTGTTTCCAGCCAAGTAGCCATATGAGCACCAGCCTGCCAGACTTGGTCATAGGCCAGCAATCCACCAAAAATAATTCTATTTCTTACGCCTGGTGATGAATAATCTATATGGATATGGGCATCGCCTATCATTGCCATTGCCGATGTATGTGGGCTTAATGGCTTTTTCTTGTCGGGTTCAGCGGTTTGAGAAGCTGTTTCTACCTCTTTCGCCTCAACTTCTTTGGTCTCTTTACCTTCTTGTTTACAGGAAGCGAAAAGGATAATACCGAGTACTACTATGATTTTTTTCATTTGTGATAGTTTTATTTTGTGTATTAAAGTATTCTTGTTAACATAACAACTGCCATCACAATCATAATGGTGTTTTCTATAAAGGTAGCTTCGGTCATAGGTAGTTTGAGTGCTGTACCCAGACAAGCGCATTGTATCGATTTTTTGTCCAGCAATATTTTGGTTACGCCCACGGTTGTAATCCCCAAAATGATTAGGGTTGCGATTAATGCGATGGGTATTTCAAAACGCATCAAGAACATCAATCCAAGAGCTGTTTCTATAAATGGATATCCCCAAGCATAGGCTGGTACTATTTTGGCAAGTGGGTCATACATTCTAAAACTATCTGGAAAGCCTTTCAAGTCTAAAATTTTAAAGAAGCTAAAAACAATAAAGAACAACCCCATAAAGTCGAGCATCGCACTATTCCAATTTTCCCGTTGATAATTGAGTAACACCGTTGCGATAGCGATATATCCCAAAATAATGAGCAAAGGTTTCAGCTGTTGTAGTTTTGATTTTTCAGTTTCCGCTTTTGAGAAAACGTTATCTTCATCGTTACCATTACCAGTACTCGCAAAAACATTTTGCTCGGATTTCTTTTCTGAAATGGTGTATTTTTCTGGAAGTGCTTTTTGAAATATTGCGGCATCTATATGGCCTTGCATTTGTATGATGGCTTCTTCCTTTTCAAGATTTACAGATGCATTTGTGACACCGCTTACTTCCGAAAGCTTCTGCTCGACGCTGGTACGACAACCATTGCAGGTCATCCCTTGTATGTGGTAAGTGTGTTTCATAATTATGGTATAAAGAATTTTACAATCAGTCCACCTGCCAACCATATATAACAGATATAGGCTGCATATTTTAAAACACTCTCAAGCAATGGACTTTTCGGTGCCATTTCGCTCATTGAGTGCTCTACATCCTTTCTCTTGAAAAACCCTAAGTATATGAGATATCCTGAAATTGCGAGAAAAGCCATATTCAAATAGAAGGTATAGTCAATTTTGAAATGCTCTTTGTCCTGTATTTTAACTTGTGATGTGTCAGGCAACATACCCAACAAATCGAAAGAGTAATGCAGAGCCAAAGCTGTTCCTATTAATGCCGTAAACAGTAAGAATAAAATGAACAGCGACATTTTCCACCCATAATACTTGGCGTTAATACGAAGTACAGGAAAGACTACCAAATCACTAAAAATAAAAGCCATAACCCCTGCAAAACTCACGCCCTTTCCAAAAAGCAATGCCGCCAACGGAATATTACCCATTGAGCCAATAAAAGTCAAAAATGCGGCAATAGGTCCTACAACGATATGTTCCAATATTTCAAGAAAGGTAAAATCTGTATTGCCCTGACCACTATTGATAAATAGTGTCTGGAAGAAAGAATCGGGAACGAAGGCTGCGACGATACCTGCAATGGTAAAGCCAACGGTAACGTCCTTCCATACCATCTGCCATTCCATCTTATATTTTTTGGCAACCCTTGCCTAACTATCTTCTTTCTTGATTTGTTTTTTCCAATCTTTGGAATCATCCATTGAATCGTCATCTTCGTTCTCTAAATTCTTGCGCGCTTTTTCTATGAGCTTTTTAGGATTGATTATTTGTATCAAAATCCACGAAATAAGAATTAAAAGGATTCCACCTACATATTCGCCGACTACAAACTGCCATCCCAAAAATATGGAAATGATGATTCCAAGCTCAATGACCAGATTGGTCGATGCAAGAAGAAAGGCAATGGAAGACACAAAGCTTGCACCTTTTTTAAAGATAGATTTTGTGCCCGCTAAAGCCGAAAAACTACACGAGCTGCTTATAAAGCCGAAAAACGTGCCTAAGAGTACACTTTTACCTTCACTCTCGTTCATTGTTTTTTGCATCCTTTTTTCAGTCACAAAAATCTGTATCATACTACTGATGATATAGCCCAAAATGAAAGCCCAAAGTGCCATCCAGAAAAATCCAGTGGTCGTATAGGCTGCTTCGCCCCATTGTTTTAAGAATTCGCTCACAGTTTAAATTTTATTTTACATTTCTTGACGAAGAATGTGTTTTAATCATCTTCCATTTACCATCCATCTTTTTTAAGATTGACGTCGCTACTCCTTTTTTCTTTATCGTTCTACTTCCGCATCAATTTCATAATCTGAAAATTCAAATTTTTTGAAATGCCCCAACTCAGGCCCCAAATGGTGTTCTATATAGTGCGCATACGAGCCTTCTACACCACCAGATTCAAATACTTTTGAATCTTCTGTAAATAGTTCAAATGTCCCCTCGGTCGTTAAATTTTGTAATGCATCCTTATATAACTTCATTACAGAGATTACGCCTTCTTTATCCGTAGAATCTTTATCATTCTGTGCATTGGTAATGCTGACTGTTGCAATAAGAACAGTTACGAGTGTAATAATTTTAAGTACTTTCATAATTATAGTTTTAAATGGGTTATTTGTTAACGTGAATTCTATTAATGTTTGCAATACCAAATACCAATACCAAAAAGCTCAAGAAAACTTCCATCATTACCAATAGTTTACCTGAAATAGATAAGGGGACAATATCTCCAAAGCCAACTGATGAAAAAGTGATTAAGCTGAAATATAAAAATTCAAAAAACTGTAATGAGAATGAATCATTGAGCGCTGTACTCGAATTAAAATTTTCAGGGTTCAAAGTATATAAAGCGTGATAATCTGCTGAAAACGAAAGGACAATCAAAATAATCAATACCCCAAATAAAGTAAGAACGTGGGTTAGCTGATGACTTTCGCCTATTATTTTACTTAACTGTATAAAAGTGAGCCTTACGATAAAAATGGTTTTGACCAAAGCCAAACCAACAATTATAAAGGGTAAAAATTGGCTGGCGGAATCTACACCTACCCATAGTATATAACTTAACGATAGAGCAATCACTATACTTGCAGTAAGCAATACCTTTTTAAACAGTTGCTTGTAAAAGCCAATTCTTTCAGATTTTTCTATTGTGTTCACTTTAGTCATTTTCAATTTATTTCCTTAACTAAATAATTGAAGCGCCAAAGCACCACCAACTATTAAGATTAGTATGGTATATATTATGTAATTGAACCATTTTCTAATTACAGACTTTTCAGTTGTATTTTGACACCCGTCTTTGCAACACTCTTTCATTGTTATATCATCCTTTTTTATATGCAAAATCCTTTAAATAATACTTGAAAATGAGAGGCAACCTTTATTAACCAATAAACCAACCAAAATGTTTACCCCTCACAATCAAGTACTCTTCACTAAACTTCTCTTCATCATAAATTTTTAATTGCCTGACATAGGAAGAGAGATGTTATTATTTTAAGGGTTTAATCCCTCTCCCTTGTGCAGGCTGCTATTAACCAAATCAACTTTTCTTTTTCAAAATTCGTTGTGCCTGACTAGGGAAGGAACTAACACTAACCATCAACATTGTTTTCCTTCCCAGGACAGGACTTAAAAACTATTCAGATATCTTTATCATTTTACAACCTTCTGTTAACTAATAAACCAGAACATTGAAAATATTTTTTAAACAAAGGATTATCTATTGAATAGTCTTTTGAACTTTTCCGCATTTAAGCATTCTACTGCCGTAATATGGATTTTTCACTTCTTTACTTGTACTCAACCACGCACTACCCTTATCATACATTGGGCAAAATTGCTCGTATAACGTGCTTTTTGTACCCGTAATAGCTACCATATCAGTAATATCCTTACTTAACGTTTTAAAGTGCTCGCGTTGGTGGTCTATCTCACTTTCAGAAATATGTTCTGCGTGCTCGGTAGCATCTTCTATGATATCGGCCAGCTCTTTTTGTTGTTCTTTTGTATAACTACCCATATCAAATGCTTTAAGAGTGGCTACCAATTTTGTTCCTGCTTGTGCTGCCTTTTTTGTATCGTCCGCAACTAAAGCATCTTTTAAATTAAAGTAATCACTTAAAATAGCTTCTGCTTTTGCGTCACTATTTTTATTCATCATTTTGCTATGGTCCATTTTCATATCTCCGTGATCGTGGTTCATTTTTTCTTTTTCCTGTGCATTGGTAAAAGAAACTGCTAACAATAGCATTGCTGCAATACTCATTTTTAAATTTTTCATTTTAATTACTTTTAAATTATTGTTTATAAACTATCTTTTAATTGTGTGATAAAATTGATTAACTCTTCTGCTTCAGCTTCTGTAAATGTTGCCTCACTATGTATCAAAGTGTAAGAATCCAAAGGCATTTCGCCATTTTCAATCTGCTTGATAATAGACCTTAACTTACTTGCTTTTCTTCGGCTGGATAATGAATCCCATTCGTTGAAATTAAGTTCAGCTTTTCCTTCTTTAATATGGTCTTCCAAAAACCAAGCAACAGGTTGAATCTTATTATACCAAGGGTATTGAGTATTATTGCTGTGGCAATCATAGCAGGATACCTGTAACTTTTTTTGAATAGTTTCTGGTACATTATTGACCAGCATAAAATCAGTTGACGGTACAGTATCACTTTGATTGCGTGTAGTCGGAATAAATTGAATTCCCACGAACGCTACCAGTAGTACTATTGCTATAATCTTTACAATTTTCATTTAGTTAATTTCACGTTGTACTTTGCCGCATTTTAACATTTGACTACCATAGTATGGATTGCGCACTTCCTCTTTAGTACTTAGCCAAGCTGTACCGCCATCATACATAGGGCAAAACTGCTCGTAAAGCTTCATCTCTGCTCCTGTTATAGCAACCATATCTATAACATCTTTACTTAAAACTTTAAAATGTTCGCGCTGGTGTGCTATATCACTTTCTGAAATGTGTTCTGCGTGTTCAACTGCATCCTCTACAATATCCTTTAATTCCGATTGCTGGGTATCGTTATATTGTGAGGCGTCAAAATTTCCTAAGGATGTTGCTAGGGTTGCCCCAAGTTCTTTGGCTTTGCCATTATCATCTCCCACCAAGGCATTCTTTAAGTTGAAATAGTCATTTAATACCGCTTGTGTATTACTATCTCCACCCATTGCCATTTCCCTCTTTTCGCCGTCGTGATGACCATCACTGTTATCGTGGTTCATTTCTGAATGGTCTCCATCCGTGCTATTTTGTTCTTTGCTGTTGTCTTTACAAGACATTACTGTTAAGGTTATGAATGCTATCGCAACTATACCTAATGTTGATTTTAATTTGCTCATTTTGTTTTAATTTAAGTTTGTGTTTATTAATTATTATTACTGCCTTTTTATAGTGTCTTATAATTTTTCAATGACGTTTTCCAACATTGCAGTTATTTCGCTGGCTACCTCATTCAATTTTTCATTTTTTACAGCTTGCATTGAAGCCATTGGGTTTACGGCCGCAACTTCAATGATACCTGCTTCGATTTCCTGTACTATGACATTGCAGGGCAACATCGTTCCAATTTTATCTTCTGCTTGCAAAGCTTTATGTGCATAGGGCGGATTACAAGCTCCGAGTATCCTATACTTTTTAAAGTCTATATCCAGTTTTTTCTTTAGTGTTTCTGTTACATCAATTTCTGTAAGGATTCCAAAACCTTCTTCCTTTAATCCTTGTGTCACTTTCTCTATGACCTCTTCGAAGGTTCCATTGATTGTTTTATTAAAATAATAGTTCATCTTTTTTTAATTTTTAGTTGTTTAAAATCTTGCTAATAGTCCACCACCCAATCCATATCGGTTATTGTAGTTAGCTTGGATTGAAAAATTGCGCGAAAGAATGTATGCAACCCCTACCAACCATTGTGTTTCGCTTTCAAATGATTTATTATTCTCTAAATCATTGACCCATCCAAAATCTGCTCTGTATTCGTATTCGCCTTCCAAAAAAATTCTTGGAAAAATCAATAATTCTCTGTCCAAACGTATTCTTGGGCGTAGCTGATGGTCCATACTCACATCTACATTAAATCTATAAGGCGTAAAATACTTTACACCAACCAATCCTACGGTATTAAATGTATCGTAAGAATCTGGTGTTGACGTTTCGGTATTTACTCCTGCATAAACACGTACCCAATCGTTCAGATACCTATTATAACTTATTTCGGCTTCAAGATTTTGGTCGTAATCGAACTCTGTTCTCAAACCAAATTCATTTCGGATATTGCTCGACGTTAAAAAGAGTTCATTAAAATTTGAACCTGCACGAGCCAATCCCCACGAATAATAATGGTCTGTCTCATCGATAAGTTTCTGAACTGGATAATCTTTCATTCTATCATCCCTTGGGGTATCGTAACTAAACACTCTTGCCATACCACCCATCATATGGTACAATACGTGACAATGAAAGAACCAATCGCCATACTCTTCGTTATAAAATTCAATAATAACTTTCTGCATTGGTGGTACGTTCACGGTATGCTTTAATGGGGAACGTTCTCCTTTTTCATTAATGACCCTGAAGTAATGACCGTGCAAGTGCATTGGATGGTGCATCATAGTCAGGTTATTTAATGTAATTCTGGTTACCTCGCCTCCTTTTATATTTATCTTATCGGTTTCTGATAATGGAACCCCATTCATACTCCATACATAGCGATTCATATTACCTGTTAGGTTAAGCAACACTTCATTTACTGGTAAATCTGCCTTAAATTCAGTTTTTTCTTTTGCCTCTAAAAAATCATAGTTGAAGTATGTCTTTCGCTCCTCATAATCAAAAGAAGTAGAATCCTTCTGCATCATTGGCATATTGTGCATATGACCTTCCATTTTATTTGATGCTCCATTATGGCTCATTGACATCGAGTCTTTTTTCATTCCCATTGTATCATCCATCTTCATATCCATTTGGTCATTCATTTTGCCATCTTTCATCGACATCTTATCGTTCCCCATTTTCATCTCGCCGTCCTTCATATTCATCTTCATTCCGTACTTCTGCATTAAAACTTCGGGTGTATTCTTCTTCTTGTTTCCAACCATTGCAGGTGCTCCCATTTTCATATCCATTTTAGCCATTTGCTTCATCATCGCTACCTTATCAGGTCTATCAATTCTTTTGGCTGGGTAAAGAGTGCCATTACCTAACTGTATAGAGGTATGACCTGAACCATCTTGAGCGGTTGCGGTAATTTCAATAGTTCCTTCTGGAATAGTTACAATTACATCATACGTTTCGGCTATGCCAAAGAGAAATCTGCTTTTGGAAACGGGTTGCACGTCAACACCATCACTGGAAACCAACATTGGGTTACCTCCGCCAAAGTCCATCCAATAATAGGTAGAAGCCGATGCGTTAATGAAGCGAAGCCTTACTTTTTCGCCAGCCGTAAATTCTGGATACTCTGCCAGTTTTTTACCGTTGGACAAAAATGCGGGATAATAAATGTCTGCAATATCAGCCCCTTCCATACGGTCTCTCCAAAATTTAAGTTGAGCACCAAAGGCACCTTCTGAAATGACCCTACTTAATGGCACTGCTGTGCCTTTTTTAACTTGATACCACTCGTTACCTCTTTTAAGGTTTCGTAATACATTCATTGGTTTTTCATTGGTCCAATCTGATAATACCACGACTAAATCTTTATCATATTCCAAGGTTTTCTCTTTTGGATGAATGATAATAGACCCATAAACACCTTTTTGTTCTTGTAGCATTGTGTGGGAATGGTACCAATATGTTCCCGATTGGTTGATTGGAATCCTGTATTGGAAGGTTGTTCCTGGCTCAATCGGTGGGGTAGTTAAATATGGAACCCCGTCGTAAAAATTGGGAAGTATCAATCCGTGCCAATGCACTGAAGTTTCTTCATCCATTTTATTGGTTACGTTGATTATAGCAAGGTCTCCTTCATTAAATTCCAAAACAGGCCCAGGGATACCTCCATTGATGGTCATTGCATTGGCAGTAACACCTCCAAGTGTCATTTCGTTTTCCTCAATGGTAAGGTTATACTCCTTAACAGGTCGCCCATCTTCCTTTCTATCATTTCCGTTTGTGCCTACTTGGGCAAAAATTGAAGTTGTGAAAAGTAATAGCGTAATAATTTTTATTGTTTTCATTTTGTCAAATAATTTATGATGGCATATTCTGTATAATACCCTCTATTAGATTCGATTAAATTGATTTGAAACCTTAACTGCAATTCTTGTACATCGAGCACATCGTTAAAATCTATAGTTCCGGTTTCGTAATTCTTAATGAGAATTTCTTCGGCGTCATTCGCCTGCTTTAAATTGTCTGTTTGTACATTAAACTTAATTCTCTTCGCAATATCCTTTATACGGATGGATGTAAAATCTTTTGAAGTAACTACCGCGTTTTCTAAATCAGATAGTTTCTTAATGTAACCCAATCCTCTTATAAGGTATTCAGCTTGGTTGATTTCAAGCGTTTGTGCACCAACATCTTTGTTGCTTTGTTTTACTGCTTTTACAACCTCACTCAAGCCTATGTTGTATTGCCGCATTAATTCGGGATTAACATCCACTTGATATTCCAAAACATATCCGCCGATGGAAGCAACTTCGGAAACACCACTCGCCGAAGACAGTGCGTATTTTACGTAGAAATCCTGAATGCTTAGTAATTCCTGTAAATCCCATCCACCTGTAACATTACCATCTTTATCACGTCCCTCAAGGGTGTACCAATATATTTGCCCTAATCCTGTGGCATCGGGACCTAGAGCTGGATTAACGCCTTCTGGTAGAAGTCCGGCTGGTAATGAGTTTAATTTTTCAAGTATTCGGCTTCTGCTCCAATAAAATTCAATATCTTCTTCGAAAATGATATAAATGCTCGAAAACCCGAACATAGATGAACTACGTATTGTTTTAACCCCTGGAATACCAAGAAGCGATGTGGTTAGAGGATAAGTAATTTGATCCTCAATATCTTGAGGGGAACGACCATCCCATTTAGTAAATACAATTTGTTGGTTTTCGCCAATATCTGGTATGGCATCTACGGCAACAGGGTCTCGAGGAAGTGAGCCTGTATTCCATTCAAACGGGGCGTTTACGACTCCCCAAGCAATAAAAAGTGCAAGTAGTAGAACGGCTACTAGCTTGTTCTCGATTAAAAATTTGATGCTTTTATTCAGCATTACAATGATTATTAAACAGTTATACATCGAATAATATCTTGATAAAATCAAAACATTAAACACAAGAAATTGAGCCCAAAATAGTATTGACCATAGGGCTAATTATTCCGATATTTATCGGAAACTGTTTAAAATCAAATTAAATACGTCTCGTGCAGTTTTTGTATATCCCGTATGAGAAAGGGAACCGCATAATCTCTAAATGGTACAATGTGTGAATCAAGAGTCTCAAAGAGATTGATATAAGAATGTACAAAAGAGACAACAAAGACTTGTTGCTCAAAATTTAAGGTGTTAAAAGACATCTTCAGGTCGTCCTGACCTTCAACAACTAATTGCTTATCTGAACAGCAGGAATCATCCTGAACTTCACTTTGACAATCATTTTTGGATAGTTGTTTATCCATTCCGCAAGTTTCAACGTGCCCAAATAAAGAAGAATCCACTAAAGTATCGCCACAGTAATGACTATCAATAGTAAAAGAAACTGTTGACAATAGCACGATAAGTGCCAAACAAACGGATGATATTTTATGAAAAACTTTTTTCATTAATGTTGCAAATTTATAAAAAATTTATCTCAATTTGTTTATTTAACAATTTTTTTTGATTTATCAATGTTTATTTTGCACGAAACCGCTTAAATATTATTTGCAAATAAAATTCTTTTGCAGCTTCCTTTATATGATATAAATCATAGTTCTGTTGAACTTTTAGAATTATATTTGTACTGATTAATTTTGTTGTTTTTTTGTAAAAAACTGATAATAAAATAATTGAACAGTTGAATTTTATTTTCCAAAATCCTTTAATGTTAATCAAAATTTATTAATTTTATAGTGTGAAATCTTTTTTTACTAAAATACTGTCCTTCTTTTTAGCAGTTTTTATACTGTTTTCCACCACATCCTTTACGGTAAATATGCACTTTTGCTGTAATAAAATGGTGGATTTGGCTTTTTTTAGTAAAGCAGAATCTTGTATGGAGACTGCACAGAAAAAAGATAATAATTCCAAGCAATGTACTACAATACAAGAGAAAGACTGTTGCGATAATAAGACCATCTTGAAAGAAGGAGATGACACCTTCAAGAAGGCCAATACAATTTCAGAGATTGAAACTTTAGTTTTCTTAAACAACTTCGTCTATTCTTATATCAACCTTTTTGAAGGTTTAGAGAAAAACACAGTTTCTTTTAAGGCTTATAGGCCACCTTTGCTATCCACAGACCTTGTAATCCTCAACGAGTCCTTTTTAATTTGATTTTCTACTTCGCAGGTTAAAATGAATCTGCATTGCCTCTATAGCCAATATTTCACTTCTGGCTAACATTTGTTGTACCCTATTCTCAACAACGCTACACAATATTAATCCTGTTAGGCTAAACCTATCAGACCATTGAGCTAAACTCAATGACAATACATTATATACTATGAACAAACCAAAAGAATTTTGGATTAAGAATATGGTCTGTAACCGCTGCTTAAAAGTAATTAAACAAGAATTACAAGAACTTGAAGTTACAGTGCTTTCCTTGGAATTAGGAAGGTTGCTGGTAGAAGCACAAAAAAAAACGAACAATGAAATTATCGATACCGTTACAAGTGTACTTCACGCCAATAATTTTGAAATTGTTCAGAATGAAGAAGAAATGCTCACAGAAAGAATCAAGATTATTCTAATAGAACAATTGCAAGAGCTACCGTTACATATTAAGGTAAAAACATCTGAACTATTGGCTTCAAGACTTCATAAAGATTACAAGAAATTGAGCAGATTGTTTTCAGCAAATCAACAGACAACCATTGAAAAGTACTTTATCAAATTAAAAATAGAAAAAGTCAAAGAGCTCATTCAGCTTAAACAACATTCCTTTTCAGATATAGGATATTTATTGGACTACAGTAGTGTCAACCACCTGTCTAGACAGTTTAAGGAAGTGGTGGGAATGAGTATGACCGATTACAAAAACACAGGAAATTGGAAACGGAATTTCTATGATGAAATTATATAGATATCAACGAAAGTTATGCAGACAAAAGCTTAAGGCAATGGTTAATTTCATCAAATTAAATTAAACAAAATGAAAAAACTACTTATCACATTAGTATTAATTCCCTTTATAGGAATTGCACAAACCTTTGAAAATTTAGACTACATCTCGCCTTTTAGCAATGGCGTCGCTGCCATTAAAAAAGGGAACGAATGGGGTTTTATTGACCCAGAAGGAAATTTAATCGTTGATTTTCGAAATGATTTGGTGGCAACCAAAACAGACAATGCAAGCTACCCTATATTCAGTAACGGAAAATGCCTGATTGCAAACCAAAAAGATGGCGTGCTCTATTATGGCTATATCGATAAAACTGGAAAAACTGTCATCACTCCACAATTCCTCAATGCCAACAACTTTCAATATGGCAAAGCCTTGGTGTTAAAAGTTGAAAAAGAAACCATTGGCTATAATGACATTTTCAAAAAAGACGTGGTAAACTACCATTATTTTGAGCTTGTTATAGATGAGAATGGTAATACCATTGACCATTTAACGCAATTGGCCATTCACGTCTCGCCAAAAGATAAGAATGATAAAAATCCACCTGCCATCACATCAAAATTGATTTCGGAAAATTTGGTGGCAGTTAAAGGTAATAATAAGAAGTGGCGTATAAAAAAAATCTAATAATATTGAAAATACACATAACATATAAGAAATTCAAAAAGATTATAACCTTTTTAAAATCTGCGAATTAATAGTTGATAATCCATTCCCTCAACTATAAACATTTAGATTGTTGGGAATGGGTTTATAAAAATTAAAATAAATGTTTAACTCAAAAAATAAATTATGAAAACACTACTAATTGTTTTATCGGCAGTTGGGCTTTTAAGCTTAAACAGTTGCAAACAAGAAACAAACACTCAGGCACTAATGGAAAACCCTGAAACTCGCACAGAAGTTTTTAATGCCATTTCCAAAAATCACGACTATATGACCGAATTTATGGAAAGTATGCACGACAACCAACACGCAATGCAAATGATGCAGGGCAACAAAAAAATGATGAGCTCAATGATGCAAGGAGAAGGAATGCAAATGATGATGAAAGACAGTACAATGATGCACTCAATGATGGACGGAATGATGAATGACGGCAAAATGATGGGCACTATGATGAAAATGATGCACGAAAAAGGGATGATGAGCGAAGACTGTATGGAATCCTGCTCAAAGATGATGGGCGAAAAAGGAATGGATATGCAGGGTATGGACAAGATGGACGATATGGATAGTCCAACCAAAGGTGAGCATACCGAGCATCATTAATTTTAACTTTTAAAATAAACAACAATGAAAAATAATCACTGGATATGGATGGTCATCGGTTGTGGGCTACCACTATTGTTCATCTTTTTTGCACCATCATTAGGTATAGGAAGCAGTTCGTCTCTATTCATCTTCATCCTCTTTATGTTTGCTTGTCACTTATTTATGCCTCACGGTTCACATCGCCACGGTGGGCACAATCATTCACAGAATAGACAAAGAGAAAACGAACACGGTAAAGATGTTTCAAAAACAGAACCAAAAGATGAACACAAAGGGCATCATCACCATTAAATACTAAATGATGAAACAAAAATTTCAAATAAGCGGAATCAGCTGCGGTGGATGTGTATCAAGAGTAAAAAAGACTTTAGAAGAACATCCCAATATAGAAAAAGCAGAGATCTTTTTGGCACCAAAAGGTGCTGCACTTATCACGATGAATGAAGCACTTTCTGTTGCCGAATTACAAAAGCAACTTGATGGGCTCAATGGTTATACAATTACAGAATTAAATTAACAACAACTTAAAACCAAAAATTATGCATTTTTACGAAGGACATTTTGGAGGTATGCACCTAATATGGTGGATTATATGGATTATTTTATTGGCTTGGATATTCTTTATCCCAGCAGATATCCCTTATCAAAAAACAAAGAAGGACAGCCCACTGGATATTCTTAAAAACCGCTTTGCAAAAGGCGAAATATCCAAGGAAGAATTTGAGGAATCAAAAAAGATATTAAAATCAGACAACTAACTCAAAACTTTAAAATTATGTATCGATTAAACGTAAAAAAACTCGGATTTGCTTTCGGTCTTACGGGGGCACTAATTTACTTAGGCTGTATGATAGTTATGTCAACAGCAGGTCGAGAAGCCACTATCGATTTTTTCAACAGCCTATTGCACGGTTTAGATACCACAAGCATTATCAGGATGGATGTGCCACTATGGGAAGCTGGTTTGGGAATAGTACAGATATTCATTTTAGGATGGCTAATAGGTGCCTGTATTGCGGCTTTTTATAATGCGCAAATAAAAGTCAAAAAATAAGAGAGTAAAATAAAATTTATGCAATATGTCTGGTTTATATGGTCTCTCATTATCCTTGCACTTTGGGCTGTTATTTTTTTTTCAAAAAAGGGAAATAGAAAAGAAATGCTTAAAATGAGCCTTATTACGATGCCCTTTGGTTTAACAGAACCATTATTTGTACCAGAATATTGGATGCCACCTTCCTTATTCCATTTAGCGGAAAGAACAGGTTTTGATATTGAGAGCCTTATCTTCTCTTTTGCCATTGGCGGAATAGGGACGGTATTGTATAATCTGATATTCAAAAAAGGCTATATAGATATGCCTCATACCGAACGGAGCCACCAAAGACATAAGCTACATATTTATATACTTTTTGTTCCAGCCATTGTATTCGTCATATTTAGTCTTTTCACCACGCTTAACCACATCTATTGTGGCATCATTGCAATGTTTTTTGGTGGTTTGGCAACATTGTACTGTCGCCCAGATTTAAAAGGAAAGATATGGGTTGGAGGAATCTTGTTTACCATACTGTACTTCATTTATTTCGGAAGCATCCTTCCGTTTTATCCGCAATATGTGGAGCTGTACTGGAATCTGGACAACCTGACCCATATTCTTGTTCTAGGAATTCCAATTGAAGAATTAATGTTCGCCTTCACTTTTGGGATGTATTGGTCTGGATTGTATGAACATATCTATTGGCGAAAACTCATTCAAACTGAAATAATTATTCCACTTAAAGATTAACACTATGAAACGAATACAATCAAATCAAAAAAACAATGCTATCCAAGTTGTAGCCATTAAGAACCCAGTAAGAAAGATATGCCAGGTATCCATCGCTATATTGTTCCTTCTACTGCTTTCAGCAGTACTTCTATCCTGTTCTGGCAAGAAAAAAGATGTTGCAGAAAGCGTAACACAGCCAACTGTTGAAACATCCCAAACAGCAAATGAGGCCATTATATCAGCCCAAAATTATGAAATCGTTCCCAACGAAAAAGTCTGTATGGTCAATGACCGATTTATGGGTGTGTCACAAATACCTATTGACGTCAATGGAACTATCTACTATGGTTGTTGTGAAATTTGTGTTGAAAAGTTGCAGAAAAATCTAGATGATGTTCGCTTCGGGAGTAATCCACTAAATGATACAAAAGTTGATAAAGCTTCAGCAATTATTGTTCAAGATAAAAGTAGCGGAAGTGTTTTTTATTTTGCTTCCATAGTAGATGCCCAATCATTTATAAATAAGAATAAAGGATAGGAAATCTTTATTCATAAAAATTCAAGTTATGAAAATAGTGTTAGCCATAGATGGTTCTGATTTTAGTAAACTAGCGGTAAAAGAACTTGCAAAATTACCCTTACAAAATGAAAGTGAGATCTGCATTATAAACGTGTATGAACATCCTGCGATATCAACACCATCATTAATTACATCCACAAGTTCTATTAATTCTTACTACAAAGAGTTTTTATCAAACGCTGAAAAAATAGGGAAAAAGATTGTTTCCGAAGCTGGTAAAGTATTGAAAGAAAAAAATAGCTCACTTCGTATAACAACAAATGTTGTCAGCGGTCTTCCTAAAAAAGAAATTTTAGAAAAAGCGGAATCTTTTGATGCCGATTTAATTGTAGTGGGTTCGCAAGGGCAAGGAGCATTTTCACGTCTTTTATTGGGTTCTGTTTCACGATATTTAGCAACGCACGCCAAATGTTCAGTAATGATTGTAAAAGACAAAGACGCAAAATAAACTATGGCTAATTCCAATGATATAAAAATTAAATATGAATGTCAACCACTCAAATAATAAAATAACAGAAACTGCTTGCAAGATAACAGATGAAATCTGCCTTCCAGATTCCGACTTACCGCGTATAGTTATCATTGGTGGTGGGTTTGCAGGTTTGGCATTGGTTGAGAAACTGAAACACCAAGAGGTTCAAGTGGTTTTGCTCGATAAAAATAACTTCCATCAGTTTCAGCCTTTATTGTATCAAGTGGCAACGAGTGCCTTGGAGCCAGATAGTATTGTATTTCCATTCAGAAAACAAATCAATGGCTATAAAAATGTTTTCTTTCGTTTGGCTGAAGTTGAGGAAATTCAAGCTGATTCAAATACTATAATGACCAATAAAGGAAGTGTTTCTTATGATTATTTGGTGTTGGCTACTGGTACAACCACCAATTTCTTTGGGATGGATTCTGTGGCCAAAAATAGTTTGGGGATGAAGGATATTCGCGATTCCCTGAACATTCGCCATATGATGTTGCAAAATTTGGAACAGGCTGCCATTACCTGTGATGATGATGAGCGGGATGCCTTAACAAATTTTGTAATTGTAGGTGGTGGTCCTGCTGGTGTGGAGATGGCCGGAGCATTGGCTGAATTCTGTAAATACATCCTACCGAAGGATTACCCTGAGTACCCTTCTTCCATTATGAATATTTATTTAATAGAAGCCATTGATGATTTGTTAAGCACGATGTCAGACAAGGCATCATCGAAAACCCTCAAATATTTAGAAGATTTGAATGTAAAGGTATTATTAAATGAAGCTGTAAGCAATTATGATGGCAATGAAGTCACTACCAAAAGTGGCAAGACCATTTTAGCCAAGAATCTAATCTGGACGGCTGGAGTAAAAGGACAATTTCCAAAAGGCATTGATAAAAAACACGTGGTCAAAGGCAACCGTATAAAAACTGGTTCATTTCTAATGGTTGAAGGTTCCAAAAATATATTTGCCATTGGCGACATTGCAGCTGTAATTTCAAAAAAAACACCGAAAGGGCATCCACAAGTAGCCCAGACAGCTATTCAGCAAGGTAAATGGTTGGGTAATTCACTATTAAAAATCATTAAGAACGAGTCCCCAAAACCTTTCGAATATAAAGATAAGGGTTCTTTGGCAACCGTAGGAAAACGTAAAGCAGTAGCCGACTTGGGGAAAATGAAGTTTGCTGGCTATTTCGCCTGGTTGCTATGGTCTATCGTACACCTTATGTCCATAAGTGGGTTTAGAAATAAATTGATGGTTGGCTTTAATTGGGCGGTAAGCTATTTCACCTATGAAAAGAGCAACCGCCTGATTATTAGAAATTTTAAACCCACGTCATCCCAAACAAAAGAATCAGGCCAATATGAAAGTTAATACAACAAATATTCAAAAACTATCTTTAATTGGATCTATATCCCTCGGCACCGGTGTGATGATCGGTGCAGGTATATTTGTCCTTATGGGACAGATAGCCGAACTGGTAGGTGATTTATTCCCCATAGCATTTATAGCGGGAGCCATTGTGGTGGGTTTTAGTTCGTACTCTTATGTAAAGTTTTCAAACGCTTTTCCATCCTCTGGAGGTGTAGTCAAGTTTCTGGATAAGTCTTATGGCCCGGGAACCACAACTGGTGTTTTTTCTTTACTGATGTATGTTTCTATGGTAATTTCAGAAAGCCTTGTTGCAGGTACCTTTGGAGCTTATACCCTTCGGTTGTTCCCCGAAGATTTTGCCGGTTATGCGTCAATACTGGGTATAGTATTGCTAGTGACGGCTTATATAGTGAATGTTTTGGGCAACAAAGTTATAGGTGCAACTGCAACCTTCACGGCGATAATTAAGGTTGTGGGAATTGCATTATTGGCTATTGCCGGACTTATAGTTTCAGGTTTTTCAGATATTACCGGAAACTATATCCCTCAAAATACCGAAACATTACCGCAAGGATTCGCCTTTGTGGCTGCTTTGGCCTTGTCTATACTTGCTTATAAGGGTTTTACTACTATTACCAATCAAGGCGGGGATATTAAAAACCCGCATAAGAATCTGGGACGGTCCATTATTATTTCTATTCTTATTTGTACACTTATCTACGTAGCACTGGCTTTGGCCGTGGCCGGAGGTTTAAGCATCCCTGAGGTTATTGCGGCAAAAGATTATGCCCTTGCGGCTGCAGCAAGACCTATTTTTGGCGAATGGGGATCCTGGATTACCATTGGCATTGCCATAATTGCCACAGTATCTGGGGTCATTGCTAGTGTTTTCTCATCATCACGCTTGTTAGCGATGCTCAGCAATATGAAACAGGTACCGTCTTTAAAAAGGATGGGGAACTTTAAAAATCCTGCGCTCATATTCACGGTTTCACTCGCTATTTTACTAACTGTCCTATTTGATTTAACAAGAATCGCTTCTATCGGCGCTATTTTCTACCTCATTATGGATATTGCTATTCATTGGGGGCTTGTAAGGCACCTTAAAAAAGAAGTTGATTTTAAACCAATTATCCCCTTGGTCGCCATTATACTGGATGTCGCAGTACTCACGGCCTTTCTTTATATAAAATATCTGAATGATCCATTGGTGCTTATCGTTGCAGCAATTGGGATTGTTCTAATCATTGTTGCGGAACGCCTTTTTATGATTTCACATACAGACGATGAAGGAAATATGCATATGGGAATGGAAACTACAAACAATAAAACATAATTAATAAAAATCAAATTATATGAAAAATATAGCAGTTATAGGATACGGAGTCATTGGAAAAAGGGTGGCAGATGCCATCAACTTACAAAACGATATGAAGCTTTCGGGAGTGTGCGACATCATTAGCAATTGGCGTATTCAAAATGCGGTAAGAAAGGAATACGAAATTTATGCAGCAACTCAAGAAGCCGAATACGAAATGAAATCCGAAGATATTTCAGTAAAAGGCGATATGCAGGAACTTTTAAAGAAGTCTGACCTCGTTGTGGATTGTACCCCTAAAAAAATTGCAGCAAAAAATGTAGCAGTCTATAAGAAGCAGAACATCAAATTTATTCTACACGGTGGCGAAAAACACGAAACAACAGGCCATTCCTTTAGTGCAGAAAATAATTATGAGTCTGCTCTCAACATAAACGCTACAAGAGTTGTTTCCTGCAATACCACTTCTATTTTAAGAACATTGACCGCTTTAAAAAGAGTCGATTTATTGGATTATGCCCGAGGTACACTTTTAAGAAGAGCTACAGATCCTTGGGAAAGTCATCTAGGTGGTATAATGAACACAATGGTTCCCGAAAGAGATATCCCAAGCCATCAAGGTCCTGACGCTAAAAGCGTAGATCCTGATTTGAATGTTATTACTTCCGCGGTAAAAGTACCGGAAACATTAAGCCATATGCATTATTGGAACGTGAAGTTAAAAAAACAAGCCTCAAAAGAAGAAGTGCTTGATGCTTTTAAAACCTCTAGTCGTATCAAGCTAATTCAATATGATCAAGGTCTGGTTTCAAACAATACCATTAAGGAAATGTTCTTGGATATGGGAAGACCTTGGGGCGATATGTACGAAGTAGCCCTTTGGGAAGATATGCTGAAGGTACAGGGCGATGAACTTTTTTATGCCTACGTGGTCGATAACCAAGCCATTGTCATCCCTGAAACGATTGATGCTATTAGAGCATTAACTGGAATTGAAACAGATGGAGCAAAATCCATCGCCAAAACAAATGAAAGTTTAGGAATTCATTAAACACTATCGAGATGAAAACAAACAAAAACATAATAGAACTTTTAGGAGAAAAAGCAGACTTCTATTTAGAACACGTTTGTGAAAAAATAACCAAGGATGAACTGCAAACCCCTAGTAAAGCAAGCCTGGATAAGGTGTTTACCCAAAGCAACAGAAATCCACAGGTACTGCGAAGTCTTTCACAATTGTATAATCACGGAAATCTTGGTGGCACAGGCTACCTGAGCATCCTTCCTGTAGACCAAGGCATTGAGCATAGCGCAGCTTTTTCATTCTATAAAAATCCTGATTATTTTGACCCAGAGAATATTATAAAACTGGCGATGGAAGCCGGCTGTAATGGTGTGGCTTCTACCTTTGGGGTTTTGGGATTGAATGCCCGAAAATACGCCCATAAAATCCCCTTTATCGTAAAGATCAACCACAACGAGTTGCTCACTTATCCCAACAAATACGACCAAACGCTATTTGGAAAAGTAAAATCTGCGTGGGATATGGGAGCAATTGCCGTGGGTGCTACCATCTATTTTGGTTCCGAAGAAAGTGACCGGCAATTAAAGGAAATAGCCGAAGCTTTTTCCGAAGCGCATAATCTTGGAATGGCTACTATACTATGGTGTTATACCCGCAATGAAGCTTTTAAAACCAAAGATAAAGATTACCACGCCGCTGCCGATTTAACCGGGCAGGCCAACCATATAGGGGTAACCATTCAGGCAGATGTCATTAAACAAAAATTGCCAACCAATAATTTCGGGTTTAAAGAAATAGGATTTGGAAAATATGATGATGAAATGTATAAAACGTTGACGACAGACCATCCCATTGACCTTTGTCGATTACAGGTAGCAAATTGTTATATGGGTAAAATAGGGCTGATAAATTCTGGCGGTGGTTCTAAAGGAAAGTCAGATTTAGTTGATGCTATAGCTACTGCGGTAATCAATAAAAGAGCTGGTGGCTCTGGATTGATAATGGGAAGAAAAGCATTTCAAAAGCCTTTTGGCGAAGGAGTGGAAATATTACAATCCGTTCAGAAAGTATATCTGAATGATGAAATTACAATAGCGTAAACTATTGCACATAGAAATATAAAAATGAATCAATCCATAAAACATATTGGAGTATTTACATCTGGAGGCGATAGCCCGGGAATGAATGCTGTATTATACGCAATTGCAAAAGCAGCAGAAGCAAATGGCATAAAAGCTACCGGAATTAGAAAAGGTTACGAAGGATTGATTGATGGTGATTTTATGTCCTTAGAAACACATCAATTACAGAAATTGGTACACAAAGGCGGCACCATCCTTAAAACTGCCCGGAGCAAACGTTTTATGGAACTGGAAGGCAGAAAAAAGGCACTACAAACCTTAAAAATAAATAATATAGATGCTTTGATCGCCATAGGTGGCGATGGTACTTTTAGGGGGCTATTGGCTTTTTCAGAAATATGTGACATCCCATTTATAGGTATTCCTGGAACAATAGATAACGATATTTCTGGGACTGATTATACCCTTGGTTTTGATTCCGCAGTAAATACCGCTATTGAAAATATAGATAAGATACGAGATACCGCCGAATCGCATAATCGGGTGTTCGTTATAGAATTGATGGGGAGGGATTCCGGCTACATCGCTATTCATTCAGGATTGGTCGTTGGTGCTGATGCTATTTTAATTCCCGAAAGCGGCAGGGACTTTATTTATCTTTTGAATAAGGTTAAAAGTTACGATAGCGAAGATGCTTTTCTTATCGTGGTCTCAGAAGGGGATGAAATAGGTGCTGAACTTCTCGCATCTAAAATTAATGAAGTCAATTCAAGTGTCGATTTACGCATTACTAGATTAGGACACGTTCAACGTGGTGGTAATCCGTCTGCTTTAGATAGAATGCTTGGTATTAGGTTTGGAGTAGCAGCAGTAGAGCAACTATTAAACGGAAATAAAAACAAAATGGTCGGATTGTTAAATAATGAATTATACCTAACACCTTTTGAAGAGGTAGTTAAGCAACATCAAGTAAATGATGAATTACAGAAACTTTTAGAATTATTTGGTAAGTAAAAAACAAAACTCTTATAAACACTTAAATCTTAAAATTATGGATCGAGTAAAAAATAAAATAGCCATTGTCACGGGAGGTGCCTCTGGCCTCGGAAAATCAAGTGCTATTTTGTTAGCACGTGAAGGAGCAAAAATAGTGATAACAGATTTGGACGAAGAAAACGGAAATGTAGTAGTTCAACAAATCAAGGACGACGGTGGTGAAGCCATATTCATAAAACAGGACGTGTCGGAAGAAGATCAGTGGGAAATGGTTATGGATACTACACTCAAAACATTTGGGAAACTCCATATTCTGGCAAATTCAGCCGGTATAGGAGTTGGAGGAACTGTGGAAGAGGTCACCCTTGCAGATTGGAAAAATCTTCTAAATATCAACCTAGATGGCAGTTTTCTCGGCACCCAATATGGGATCAAAGCTATGAAGGAGACCGGGGAAGGTGGTTCAATCATTAACTTTTCTTCCATAGAAGGCCTTGTTGGCGACCCCAATCTACCGGCCTATAATGCGAGCAAGGGCGGTGTGACCTTGTTTACCAAATCCGCTGCACTTCATTGCGCAAAAGAAGGTTATGGCATCCGTGTCAATTCCATTCATCCAGCTTATATATGGACACCAATGGTAGAAAATTTCCTTAAAGCCCAAGGTAATTTAGAAGAAGGAAAAAAGCAATTGGAAAGTTTGCACCCTGTTGGACATATGGGAGAGCCAGATGATATAGGTTATGGAGTGGTGTATCTGGCTTCGGATGAATCTAAATTTATGACAGGTTCTGAATTGGTAATCGACGGCGGTTATACCGCACAATAAAATACAAACTAAAAAAATCAATAAACTATGAAAAACATACTCGTACCTACAGACTTTTCAGAAAACTGCAACAAGGCAGCAGAACTCGGAATTAAAATGGCGAAGCTTTATAATTCCGAAATCCATTTTTTTCATTTGATAAAAACTCCCGTGGAATGGGTAAAGTTAGATAAACAAAAGGAAAAGCAGTATCCGGAAACAGTAAAACAAATAGGCAGTGCAAAAGCTAACCTGAGAGAATTGGAGAAAAAAGCAGAACAACAAAACCTTGAATGCAGGACCTTTCTGGAATTTGATGGCGGTCAGGCCAACATTCTAAGACATTCCGGCCATTTCCATCACGATTTTATAGTTACTGGAAGCAGTGGTACCCGCGGCAGCGTTCGTGAATTATTGGGAAGCAACGTTGAGAAGATTGTGAGAAAAGCAGATGTACCGGTAATTGTGGTCAAGAACGAAGAAATATCCTTTCCTTTTAAAGATGTCGTTTTTGTTTCAGATTTTTCGGAAGATGTGAGTGAAAGCTTTAAGCAGGTTATTTCGATTGCTGAAAAATGCGGTGCACATATCCATTTATTGAGGATCAATACTGAGACTGATTTTAATAGTATTGAGCAGGGGTTAAATCCCATTAAGGAATTCCTGAAAAAATTCCCCCATTTAGAAAAGTATTCAATGAATGTATATAACGAACCTGACGTAGAAACAGGTATAAATAATTTTTTAAAGTATAGAGATGCAGATTTGATTGCAATGTGTACCCACGGCCGTACAGGTTTTTTAAGCCTGTTCTCTAAGAGTATCGCCGAGGGTATAACCAATCATTCCGAATTACCAGTAATGACTATTAAAGTGTAAGGATGAATAAATCAGTTCTGATAAAAAAATATTCCGGTGAGTACGAAGCTTTTGATATAAACAAACTCATCAATTCCCTGCGGCGTTCACGGGCAGATGAGGATATCATTCAGGATATAGCCCGGAAGGTGCAAGAGCAGATTGAAGAAGGAATGACCACCAAAAGGATCTATCAAATGGCCTTTAAAATGCTAAAGGCTAAATCCAGGGTAAGTGCTTCAAAGTACAAGCTCAAAAAAGCTTTGATGGAACTGGGTCCAACCGGTTTTCCATTTGAAAGATTCGTAGGCAAACTATTAACGCACGAAGGGTTTTCAACACAAGTTGGTGTGATTGTGCAGGGCAATTGTGTGCAGCACGAAATAGATGTGATAGCGCAAAAAGACAATAATCATTATATGATTGAATGCAAATACCATAGCGATCAAGGACGAGTTTGCAACGTGAAGATTCCATTATACATCAATTCAAGATTTTTAGATGTAGAAAAAAATTGGGAACGCCAAAAAGGTCACGAAACTAAACTTCACAAAGGAGGCGTCTATACCAATACACGATTTACAAGTGATGCGGTACAATATGGTAAATGCGTTGGGCTATTATTGACAAGTTGGGATTACCCAATGGATAACGGGTTAAAAGACAGAATAGATAAGTCGGGGTTACATCCATTAACAGCAATAACAACGCTTACTAAGGCCGAAAAAACGAAATTATTGGATAGAGGTCTTGTGCTCTGCAAAGAGCTTCACGAAAACCCAAAAGTTTTAGAACAAGTAGGAGTGCCAAAGTCAAGGCACAAAAAGATTCTCGAAGATTCAAGAGAACTATGTAGAATTCAATAAAGCACTACATACATTTTTAATTTAAAAATAGAACAAATGAAAACAGATGAACTGAAAGAAAAGGACAGTATAGATTTAGAGCCATTTTACCAAGCATTGGAAGATGACTCTAAACTACTTGAAGAAGCCCTTGAGATATTATTGGAAATGGTTCACTTTGAACCTAAATCAGTAAAGAAATTGGCTCTTTTTATTAAAGAGGATTCTCGTAATCTATATAAAGAAATAGTGGAATTGAGCAAATCAAAACAAGATAAAGGAAATACACCTTCTTGCTGTGGTGGACTCTAAATAAATACTATAAAGATGGATAACAATAAAATAAATATTCACTTTTTAGGTGCAGCAGGTACGGTAACCGGCTCAAAATATTTAGTGGACACAGGAGATAAAAAGATACTCATAGACTGCGGACTTTTTCAAGGGTTAAAAGAATTGCGCCTTAAAAACTGGGAGTATCCACCCGTGGAAGTTTCAGAAATTGATACGGTGCTTCTTACCCACGGCCATTTAGACCACACAGGGTATTTACCAAGATTGGTCAAGAAGGGGTTCAATGGACCAATATACGGCACCAATCCTACTTTGGACATTGCAAAAATCATTTTGAATGATAGTGCAAAAATTCAGGAACAAGAAGCAGAACGTGCCAATAAAGAAGGCTATTCCAAACATAATCCTGCTGAACCATTGTACGACCTAAAGGATGTAGAAAAAACTATCCCTCATTTTAAAGGAATTCCGCAATCACAATGGATTCCATTGTTTAATGGCATAAGGGCTCGATTTCAATATAATGGACACATTCTGGGAGCAACTTACATTGAGTTGGATGTACACAGGAAACGTTTTGTGTTTTCTGGCGATATAGGCAGAACAAACGATTTATTACTGTTTCCGCCATTAAAGCCAAAAAAGGCAGATGTATTATTTATTGAATCCACCTACGGAGGAAGATTTCATCCTGATGAAGTAGAAGCACTTCCACAGATAGAAAAATTGGTTAATGACACTATCAATCGAGGTGGCAGCTTATTTGTTCCAAGTTTTTCAGTAGAACGTGCCCAGCTGATGATGCTGATTTTTTGGAAATTATTGAAAGAGAAGAAAATCCCAAAAATACAAATGATAATGGACAGCCCAATGGGAGCAAGTGTATTAGAATTGTTTCATCGCACAAGGGATTGGCACAGGTTGGAAGATAACGAATGTGACGAAATGTGTTCTCACTTTACGGTCGTAAGCAGTTATCGTGAAACAATGGAAATAAGAACAGATAACAAACCAAAAATCGTGATTGCAGGAAGCGGAATGCTAACAGGAGGAAGAATGCTAAACTACCTTGAAACCCAAGCACAAAACCCCAACAACGCCTTGCTTTTTGTGGGTTATCAAGCTGAAGGTACGCGAGGCAGAAAATTATTGGAAGGCGATAAAGAACTTAAAGTGTATGGAAAATGGGTGCCCTTTGATATGGAAGTTGTAGAAATTGAAGGGCTCTCAGCACACGCAGACCACGCAGAACTTATGGACTGGATGGATAAGGTAAAAAACAAACCCGAACGTATTTTCATTGTACACGGTGAAAAAGAGAGTGCAGAAGCATTGCAAAAAGGCATCAAGGAAACTTATGGGTGGGATGCTGAAATTCCGCAATTATACACCATCGAAGAAATAGAATAAATCACAACAATCAAAAAAATATGGACACACACTCAAACATATTAAAATACAAACACCTCGGCATCTATACCCAAAACGAGAATGTAGTGTATATGCGCGAAGATTGCCACGTTTGTATTTCAGAAGGGTTTGAGGCACTTACCCGAATAAGAATATCCAACGCAAGTACATCAATCGTGGCAAGTCTTAATGTTTTGAATTCTGATATCCTGTTGCCCAATGAAATCGGACTATCAGATGCTGCTGCGAAAAAACTGAATGTTTCCCCAAACGATACATTATATGTTTCCCATTTAGAACCTATAGAATCCTTAAGCCACGTCAGGGCGAAAATTTATAATCAAAAACTGGATTATTCAGCATTTAATGAAATCATAACCGATATCGTTGAAGGCGATTATTCCAACATCCATCTTTCGGCATTTATTACTGCCTGTGCTGGCGACCGAATGGATATTGACGAAATATCCGACCTAACGAAAGCAATGATTACTTCCGGAAAGCAACTGAACTGGAACAAGGATATCGTGGTCGACAAACATTGTATTGGCGGATTGCCTGGCAATAGGACAACACCATTGGTCGTTGCCATTGTTGCCGCGTATGGTCTTACTATGCCAAAAACATCCTCACGGGCAATCACTTCGCCAGCAGGCACAGCAGATACAATGGAAGTACTAACCAATGTTACGCTCTCTTCCGAGGAAATAAAGACCGTAGTAGAAAAAGAAGGCGGATGTTTTGTTTGGGGAGGCACGGCGCAGTTAAGTCCTGCCGATGATGTGCTCATTAAAATTGAAAAAGCTTTGGATATCGATAGCGAAGGTCAGCTCATTGCTTCAGTACTCTCTAAAAAGGCAGCAGCTGGTTCTACGCACGTGGTCATAGATATTCCCGTGGGAGAAACCGCCAAGGTTCGCAGTACCGAAATGGCAGAAAAACTAAAAAATCATATGGAAACTGTTGGAACTGCTGTTGGGTTGAATGTGAAAGTTGTAGTTACGGATGGCACGCAGCCTGTTGGAAGGGGTATCGGTCCAACATTAGAAGCCATAGATATATTAAAAGTTTTGAAAAATGAGGAAGATGCACCTAAAGACTTAATAGAAAGAGCATTGCTTTTAGCTACTGAACTGATAGAACTTTCTGGAAAAGTAGAAAAAGGAAAGGGACTGGAAACCGCACGTGAAATTCTCAAATCTGGAAAAGCATATGAAAAATTCATAGCTATTTGTAAGGCGCAAGGTCAATTTTCAAAACCAGTTTTAGCACCTTATAAAATTGAAGTTAAAGCTGAAAAGTCAGGCGTTTTGCAACGAATTGATAACCGAAAAATCGCAAAACTTGCCAAGCTTTCTGGAGCACCACAATCTAAATCGGCAGGGATTCTTCTAAATGTGCATTTAAATGAAAAAATCGAAATAGACCAATTGTTATATACCATATATGCTGAATCCAAAGGCGAACTTAACTATGCTTTGGAATATAAAAACAACCATAACGACATCATAACTATAATTTAAAAAACTATGAAAACAATATTATTCAGTCTTCCCGGAAATGAAGAACTCACAGAACTAATGGCTACAAAAATGGATGCTGAAGTGGGTCAGGCCACATTAAGGAAATTCCCTGACGGGGAATCATACACGCGCATATTGTCTGATGTTAAAGATAAATGTGTGGTACTGGTATGCACCTTGCACGAACCGGACGAAAAACTGTTGCCACTATATTTTTTAAGCCACACAGCCAAATCATTAGGAGCTATGTGTACCTGTTTGGTAGCACCCTATTTGGCGTATATGCGGCAGGACAAAGTATTTAATGAAGGTGAAGGAGTAACTTCTGGTTTTTTCGGAAAATTGATTTCAGGTTTTGCCGATAGTATTACTACGGTTGACCCTCACTTGCACAGAATTAGTTCGTTGGGGGAAGTGTATCAAATTCCAAATAAAGTGATTCACGCTGCCGACGCGATTTCAGAATGGATTAAAGAAAATATCGAAAACCCAGTACTTATCGGTCCCGATTCTGAAAGTGAACAATGGGTTTCAGAAGTCGCCAAAAATGCAGGAGCACCATTTACGGTATTACAAAAGGTGCGTCACGGTGACCGTGATGTAGAAGTCTCTGTTCCCGATGTGGATATATATAAAGATGCTACACCCATTTTGGTAGATGACATTATTTCCACAGCCCGAACAATGATTGAAACCGTACAACATCTTAAAAAGGCAGGAATGAAACCGCCTATTTGCGTCGGCATTCACGCCGTTTTTTCAGGAAATGCCTATCAAGATTTATTGGATTCTGGAGTAGAAAAAATAGTGACTTGCAATACCATCCCACACTCTTCAAATGGAATAGATTTAAGTGATATTATGGCAAAAGAGGTAAAAAAATTAATGCACCATATATGAGAAAGCAAAGTTTCATAGTACTATTTATTTTATTCAGCATCACAATGACTGGACAAACTGAAATGCTTATTGGGCAGATTTCAGGCAGATTTGTGGTTCGCGAAAATTTTGATAAAGAAGATACTTTTCTCAACAAACAGACTTTTGAAGCCGGTAAAATGATAAAGGAAAATGGATATTTTGAAATTGAGGTAATCACAGAATTATTTGACAAAGACAAAAAATCTACCGATAAATATACAACAACCTATCGCTGTAAACCAAACGAAGCCAGTGTAATGGTAATGGCATTTCCATTTTCCAACCCAAAATCAAAGGAAACCGAAATCAACACCACATCCGAAAATTTTAAAGAGCTCTACGATTTGGACAACCTTGAAGATATAGAATTGGAAATGACTTTTGATTCAGGACTGCTGGATTTTTTCGGTTCAAAAAGCATCATAAAAATTTACGACCGAAAATTAGAAGCTGGCAAAAACACTATTAAATCAAAAATAAATATTAAGGCCTATGCCTGGGGTATTCGCATCAAGCAATTCAATTATACTGTTATTGAAAAATTAAATGAAAAAGGATTATTGACTTTTCAGAAATTTTCAGAAGCAGATAACAGCTATTTTACAATAAACTATAAATAAAGACAGATGAAAAATTACGATACACTTTCAGAAGCCATAAACGATTTACAGGCAAACGATTATCCCTACGATTTCAATTTGAAGCCTGAATGCTTGGAATGTCCTTCTTTGAAAATTGAAATCCGGCCTGAAGATTTTAAAGTAGATAAAACCTATCGCTTTGAAGGAATGAGCAGTACCGACGATAATAGCATTTTATATGCTATATCTTCCAAAGATGGAATTAAAGGACTTTTGGTAGATGCCTATGGCGTCTATGCCGAAAACATTTCGGAAGCTATGAGAAAAAAATTACGATAAAAATCAACAAAAACAAAAATTATGGAAAATCACGAACATCATCATCACGAACATAATGGCAAAGGGAATGATCCTGCAAAGAACGAGGCATCAAAAAAAGAAGCTGAAATAGAGGATAACCTAGTCGAAAAAACAAAACACGGCCATAACAAAGCAATGGATGAAAGTGACCATTCGGGTCATAGTGGCCATTCAGGTCATAATCCAGGGCACGGAGAACACGGCCACGACCATCATAAAATGATGATTGCCGATTTCAGGAAACGGTTTTGGGTAACCTTAATCTTGACCATTCCCATCCTCATCATCTCCCCGATGATCCAAGGGTTTATTGGGTATGAGTTCCTGCTTCCCGGAAACCAATATATATTATTTGGCCTTTCTTCTGTAGTGTATTTCTATGGCGGCTGGCCATTTATTACCGGATTTTGGTCCGAAGTTAAAAAAGGTGCACCGGGAATGATGACCCTTATTTCTATGGCCATTACTGTGGCTTACTTTTATAGTTCGGCAACGGTGTTCGGTTTAGAAGGAGTTGATTTTTTCTGGGAACTGGCTACTCTTATCGCAATTATGTTAGTAGGACACTGGATAGAGATGAAAAGCGTCTTGGGAGCTTCAAAAGCCCTACAGCTTTTGGTAAGTATGATGCCAGCCGAAGCACATCGTGTAAAAGGTGATACCGTTGAAGATATTCAATTGGAAGATTTATTAAAAGACGATATAATTTTGGTTAAGCCTGGTGAAAAAGTTCCTGCTGATGGTATCATCACAGAAGGTTCCAGTTATCTAAATGAATCTATGCTTACCGGAGAATCTAAACCAGTAAAAAAAGAAGAAAAAGATAAAGTAATTGGAGGTTCGGTAAATGGTAATGGCAGTTTAAAGGTAAAAGTAGAGCATACAAGAAAGGACAGCTATCTCAACAAGGTCATCACAATGGTTGAAGAAGCACAAAAGTCCAAATCAAAAATGCAAAACCTCTCGGATAGGGCTGCAAAATGGCTTACCTATATCGCATTGGGAATTGGATTTGGTACATTGGCGGTTTGGCTGATTTTAGGCTTCCCTTTTGTGTATGCTTTGGAGCGTATGGTAACGGTAATGATTATCGCCTGTCCCCACGCCTTAGGCCTTGCCATCCCATTAGTAGTCGCTATTTCTACTGCTGTATCTGCACAGAACGGATTGTTGATTCGTAATAGGACAGCCTTTGAAGAATCCCGCAAAATTTCAGTTCTGCTTTTTGATAAAACGGGAACGCTTACAAAAGGGGACTTTGGGGTTACCCGCATTGAATCTGTAGATGAAAAATTTTCGAAAGAGGAAATATTACGATTTGCGAGTGCTTTGGAGCAAAGCTCGGAACACCCTATTGCCGTTGGAATAATTAAAAAAGTAAAAGAAGGCAAAGTTGCTATTCCAAATCCAGAAAACTTCAACGCAATTACCGGTAAAGGGGTTGAAGCCAACGTAGAGGGGAAACAAATAAAAGTTGTAAGTCCGGGCTATTTAAGAGATGAAAAAATAATTATTCCCGAGGATGCTTATAGCGATGCCGCAGAAACTGTTGTTTTTGTCCTGATTGATGGAGAATTGGCTGGATATATTGCGCTTGCCGATGAGATCAGACCAGAATCTGCCGAAGCTATAAAGGTCTTTAAAAAGAATAATATTAAAGTTTTAATGGCTACTGGTGATAATGAAAGAACTGCCAAAGCTGTTAGTGATAAACTCGGATTGGATGGATACTACGCCGAAGTTTTGCCACATCAAAAAGTGGAAATAGTAAAAGAGTTGGAAAGTAAAGGAGAGTTTGTGGCAATGACCGGCGACGGAGTGAACGATGCCCCAGCTTTGGCCCAGGCGAATGTGGGTATTGCGGTAGGTTCTGGCACGGACGTAGCCGCCGAAACCGCCGATATTATTTTGGTAAATAGCAATCCACAAGATATTGCTAACTTGATTCTGTTTGGCAAGGCTACCTACAATAAAATGATCCAGAATCTTGTTTGGGCGACGGGCTACAACGTTATTGCCATTCCGTTAGCTGCTGGGGTGCTTTATTCTACCGGTTTTGTTTTAGGCCCAGCCGTTGGAGCCGTACTTATGAGTTTGAGTACAATTATTGTGGCCATTAATGCTCAATTATTGAAAAAGAAAATTGGAAAGAAATAATGAGCAAAAAAAGAAAGCTCGGCAGGATTATTTTGATCCTGCTGAGTTTATTTATGGTAATGCTTGGGTATGGCATTTTATTACCAATCCTTCCATACTATACCGAAAGGCTTGCTTTAGGAGATAACCTGGATACTGATTCGATTAACTTTCATATTGGTTTATTGACCAGTATTTATCCGCTCTTTCAGCTTCTTTTCGCTATACTCTGGGGTAGGTTATCCGATAAATATGGACGTAAACCCATAATCATTGTCGGATTAATTGGATTTATAGTAATGCAACTGCTTACTGGACTGGCAACATCTCTTACAATGCTCTATATAGCGCGTATCCTTGGAGGTATATTCACATCGGCTGTTATTCCTGTCAGTAATGCATACCTTAGTGATATCACTTCTAGAAAGCATAGGACCAAGATTATGGCTTGGTCTGGTGTGGCTATAAGTTCCGGGGTTATTTTTGGACCCGTTTTAGGCAGCTTCCTATCCCAAACCAACCTACATTTTAAATATTCATTAGGGATATTACATCTGGATCGCTTTTCAATCCCATTTCTTCTGATAGCTCTTTTGGGCTTTATTGTAATGATGATACTTATTAAATGGCTTAAAAATACAGCACCAGTAATCAATTTTGCTTCAGGAAAACAAAAATTAAATTTTAGTTTTAGTAGGTTCTTTATCGTCCTTTTACTGCTTTCTTTTGTAATGCAGTTTGTAGTCACCCTCTTTGAAACGGTTTTTTCAATTTATGGAAAAGACGAGTTGTCATTTACCAGTATTCAAATAGGCATTGGTTTTATGCTCTGTGGGGTTGTAATGGCGGTATTACAACCTGTATTTGCGACCTACGGTAAAAAATTGATAACGGCAAAGCAACAAATCGGAGCTGGATTATTGATTTCGGGAATTTCAATGATCGCATTCCCTTTTTTCAACAACGAATTTTATGTCTATGTGTTAATCATCACATTTGCCACAGGAGGTGCTCTGGTAACCCCGAACCTACTTTCGGCCGTTTCCTTACTTTCAAAAGAAAATGCGGGCAGCAATATTTCTATCCAAACATCGGCAAATAGTGTGGGACAGATTTTAGGGCCGGTCATAGGGACTTGGCTTATTGCAGGTGGGTTTTATTACCCATTTATTATTGCCGGCATCATCATACTGACCGCTATTGGATTACTGTATTTTTATAAAAGCTTTTACAAACCTACCAACGAAAATACCCAAAGATCACTTACTGATAATTAACCGAATTCTAAAGCCCCATATATGTTTTGCTTAAATTAATACATAAAATATTAGATGATTACAAAGAGGATATGAAGGGGGTTGTAGAATCCAATCTTAACGATTTTAACAACGTTGAGCAAGGAATTTCCATTTCCAGGCAGTATTTACAGAAATTAAGAATATGTGTAAGGCAAAATGAGTTCAGTAATCAACAGGACGAAATAACATTCTTTAAAGAACATAAACCTTACATATACAGTCGGTTAAAATTTTATGCTAAACTCTATAATTTCTTGATAAATAGGCCTGCGGGAACAATAAAATCCCAACAGGAATTTATAGACGCAGAAATAAAAAAACTTCAAGAAAGTAACCGGCGTAATATAGATTTCATAAAGTATTATAGGGAGCAATCTACGGTTCTCGATGAATTTTATTTTTTGCGAGGAAAGGATAAAATCAGTTTGGTTTCCAATACCTCCCATTTTTATACCGATTCCGAATTCTCTACAAGCCACGATAACGCCGTCGCTAAAATTATGGCTTATGATCTTTTAGTTAACCATTATGTTCAAGAACTGAGCTATTTAAGAGATATATCTTATGGGAAATCGCGAGAATTAAATACCTTGGCCAACGGGGATCGGCTAAGCTGGACTGCTTCAAAAACAGATTTGATAGAATTGATATATGCTTTACAAGCCTCTGGGGCCATAAAAAGTGGAACGGCCGGGATTAAAGAAATGGCTTCGGCTTGCGAAAGTATTTTTGACCTAAATCTTGGTAACGTGTACAGGACTTTTTTAGAAATCAGGGAAAGGAAGATAGACCTGACCAAATTTATCGATAGGCTAAAATCTGCGCTTTTACAAAGGATGGAAGAAACCGACGGTTAATTTATTCAACCCTGAAAATGTTAAATTTTCTCCCAAGTTGGGTACGACTTGGGAAAAAATAAAATTAATTTTTTTTATGGCTGTTTAGTGTTGACCTTCCAATGAACAACAAACAAATAAAACCATTTTAACTCATTGAAAATGAGAAAATAAAAACACCCAACTTGGGTATAACTTGGGAATAAAACCCATTAAACTATCCCAAATTTGTAGAACGAAAGTCAAATCCTGCGAGGGGCTATCAAATTAGTTTAGACTGAGGCGGTAGCCCTTTTCATTTAAAACCGTTCTATTATGCCAACAAGTATCATTACCACAGACGATCTTCGGGAATTCAAAATGGAATTGCTCGATGACATTAAAAAGCTCCTATCCCGACAAGCAACCGGTAAACTTAAAAAGTACCTGAAATCTTCCGATGTAATGGAACTGCTTCAGGTCAGTCCGGGAACACTTCAAAATCTTCGTGTCAATGGCACATTGCCATACACGAAAGTGGGCGGTATCATCTATTACGATGCCGAAGAAATCCAGAATGTAATGTCTGCAAACCGTGTGCAGCACGGATTAAATTCTTAAGCGATGAATTATATAAAGCTACTCAACGCGGCTTTTGAAAAATTCTTTTTCGATGACCGCTTGAACCCGACCCATATCAGCCTGTATATGGCGCTGTTCCAAGAGTGGAACAGCAGCCGTTTTGCCGATGAGTTTTTTGTGAACCGTCGAGAGTTGATGCGCGTGGCTAAAATAGGTTCTAAATCGACCTATCATCGCTGTGTTACCGACCTGCACTCGTGGAACTATCTATCTTATTTTCCATCGAACAATCCTTACAAAGGTAGCAAAATCAAGATGTCCATTATCGGGACAAGTGATGAACCGGATATGGGACGGTACAATCCCGAATTGGAACAGCTTGCGGAACGGTACCATCCCATACGTGAACCAGTAGTGTACCAACACCATCCCACCAACGGACAAGCTGTGTACCCGCACCGTCCCTTGAGTGGACAAGCATTGGTATCTAATATAAACAATACCAAACAAGTAAACATTAATAAACAACCAAAGGGCAGGCAGGCCGTTTTAGATTTTTTTGTTGAAAAAAATTTTAATGCTGATGAAGGAAAAAAATTCTTTGCGCACTATGAAGCCAACAATTGGAAAACAAGCGATGGAAAAATAATACGTGATTGGCGGGCTCTAGCCAAAAATTGGATGGATAGAACCGAATTATTTACCGAAGAAAACAAACCAAACAAAAAGGGAGCGTCCCAAAATCGGGACAACCTTAAAACCACTAAAACCAAGGATTATGGACAACCCCTCTAAAATAACCGAAGGCGGCGTGGAATATTCGCTCGGCAAATTTGACGGGAAATGCGTGCTTTACGATTTCCCGAGAATACTAATTTATCTGAATGCCAAGGGAAAGCTCCTCTTTGGAAAGAAATTCAAAATTTATGAAGAGGACAAGGATATTTTGCTAAAGCTCTGTTCCTACTTCATCAAGGACAAGGAAAACTGCCAAAAATTCGACATCGATATTGAGAAAGGCATTTTACTATCAGGCCCGGTAGGGTGCGGTAAAACCAGTTTAATGAAACTTTTACGACATTTAGTACCGTTGCAACGCCCGTATGAAATGATTCCCTGTCGGAATGTTGCATTCAGTTTTAATCATCTTGGTTTTAAAACCATCGAGGACTATGGCAACACGAAGTTTTTCTGTTTTGACGATCTGGGCGTAGAACCTTCCGGAAGGTTCTACGGTAAGGACCTGAATGTGATGGGTGAAGTCCTGTTATCCAGATACGAGCTCTTCCTACAGACCAAACATAAAATCAAGACGCACGCGACTACGAACCTCAATGCCGAGGAACTGGAAGAACGCTATGGAAACCGTGTCCGTAGCCGGATGCGGGAACTGTTTAATTTGATTGCTTTTGATGAAGGGGCTGGGGATAAGAGGAAATAGATTAAGCCCGCCAAGACTTGAATATTATAAACAACTCAATAAAAAATTGCTTGCCTAATTCCCGAATGTTTTTTATCACTTCTAAAAATGCCTCTTTCATAATTTGGTTTTTAAATAGTTATCTATTCCCATCAAAATAGCCAATGCCATTGCCTTAATTTTTTCAGGTATCAAAAAATAATTTCCCTCATCTTCATTGGTAAGAAATCCAGCTTCCACAAGTATGGCCGGGCAATACCCAATCATTTCCCTCAGAACTTGAAAGTTGGCAAACTTCACACCTCTACTTTCATAACCTATTACTTCACAAAGTGCCCTTTCAATTTTATAGCCTGCAAATACCAATTCCATCGAGAATTTTTCTTGTTTTCTTAAAGCATAAACCTCAATCCCTCTCGCATCCGGATTATCAGAATGATTGCAATGCAAGGACACAAATAAATCCGCTTTTAATGCTTTGGCCAGCTTAGTTCTGTCAGATAAAGAAATTAGTGTATCACTATACCTGGTTAAATAAATATCCAAAGGCTCTTCCAATACATTATTCAGCTTCAAAATGGCATTTGCAATATCCAAAACCACATCCTTTTCTTAGATTCCATTTACACCAATTGCACCAGCATCTTTTCCTCCGTGTCCAACGTCAATTATTATTCGTTTTTGAACACTCGTTTCTTGTCCAAAAATGACACACATTTTTAGAAGCAAAATCACAAAACTGACGTTTTTGAGCACTTTTTTCATTTTCACTTTTCGGATTATCAACAATCTACCTTCCAAAATCCATAAAATTTGATGTCAAATAATGGCAACGGAATTCAATTAATACCAAATAATATTTTATTCACAAATATTTGATTTTCAAGTATTTGAATACAAATATATATACTTTTCCCTTAACGAAAACGAATCAAAAATTTAAACTGTTCCATTATGAAAAAATCAATCTACTTGGCAACTTTTCTTTCGTTGCTCTCAACATCACTTTTTGCACAAATCGGCGGAATCGAAGATTCAGTTGACGATGTTTCAAACACCATCAGAACCATTTTTCCGATAATCCTCGGGGTGATTTTCCTTATCGGTTTCCTGTTCAACGCAGGACATTTCTTTGGGGAAAATGCAGACCTTAAAAAAGGAATTACCCGTGTACTCGTATTTGTGCTAATAGCGGGAGCTGTAGTTGGAATCTTTACTTACCTAATAGGAATCGTAGTATAAATGAACCCTCATCGAGGGCTTTAATAGAAGAGCTTTATGAAGAAATTCGAGGTCTATAAAAACATCAGGAAGCGGGCGGTCATTTTCGGACTGCCCATATCCTTGTTTGCCATAATGATGGTTTCCATTCTCGCTTCGCTACTGGTCATCATCTTCTCGTTCAGCTTCGGAATAATCATTGGCGTATTGCTGCTCAATTCAGCCTTGTATATCGCTTTGACCCGGATAACCGGCAATCCACAGCTTTTCCAAATGGCAAAAGCCTTCCCACAAATCATCAGTAACAAAAGAAACTCCGGCATCGATTATGAACAAGATTAACCTTTCGGCATACCGACCCATAGCGGATATTCAGGACAATATCATTTTTGCCAATAATGGCAATGTGGTCTTGTGCTATGAAGGCAATTTGCCCGAAATCTATTCCTTGTCCGAAAAGGATTTTGAGGATATGCACGGGGCTTGGTTTCAGGCTTTGAAGTCGTTGCCGGTGGGAACTGTAGTTCATAAGCAGGATATTTATTTGAAAAAATCCTATTCTTCGCAACAACTGCCCAATAAAACCTTTTTGGAAAAAGCGACCCACGATCATTTTAAAGGGCGTGAATATATGGAGCACCGCTGTTTCCTGTTCTTTATCCTGACCAAGAACAAAGCACTTAACAGTCCCAAATATGTCAACCCCTTCCGAAAGGTTTCCAAGAGCATTATCCGGGAACTTGATGATACCGTGCAACGCTTTATCGGCTCGGTAAGTGATTCGGTTTCCTTTATCAACAATAGCCGTAAAATGGAATTTTTTCCGCTTGAAGCGAAAGGGATTGAGCAACTGACCAATGGGTACTTTAATGGCTTCAATGAAGGTTTTGATACGGATATTTTACTTGAAAAGAAAAACGTCAATATAGGCGAAAACTATCTTGATGCCCTGGCCATCAACAGCGAACTGTGCTTTGGCGAAAGTGTACAAAGTAGCAAGACCAATGAGAAATTCACTTCTGACGATTTTGTGTTTCATCAAGGGTTTATTGATGGTTTAGGGCTTACGCTTAACGAAAACCACATTGTCAACCAAATTCTTTATCTGGACGATAAACAGAAGTGGCGCAAGCTGCTCGATAAGAAAGTCGAGGAACTAAACAAAAGTTCCAACTTTGGTTCGCAAAACAAAGTGGTATTAGGAAAAATCCAGCACATCCTTGACCAGATCAATGCGGATGACAATGCGCGGATTATTCGTGGTCATCTGAACATTGTCTATTGGGATAAAAACCCGGTCAACCTTAGCCAGATCGGTTCCAAAATAAAAACTGAATTCAAAGAATTGGATATCATCCCGTATTACCCACGAGGCGAAGAACGTAAAAACTATATTCTAAATAGTTACTGCTGCTTTTCATCCAACTTTTCAAACAACGATCTGTATGTAACGGATTTAAAGCACGCACTTTGCCTGTTCATCAACAATACAAACTATAAATCTGATAATACCGGAATCATCTTTAATGACCGTGAGCATAACATTCCCGTATTAAAGGATGTTTGGGACGAAAAGAAGAAACGCATCAAGGCACGGAACTTTGCTATTTTCGCGCCAACAGGCGAAGGTAAATCCTTTTTGGCAAATAATATTCTGCGCCAATATTTTGAAAGTGGTGTTCGCTTGGTCATCATTGATTTGGGTGGCTCATACACCAAGTTTGCCAAACTCTATCCTGAAAAATACACGGTACTTCGCTACGAAAGCGGAAAAAACTTAGGCATCAATCCATTTTACATAAGTGACACAAATGACCTCACACCCGAACGATTGGAAGACTTATCCGTTTTCCTGTTTGAACTGTTTGCTTCCGATTTAAAAGTAACCAAGGCACAGTCAGTATCCGTCAAAAAGATACTGCGCCATTATTATTATAGTACTTCTGAAAATCACTCATTAGATGGTTTCTACAGCTTTATAGAAAAGAGCCAAGAAAATCTACTTGACACTCTTAAAATCCATCCCGACTACTTCAACGTTACCAGCTTCTTGCACGTAATGTCCGAATATGTCGGCGATGGTCTATATAGCTTCCTTTTTGAAGTTAGCGAAGACCAGACCTATAAAATCGAGGACAAGCGATTGATTGTTTTTGAACTGGATGAAGTCAAGGACAATAAGGAAATCCTGTCGGTGATGCTGAAACTGATAAAGTCCGCCATTCAAAGAACTATTTGGAAAAACAGAGCTGAAAAAGGCATTATTCTATTTGATGAGTTTGCGAAGCAACTGAAGTTCGACAATGTACTCGAAAGCGTGGAATTCTATTATCAGGCTATCCGAAAACAGAACGGTGCTATTGGTATCATCCTGCAATCCATCAACCAGCTGCCGAACAATTCGACTTCCGCAAGTATTCTCGAAAATACGCAGGTCATTTATAGTCTGAACAATGAAAAAGGCTATGACGAACTGGTCAAAAGGCTCAACCTATCTAGCCACGATTTAAACCAATTAAAATCCATCAAAAACAACCTTTCCGGTCCGCGCAAGTACACCGAAATGTTCATTAAGATTGGAAAGGAAAGTAACATCTTCCGGCTTGAAGTTCCTAAGGAAGTGTATGCCGCTTACTTGACCGATGGGCAAGAAAATGAGGAAATTATGAAGCTCTATGAAAAGTATCACGATATGCAAAAAGCAATAATTCAATTCACATCTAAAACATAATATTATGAAGACAAAAATCAAAATTTTAGTAATGACAGTAGCCCTGACTTTGTTTATGTCGGGTAATGCGACTGCCCAAGGAATGCCCACTTATGATAATACCAATTTTATCAGCTTGGTAAAACAACTCATAGAATCTGGAAAGCAGACAGCCCAGATGATTAAGTCTGTAAAATTCCTGAAAGATGCAAAAGAGGCAATAGAAAAAGTATCAAGCGTTGTCCAGCAACTGAGGGCAGTTGAGGAAATTGGACAGAACAATCAACGCCTTATCAACGTAATGCAAAACGATGTACAGGATATTCTCAACTCGCCTTACATTAAGCCAGATGAAGTTTCAAAGGTTGTGGAATCTTTTGATGCCATAGTTCAAAACTCATTGGACACGGTGGATTTTATTGATGAAGTTCTCTCAAGCGATTACCTAAAAATGAGTGATGCAGAGCGCGCTGAAATTTTAAAGCAAAAAGAGCTGGAATCAAAGCAGATGGTTTCCAACATCACTACAAAAACCAAACGCTATCGCGACATTATTTCCTTCAGAAAAATGCAGGATAAAGTCAATAACAGAGAAACGGAATATTAAAAATGACTGCGACCATTCTCTTAGGAATCGGACTGGAATATATAGACACGGTTTTCCAGACTATACAGGCCAGCGACTTTTCGCAATACACCATTGCCGGAATGAAAACGCTTGCTGTCTTGTTCTTTCTGGTTAACATCCTTAAAAAGTATAACGAAGGCATTGCAGATAAGGATGGCTACACTTGGGGATTGAGCCCTGGCGAATTGGCCAAAAATTTTGCTATCGTCATTTTGGTCATTTTCTCAACACAGGTCTTAAGCTTTTTCGATGGCATCTTAGTCGCTATTGAAGGGCAATATCGAGGGACAGCACCAGCATTATTGCCTTTACAGATGCAAGACATTCCTTTAGAGGAAGACGTAAGTTTGTTTGATGCCGCAAGTTCGGCAATGACGCTTTTATACGAAGCATTGGTCACGCCATTGTACGGTTTTAAGATATTGGCTTTCATAATGAGCACCATACTTTGGATATTGGATTTGTTCATCTATCCGTTATTCTTGGCAGAACGCTTCTTCCTTTTAGGAATAATGCAAGCCTTCTTTCCTCTGGTCATTAGCCTGGCAGTTTTTGAAAAGTTCCGTTCGCTCGCTTATACGTTCTTTAAACTATATGCAGCGGTATATATGCTCGTGCCAGCATTCTTTCTTGTCAATGTATTTATCAATGCCATTTATACTGAAATCAATACCAATTTTTGGGTCAATCTATTCGGAACCGATACAGGTCAAGGATTTTTTGCACCTGTGGTTCAATTGGGTTCAGTAGGATTTATTGTGTTCCTGAAATTCAAACTGTATAAACGTGCCACGTCCTTTACACTCAGATTATTTACTGCCTAAATCAGATTAAATATGAAAACACCATATAAGAATATTTACAATGTCCTAAAACTGAATCGATTTATCGTTTTGGCGGTTGTTGTGTGTACCTTGCTTTCCAGTACATTTTCGGTTTGGATGGTATTCAACACCAATCAAAAAGCACTCAATAGTGCCTTTGCCATCAATACCGATGGCAGTATCATTCCGCTGAAGGTCGTGACCCAAAAAGAGAATTTCAGAGTAGAAGCTTTGGCACATTTAGATCTGTTCCACAACTATTTCTATAACATCGATGCCAGTAATTACGAGCGCAACTTGGAAAAGGCACTTTGGTTGGGTAATAGTTCCGTGGACAATCTCTACCGCCAGAAAAAAGCCGATGGTGTTTACAATAGATTACTTCAGTATTCATTGGTTCAAAAAGTGCTGAGCATCGATTCACGGATAACCGAAAATGATGGTGCGTATAGTTTTACCACGACGACCATTTTTGAAATCAATAGAGGTTCAATCATCGACACCTACGAATTGGTTTCCACCGGAAACCTGATTATGGTCGACCGAAACTTTCCGAACAATCCGCACGGATTATTGATTACTAACTATTTCGAAAACACCTTAAAGAAAATATCAGATGAAAGTTGAAAGCCGATAATCGGTAATTAAAAACGCACTATTATGAAAGTAGAAAAAAACAAGATAGTATTTGCAGCGGTTTTGACCGTGATTTTCATATTTCTGATTTCCTATTCCGTGATGGTAATGGGCGATGATGAAAGTGAAACAGAAAACCTTAAGCAGACCTTAGTTCCTGATTTGGAAGAAGGCCAAAAAGAGTATGATTCCAAGCTTGATGCGATTAACGACTTGAAGAAAGTGCGTGAAAACAATGCACCCAGCATCTATGATGAAAAGCTGATTGATTCCTTGGGATTTTACGACCCAAACCTTCCCGAACGCGAAAAAGAGCGTATCGTAGATAGCATCTATGAGGCTGGTAAGATTCAGTATTCAGAGACGCGATATCAAAACTTGGGACGAAGAAGAACTGTTCGCAAAGCGGTATCAACAATCAATTCTGCTGAAGTAAAACGGGAACAAAAAATTGAAGCGAAAGAATTGGGCTTAGAACATCAATTGTTCTTCGCTGCTGCACCTAAACCCAATGAGGAATCCATCATCGGCAACACAGACGAAACCATTTATGTAGTGGTAGATGGCGACCAAGTTGTAAAAGCAAATACCAGATTACGAATGCGACTGACCAAAACTGCTACCATTAATGGTAAAGAAATGCCAAAGAACACACCCATTTTCGGTTTTATAAGTTTTCAGCCTAATCGGGCTTTAATTGAAATCGAGAACATACAGCACCATCCCACAAAACTTAAAGCTTTTGATATATCTGATGGAAGCGAAGGTATCTACGTACAGAACAATTTTCGGGCAGAAGCCACAACCGAAGTTCTGGACGATATTATTGGCGACATCAACATACCTACCGTTCCGCAAGTAGGTGGCGTTACAAAAGTACTAAGACGAAGTAACCGCAACGTAAAGGTTACAGTATTGAACAATTACAGATTAATCTTAAAACCGAAATTATGAGCCCATAATGGGCATTTAAAACGCACTCTTATGAAAAATTATATCATTATTTCCGCTCTTATTATTTGTTCGACTTTCGCAAAAGTAAAAGCACAAACCACTCATTTACTCGACACCATTTATGCAAACGACACCAAAAACGTTGCGCTATTCTTCCCAGAACCCATACGGCAAGGCATAACGGGTTCAGATAACTTTATATTTACCTACAACCGTGAAAAAGAACAGTATTTCGGACTTCTTCAAGCAAAGCCCGGAAAAGAAAGTAACCTTTTAGTAGTCAATAGAAATGGTTCAATTTTTTCGTATATTGTAAGATATAAGAAACAGCTCTCTAAGCTCAATTATTTCATTCCGTTATCAAATAGTATCGGTAATGAAAAACCGATTGTAACTGATTCGGTTCTTGTTGAATCTTCTGAAGAACTTGTAGATAATAGAACCTATTATTACCAAAAATTCTGCTCGTATCTTCTCAATAGAAAACAGCGCATAGGTCGAATTAAGAAACGAAACGAAAGTATTGTTTTGAGTGTTGAGAATATTGTTTTTGATAAGGAAGAGCTCTACTTCGTTATCCAGATTGAAAATAATTCTGCTTTGGATTACGATTTGAATTTCTTGAACCTGTCGATTGAAACTCGGCAAAAAGGAAAAAGAAAATCGTTACAACGCCTCTATCAAGAACCTATTTACATAAATAATCTGCCTTCAAAAATTACAGAAAGTGAAACGGTTCGCTTCGTTTATGTGTTGCCCAAGTTTTCATTATCCAATGACCGTAGGGCAGTTTTGGAATTGAATGAAAAGGATGGCGAACGAAATATTGAAATGAAACTATCACATAGATATATTAATAACCCAAATTAATACTGTTATGAAAAAAAATGTCGTTTTTTCGCTCACATTACTGTTCCTTTCTTGTGCTGATTCTGAAACTAAAATTTCAGGACCAAGTGCTACAGCCCAAATTGTCATTGAAAGCTTTTATGAAAAAGATGAGGAAACCTTAAAAGCACATTCCACACCACAGGCGTATTCCAACTATATGAATACCATAAATATGTTCAACGCTACACCAAAGGATGATTCTAACTTTACTGTTTTGCAGGATACGATTATGGGCGATGTGGCTTGGGTAAAATATAACACAGCATACGATAAAACGCCTGGTATTTTTAAACTGATTAAGCAGGACGGCAAGTGGTTGGCTACTGCAAGAGGTTCAAAGGATAAATCGCCTTTTTAAAATAATCACATTCTTGGAATAACCGTTTCTTTCAACCAATGGAAAGCAGCTTTTTGATCGTATAGGATTTCCGGCCGTAACAAACCTTCCATATCGCCTTCAAAAGCTGCATCGTTTTTCTTGGCTTCCATATTTTGTAGGAACTCTTTTTGGGAAGGGACTTTGCCAACGGAAGATTCCATATAAACCCTAAAGCACTTGATAATCTCATCAATATCGAGTTTCATATATTGTCTGGAATAATCCAGATCAAACAAATCCCTTCCTTTACTTCGTTGATAAAGCGCCCTCAACTTCGTGCCCAAAAGTTCATTGATTTTATATGTTTTAATATCAGCTCTCCCCGAAAACCAAGGGTTCGCCATTTCAAAAGGGAAATCTACCCAATCGAGTACGTTGAAGTGTTCTTTACAATTAATCTCTAATTTTAGTCGGCGAACGTTCTTCTTCATATTCCGATGTAAACCTGTACAGCGCTTTTGCTCCGTGCCCTCTTACCTGTGTACGCCTGTCTTCCTCAAAAAAAGTAATGACCTCGCCAATGCGCTTCATAATGGGTTTGATAGGGCCTTCCCGAACCTGTACAAGGTCAATATCCTCGGAATATCTCGGTGCCGGGTTCAGATATAATTTATGTAGAGCGGTGCCGCCCCGGAAAGCAAGGTTTTCCCTTAGAAAATCATCGGCAAAAATTGCTACCAACGCCCGACTAATAATCAAATCCTGTTCAACCTGTGCAAATTCTTTCCAAGATGCGTATTCCCGCCATTGGGCTATATAAGGTTTTGAAATCATAGGTCGCTTTCTAACTGTAGGTTAGTATCTACCTTCCATTTATTATCCACCGAACCGGGTCTTTGCTGGTTGGTTGGCTTTAATAAAACCGGATGTATTTTTTGTTTTTCCAAATGTTGAAAAATTAAAGCAGAAAAACTATTCTCTTCATCTATTTGATCCAATAAAAAACCTAATCGTTGAAGTGTGGCTTTGTTGCTATACCAGCTCAACAAATCTTCTAGGTCTTTTTGGTTGACTTCTTCCAATAATTCTTCAATGGTGGATAACATTCGGTTCAGCCCGCCTAATTTGTTCTGATAATGTACCAGATCGGCCAAGGTTAAAGCCGGACTGGAAATATGGTAGATTCCGGCATCTGATTTTTTTGAAAGTATATTTTGTTCCGGCCAAGCGGAAGTGGTCAAAAAACGGATATCAATGGCCGATTTCTGAATATCCAACAGTTTCGGGGAGGATGTCATTACATAATCGCGCTGAGATTGTTGATGTCTTGCTCCATAGGCTTTTGCTGCACTGTAAAAACCTAAATAATAACTACGGCCTAAATAATCGAAAAGTTTGTCGATATAGAGATTTATGGGAAGTTTTCGAAAACTGGAATACCTTGGGGTCAGTATAAGGTAGAAGCCCTTTCTTAGATTGAGGACTTTGTTCTTTTCGATCAGATGAGCCAATTCCTGCCAAATTGCGTTTTTGCTCTTCTGGGTTCGGCTCATCAATTCTTCCAGGGAAAAAGAATATTCTTCCACAGACAGCAATTTGTCGATATATTCCGCCACCATAACTTTAGTAATTATTAGAGCAATATATGTATTTTAGACATAAAACTAAAATAAATACTATAAAATTTATATTTATTTAAAATCCAAGATTGGCTTTATTTCAAACAAACTTGAAAATTTGAAAGCGAATTCTAAAAGTTTGTTAAATTTACTCCAAAACAGAAATCAATCAACAATATGGATAATTATCACGATCCTATTAAACATATTAAGTTTTTACGTCAAACTTTATCCCAAGACAAAAAACCAATAGGCTACTTTATATCTGCTGGCTGTCCCTTATCCGTAAATATGCCGAAGGAGCAATGGCCTCTGATTCCTGATGTAGCCGGATTGACCCAATTTCTAAGTTCGGAACTATCATCAAAAACAGATGTCAAAAATGATTATGATAAACTTTTAGATGAAATAAGTTTAGCTCAAAAAAGTATTAAAAACATTGAAGATATTTTGAGTTTTATAAGAGGTTTGAAAGATGTTTCGGTTGGTAACAGCGTTAGAGGCTTTAGCAATGAAGAGCTTATCAAACTGGAAAGCGAAATATGCACGAAAATCGTAAGTAAATTGGATGTGGAATTACCAAATAAAGAATCCCCATATCATAAACTTGCAAAATGGATATCAATAGATCGTGAGAAACCTGTCGAAGTATTTACAACGAATTATGATTTGCTAATGGAACAAGCCTTTGAGGACTTATCCATACCCTACTTTGATGGTTTTGTCGGTTCAAGACAGTCATTTTTTGATTTGAGATCAGTTGAAGACGATTTAATACCAAATCATTGGACACGTCTTTGGAAAATCCACGGCTCTATTAATTGGTTTCAAAAGAAAAATCATCAGGTATTCAGATCAAGCAGAACTAAAGAAATAGACGCTTCACAGCTAATTTACCCATCTCATCTCAAATATGACCAAAGTAGAAAAATGCCTTTTTTGGCTTTGATGGATCAACTTTCTCGCTTTTTGAGAAAACCTAACGCATTACTTATTATCTCAGGTTATTCTTTTAACGACGAGCATATAAATGATTGCATTTTAGGTTCACTAAGAGCGAACCCAAATAGTATGGTAATTTCGATGTTATTTGGCTCTTTAACTGAGAAAAATAAAGAAAATGATTCAACGACTGAAAAGTACCCTAAAGGTGTGGATGCTGCATTAAACAGAGGCAATCTTGCTATATGGGCTAAAGACGAAGCGATAATTGGTACGGTTAGAGGCAAGTGGAAATTAGGAGCCTTATTGGAAGATGAGGATAATTTAGCTAATTGTCTGTCTAAAAGGGATGACGAAGAAGCAGCTCTTTGCGATTTAGATCTTGGTGATTTTTCAAAAATGGGGGATTTCCTTCAAGCTTTAATCGGATATAATCAAACTCTTTTGGATGAAAAATAACTCTACTTATCTTGGTTCCGTACAAGACGTTAGTGGCACTACCATTAGAATAGCAATGGTCAACGATTCACTATCTGGTTTGACATATGTAAATGGTGAAGGTTACAAAATTGGACAAATTGGAAGTTTTGTTAAAATTCCAATTGGATACAATTTTTTGTTTGGAATTATTACTCAGGTCGGCGCAAGCGCAGCACCAGAAAACGACCAACCTTATGGAAATAGATGGATAACTGTACAACTGGTTGGGGAAGGACATCGATCTGGTGAATTTCAAAGAGGGATTTCTCAATATCCAACAATTAGTGATGAAGTGCATTTAGTATCTGAAGTAGACCTAAAACGAATCTATGGACAACCAGACAAACCATACTTTGTAAATATTGGACATATTGCGGGAGCCGAATCTATTCCTGCTTTGGTGGATGTAAATAGGTTAATTACGAGACATTCAGCAGTAGTTGGAACAACTGGTTCAGGAAAGTCAACGACAGTTGCAAGTCTGTTAAATGCGCTATCCGATTCTGAGAAATATCCATCATCACGAATTTTGGTGTTTGACATACACGGAGAGTATGGACAAGCTCTAAAAGATCGAGCGAATATTTTTAAAATTAACGCTGACAAAAGCGAAGGAAGTCAAGAAAAAGAATTGGTTATTCCCTTTTGGGCCTTAAATTTTGAAGAATTATGTGATATCAGTTTTGGAAAATTTGCTGCCGAAAAAGATCAAAATGTAATTCTAGAAAGAATTCAGCAAGCTAAGTTGAAAAGTTTGGAAAAACATCCTAAAACCGGAATCGACATAGATAACCTTAGTATTGATTCTCCCATACCATTTAGCTTGAATCATCTCTGGTATGACCTTTATACCGAAACGCTAGGAAAGTTCTATCCGGACAAGGATGGGACGATTATGGAAAATCTTGCTTTTGAAACTGATGAAAATGGAGATAAGATATTAGGTGATCCAGTTCGGGGTATTCCTCCTATTTTTAAAAAAATAAATACCTCCAAAGCAAATGGTGATCGAGTTCAATACTTGCCTGAAACCCCTTTAAATAATAGCCAACAGTTACATTCATTGGGTTCAAAGTTGAGAATTCCAAGGTATGATTTTATTTTCAAACCTGGGGATTGGACTCCAAAAAAGGATGGATTTATAGAAAAAGATTTAGATTCCCTGATAAAAGGTTGGATAGGAAGCGACAAGCCAATTACTATTTTGGATTTATCAGGTGTTCCAATAACTATTTTAAATACAATTATCGGAGTTTTACTGCGTATAGTTTATGAAGGCTTATTCTGGGCAAGAAACCTCTCGCAAGGAGGCAAGGAACGTCCATTGCTTTTGGTAATGGAAGAAGCTCACAATTATTTAAACTTTGAAGGTAGCGCGTTATCGATTGTTCAAAAAATTGTGAAGGAGGGTAGGAAATATGGGATAGGCTCAATGATAGTTAGTCAAAGACCGTCAGAAATAAATTCTACAATTCTTTCACAATGTGGTACATTCTTTGCTCTCCGATTGGCGAACTCTACTGATCGCGCCCACATAACAAGTGCTGTCACAGATAATCTGGAAGGTCTTACAAGTATGCTCCCAATATTAAAAACGGGAGAGGCTATAATCTTAGGAGAATCGGTAAAGCTTCCTATGAGATCGCTTATCAAAGCTCCACCGAAGGATAAAAGACCTGATAGTCAAGATCCTATCGTATTCGATATTGTTGATACAGAAGAATCTTTAATGCCTGGGGGTTGGGGCAACAAAATGGAAGAAAGCCCTAACTACGAAGAATTTATTGAGGCCTGGAGGTCTCAAAATCCTAAAATTAGTAAAATTATCAAATAAAGTATTATGAATAGAAAACCAGTAAAATCATCGAACATAGCATCTATTGGCTATGACGACAATTCATCCACATTAGAAATAGAATTTAAAAACGGCACGGTCTATCAATATTTTGACCTTCCAGAAAGAGAATATAAAGGGCTTATTGGTGCTGAATCCCACGGAACATATTTAGCCCAAAGTATCAAAGGAAGGTACAGGTACTCTAAAGTTTAAGCAAAATGATAAGACTCAATCAACAACTGAAACGAGTTGAAGTAAAGGAGTTTGAAATTGAGAATCAAATAGTCTTTAATTATTTTGATAATCTTCCCGTGTCTGATCGTGATGAAAAATTATTAAAAGCTATTTATATTGGTGTCCTCGCACTTATGGAAGATCGACTATCCGCATTTTTATCGAAAACATCAAATGAACTGGGTACTGAACTGGAAAGTTTGAAGATAATTTTTGAAATGAAAAAGGAACTTTTCTATAAATCTGCAATAAAAGGAAACTTGGCCGAAGATGAAGTTGCCGGGTTTCTTAATCAGTATTTTAAAGATAAGCGTTTAAAAGACAAAGCCTACTTAACTGGGAATGAACAAGGTGAACTCAGTCGAAATAAAACAGGTGATATTGTTTGCGAGATAGAGGGAAATAAAGACTTAAAGATTGTTATTGAGTGCAAGTTTGATAAGAGTATCAAATTTGGAGATATAGAATCAAAAGAAATTTTTACTCGTAGAACCGATACAGCCTGGAGTCAATTAATAGAAGCTCAAGCAAATAGGGATTCAAAGGTTAGCCTTATCGTATTTGATATTTCTCTCGTGGATAACTCAATTCTTAAAGCATTTGAAAATGTGGGCTACATTCCTTCTATTGGTTTTATCGCTATAATCGATTCCCAGAAAGGGAATTATTCTAATTTGGCAATAGCTTATATGTTGGCAAGGGATATAGCTTTAAATGCTAAGAGTGTTAAAGTCGATAATAATATTTTGGCTATTCTGGTAAATCGTATCATTAAGGATATAAATGAAATATCCCTGATTAAAAATCTAGTTGAGAATAATATTGAGAATAATAAAAAAATTTTAAAACAAATTAAGAAATCTATGTTGTTATTAGACTTCAACCAACAGTATCTGAATAAGTTTTTAGAAGATGGAACTTTGGATAAAAATGATCTGTTAGATTTTTATATGGGTGAAGATGTGAAGGATAAATATAAGATTATTGAAAAGGAAATTAATGAAAATTTTAGCATATCCTAATTATCCAAATATCGACCGCGCCTCCTCATAAATCCGTTCAAAGTTAGCCTCCAAATCTGCCTGTGAATACTGTTTAGATTCTTCGGGAAGTTCCCTGTTAATTTGCTGTAATTTAAACTGCACCTTTTTATCCTTCCCGTCCGCATAGGTAATAAACTCTCCCTGATTCAGCCGAAAGAAAACATCTGCCCTTATTTTCGGGATTTCTTTTTCCCCAGTTGTTACTCGTGTATCAAAATCCAAGTTATGGCCACGGCTCACGCTTTTGGTCGGGTCTTTAATAATTTCAAAAAAGCGTTCGTAGTATTTGGCGGTGTCCGGGTCGTTTACCTTGCCGAAAAATTGATAGGAAAGGTTACTCAAAATTGCCTTGCTCGCTTTGTCGCCGTACATCATATCATTTTGTATCTTGTCCTGCATCACATAAATTGTGGCAATATCATAACTCCGCAGCGTAGCCGGAATACGGTGCATATTCAATAGCCGAATGGTCGGGGCTTCTTCCATCAACAGGAAAGAAGGTTTGGAATTCCGCACGCTCATTTGCTTGGTAATAGTATGGATTATTGTTGCAATGACAGGGGAATAAGAAGTTTCAAATTTCGGATTATTCACAATTGAAATTACACAAGGATTTTCTGGACTATTTATATTAAGTGGCACTTCGTCTGCGGACAATGCCATAAATATTCGCTGTGTACTGATTCGTTTTAGCGCATTGGCCAAGGTGCTTTTTACACCTGCTGTCTGTCGCTCTGAATCTTTACCGCTAATAAAGGCATCTGCCATCGCTCTGGATGTTGTATTGGATTCCAAAAACTGGATAAGGCTGTCTGTATCCAGATATTGGTAAACCGCTATTAAATGGGGCAATGTGCAGAATTGGAAATAGTCGGTTTTCAGTTTCCAAATCAATCCACCAATCAAGCCTTCGGCAGCATCATTGAAAAATTTGGTAGTGCCGCTCGTACCGGATTCCCTTTGCTCCAAAAGATTTTCGATCAGCACCCTTGAAACTTCGTTTACGCTTTCCTCGTTCTCTAAATAGCGAGGTGCAATAGGATTGACCCTATGGATGATTTTATCAAAGGAAATGACCTTAAACGGGATTTGACCATCCTTGAAAAGTGGATAGGCCATTTCAGTCAGCTCAAAATCTTTGTAGTCGTGAATGATCCCGCAAAAGGCTTCTTTCTGAAAATGCCTCAAAAACCCATAAACCACGCTTTCGGTCTTGCCACTTCCGGCAGATCCTATGATGGATGCCCCTCTTTTTACGTTTTCGAGTTTGAAGTTTCCCTTGCTCGTTGCAAAGCTTACACGATACTTGCTATCGGCATTTTTCGGTTCCTCCGTTTTGTGCAAAAAAACGTACAGTCCTGTATTAATTAGCATCAACGGACAACCTAAATAAAGTAGGGTCAATATCAACCGATTCTCTTCGGAAATATAATAAAAGATAGCTGCGATTAGCAGCATATTCAGCGCGAACGCATACCGACTGATCTTGAAAAACGAATAAAATAATAAACTGGTCAAGCTAATAACCGAGAGTACCGTAAAAAGACTTTCTATTTCCATCGTCTTGAATTAAATACCGATTGAACTTGATTTGATGGCCACGTCCAAACCTTTGCGCAGTTTGTTGAAAACCTTTAGGGCGAGCTGCGCCTGATTGGTCGGGATGCTTGGCATTATCGGGATGCCCGTTTCCCGCATCAACTTGAAAGCGATTGCCTTTTCATTGGTGGGCAATTTCATCAACGAGGCAAAATAGATTTTTGGGTTTTTGATAAAATCCTTCCGCGCCTTGTAGGTTTCCGCAAAGTTCCGCTGGTAGCCAAACGTCCTGTCAAAGCTCTTTTCGGCATTTTCAAAAAATTTATCCCTGTCAAAACCCCGTTTCACCTGTTTCCCCCTCATCTCGACATCGGAAGCTTTGTATTTGCTCCCGGGCGAAAGGCTGAACGAATTGGACGCATCCTTTCGGCTCACGATAATATGGATATGGCTTTGGCTTCCCGCCTTGGGCATTCCTTGGACGATCCGTTTCCCATCCTGTTGATGTGGGGCCTGCTTTTCTAATTTTGCGATTTCCCGTTCCCGCTTCCTAACACTTCCTTCCATCGAGCCGTTTTCTATGCTTCGGATTTCATTTCTTAGCTGAAGTATTTTGGTAGCAAAAGGTTGGTTTTCCCTAATCTGTTTGTCGGTTCCCTTAAACGTTCGTTGGTGCTCGATTTTTGCATAATATTTTATGTCATCGATGGTCACAGGGCGCCCATTGATTTCCCGGTTGAATGATGCCACATAATCCTTCATCAGCTCACGGGTGTACTTTTTTAAATCTTCGCTGCTGTTCTGTAACCGGTTCAATTCGTATTTGGAAGGACTGACCGTGATCGAATAGAATTTCGGCTCTTTCTTTTTCAGTTTTGCACCGTTCCCATCAATATCTTTTACCACTTCTTCCGCTGAAAATTCATCGCCATATTGATTGAAAAAGTGTTCCATTTCTTCCTGCTCCAGACCTTGGTTTTCTTTTTCCAGATAGCCTACAAAATCGGCCGAACTTTGGGCATAGTTCCTGCCCAATTTTTGAGGTGTGATCGTGATATACATAGCTCAAAAATTTATAGTTCGTTGTTGTGGTTTTGCTTTTCCTGAAATCTTACTTTCGGCTTTTCTTCCACATATTTCTTCTCTAAGATCAGCGGTTTCTTTTTGGGTTCTTCGGTCTGAAAAAGGGATTCGATCATCGCCACCGTAGGTTTGGTCTGGGTCTTTTCCATATCCCTCATTATGGCGATTACGGCATTGATCCGTTTCTTTAAATTGGCCTCGATCGTCCTTCCGGTCGGGCCCAATCTTTCCCGTGGAGAGATTTCGTTGTAGAAGAAAAAATCGAGCATCGTGGCCATTGCCTCGGTGTGCGATTTGAAATGTATTTTTGAAAATTCCTGAAAACGCTTTGCTGTTTCCTTTTTAAACCTAATGCCGATAAATGAGTCCATAATTCGCCGATTTGTCGCAAATCCTTCCCTAAAAATAGGCGCTCACAGGGCATTTGTCGCAAATTGTAGAAATCTAAATAATCGGCTGATTTTTAAGTGTTTAAAAATCAGGTGATTAACAAGGAATAGGAGTGCTTAACATCGCATCGCGTGTTACCCTCTTGCTACTCCTTTTCGTTCGCCACGGGCGAACAAAAATTTCGTACAATCTGGCTAAAAAGCCAATTGCCAATTTCAGGGAAAAGATTTCCCGTTATGTAATTTTTCGATGGGCAGGGTTATCGGCGAAAGTCAAAAAATGGATACCCCTGCGTAAAATTGAATGCTGAATTTCAGCGGAATAAAGATAAGGATTTTTATTGAACTGGATATGTTTTAGCAAAAAAAGACCTCTGAAAATTCAAAGGTCTTTCCGTTCCTATTTGGACAATTTCAGATATTAAACACATAGGTATAACTGTATAAATTCCTTAGTGCTTCTTCCTCAATCATTACCTCAAAATTGGTGCAATGCTTTTTTGAATACTTCCGAATATCATCGCCAAATTTTTGCTCGACGTCTTTTTTTGAACTTTCCAAAAGACGTTCTTGGGCATCCCCGTTCAAGTCTGAAAAATTTAGATAGATCATAATTTTTAGGTTTTGAAGGGGTTAATATTCGCTCGGTAACATCAGCGTATTATTCACAAAAAACAACCGTAGTTCATCAAGCGGAAAATCAGTCGTCCGATACCCGTGTTTTTCCAAAATATTATCATTTCCATCCGTGTAGATTATCTCAGCTTCGTAGCCCGTAAAATCCTGTTTGTCCTCGGACAATCTCTTGAAGTCGATAGTAATAAATTCGCTTTGGTTCATCAGGTTTTGTGCGATTACGGAAGCGTCCGTAATGAGCCAAAAACATTCGGCAGCTTCCGCCAAATATTTCAGTCCGTTGGTGTATCGGATTCTTAATAATGGGATTTGAAATATGGTTTCCGAACCGTGAAAATGTTGCAATCCCTGTTTGATTTCGTTAACTTGTGCTTTCATTGTTATCTAATTTTAATTAATGGATAATGAAAAAGAGGGCGCATCTTTAGACGGTTACGCCCTCTTTAATTTTAGATTAGTCGCCTGAATTGTTGCCGTTCTTAGTTCCCAACAAAAGGATTTCGTTGGCTTCCACTTCGGTAACATATCTTTTGATACCGTCCTTGTCCTCGTAGCTTCGGGATTTCAATTTCCCGGTTACCCCGATTTCCTTGCCCTTTCCGGCATACTTCTCGATGATTTCGGCAGTTTTGCCCCAGGCTACAATCGTGTGCCATTCGGTATTTTGGACTTTTTCGCCCTTGGCACCTTTGTAATACTCGTTTGTGGCGAGTGAAAAACGGGCTACTTTCTTACCGCTTTCAAGGTTCGTGATCTGTGGCTCTTGTCCAACGTTTCCGATTAACTGCACGTGATTTTTTAAAGTACTCATAATAAAATATTTAAAGATTAATTAAAATGCTACCTGAACCATTCAGGCAGTTTACGTTTATATTTTTTTGAAGTGATTTACTTATTATATCCAGAGCGTTTTCCTTTTTTTGTTTTTTTAGTCCCGCTTCCTTTTTGATGTTTTTGTAAGATTTCATAATATTCAATTTAGATTTACTTCCCATAGAGCCGTCCGCTGTTACCTTTTTTTGTTGCTGATACATTTTCAATATTTGGAATTGATAAGGACTTATAAAAGGGAGGCACGACCGGTTATGCAGTCCGTTCAACTTCCAAATGTTGGTATTTTGCTTACAAAAAAACGGTTGGGACAGCGGTGGCTCGGGGGTAGGTCTAAATGCCTTTTGTGAAGTATAAAAACATAGGAAGCGGGACTAAATGATAAATGGAATTCCTATCAGGCGGACTTAACTTTAAAGATGTAGATTGGGAATGAAGTGTTCCTGCCGTTTTTCAGGCAGGGTTAACGTAATGGAAATCGGAATCTTTTAGAGTTGTGTCCAAGACCTTTGCAGGAAAGCTCTTTGCCCGGAATGTAGCTTTTCGCGAAATGGAGCGGCAATGTGCTGACCGGATTATAAAAACGGATTATCCTCTTGAAGCAGGATTTAAAGCGGACTTGACTTCAAAGGTGTAGATTGGGAATGGAGTTTGGCCGCTTCCCGAATTTTCTAGGGAATGAGCGGGCAAGTGGAATGGAAATCGGAAGCTTTGGAGTTGTGTCCAAGACCTTTGTAATGAAGCGCTTTTCCCGGAATGCAGCTTTTTCTGCGGAATGCAGGGGAATGGGCTGAGTGGGATTGCAAAGCCAACTTTCTAAATAAACAGCATTGCCGAGAAAACAGGAAAAAATCCAGTTTAAGGTACTGGATAAACCTTTGTTGGCATTAAGCCATTTCAAAGACGGCATCGAACAGTTTTTTGTCCAAGCGTTCTTGTTGTGAAAAGCTTTTCTTCAAGGTATTGTGAAGCATCTGGTTAAACGCATTATAGCCTATCCATAAATTGGGAGCTTCCTCAAGTAACAATGCTTCATTATCCAGAATTTCAAGGACTTCACGGGATTTCTTTGAAGGATCATTGTTCTTATCGCTACATTCATACCGGAACAATTTCGTCTTTTCGAGAATTTCCTTGACAAATTTGTTTGTGTCGATGATTTTAAATTCCCTCATTCTATCGAATTTTTTGGTAATGGTGTAAAATTCATTATCCAAGAACTTATCAAAGAGATTGCTCAACCTTGGCATTATCAGGTCGGTATTGTTCTTACTGTGCTTGATGGAAAACTCGATTTCCGCCTGCGAAACGTGCAGTCCATTGGAGCATACCTGTCGGTAAAAGCCAAAATGCCCGGAAGTTTTTTCGCTCCCATCATAGGAATTCTTAAACCGCAGCATCGGCAGTATCAGGTCTTTTTCATTCTTTACCGAAAACTGGCTTTTATCGTCGATGATAAAGTCGGTAATGAAAGACCTATCATTCCTGTTGATCGTCCGTTTCTGATAATTCAGTTTTGCATCAGTCAACATTTCCTCTGCTTTCTTAAAGAATAGTTCGTTCGGTACGTGGCCGTAGCTGTTCGATACCACGTTGACAATTTTGCCATTCGAAATTATGGCATTTTCAAGTCCCCTTCGGGATTCCATCTGGGTCAGGCTTTTCAAGGATTTCATTTCTGATGGAACGAAGATTTCATCCTGCTGTAAATTTGATAAATACATAACATTTGATTTTAGTTAAACAATTAATATTTAAGCTGGAACCAAACGGAAGATAAAATCTCGGCTCAAAAGGAAACGGAATAAATAGCGAGTGCGGGAGCGGTTTTATGCTGTAGTCTTTTGATGTGAGTATTTTACGGGTTTACCTTTGCGCACATATTGATTGAATACTATTTACCTCTATTTTTCATTCAAAATCACAAAAGAAAACCTACTCTTGGGGAGTAGGCTTCCTGTTTAAAGGATTTGAAGTTATTCTAGAGCTCAAACTCTACAATCTGTTCTTCAATCTCGGACTTTCGTTCCTCCAAAGTGGACTGTAAGTGTGTTGTAACCAATTTGATAAGGTTCGTATTGGTCGTTTTAAACTCCAAATTGTGGGAATCCCGTATATAGAACGAGGCTGAATCCCCTTGGTTGTAGTTGAACTTCGTCAACTCGTTCAAGGTTTGGGTCAACCGTTCCCGTTGGGTCGCCAATCCTCTCAGTTTCTCGAAATTTTGAATCCGATCATCCAAATTGATGGTAGCCTTTTTAGATGCTAACGCTTTTTCTGTTGAAGCAGCTTTTCCGATAGCTTCATCGGTCAGCTTTTTCTGTACTTCTTTTTTAACGGATGCAGTATCCTTTTTTGCAGTTCCGTTTTGTTTTACTGTTGTTGCCATAATTAAAATTTTTGAGTTAAACATTATTTTAAATCGTTTTGGCAGCTTGTAAGGCAACGAGCAATACCAAAACAGGGCATTAACAGCCACAGGGAGGAAGTGGCAAGGTATGAGCGGTTATTTTTCGCAGAAAAATGTTCGGCATCCCGAAGGGCCTGGCCTTGACCAAGCGGTGGAAGGTGGCTACATTTGCCCCCGGTTTGGTTTTGGTTGCCTCAGCTGACCGAAATGAAAAATGACTTAACGTAGAAATTTATGGCTCAATAAAAAACCAAAATCTGCAAAGGATCAGACGGGAAAAAATAAGAGTGTCGACTGGATTAGAACCTAAAAGGTGTTTTCCGAAATGAATTATTGATAATGCACCCTAGTTTCAGCTTTGTCCTTGGTGTTTAATTTACCGCGTAACGAACGCATATCCGAAGATACTTTCTGCTCGATGACCCGGGCATAGATTTGCGTTGTGGAAAGCTTGGTATGACCCAGTAGTTTTGAAACGGTCTCAATGGGCACACCATTGGAAAGCGTAACGGTAGTGGCAAACGTATGTCGGGCTGCGTGGAACGTGAGCTTTTTATTGATTTTTAGGATTGCCGCTATTTCCTTCAAATATTTATTGATCTTTTGATTGGAAAAAACCGGTAGCAGTTTTTCTTGCTTGCCTTTAGGTTCTTGATCATATTTTTTCAGGATAGCAAGCGCTTTATCCAAAAGGGGAATTTTTACCGCTTCATCATTCTTTTCCCTTTTTGTGAATATCCAGTAATCCCCATCAATTCCACGTACAATATGATCATCGCAGAGCAATTTCACATCGATATAGGATAGTCCCGTATAACAGGCAAAAACAAAAACATCCCTTGTTTTTTGGTGCATCCCTTTTAAAAGCTGACCAGATTCCAAAACTTCAAGTTCCGATTGGGACAGAAATGCCCGTTGATGTTTTGTGAATTTTAGCGAAAACCTTACAAAAGGGTCTTTTTCGATCCATTCCAACCGAAGGGCAAGGTTCATTATCTTTTTCAACCGCTCCAAATGTTTCATAACTCCATTATTTTTAAGGGGCTGGGAACGGTTTATGGATTTTCCGTTGCGAAGGAACTGTTCAAAGTCAATGATGAATTTATAGGACAGTTGTTTCAGAAAAACGTCATTGGTCTTTAGTTTGTTCTTTAAATACCGTTTGATGTAGCGTTCCGTAGTGAAATAATTTTTCAACGTGCCCGGCTTGAGAATGGAAATCATATTCTTGTTGTGGTAGGAAACCAGTTGAAGAAGCGTTTTGTGCTGTTCATCTTCCCCAAGGTAACGGGCTTTGATAGCTTGGGCGGTGACATACTTGGATTCGCCCAGAAGCTGTTTGTGGCATTCCAATAAATCGGAATACACTTGGTCTAAATAGACATTGAGGGCTTTGCCCTCAGAAGTTCTCAAAGTTGACCTCTTGGAATGGGTATCCCAATAGGTAACCGATGTAGATCGTTTTAAACTGATTTCGGCACGTTTTCCATCGACCGTGATACGGGCATAAATGGGTGCAAAATCATCTTTCGCTTTGGCCATACTCAGCCAAAAATGAATGGTAAAAGTCTTGGAAGTTTGCATAAACTCTCGCTTTAAGTGAATAATCGATTTGTTTACGAAAGTCAAATCGCTGCGAAAGTCAAGTCTATTGAATTACCAATGTAGTGAAAATTCCGGTAATAAATCAGGTAACCGAATAGGTAACCTTTCATTTGATAATAAAGCCAATCTTATGATTTCAAGAAAAATGAAAATCCTTGATTTTCATAAGATTAGCTATATTTTGGTGTCTATTGACACCGTAATTGTCGGGGTGGCAAGATTCGAACTTGCGACCTCCGCGTCCCAAACGCGGCGCGATAACCGGGCTACGCTACACCCCGAATTATTTATTAAAAATTCGGATGCAAATATAATAATATCTCTTGTATTAAAAAATAATTCTGGTATTTCTCAAGGTAAAGATTAGAGAAACTTTCAAAAATCCCCCCATACATCATCGGATAATCTTATTCTCTTGTACCAACCAGCCCCCCACATTTTCATCACTCCTGGCAACCAGCAGTTTTTTAACCATTTGTTGCAAACACCAAATGACAAAAAATATAATTCCTGCTACACTAATCATCCCTCCTGCTATCGAACCATTGAAATAAATAGCCAGGCGATATCCAAGTAGCACCGAAAGAGTCGCAAACACCAATGTGAGTACGATTACCATCTTCAACTTGCTATTGATAAGATACGCTGTTGCCGGGGGTATGATCATAAACCCTACAACTAATATAGCACCGACTGCTTCAAATGCCATCACGGTCACCAGCGACACCATTGACATAAGTAAATAATGCCACCTTGATACAGAGATCCCCATGGATGCAGCATAATCTGGATTGAAAGTGGTTATTTGCCAGCCTCGAAATCCAAATAGAATCACCACAGAGATGAGAACAAAAACTGGAATTTGATTCCACATAGCCCGTGGCCCTAGGTACAAGTTACCATCTACAATAATTTTATCGAGATTCACATATGCGATATCCCCGTACAAAACACACTCCTGATCAAGGTCAATCCCCCCTTTTGTAAATACAGCAATGAGAATAACTCCGATAGCAAACAACCAGGTAAATGAAATACCTATCGAAGCGTCGTTTTGTAATCTCGCTTTTTTAGTAAGAAATTCAATCAGGACCGTAGTTATCAATCCCATAGCAGCAGCACCTATGAGCATAGGGAAAGATGCTCTCGTCCCCGCGATCAGATAAGCAATTACAATACCCGGCAATACACTATGGGAAATCGCATCTCCAACCATAGCCATTTTTCTAAGCATTAGAAAGACACCGAGAATCCCACAATTAAAAGCAACAAATAAAGCCGTAAATACAATACCAATATCCATGCTATTCAGGAATTTTACTTTGATGAGGATCCTTCTCAGGATAATCCAACTCTTTGATCAATATTTTCTCTAATTCCGGAGTGAGGATGTGCTCCATAGTCTCTGCATTCGGATGAATATGGTCTGCTGCTAAATTCATTTTTTCATACAAATACAACTCCCACAGCCTGTGCAGTCGGACAATTCTTTTGCTTTCAGCCCACCCTTGCTTCGTTAACCTGATTTTATCTCCATCGATTATAATAAAATGTTTTTTATCTAATGTCCGTATTCCTTTCTGGAACTTAATTCTATCAAAAAACCTGTGTTCAAAAAGAGTACTTTTCTTAATCCAATCATGAGAATTTGCGTCCCTGCCCTCCAAAATCTGAAAGAGTGATTTCAAGATGTTCTCGGAAAGCATTTTCCTGGAATTTGATTGCTGCAATTTGATACGAGATATCATACCGCTGCCCGGGGCAAAAAAAGCAGATCCGATGGCAAATACTGACAAAGAAGTAACAATCCATGGACCGGTAGGCATATCAGGAGCAGTATAAGAGACAAAAGCCCCAAACCACCCTGAAAAAGCGCCTATAGAAGCTGCAATCACTAAAAGTCTTGAAAGTTTGTATGTCCAGAATCTCGCTGCAGCGGCCGGAGAAATTAATAAAGCCGCCATAAGTATTACCCCCACTGCCTGTATACCTACTGCAATAGCCAATACAATAGCACTATTTAATAAAAATTCCAGAATCCGAACCGGAAGTCCTATTGATAATGCATAATCACGGTCGAATACCATTATTTTCAACGGTCGGTAAAAAGTGACTACAAAAAATATAATTAATAGAGCCACTCCACTAAATATATAGATATCAAATCGCTGGATTGCAGCCGCTTTACCTACCAGGAAATTATTGAGGCCACTTTGTGCCGCTTGTCCTCCATTTTGTATAATGGTCAAAAGAAAAATTCCTACACCAAAAAAGAAGGATAAAATTAAGGCTATTGCCGTATCATTTTTAAGCTTTGTCCTTCTGGATATCCACTCCACTAATAATGTTGCTATCCAACCCGAAACAAAACTGCCTAATAAAAGGAATATCGCATTTTTCTCCTGCATATACATAAAGGCCAGGCAAACTCCTGGTAAAGCAGAATGTGAAATCGCATCTCCTAATAGAGATGTCTTTTTGAGAAATGCGAATGTCCCTATTAGACCGGATGAAGCCCCAATCAATAGGGTACCCACCACAACATATACTATGTTGGGTTCCCTTAGCAATACAAAATCCAAAAAGTCATTTATGTCCCCCATTCCTTAAGACTTACTTCTTTTTTTAAACTCTTTTTCACGTATTGGAAATTCTCTTTTTTTCAATAAGTCCCCGACTTTCGTCAAGACATTCAACTGCCCTCCATATGCAGCTTTCAAATTATCATCAGTCAGGACAGAATTTACCGGGCCGTAATCAATTACGCGCGTATTAAGTAATAATACCTCATCAAAATATTCGCTTACCGTCTGCAAATCGTGATGGACTATAATCAATGTTTTCCCCAGATTTTTCATCGTGGTCATCAATTCCAGGATGGCAGATTCAGTTGCAGCATCAACGCCAACAAAGGGCTCATCCATAAAATATATATCCGCTTCCTGGGCCAAAGACCTGGCTAGAAAGACCCTCTGCTGCTGTCCTCCCGAAAGCTGGCCAATTTGTCGATTTATATAGGGCGTCATACCCACTTTCTCAATTGATTCCCGGACAATTTTGCGGTCATTAGTATTGGATCTGTGAAAAAGATTGTTCTTGCGAAATCGCCCCATCATGACCACATCATATACACTGGCGGGAAAATCCCAGTCTACTGATTCCCGCTGTGGCACATATGCAATCTGATCGCGCACCCTATTTATCTCTGCCCCAAAAACTTCAACATAACCACTGTCCGGCGTAATAACTCCCATTAAAGTTTTTATCAATGTTGTTTTCCCGGAGCCATTTGGCCCTATAATACCTATGATATTCCCTTCATTCATTTCAAAGTCCACTTCCCATAATACGGGCTGGCGATCATATGCTACTGTGATATTATGCGCTTCTACGGCTACCTTTCGTTCTTTCATTAATATACTGATTTTAAAGCCTTAACTATTGTATTTACATTATGCTTCACCATTCCTATATAGGTCCCTTCCGGGGTTCCTTCAGCCCCCATTGCATCACTGTATAAGGTCCCTCCAATTTCAAGATTATGGCCCTTCGATTTGCACCCTTCCTGTACCGCCTGCATTGATTTACCAGAGACAGAACTTTCAACAAAAACAGCAGGAATTTTTTCTTCCACTATAAAATTAACAAGTTCTGTAATATCTTTTAACCCAAATTCTGCTACTGTAGATATTCCCTGAAGCCCCATTACATCAATATTGTACGCATCACCAAAATACCGGAATGCATCGTGCGAAGTAATCATCACTCTATTTTCCGTGGGTATTTTTTCCAATTCATCTTTCACCCAATTATTCAGTTCTTCCAGGGAATAGACATATGCTTCTGTATTTGAAAGAACCTTTTCCCGGGATACCCCGTTTATCAGGGATAATTTACTCCCCAAATATCGAACTGCTTCTGCCCATAATTCGACATTAAACCAAATATGTGGATCATGTGCACCTGTATTAGCAACAGTTGCATTCAGTAATCTATGCTCATCCAAATTCTCTGATATCTCAATAATTATTTTCTCCCTCTTCAAACGATTAAATATATCCGCCATTTTGCCTTCCAGATGAAGACCATTGTGGATAATTACATCTGCATTCCCCAAAATGTTAACTACATCAGGTGATGGTTTGTATAAATGCGGGTCTACTCCCGGCCCCATCAGTGTAAATACCTCAATACTATCCGATAGTCCTTCTGTAAGGTTTTTTGTAGCGTCACCTATCATACCTGTGGTACACACTACCTTCAAATTGCCCGAATGTCCTGCATCTTCAATACGACATCCGGAAACGGCGCTAACTACCAGAAAAAGCCAAACGTATATTTTCCTCATTCACCTCAATTTTAATACTAATAATACAAAAATAGTTTTATATGTCTAATTCTAATAACAACTAAGTAAAACTTTTTGTTTTTTCACTAAATCATGATGTTTTGGATCACCCGGGGCCCTTAAACCTGGTGCGATTAATGGGGCGTCATCCATTTACAATTAATCGGCGGAATTATTCCTCTAAAACTTACGGATTCATCTTCAATAAAATAGGTTTATTGTCATTTACTTTATTGATTTTATATCTTTAGAATCCAAACTACTTTGCTAAATCAAGATGCTATATGAAAAAATATAAAAACTACGACCCCAATGGCCCAGGTTTAAAAAACAATAATTTTATAGGTTTACCATTCTCTAAAAAAGACTCAGAATTAATCATGTTTCCCGTTCCATGGGACGTTACCACTTCATATTCAGATGGCACCAGCTCCGGTCCAGAAAATATTCTCAATGCGTCTTACCAATTGGACTTACTCGATATTAATTTTCCAAATGCATGGCATAAAGGAATTTACTATGAGAAAAGTAATAAAACTATTATAACGAAAAATAATGCCCTTAGAAAAAAAGCTAAAAAGTATATTTCAGCCTTGGAGGCAGGACAAAGAATTGAAGAACATTCCGATCTTTTAAAAATTAGAAAAGTAATTAATAAAGAATCCGAAATGCTTCAGCAATGGGTCTATAAAAAGACTCAAAAATTACTGCAAAAAGATAAAAAAGTTCTTTTAATTGGTGGAGAACACAGTACTCCTTTGGGATATTTAAAAGCACTAAGCGGATTTCATTCCAATTTTGGAATTCTTCAAATTGACGCACATTGCGACCTGAGAAAATCGTATGAGGGATTAAAATATTCCCACGCTTCCATTATGTACAATGTAATAACTGAAATTCCTGAAGTTTCAAAACTTGTCCAGGTTGGGATCCGGGATCTCTGCCAGGAAGAAAGGGATTTTTCACAATCACAACCGGACAAAATTCACACTTATTTTGACCAAAAAATTTCTCTGGCTAAGTTTAAAGGTGAAAATTGGGACAGAATATGTAAATTTCTCATTGAAAAACTTCCCGATAAAGTATACATCAGCTTTGACATAGATGGGCTTAGTCCGGTTAATTGTCCAAATACTGGAACCCCTGTACCCGGAGGACTTTCTTTTAACGAGGCTGTATATTTGATCGAAAAAATCCATCAAAGTGGAAGATCTGTTATTGGAGCAGACTTGTGTGAAGTAGCTGGCATTCCACATGAATTCGATGGAAGTATAGGTGCCAGAATCGCGTACAAACTTGGATGTGTGCTATTAGAAGGTAATTCAACCTCTACAGAAAAACTATAAATCCACTACAAAATGACCTGATAACATAATACCAATCATTTGAATCTATTGGTTTTTCACAGAGATTCGAGCTGCAAACCAAACTACCATTCCTACTGCCATCAACGTTTTACAGGCAGATGAATCAATTCCGCCGGAAAAAAGCAAAAAGGAAGGAATAATGGTCAAACCCAATCCAATAAAAGCAATTATCCACATTATTATGTTCAAACTTCCGGATTTCATACTGTAGCAATTTTTTGTGATTGGTAATATTTTCCGAGTAAAACATACAAAATTGCTGCTATAAACCACCCCGGAAGCCCCAGAAAGAATATTTCTAATCCAAGAAATTTACTCATTAACCAACAGCATATTAATGTCAATACCCATGTCAATCCTGCAGCCCAATTAAAACGTATGCCAGAAAGCTTTGCATAATCTTCCTTGAGATTGAATTTTGGGAATAGATGAAAATCAATAAAAATAACCGCTCCCATCGGCATCAGTATAAGTCCATACAAAGCCACAAATTCCAGCAACTTCATCACCAATGCAGGAAAGCACGCAGCCAAAGTAGTTACAGCCCCGACAATAAAAGTAATTTTCCACGTCTTGAAATGTGGCAAAATTGATTGTACTGCCAGACCAGCACGATAAATAGTAGGATTAGCTGTAGTCCACCCAGCAACCATCACACATATGGCTCCAGCCACACCCGCTGCATAAAACGCAACAGGACCGGGTGCAAATTCAAGGCTATTCTGGCTTTTATATAAAAACACAGCATATAAAATACCCGAGGCCAGCCAGGCAATATAATGGCCTACATACATCCCCGCGGCAGAAGTAAAACCCGCTTTCCAACTGCGGGCATACCGTAAAATAGACATATCTGCCATTCCGATATGCATAGCCATATTACAGAACCAGGCAAAGAAAATTACATGCCATACCGTAAATTTGGATTGTCCTTCCAGGGGAATTCCCGTCCAAATCCTTTCCTGGGCTACGCCCCAAAAGTCCGACGCACTATTTACCCCCACTTCTGGCAAAACAGCGATGGCAGCACTTATAAATATTAATATCATCCAGGGTGCAGCGATATTGGCGAACCTGGATACCTGGTTATATCCTAACATAGCAATAACAGTCGTAATCATTCCAATAACCACTACAATGACAACCCACATAAAACTTGTTGGCAACCAATCTTCTAAGGTAGGCATAGGCAAATTAAAAGGGATACCCACAGCTGTAGCTGAAACAGCGATCATAGAGCCTGCCAAAAAACAAAACATCAGTGCATTGACCAGATTATATATTGTAGTTAGACGACTTCCACAGATTTTCTGCATTTTATAATATAGAGTTATTCTTTCCTTCACAGCGATAGGAGCGCAAATAAATGCCCAACTCAAAACGGCTAACAAATTACCTACTACCAGGCCAATTATCAAGTCCATGGCAGCTACCCCATGAGCAACAAATAAGGGCCCTATTACAAATTCTGTACCCGCTGTGTGCTCACCTGCGTACATTCCCAAAAAACTCCACCAACTCTTTTGGTTCTTCTCAGGTACGGGGACCTGCTCAAACTCCACTACCGTATTCAGCCTTTTCTTGAATTTACCTAACATTATATATGACAATACATTATATTCTAAAATAAAATTCCGACACAATGTACACAAAAGCAGTACATTTCCTTACCTAAACTTGCCTATATTCAGGAACTTATCTTTAATGATCATTGAAAATGTCGACAATATACATGAACCTGTCATGAAAAAACGAGCCAAGAACTAAATCCTTTTCACTGTTTACCATTCACCTCTTATTTGGGTCTTCCGGTTGCGAGTATATTCCAGTCGATTACCAGGAATCAAATTGCCAACCCAACCTCCAATTTTATTCCGATTCTTTACTTACCGCTTATTTCCAGTCATTCATCAGAATTTATGCTAATGAATTCCCTGACTAGAAAATAGAATCTCGCATTCCCAGGTATACCATCGTATCCGAAGAAACAAAAATTTAAGATCGACACCTGTTATAATTAAGTTTTTTATTTTTTAGTATGTTTGCAATGTAATTCCAAAATAAAATGAATATTCATTCTTTAATTTCAACAAAATCCGCCTTAATAGTTGGACTGCTGGGAGTAGTATATCTTTTATCATCCGTTTTTTCATCTATTCCTTATCGACCTGGGGTTATGATTTTAATGATTGCCGTATTGTTTTATGTACTGAGTCATAAGGTACTGCGTAGTTATACTTTTACTACAAGTGTACTTTGTTGTGTAGGAATTGCCCTTTTGTATCCCGGCTGGTTAATTCGGTGGGGCAATTTTGAACTATCTGTTTTGATCGTTCCTTTAACTCAGCTAATAATGTTTGGCATGGGTACTACTTTGAGCGTATCCGATTTTTCAAAGATATTAGCAGCTCCATGGGCTGTGCTTGTAGGCGTACTGTTACAATTTGGGATTATGCCGGTAGTAGGCTACTTTATAGCAACAGGTTTGGGACTGGAAGGAGATTTGGCAGCGGGAATTGTATTAATTGGTTCTGTTTCCGGGGGTGTGGCATCTAACCTTATGGCTTTTATAGCAAAAGCTAATGTGGCGTTATCAGTAACCATGACAATTGTATCGACTTTTGTGGCCCCGATCATGACCCCTTTACTAATGAGTTATTTTGCCGGAAAATTTATTCCCATTGACACTCTGGCCATGGCGATAGGGGTAATGAATATTATTGTAGTTCCTGTTATGGCCGGTATATTATGTAATTCCATTTTATATAGTCAGGACAAAAGGGTCAATAAGATTCGTCCTCTTGCAATGATGATCTTCATTTCAATTATAGCTATTTTTGTTTTTTACTTTGTTCCAGAAGACTTTCTCGGCATGTTATCACCGCTTAGAAATGGAATCATCCTTGGACTAATATTAATTGCACTTGTAGCTTTAGCCAAAATCATCCTCAATATAATCATGGGGAAAAACAACAACTGGATGGACCGAGTCCTTCCATTAATTTCTATGGCAGGTATTTGCCTCATCCTGGCTGTTATTATTGCCCAAACACATGATGTATTGATCCAGGTAGGAGGCATCCTGGTTATCGCAGCGGTTCTTCACAATACCATAGGGTATATTTTGGGATATTGGGGTGCCAGGGGATTTGGTAGCCTGATAGGCCGCTTGAAATATAGACTCGGATATTCCCAAACAAATACCTCGGTAATTCATGAGTCCGACTGCCGAACGGTGGCATTCGAAGTAGGGATGCAAAACGGAGGAATGGCAACTGGGTTGGCCATGGATGTTTTGAAAAGTCATATCGCTGCTCTACCGCCCAATCTATTCGGAACCTGGATGAATATATCAGGATCGGTATTGGCGAATTATTGGCATGGAAAAACCCCAACAGCACAATTAAATCATACCAAATCCAAAGATGTCGAATGAGTGAAAAACCCGTAGTCTTAATTTCAGAAAGTATATATGATAAAGGAAAAAGTATCTTTGATTCTGCAGACCGAATACAAATAAAAAGAGTCCCTCCTGACGAAAAATCCCTTTCTTCAAAATTAAAATCTACCCAGGCGGTCGCTGCTGTGCTTGGCGTTGAAAAATACATAGACACACTGTACCAATCAATGCCTAACAATGGGTTGATAGCAAGATTTGGTGTAGGTTATGATGGAATTGACTTACATCAAATAAAATCAAATAACCTTGTATTAACCAATACTCCGGAAGTCCTGGATACCACTGTAGCCGAATTGACAGTTTTTATGGCAGCAGAATTGTTGAGAAAATCAGGAAAATATACTGCCCGGATGAAATCCGGAATTTGGAATTCAACGCCTGGGATGGATTTATCAGGCAAGACGTGGGGAATAATCGGTCTCGGAAATATTGGTTTACAGCTCAGCAAGATTCTCCACTTTGGTTTTGGAGTCCGGGTAATCGGCCTTAAAAGGGATCTTTCAAATGCAGAAGAATTAAAGGAAACATACGGAACGAGTCAGATATTTTCAGATTTCGATGAACTAGCAAAACAGGCTGACATATTATCCCTTCACTTACCAGCCAATCAACACACACATCATTTTATTAATAATGAGAAATTGGCCAAAATGAAAACTGATAGTTTTCTCGTCAATACAGGAAGAGGCAGCCTTGTAGATGAAATCGCCCTATATAATGTACTCCATCAAGGCAAACTGGGAGGAGCTGCATTAGATGTTTATGAAAATGAGCCGTATATACCTATGCATCCTGAAAAAGACTTCAGGAATCTTGACAATGTAGTTCTTACCCCACACATCGGCAGTTACACGCATGAGTGCACCGATAGAATGGCAAAAAGAGTATTACAGAATATATATTGCTTTTTAGATGGTAAATATGAAGAAATGGATCTAGTAGTGAATAATTCTATCTAACAAAAACACACCACGCTTCTCTTTATCCCGCAGTTAATGCCCCAAAAGGGATCACTATGTGACGGGACTTACCTGACGGTTTTTCCTTAAATTATCAAGAGCGGACTCTCCGAGGAGTCCTTTGCGACCTGACAAGAACCTTAATTTTGTTCGCTCTTTTAGTCTTATGCCATTCCAATGGATTCCTTGGGAAGGGCATCCCAATGGGGCCATATTTTTTTATTTGTATTCAATTTCGGGCTAAAAAAGTCAGATTATATTTGTGGATCTTTTATATGAAATGCAGTTAAGTTTTAGAAGCATTTGAAATGATAAACTTTCTAAAAAAGACTATTAATAAAACCACACAAGCTCCTATGCACCACCAAATCCACTGATTTCTACTGGCAAATTGTATAGGCGAATCATCACCCATAATTACTAATCCCGCCCAATAATACGGTGCTTTCATTTCATTGGGTGATGCTGCCAGGAAGTCCAGTTTAGCTTTTCTTAAAGCGCTCGACTTTGACTCTCCTTGTATCAAATACGAATAGAACTTATCTATGATCTCAGCAGAACTTTGCTCATCAATTTTCCAAAGTGACATCAATACAGAAGGACAACCGGCATGTGTAAACGCATGCGCCAGTGAAACCACCCCTTCACCGGAGGTATAATCACCTATTCCCGTTTCACATGCAGATAATACAGCCAAATTAGCATCCAGGTTCTGACCAAATATTTCGTAGGTATGTAGATAACCATCCTCCAAAGAATCTTTGGCAAAAATCAATTTGGAAAAAAGGGGTGAATGATCGTCAATAATTCCATGGGTCCCGAGGTGGATGATCTTAAATCCTCCGGTATGGGACTTAAAGGATAGTTCATGGGCATTGGAAGTAGTTAAACTTTGTGATTCGTTTATTCTATTTAGACTCTCTGCCAATTTCAACAAAAAAGGTTGCTGAAGAAAATATAACCAGGCGGAATCAACATTGCCACCAGGAAGGGATTGTAAATACGTATCCTTTAGATCTTCGGTAAATCCCGGTGTTAAAGCAATTATGTTTCTTGTATTATTTTTCTGTTCTGCCAATTGCGATTGATAATTATAAACGGCAGAAGAATACGCATACCGAAAATTCTTTGTAGCCAGAAGATATTGCTCCGTTTCATCTACCAGTTGTTCAAAATTAAAATGGAATAACTTCCAATCAGGTACAATAAAAAACGAAGTATAATGTCGGACTTTTTCTGGAATCAAAAGCAGATATAATTGCTGTAAGGCCTCTCGATTCAAACCATTTTTACACGCATATAATAATGAATCCACGTCTACTAAATCAATCTTATTAACAACACTGAAATTCCTACTCATCCCCATAATATACATCACAGAATCCAAAGCGGTATACTCTAATAACATCTCTCCTTTTTCCAGTGTATTCAATATATCTTCTATTTCAATATCCGGAAAACCATAGGTCTTATTGTATAGTATTCGGTTGGATCTATACAGTGAATCCTTGTAACTATTAAACTCTTCAAGAACCCGGCCTGCTTCGACAAATACAGATTGAGAATTATCCTCAATTGACCGGGCAATAAGTTCGTTTACTTTTGTCTGTAAATCCTTTGCTTTACTATCTGCTTGTATTAATTGGCTCTGCAAAATGATCCGGGTAAGAAATGATTTAATTTTTTCGGAATAAATTATTGCTTGCTCAGGATCTTCTTCCGAAAATAGTTCTATCCCCGGTTGATAAATTTCTTTGATAATTTCTGCATTATTACTTATCGTAGAATTACTTCGTATAATGGACAGATGTTGATTGTAATAAGATTCAAAATCATGTATAAACCGGACATATCGATCCTTTGAGAACCTATTATCTATGACTCCCTGTCTGAGATAATGTGCCCAGTTATTGGCAAAAATCAAAAGATCATAGGATGGAAGACAAAATCGAATGTTCAATTCGTTATTTCCATTATTTCGTCGACGCAATATTTCCTTTCCAAGTTCTTCTACATTATCAAAGTTACCCAACGTCATTTGAATTTCCATTATATCGTTCAAGGTCTCAATAGCGGAAGAAGTGGAGGTAGTAAAAATGGAATCATTAATAACCAAATTTTGCCTTAACCAGCTTAAGGCCTTTTCAAAATCTTTATTCCTTCTGTGTAACTGGGCTAATCTAACGGTTATATTCAATCCCTCATGTGAATACAACAGGCCTCGAGATTTGTAATAATCGTATAGCGCATTTGAAAGGATCTGACTTTTATCCATTTGTCCTGTCAACAAGTAATAACGAAGGTCATACGTCTCAGTATACATAATCATTTCATTCTCCAATCCGGGATTCATTAGTAAAACCGAATCAACTCTTTCTAACCAAATTTTCGCACTATTAAGCTGTCCTGTTTGCATTTTAATATCGGACAAAATAAGATAGAATTCCATCATAAACCGGTTGTATCTACCATATTCATTCTCCAATAGGCTAATGGCCTTTTCATAGTACTCGGTGGCCAGTTGGTACTCTCCCAGTTCATAATAAACCATCCCTTTATTAGCTATAGCAACAGACAGATAACGAGTATTCCCATATTTTAAATAGTTTTGATAAAACACATCCTCCGCCCGGTTTAAATACTTTAATGCCTGGTCCATCTCTTTCAAATCAAAAAAATAATCAGACATGCCTGTATAAGCAAACCCCAAATTACTGTGGTCAGGAGGGTAAAAGTATTTAACACATTCCAGCCACTTCTCTTTATAATACAATGCGCTATCTGATACTGAAAGATATGAATATATATTCCCCAGCGTCCCAAAATTTCCTATCAACAATGCTGTATCTGGAGGATTTTTTGCCAGAATCTCTTTTTTTACCTGTTTTGCCAATTCAAGGGCTTCCTGAAATTTCCGTTGATCCAACAACACCCATGACTGAAGATCCAACGCCCTTATTTTAATCCCGGTAGTATCACGGGTTTTGGTAGCTAATTCAACTACATCCTCAAAATATTTTATAGCTTCATCATATCGGCTCATGCGGCTAAAACAATCCCCTTTATTCAATTTTACCATAATATATTCCCGATCCGTAGGTTGCAAATGCTTCTCTGCCAGTTCTTCTGCGGTAGTAAAAGCCTCCAGGGCTTCGGGCAATGGTTTTATGGTCGAATATATAACCGCTTTTAACCGTTTAACAGCCACTAAACTGTCCCATTGTTTATGGGACTCATATTCAGGCTCGTATTCCTCAATTAACAAAAGAGCAGAATCTCTGTTATTATTCTTATAATAATCGGTAATTCTTTCTACCGGATTTTGGGCAAAAAGCACCCCTCCACCTATCATTAAATAAGTGGTCAAAACGAGAATCTTTGCTATTTTCATGCTATTGTTTTTTGGACAAATATTCCCGGACGTTTTGATATCCTTCAAAAGTATCAGGTACTTCCGTTAGCAATGTTAACGCCGCTTCATATTCCTTTTGATACAATAAAATATATACTCTGTACCAGTTGGATTTGTCGTAAAAAATACTTTCCTCCGGAATCTTTTCCAACTGCACCCGGGCTTCATCCCAGTCGCCCATATTGAGCAAGGCCATTCCCGAATAATAATCCAGGGTATCCCGGCCAACATCTGAAGTATTCTGCCATTTTTCCAAAGCCGTTTCAAATTTTCCAGCTTTGTAATCAACCATGGCATCATAAAATAAATACCGGTCTGTTTCACTCATTACTGTAGGCAATCCCGGATCTTTATAAAATATTTCCTGAAAATCAATTCCGGGCGAATACATTTTTTGTACGATAAAATACAATGCAAATCCAAAAATCAACATACTGGCTGCCACTGAAATCATTCGCATGGAAATAATTCTTCCTTTCTTTGATGGTTCAGCAGCTCCTGTTACCCCCTTTCCCTTTTCACCATCTTCATAGGGAACTTCAAAATCTCCTAATGTATCTTTGAGAGCAGAATATTCGATTGCCATCAAGGCATCCTCCATCTCCCGCTTTTCAGCAGATAATTCCGGTTCTTTATTCAACCTGATTTCAAATGAGGATACTTCTTCAGGGTTCATTCGACCTAAGAGATATTTCTCCAATAATTCAAAGTCTTTCTGATCCATGGTTTTAATTTTTATGAGTTGCGAGTTCCTTCAATTTTTTCATGCAACGGTATTTTTGGTTCTTGGCTGAATTGGTTTCGAGTTCCATAGCAAGTCCAATTTCTTCAATCGACAATTTTTTCCAATAAAAAAGATGTAATATTCTCTTACACCGTTCCCCAAGGTGCCCCAATAACTTATGAAGGTGTTTAATTCGTTGTTCTGCTTCTGACTCCCCGGACCATTCCTCAACATCTGCAATATCTTTTATTTCCTCATCTGACTTCTTTTTCACATAGGAGCTTTTATTCAAATCATACCATTTGAACTTACAGATTTGTATTAAATAGGTAGAAAACTTGGCATTTTGAGAAGAGCTGTATTTTCCTGTCCGGATATTTAAATAGGCCGCCAGGACGCCTTCCTGAAATATATCTTTGGCATCTGCCAGCTTACCACCTGAATCAAGTATTAATTTGTATACCATAGGTCCTACTTTTTCGTACAAATATTGGATTACCTGTGAATTCTGCACTTTCAAACCTTCAACCAGCTCTTCATTATTATAATCGCGGGTACTGCCTGATTTCATAATTGTCTATTTGCCAATAAAAATAGCAATTTAACACTACTCTCTACATTCAGAACTCCAGTTTTCAAAATTTAAAAATTCTGCTTTTCAGTAGTTTATAGAATAACCGGCTAAAAAGTCATCATAAATATTCAATAAATATTCTTTACAAAAATATACACACAATAAATAATTGACTACCAACTGATTATAAAATAATTCATTTTTTTTATAAAAAAGATGATGACTTTAGGAAGGCCCATTCCATATACGACCGAAAGCGCTTTTACAAATTTATTAATCAACAATTATGTGTAATTAATTTCTAAACTTAAAAATGTAAAATCATGAAGCAGATCATAAGATTTATCATCACAGGTACTTTATTTATTTTTCTTTCATCCGCATTTTCACAGACCTCGCTTGTTGTAGGTGCTAGCGGAGGTGCAAACTTAGCCAAACAAAAATTAGCCGGTGACATGCCATTCCCCGGAAGGGATTTTGACGGAAATATCTCCAGAACCTTACAATATCAGGGGGGAATTGACCTCGGCATCCAATTTGGGAACCTTGCCATACTCACCGGGGCACGTTATAATCAAAGAGGCAATAAACTTACAGAGAACCGGGACGATCCGAATAGCAAATACTGGGTATTACCTGATGGATCTACCGATGTAGGAGAACTGACAGTCAAAACCAAATACAATTTCATCAGTATTCCTTTAATGGCCCGCTATAAACTGGGACAAGGTGCTTTCAAATTTAGTATAGCATTAGGCCCTCAGTTCAACCTCGGAGCAGGAAAAGTAACCGAGACGGACGAATTCCAACTGTTGAATAAAGGAGAAATAATCAATGAGTACACTTATGAATATGGAAATGCAGGTGACAACTTACTTAAGAAATCAAATGTCAGCTTCGTCTTTATGCCTGGAATAGCTATTGATGTTAGTCCGAAAGGAAGTTTCAAGGTCAATATGATCCTGGAAAGCAGTGGGGACATGCTCAATAAAAGTTACCTGGTGAATGGCGGGGAACGCAAAGTCCAGGGCAGTATAAAAAGCAGGACATTTGCATTGGAAATTGGTTACGAACACCGCCTTGATTTTAATGTAGGCGTAAAATATTGATCCCATGAAACGCTGCAAAAATTGTCACACAATTCACGAAGACGAGGTGCTGGAATGTAATCATTGCAACATGAAAGGCCAACTAATACCATATACTCCTGCGAAGGTTCAAACTAAAAACAACGTAAAAACCCTTTACAGGACCTGCCGGAACTGTGGAACAGTTGACCCCGGGAATGGCCACAAATGCATCAGGTGTAACTTTCCACTGCCGCAAATCGGAATTGAAAATACACCGCAAGCCACAGAAACGAAAATTCGCAAACAACAACAAAACTAAAAGTGATGAAACGCCAAAATATAGAACTGTTCAATATCTCCTTTTTGGATTTGTTGTCAGGAGCCCTGGGAGCAGTAATCTTCCTCTTCATAGTGGTTCCAAAAGGTGAAGGAGAAGCACCTGCAGTGCAACCCCAACTATCAGTAATGTACGATACCGTTCAACAACAATTTTTTGGTGAAATCCCCGACAGCCTGTTAGATAAAATTGTCGGGGACTCCCTACTGGCGGTGGTGGTGGACTATAAGAAAATGCCGAGTATTGAAAATTGTCCTCCACCCAAAAAATGCCCCGAATGTCCTGAGATACCCAAACAAAATGATCTGGTGACAAATAGCAAAACTTCGGAAAGAACTGTTGAAAAAGCGGTGAAAAAAATTCCCGCCCCTGAAATACCAACACCCGAATTAAGCAAAAATACAGCAGAACCCGAAAAACCAACACCACGAACTTCAAGGTATGACGGTCCATTACCATCAGTTCCTTGCAGTTTTTCAATCGAACTCAAATGGGAGGATGAAAAAGACAACGTAGACCTCTACGTATGCAAAGATGGTGATTGTGTTTTCGGAGCAAGGCGGTACAGAGACTTCATCGGGTTTTGGGACAGTGGAAAATCAAGAACAAGTATTTTCGGAGGTGATTTGAGAACATCTCAGGAAGCCGTCCGACAATTCGATGGTATCATTCCCGGTGAGTATACTATTCTTGCCCAATACAAAGAATCACCTGAACCCAAGGATCGGCTGTCAATCAATGGACTTGTTTATACCAATTCAGCTGAATCCGGGGAGCAAGGGGAAAAATTTACCATTTCCCTGCCTTTGAGCGAACGAGAAAGAACACGTGTAGGCGTAATGAATGTCAATGCCGACGGAAGTTTCCATTTTCAATTATCAGTAAATCCATAAAAATTAAAAAAAATGAATAAGTTAATTACTATAGCCATCAGTTTAGCCGGAGCATTAGTCATCTGGTTTGTACTTACCCTTTTAGTAAACGCGACAGGAGCGATCCCCTCTATACAACGCCTGTTTATCATGTTCGGGGGCACCGAAAACGGGTACATTCAGTTTGTTTGTTATTTCGCTTTTATATATGCGATTCTTGAACTATACAAAATGCGCAGTTACTTAAAAAAGCAGTACGGGGGATTTAATCTAAACCTGCTGCCAGAAGAGGACCAATTGGTTCTCACTCCGGATGAAGTGGCCGACATCAAACTCAGCGTATTGGAAATCGAAAAGAGGGGTGTGCTTTATCTTATTTCGGATTTTATCAAAAAAGCCTGTACACAGTACCGCAATGACCAATCAATATCCGAAACACTGCAGGTGTTGGATGTCCAGATCGAAAACACGAAGGAAGAAATGGAAGGAAACCTGAGTATGGTGCGATACCTTATAGCAGCGATTATGTCACTCGGATTTATCGGGACACTAATTGGATTGACCAGTGCCATTGGGAATGCCCACCTGGCACAGACCGAAGAAGGTATGCCGATATTGACATCTTATCTCAATGCGGCTTTTGATACTACCCTGGTAGCCCTGGTCCTGGGATTGATCCTGAACTACATCTTCCACAATTACCTGGAAATCATGGACAATTTCTATGCAAAAAGTAAAAGATACATCGTCGACAATCTTATAAGTCGAATTTACAGACATACGTAAGGATTACGATCTGCAAACATTGCATTGGGTCCCTGTTCGGCTTTGGTTGAGCAGGGACTTTTTTTGGTTGTTTTTACAGAACATAGGTTATTGCATTTGTGCAAATGAGAAGAAATCCCGTAATAATGCAAAAGGTTGCTTTTGGGGGCAAAATCCCTAACATCCTGCAGAAATGAGGGAATCCCCTATGAGTCAGAGCTGCCTATGCTTCAGCAAATGAGCTTATACAGGACCTATTCAACTTTCTCCCCCCCCTTTCAGCTAGGTCGACCTCTATTCACCCTTTTGAAAATGAGTGACATTGTAAGGACATAATACTATTACAACAAAATCCGACACCCTCCGGGGTCGACATTCTAAATTAAAAACTCTGACTAACATACTCCAATCCCGCTGGGATTTTATGGGTTATCCGAATGGGGGTAAACAGATTATATCGCTTGGGGTAAAATAAATCTTCCATTAGTAATAGATGTTAGATTGAATTCAATAAGATGTAATGGATTATCTCTAATATAAACTGTAAAAACAATATCGCTAAAAAATAATATCCTTTCGCCTACAGACTTTACTATATCTAAGTAATCGAGGTTATCGTCACAATGCATTTCAGCGTATATAATTAGATAGAAACCTTTTTCAAATCACCTCACTAATGATATGGCTTTTTCCAAAATAGCATCGGAGCCAGAAAATCCGTCTTCTTCCACCACATAATCCGGAATATGCCCGGTTCCATTGGTGACTCCTTCCTCCGGATCTATTACTTTTTGAACGGTAAATATTGCTTTTATCCCTTCGGATACCTGCAAGCGAATGACAGAACCATTGGCACCGGCGGTATGGCTTCCCACTGATTCAAAACGGTCATAGGTTTTAAGCATTTGGAGAATGTATTCCACGTGACTTTGCGTTTGGTGATTAACAAGACCAATAACGTAGGAATTAAAAGGCCGTTTCCTCTTGTCTGTTTTCGGCGCGGTATAGCATCGATCACTGTTCTCATCCAAATTAAAACAACCAATATTAATAGAATCCTGGTTCATATACTTTACAAATCTTTTCTTTTCAAAAAGTACACACTGGTTGACGATATCTATAAAATCTATATATGGATAACTTCTCATATCCAAAATCAACGTATTATATTCTGATGCTTTTTCGAATACCTTTCTATAATTGTCTTCCGTAACTTTTCGAATATCCAGGTAACAAGTATTGGGATCAATTATTTCCAATGCTACACTGTCACTTTGATAAGCATCCTTTATGTCTTGATAGGAATAATACCTTATTTCAATGGTAACTTCTCTTCCATCCCTCATTATTTGAAATACATGATCCCGCTTATTTGATTTTGTACACATTTTCGCTATTTCACTTCCTTTGTCCTCAGGATTCCCGGCATACACATAAGGGCTATACGCAGATACCAGGGAATCAACCGAAATATCATCAATAGTCAAAATCCGGTCTCCCCTCTTTAAATTTGATGTCAAGATACCCGGTGCGTCCACATACATTCCTTTTTCCGGGCGATACATTAATTGGGAATCCAATTCGTACCATCCATTTCGAGATGAGAACTGTATACTTACCAAGTAGGAATGCGCATCTTCCATAGCAGCACTGAGCGCCATGAAATGAGTTTCATATTCCAGCACCGTATCAGATTTGAGGATTTTCTGAACATACATTGGAAGTAGTGAAATCCAATTTACTTCCATTTCATTCCTATAGGCATATAAATATTGAACAGCATTCCAATAATAGAGTAATGTCAATACACTCAATTCCGGGGTATTACGATCAAATCTATAACTACTATACTTAAACGGTACATTCTCTGGCACTCCACTATCCCTGAAATTTACCCGTTGTTTTGTACTGCCACAAACAAGTTTTTTTAATTTTTCTAATATATCTCTATCCAGGTCAATATGGTCCAGTATTGAAACACAACCACAGTCTTTCTTACCTGACCTTTCATACATCTTCAACTCGGAAATAAAACGACCGATAATTTTATGGCTTTCATCACCTCCTTGGTTAACAACCTTTTGTAGATAATATGCTCCCAAACTATCGATTTTATCATGTGGAACATCCGACCTAAATTTCAATGCTCCCCATATTATACCAAAATCAGCAATGTCACTCTCCAATGGACTTGGATTAACGCTCTCTCTAGCTGATCCGGATATTACATAAAACAGAAATGTGAAAATAAATATGGAGGGTTTTGAAAATTTAAACATGGCGTACAGCTTTGACATTAAGTATGTTGTTTAATTAATAATATAATCATGGAGAATATAAGAATTACAATTATCATTTTATAAAATTCATACAACAGCCCTGTGCCGGTTAGACAAAAGTCCAGATTATCCTATAATAATACTTGCTTGTTATTAAACCACGATCAATAAAAAAAGCCCCTGGCGCGTATGCACCAAAGGCAGAAAAGAGTTCTAATAGGAAAAATAACGGGCTACTATTGTGAAGATTTAGATAGGTTAAAAAGTGGATTTAATAATTGTCAGAAAACTGACGAACCTGTTTTCCTATTTGACCTCTCTGTAATTATCCAATTGGGAATACTCTCCCTGGTTCATAAGTACATCATTTGTTTGGTAATAATTACCATACGGGTCAACAAATGTTCTTTTATACCCCTGGTTGACCTGCATGGAATTACCATTATAGGGATTGGTAATGGTTTGTTCTTCATGAATTCCATTGACCGCATTTTGTTGGGATTGATATGAAGAGGCACTGCGGCTCCAATATCCGTTCATAGACATATCACTTATACTGTTAGAAGCATCCGTAAACGCTTTTTGCGTTGCCTGAAATGAAGCCTGATTGGCAGCCATCCTATTTTGATGGGCAATGGCACTATTCCTCATCCGTTGGTTCCACATTGCCTGATTACTGGCCATTTGTTGCTGATGTTGGGCCCTTTGATTTCTACCTGCAGCTATGATTTGTTGTTCATCATATTTTTTGTTGGTTAAGGCTTCTAGATAGATTTCCTTTGCATTCTCAAAAACTGCTTCAGGGGCTTCCAGTTCTTCCATGGACAAACTCCACATCGAAAACCCTGTATGGCTTCTGATCATTGTTTGCGTCAAAACAATCAAAGACCGATTTCCTTCCGGGTTCATCCACTCCGTCGCGAGCACATTGACACCCAGTGGCTGGAATCCATGAGCCTGTATAGTTATCTGTGCCAAATAACGATCTGCATTTTCCAGGTTTGTCAATGAATATTTTTTGATAAACTTTCCACCTTGTGCCTCAATCCTTGATTTTAGATTTTGCTCTACGATCGTCTCCAGGGCAACGGGATTGACTATTTGCCAACCTTTCGCTTGAGCAGCCTGGACCATCATCGGATTGCAATTGTAATAATAATTTTCAATGGTATTACTGTACACTTTTATTCCCTGGGGACCGATAATATAAGGATTACCTGTATGGCGAGGGCCTACTACATTCCATCCGTCGGGCAAAGCCAGATAAAACATATCTTTTTCTAAATAATGAAGTTGATAGTCAGAGGACTGGGCTTTTTGATCGGAGATTTGCATAGGTGGGTTTTGGCTGTTACAAGATTGAATACAAAACATAAAAATTGGTGCGAGTAAGAATATGTAATTTTTCATAACTATAATTTTTTTGATTTCACTTATGTATGGATTGAGCTCGGAAAAAGTCATCAGTTTATTCCAATTATTTTTTCATATTCAATGTTTTCCCGCTGAAAATCCCCTTTATCAAATCTACTTGACTCCAGATCCAAATAGCCGGTCAGCACTGATTTATCCATTTTCAATGCATAAAAGTCGCAAGAGCGCATCGATAAATCGTTTCCATTAAAACTTATAAATTCGGATCTCTTTCTGAAAAAAGAATGATCAAATACCAACTTCCCCGGACATTCAGCGTAATTAAATAGGAAATCCCGGTCACAATCCATCAGCGTAAAGTCTCCGTATCCCAATATTTTAATTGAATGCATCAATAAACGGTCGTTGAAATGGACATTTTGAAAACTAATGTCTTTGTGAAAAACAGATTTTGAAAAATTAACAGATTCGTGAAAAACGGCATCCTGAAACATAGTATTTTCAAAAAAATGGTTTTCGCGCATAGCGACCTTCCCTCGAAAAGAAGCTCCCTGAAATGACGGCTCCTCATAAAAGGTACAACGGAAAAAAGAAACAGCGCTACGAAATTCACACTCGCTAAAATCGACCTTTCTCTTAAAATCACAATCAATAAAGCGAACGGGATGTAAGAAAGATGTTGTTGTGTGATTATTTCTCTCCCTAAAATCCCCTGTCAGATCCCCTTCGAATGTGCAGTTTTCAAAAACCAAAACAGACCCACATATTGCGTACTCCCTACCCCCTCCCATTTTCGCTTTTGCAACCAATTCACTAATATTCAAATCCTTTGCAATTATCAGATCTTTGATGAATATAGGTTCTCCTTTTTGCAACAATTCTTCCACTCCCACATCTTCGTTATTGGATTGAAAGGATTGCTTCGTGCACTGGAATGATACAACCGACAAAAAGACAATAAATAGAGGAATAGATATTTTAAGCGTTTTCATTTTTAATTAATGTTTTTGATAGCATTTTGCTCTCGCGCTATTGCTATTGGAAAAGAATAGGCTCTTGTACAGGGATAACTTATGTCCATTATCTATTAACCGAGTTAATAATTATGAGAACTATAATAAAGACCCCGGGTTGGCCACCCGGGGTCTTTCTAAAGTGGGTACGGTTTCTATTTAACATACAATAAAGAATGGTAAATATTTTTTACTGTTTTACTTACTCTCTTTTGAATAAATAGCATTACCCAAATCCGTCTCTACATTTTTGATTTTTGCAGCTAATCTACCGGAAGCTTTTTCCCTTCTCAAAAAGTCCCTAATTTCTTCCGATGAATAGGCGTTTGGAGTTTCTACATTCACGGAAGTATTAAATACACTTGAAACTAATTTCATGTCATCCATTTTCTCAGCATTATCGAATTCAAAAACAGAAGGATTGGAAGGTTTACTTCCCTCTTTGGAAAGTGCAGCATATCCTTGTTCGAAGTAGATCGGCCACTCCGATGTATAAAATATATTGTTCATTTCATTTTCTTCCTGGTACACATCATCTCCATCTGCGATCAAAGCTAAATAATACTCTCCTGTAAGGTCAGGCATACTATACGTCCTGTAAATACTTTCATCAGCGAAGGCTTCTGCAGCAAAATCACTTCCGGAAGGGATATCCAGATTAAATTTACAATGATTATAAGTCTCACAATTGTAAGTATTCCTCTCTAATGAATTGCTAAACTCATCATAAAAAATGACACCGTAATCATTGATATCATACGCATTGTAATATACATAATAGACGGACCAGTTATCAGATGCGCTTGCAGTACTTTGACCAATGTTGTAAATATTCATATATACCTGTCTTTCATAAGGATCACCTGAAGTATCATACGTCGAATGATCACTAAACACCCAAGGTGCCAGGTCAACACTTGTACTTACCGGATCCGTATCCTCTGGTGGAGTAACATCGCCTTCACCTTCTTTATTTGCGGCTATAAAAAGAGGTTTGCCCCCATTAAAAGTAACGCAAAATTCATCCACCAGGAAGTTGTAATCAATCCATATAAACCCCTGATCACCCCAGGAAGGTCCCCAGGAATTGATAATTCGGAATGCTCCGTTTGAACCTTTCGAATCATCATATCCTATAATAGCCATAGCATGATAAGCGTGTATCCCTACATTGTCATAAGAAGAATTTGAGGACAAAACAGCATCCGAATTCCATGTCATAAAATTATCAGCCAATTTAGCACCCAAAATCACGGGGATATTATTGGCTATTTTGCTTTTGATGCTGGAGACGGTAGGATCTATTCTGCGCCAATATTCAATTTTATTTTGAACGGCTTCGGAAGTCCAATGATCCTGAAGATTTCGCTGTTCACATCCACCCATGCTTTCATACGGTACTGTAGCCATACTTGCAACACCACGATCTTGTAATTGGGCCAGCGCACTTGTAAAATTGGTTCCGTCACATCCTCCTTTCTCTGCATCAGGAATGGAAATAAAAAGATCTTTTGGGCTAAATTGATTCTGAGTTTGTGTCAATGCCTGTGGATCCAGCCCTTTTTCCATGGCTGAAATAGCTGTTTTTACATTGTATCCAACAGCCCATGCCACACAGGTTCCATAAGCACCCTGGTCTCCAATTGGGGGAAAATATTCAGTAAGGTCATAACGGGTAGGCAGGTTTTCTGTAGAGAATCCAAAATTTGGTGCCATGGGGATTTTACTTAGATCTTCATTTTCAGGGTTCCAGCCTGTAAAAAAATCCGAAACGGGATCCGGCTCTGAATCTGTAGGACGGGGCATTACATCATCTTTTTCACAGGAAGTGGTTATAAACAGGAATAGAGACAAAAACAAAAATAACTGAGAATACGTTTTCATAGCAGAAGATTTTATTGATTTAAAATTTAATTCTTAATGACCGGTGTATATAATTTCTCGGGAGAACGATCATTTATTTATTCATAGAATGGAAGGAAGAAAAGTCATCAGTTAAGACCAATTAAATTTTTTTTTTGTATTTTTCATCAACAGGTTTGAATCATGGCTAGAACGGTAGAACAGTATATATACAGCAACCAACATTGGGACAAAGAACTTCATAAATTACGTGAAATCTGTAATAACTCCGAGTTGACAGAAGAAGTGAAATGGGGAGCTCCCTGTTACACACTCAACGGAAAGAATGTTATTGGGATCAATGGCTTTAAATCTTATGTTGGTATTTGGTTCCATCAAGGTGTTTTTCTGAAAGACCCTCACCAATTACTCGAACAATCCGATGACACTACAAAAGGATTAAGGAAAATGATGTTTCAATCCCTGGAAGAAATTGAAAAGAAGGAAAATATTATAAAAGAATACGTCGAAGAAGCTATTCAAAATCAAAAGGAAGGTAAAGAAATTAATATTTCCAAACCAAAGGAAGTTATACTCCCCACCGAACTTATAGAACATCTAGATAAAAATCCAGATCTAAAAAAAGCTTTTGAAAAATTCACCCCAGGCAAACAAAGGGAATTCGCCGATTACATAACCGATGCCAAACAGACTGCCACAAAAGATCGTCGACTCAAAAAAATATCTGAAATGATTTTGGATGGAATTGGACTACACGACAAATACAAATAAACCATTTATCGTCACACGTAAGAGTTTATTATATTAAATCCCATTATATATTTAAGAACAACTATACTACAATGAACAACTTTTCATTAATTGGCTTACCGGGTGGTTTTGAACTACTATTATTCGTACCTGTATTATTATGTCTTGTACTAACTATATGGGCACTAATCGATATTTTACGAAGTAATTTTCGCGGTAATGATAAAATCATATGGGTACTGGTAGTGTTATTTTTACAATTTTTCGGTGCTATTTTATATTTTCTCATTGGTAGAAGACAAAAATTACACCGGTATTCGGAGTATTAGAACGAGCCGTCTCGTTTAAATAAAAGGTCACATCCTACTACAAATGAAACAAAAGCATATAAAGCAAGTAAATATCTCATAGTATGATCTACGGAAAATTATAAATCCTTTTTTCATACAAAAACATCCAAACTTTATTCCACTATTACCCTCGCTGATAGTTAATATCGTTATATAATCTCATTCAATTTGCATATTTTTACTTCTATTCTTACATTAAGGGAAATAATTGATTAGGATAAATTAAATATGAGATTTACATATTCTATAATATTAGGTATTTTGGCCGCTGTCTTTATCTTCTATCTAACTGATATTGATGACCCCATAGACTACAGCACGCAAGTAAAACCTATCCTGAACAAACACTGTATTAGTTGTCATGGCGGGGTAAAGAAAAATGCTGGTTTTAGCCTTCTTTTTAAAGAGGAAGCCTTAGCCGATACAGAAAACGGCCATCCGGCTATCATTCCGGGAAATGCAAGTGAAAGTCCTTTTATACAACGACTCAAAGAAACCGACCCGGAAATGCGGATGCCGTATAAGAAACCTCCTCTACCAAAAGATGAAATTAAAATACTCGAAGCCTGGGTAAACCAGGGTGCAAAATGGGGTAAACATTGGGCGTATGAGAAAATAACCAGTGTAGAACCCCCTGAAGGCCCACGATTCGCCTCTCTTGATACAGAAGAACAGCCCTTCTTTCAAAACGAAATCGATAAATTCATTTATTCAGGTCTGCTAGAACACAATCTGACACCTTCCAATCCAGCAGATACCGCTATCCTATTGAGGAGATTATCTCTTGATATTACCGGACTCCCCCCTCTGGACCGATGGAAAGAAAATTACCGTTCGGGAAAATGGTCTTATGAAATCTTGATCGACACTCTGCTCGCCAGTGAAAACTATGGAGAACATTGGGCCAGTTGGTGGTTGGACCTTGCCCGTTTTGCTGATACCAAAGGATATGAAAAAGATCCACCGCGCGCCATGTGGAGATACCGGGATTGGGTTATTAAAGCTTTCAATGAGAATAAACCGTTTGATGAATTTACCATTGAGCAGTTGGCCGGTGATTTGCTTCCTAACCCCACCAATGATCAATGGATTGCTACAGCATTCCACAGGAATACCATGAATAATACAGAAGGGGGAACGGATAACGAAGAGTTCAGGGTAGCTGCAGTGGTTGACCGCGTCAATACAACGTTCGAGGTTTGGCAAAGTACCACCTTTGCCTGCGTTCAGTGTCATAGCCATCCCTATGATCCGTTCAAACACGAAGAATACTATGAAGTAATGGCTTTCTTCAACAATAGCAGGGATGAAGACACTAATGATAACGAGCCAAACCTGAGACTTTACAATAAAGAACAAGAAGCAGACATCACCGAGATATCCAATTGGTTAAAAGATAACCAATTGTCACCAAAAGAAATTAGTCGTGAAATTACATTTCTAAAGACACTGGAACCAAAAATTTCACCGGATTATTTTTCGGATTTCCACAAGGGTGAGTTGATTGATACAAAATGGCTCGGACTCCGTAACACCGGTCATTGCATGTTAAAAAACACCTATGTAAATGATGCTGATCAAATAATATTTTACTATAACGCCTACCAGAACCGAGGTAAATTAACCATCCGGCAGAACGATGAAAAAGGAGAGATTCTGGCAGAAATTCCTATCAATAAAACAGGGGGGAAAAAAATCGAAATTTTTCCTTTTAAACCCAAAAAAGGTTACCAGGATTTGTACTTTGAATATTCCAATCCCGCACTTGAAGAACAGCAAAATTCTTTTTACGTAGAATGGTTAGCATTTCACAAAAGTTTACCGGGAAAAGATAAAAATGAATACCCCTCCATCCAACAAAAATTTAATAAACTTCTGGAGTCCACCCCTCCCCTGCAGCCCGTAATGGTAGAAAATCCGGAACACCGCTTCCGGGAGACACGGATTTTTGAAAATGGGAACTGGATGGCTCTTGGAGAAGAAGTGCATCCCGATGTCCCGGAATCGCTCAATGATTTCCCGGCTGATGCAGATCGCACCCGATTGGGACTGGCTCAATGGTTAGTAGATGAAAACAATCCTTTAACTGCAAGAACATTGGTGAACAGGATTTGGGCACAAATTTTTGGCCAGGGATTGGTGCGAACGTTAGAAGATATGGGGACTCAATCGGATATTCCAGAACATGGAAAATTAATGGATTGGTTGTCTCATCGGCTGATTTACGACCATCAATGGGATGTCAAAGCTTTAATCAAGGACATAGTAATGTCCGGTACGTATCGCCAGTCTTCCAAATCCAATTCTAAACTCCGATCTGTCGATCCTTATAACCAATTATATGCCCGGGGACCCAGATTTCGTCTTAGTGCGGAACAAATAAGGGACCAGGCCTTATTTGTTAGCAAATTGCTATCCGGAAAAATGTATGGTCCCAGTGTAATGCCTCCACAACCCGAAGGAATATGGAAGACAGTATACAGCGGTGAAAAATGGATCACAAGTGAAGGAGAAGACCGTTATCGCCGTGGTCTTTATACCTTTATTCGACGAACCAGCCCATATCCTTCTTTCATTTCATTTGATGCCGGAAGTCGCGAAATTTGCGAAGTACAACGACTGAGAACCAATACACCACTACAAGCACTGGTAACATTAAACGATCCTGTTTACCTGGAAGCAGCTGTAGCCATGGCAACCCAATTACTTGAACAGCGTCCGGAATCTATTGATTCTGCCATCGAAAGAGCATACAAAAACGCTACATTGCAAGCATTAGAAACCGAAAAATTAACTCCTTTAAAAGACCTTTATGAGTCTTCTTTACAACATTTTGAAGAAAATCCGGAAGCCGTAAGTGAATTCCTGGACTATTATAAAGAAGACTTTGAAAAGTCCAAAAAAATTGCCGCCATGGCCGTAGTCTGCAATGCGATCATGAATTTAGATGAATTTATTACAAAAACATGAGTTGATGAGTGTAGAAAAATTACTTAAAGAAATCGGGGATAGAAAAGCGCAAAAATCTACCAGACGACACTTTTTGTTCGACTGTGCTGCAGGACTGGGAACAGCTGCGCTGGGTTCTATGTTTTTGTCAGGTTGTTCCAACTCCAAAAGTGAAAAATTATCTTTGAGCGCCCGAGAATTAAATCCATTAGCACCGCAATCTCCCCATTTTGCAGCTAAAGCCAAAAGAGTGATTTATCTCCATATGGCCGGAGCACCTTCACAATTAGAATTATTTGATTACAAACCCGACCTCTTCAAGCTCCATGACCAACCCTGTCCGGAATCGTTTTTAGAAGGAAGGAAATTTGCATTTATCCGCGGAGTCCCAAAAATGTTGGGACCGCAAGCAGATTTTCGGCAACGTGGTGAATCGGGAGCCTGGATATCCGACAATTTACCTCACTTTAGTAAAATGGCCGACGAAGTAAGTTTCTTAAAAGCGGTACATACAGATCAGTTCAATCACGGACCTGCCCAGCTCTTTATGCATACGGGTAGTGCTCGCCTTGGACGCCCATCTATAGGTTCTTGGGTTACGTACGGGCTAGGCACAGAAAACAGTAATTTACCTGGGTTTGTAGTACTCACATCAGGGGGCAAAACCCCGGATGCAGGAAAAAGTGTATGGGGTAGCGGATTTTTACCTTCTGTTTATCAGGGAGTTCAATGCCGGTCTAAAGGCGATCCGGTTTTGTATATCAATGATCCGAAGGGGGTTAATCGACCGCTAAAGAAAAAAGCTATTGATGCAATCAACGCCATTAACCGTGAAGAGTTTGAAGAATACCAGGACCCGGAAATCCTTACCCGGATTAATCAGTATGAAATGGCCTATCGAATGCAGATCGCAGTACCGGAAGTTATGAATATCAATGATGAACCCGAATACATCCATGAGCTCTATGGCACGGAACCCGGTAAAGAAAGTTTTGCAAACAACTGTTTGCTAGCGCGAAAACTTGTTGAAAAAGGGGTTCGTTTTGTCCAGTTATTTGATTGGGGCTGGGACTCCCATGGAACGGGTGAAAGTGGATCACTCAATTACGGGTTTAAGAATAAATGCAGGGAAATTGATCGTCCTATGTCGGCATTGCTACTGGACCTAAAGCAACGAGGATTGCTCGATGACACTCTAGTGGTGTGGGGAGGAGAATTCGGTCGTACCCCTATGCAGGAAAACCGAGAAGGTAAAGAGCAGTTTTTTACCGGGCGTGACCATCATACAGAAGCGTTTACTATGTGGTTGGCAGGTGGGGGAATCGCCAAGGGTGTATCTTATGGAGAAACTGATGAAGTTGGGTTTCTCGGTGTGAAAGATCGGGTATCCGTACACGATATCCATGCTACGATTTTACATTTATTGGGATATAACCATGAAGAATTTACATATGAATTCCAGGGAAGACCTTTCCGTTTGACCGATGTGCACGGCCATGTGATCAAGCAAATACTGGCATAAACCTATTATTGGAAGAATATAAAACCACAACATCAGTCACTATAATAATCATATACTAGCAGGTCAAATATGGATATAAATATTTTAGTAGGGCGCTTTCATCCTTTGATTGTCCACCTTCCCATTGGATTTCTCATTCTGGCCATCTTGTTTAAAGGTATGGAAGTCAAAAAGAAAACTTCTGATTATAGATCTGCCTTAATGCTCATATTATTATTGTCTTCAGTTGCTGCAATTTTTGCCTGTATATCTGGATATTTACTTTCACGGACCAGTTCTTACCCCGACAACGAGATCAGCATTCACATGTGGGCGGGTATAGTCCTGGCTATCATTACTACCACCTGGTATTTCCTTGAAAAGTCATCCAATAACAAACCAATCCTAAAAAAAGGTATCGCCGGCCTGGCAGGGGTGCTTGTGATGATTACCGGCCACTGGGGTGGGAATCTCACCCACGGGAAAGGATACTTATTACAGGGTTTACCCCCGGGGGTACAAAAAATTCTGGGTCACACCCCCAACGAAGCTGAAAAATTAGAATTTAATATTTCCAATATCGATAGCACAGCAGTCTACGACGAAATTGTGCAGCCTATTCTCGAAGCACGCTGTTATTCTTGTCACAGCGATCGGAAACAAAAAGGGGAATTGCGGTTGGACAGTCCCGAAAACATTCTCAACGGTGGTGAATCCGGAGATCCTTTGGTAGCAAAAAAAATAGAAGAAAGTAAATTGCATCATACCCTAACTTTACCTTTGAACGATGATTTACATATGCCACCGAAAGGGAAAACGCAATTAACTGAGTACGAAATCGCTGCCATAAGTTCCTGGGCTGCTCAGGGCGGAGATTTTAATAAAATTGTACTCCAATTGGAAGACCAAACGGCCGTCCGCTCATGGTACGAAGATCAAATTTCGGATCAGAAACTCTTCGCCAATCCACTAATCCCAAATGAACCGGCTCCCAACCCCGATATAGAGGCAATTGAATCACTGGAAAATCAAGGGGTATTGGTACAACCCGTTGGTACAAACAGTAATTTTCTTGATGTTTCTTTCATTAATGTTCCCAAAATAGATATATCTACCCTGGCATCCATAGAATCCCTTCGAGATAATATTATCTGGATTGACCTTTCGGGACACAATATATCTAAGCAATTTATTGAAAGAGTCATTCAACTGCACAGGATTACGCATCTGGACCTGGCATATGACACCCTTCAAACAGGAACGCTGGCGCCCCTTTCCTCACTGTCTAATATCCGTATACTTAACCTTACGGGAGCAATAGTGGAAGATGATCTGGCTACTATCGGAAAAATTGAAAGTTTGGAGAAAATATTCACCTATCAATCCTCAATTTCCCGAGAAGCCATAACGTCTTTTATCAATAAGTTTCCACAGATTAAGGTTGATACAGGTGGCTATACATTACCTCCAATACCAGCGGATACGGTTATTTATAAATTTGAGCGGGAATAGTTTCTCTCATTAAAAATCTATTTGTATCCCAAGACTGGGAATTATAGTTCCAGCTGATGCTTCAATTTCTTTGAGTTTATATCTCTGTTGCTCAGCAGGAGCATTGGGGTTAATAATAATCGGGGGTCCCACCGGCACCCCAGAATCATTTAATTCACGATCAAGTATTAGCTCCGGCGTTCCGGGTGCATAACCAGTAATATTTTCGATATCAAAATAGTAGTTAGGGATATTCAGTAGTAAGGTACTAATGGGTTAGATAATTGAAGAAGTTTTCTTTGGCCATTCATTAAATACACC
>NZ_JAJSLW010000001.1 GCF_021729145.1 Membranihabitans maritimus | reverse complement strand
CCGGAAGATACGGATGCGCGATTGACGATATACGATGTGACGGGCAAGGTGTTGAAAGAATTTGAGGGTGAATACAAAAAAGGATATAATGAGGTACAGGTAAATGAAAGTGATTTGAGTATTAATGGCGTTTTATATTACAAGCTACAAACTCCTGATAATGTAGCTACGAAACAAATGGTTCAGATTAAATAGTTTACAGGGGTTCTAAGAGGTTAATAATTTTTTAGGTTTTCCATCGACTTAATTCTACCATAGAGGGAATTATTCTGATGGGAAACCTTTTTTTATGGAAGGGTAGTTAATTTTCGATATAATGCTTGATTATAAACCCGGCTAAGTAAATATATTCTGTTTCAGTTCGAGAGGGAGGTGAAGGATAATTCTCTGGGTTTATCCAGATCTTTAGGGTTTACACTGCTCAGTCTAATAGAAGTTACTCTATGGCGAATCCGTGTGCCTATATCTGGATAAAGTAGTGGTAGGAAAACTTGTGAATTATTTAGTGTTTCAATGATTTTGTGTTTCTCACTAAAGCACTGATTTTATTTCTACATTCGGCTTTAAAATACTGGGCAATTCATTCACGTTTTGTAATCGAATCTCATTATGTTCAAGCGGATGAATACTAAATTCTCATGGGAGTTAGGTTTACATAGGATATAATCCGGAGTACACAATTATTGTGGATTAGGGTAAAACCTTTCTGGTGCGATATCATATATTATAATTTGGTTAACCTTTTCCTTTGTTGTATACATAAATTTTTTTGGTGGAACGGTTCATTTGGACCTTTATGAAATAGTAAAGAATGATAAAATCTATCGCTGAAGGACACCTTATACAACTAAAGCTTCGTCCTATATGGAGCCTATCTATATTCTGTATTAATTTTTTCCAGGGTAGCTGATCCCGGACATAAATCCTCTTCGGTCAATTGGTTCAATGGCAAGGTAGATGTATTTAAAGTGGAATGAAGGTCCTGACTTCCCGGGTCTATATATAGTAAACCAGTCAGAATGTCACCATTTGCTTTTGATTGTTGCAACTTCTCCATTGCTGAATTTCGATCTGATGGGTCCCAATCGGAGTAGAGTTTGCTTAACTGAATTTGAGAACCATCATGTAATGTAACTGACTTTTGTGTGCCCTCTTCATATTCTACTGATATTTCTTCCCGGATCGGTACAAAATCAAATTCAGATGTTACCTCGATATGTTCCCTGATAAAGTCATAAGCCTTAGTTGACCCTTTGTTGTTATTAAAGGTCACACACGGTGAAATGACATCAATAAAAGCAAATCCAGGATGAGACATTGCTGCTTTGATAAGAGGTACTAACTGTTTTTTGTCGCCTGAAAAGCTTCTGGCTATGAAAGTCGCACCCGATTCGAGTGCCATGCTTACCATATCTATTGGGGAAAATTCATTCCGGGAACCGGACTTGCTCAGGGAACCTATATCAGCTGTGGCAGAATCCTGACCTTTGGTAAGGCCATAGCAGCCGTTATTCATCATGATATATACCATATTCAGATTCCTTCTATTGACGTGGATGAATTGCCCGATACCAATGGAAGCAGAATCTCCATCTCCTGAAACTCCAAGGTAAGTCAGCTCACGGTTGGCCATATTCGCTCCGGTAGCTACAGACGGCATTCTCCCGTGAACTGTATTGAATCCATGGGAGTTGTTTAGATAATACGCCGGTGCTTTAGAGGAACACCCGATTCCCGATAATTTGACTACTTTATGGGGTTCAATGTTCATTTCATAACAAGCTGCTACGATTGATGCGTTGATGCTGTCATGTCCACAACCTGCACATAATGTTGAAATTCTACCTTCGTAATCTGATTTATAAAAACCTGCTTTATTTTTGGTCTGCGTAGGATGACGAAATATTGGTTTGATAAAGCTCATAATATTATTGTTTAATGGTGGCTTACCGAAGCATTATTGTGGTTATTGGTTGAGGGTAGTTGCCCATTGAATCCTTCCATTTGTAATCGAAGTTGGAAAAGAATGCTATCAGCCGTTATGGGCATTCCGTCATAATTGAGGATGGATGCCATTTTGGACTGATCTATACCCAGTTCAAGGATCAATAGAGAACGACATTGAGCATCTCGGTTTTGTTCTATTACATATACTGTTTTATGTGCTTCAATAAATTCCTTGACCTCATCCTGAAAAGGAAAAGCTTTCAGGCGCATTGCATCAATTTGGCCACCTTCTTCCTTTAGTATGTCAATGACTTCCATTGCGGCATAGGTAGTAGTTCCATAAAATATGATACCATAATCACTTTGAAAGGTTTCTTGATACAATTCAGGTTTGGGGACTAAGTATTTAGCGGTATTGAACTTGCGAATTAACCTGTTGATTTCACCAGCATGGACTTCCCCGTCTTCTGTATATCTACCGTAAGGGTCGTGCGAGGTCCCTCTTGCCAGATAGGCTCCTTTCGAGGGATGTGTTCCTGGGATTACACGATAACCTATACCATCGCCATCTACATCCTTAAATCGACCATAATCTTCTAATCCTTCCAACTCTTGTTTGTTGAGTACCTTACCTTTATTGTATTTTTTACTGTCATCCCAGGAAAAAGCTTCGGTCATGTGAATGTTCATGCCCAGGTCAAGGTCGGACATCAGGAAAATAACGGTTTGTAGTTGGTCAGCCAAATCAAATGCTTCAGCCATAAATTCAAAACATTCAGTTGGATTGGCCGGGATTAACATGATATGCTTAGTGTCCCCATGGGAAGCGTATGCACAGGGGAGAATGTCCGACTGCTGGGTTCGTGTAGGCATTCCCGTGGATGGCCCACCCCTTTGTACATCTACCAATACCATCGGAACCTCCGCAAAATATGCCAGGCCAATAAATTCATTCATTAGGGAAATACCGGCTCCACTGGTAGCGGTGAATCCCCTGGCTCCATTCCAATTGGCTCCCATGGCCATTCCAAATGCTGCCAGTTCATCTTCTGCCTGAATAATGGCAAAATTATTTTTACCTGTTTCAGGATCTTTTCGATATTTTTTAGCAAAAGCTTCAAAACTTTTTGCCACGGATGTAGAAGGGGTAATGGGATACCAAGACAATACGGTCGCGCCCCCATAGACTGCTCCCAGACCCGTGGCTGCATTTCCATCAATCATGATCTTGTCGTCGGTCAAATTGCTATGTTTCAATCTGACGTTGAACGGATAGACCAGATTTTGCCTGACCCAATTGGCTCCCAGGTCCAAAGCTTTGTGATTCGGTGGAATTAATTTCGGCTTTTTTTCAAATTGTTCGCTTATTATTGACTTTACAACATCCAGGTCCAGATCTATAAGTACAGACAAAGCTCCTATGTATATGATGTTTTTGAACAACTGTTGTAATCGTGGAGCCTGATAATTTTCAATACTCAGTTGCATCATCGGGATACCAACCATATGGATATCCTTTCTTACCATATCATCATGGAGTTGTTTTGTATTGTCGTAAATAAAATAGCCACCGGGCCTGACAGCGGCAATATCTTTCTTCATGCTTTCCGGATTGATTCCGACCATAACATCTATCCCTTTGCGCCTTCCCAAATAACCTTTGCCACTGATTCTTACCTCGTACCAGGTAGGTAATCCCTGAATATTTGAAGGAAAAATATTTTTAGGTGCAACGGGGATCCCCATCCTAAAAACTGCTTTCGAAAATACTTCATTGGCGCTAGAGGAGCCAGTTCCATTGACATTGGCAAACCGGACAACCATGTCATTCACTCGTATCTGTTCACTCATAATTTTTGCTATAAAATTTTGCTAACTTTAGTTACACCATAGAGATACTTTTGCATATCCCATGCTGCCGTGGGACATCGCTCGGCACACAATCCACAATGCAGGCATACATCTTCGTCTTTTATCATAACACGTTTGGTAGGTAGGGTATCTGATACATAAAGATCCTGATCCAAATTATTGGCAGGGGCGGAAAGCCTTTCTCTTAGGTCCTCCTCTGCTCCGTTTGAGGTAAATGTGATACAGGACGTGGGACATACATCCACACATGCATCGCACTCAATACACTGATCTAATGAAAAAACAGTCTGAACGTCACAGTTGAGACACCGTTGAGCCTCCCTGAAACCGGTAATTTCATCAAACCCGAGTTCCACTTCAACTTTCCGGTCTGAAAGTGTAATTACTTTATCCTCATGAGGTACTGCAAAGCGGTCATCTTCCACTACAGGGCTGTCGTACATCCACTCGTGAATACCCATTTTCTGTTTTACAAGATTGGTAGTGGGGTCCAGCCGGGTATTGACATCAACTCCCTGACAAAAGTGATGGATTGAAATGGCTGCCTGGTGCCCATGAGCAGCGGCTGTGATAATATTTTCCGGGCCAAAAGCTGCATCGCCACCAAAGAATACATTAGGCAAAGTGGACTGGAAGGTGGTCTTATTGAGTATCGGTAGATCCCATTTACCGAATTCAATTCCCAGGTCTCTTTCGATCCAGGGAAAAGCATTGTCCTGGCCTATAGCAATAATCACATCATCTGCTTCTATAAATGTATCGGGGTCGTCGGTGGGAATGAGGCTTCTTTTCCCATTTTTATCATACTCAGCCCGTACGTGTCCAAACCACATACCTTTCAACTTCCCATTTTCCACAACGAAAGACTTCGGTGGCATATTATTGAAAATGGGGATGTCTTCTGCTTTGGCATCGTCGATCTCCCAGGGTGAAGCCTTCATGTCTTTGAATGGACTTCGTACCACAACGGTTACCTCTTTTCCTCCAAGCCTTCTGGAGGTTCGACAACAATCCATGGCCGTATTGCCACCTCCTAGTATAATAACCTTACGGCCGATTTTATCCCGATGTTCAAACGCAACACTCGCCAGGAAATTTATTCCAATATGTACGTTTGCATCAGCTTCCTCCCGACCGGGCAATTTCAAATCACGTCCGTTAGGTGCTCCGGTCCCGACAAATACAGCATCATAGTCCTCGTCCAGAATTTCTTTCATACTTTCCACAAAGTGATTATAGTGGGTATGTATTCCCATATCGGTGACGTAATTAACTTCTTCATCCAACACCCTTTCAGGTAATCGAAAAGAAGGAATCTGCGTACGCATCATACCGCCACCTTTATGCCACTCATCGAAAAGGTGAATTTCATACCCTTCAGGTGCCAAATCGCGTGCAACCGTCAGGGATGCAGGCCCTCCTCCGATAAGCGCCACTTTTTTACCGTTTTTATTCAATGGGGCATTGGGCATCAGGGACTTAACTTCTCCTTTGTTGTCAGCGGCTACTCGTTTTAGCCGGCAAATCGCTACCGGTTCTTCTTCTTTTTCTATCCGTCCACGACGGCAAGCCGGTTCACATGGACGGTCACAGGTGCGGCCAAGGATGCCTGGGAATACATTGGATTCCCAGTTGACCATGTAGGCTTCTGTGTACTTTTTATTTGCGATCAACCGGATATATTCGGGCACGGGTGTATGTGCCGGACAGGCGTATTGGCAATCTATTACCTTGTGAAAGTACTCGGGATCCTGAACATTTGTAGGTTTCAAAATTCGATGTCTTGGTTTATAATTCGATGTGAAGCGTTTTTTTAATTTCAATATATTAAATTAAATATAGCTAAAATTGTAAAGGTGACAAGAAAAATAATAACAAAATATGGCAAATGTCATCTGTGTCGTTATTATTGTAATGGTTGATGTAGTCTTGGAGCCAAGTATAATTCCAGATTCTGTATGGGGAAATCGCTATACTGGTTGGAGTTCAAAAACGGTTATCTCAGGCCTTACATTGAAACGCAGGGGCCACAGATGACCAAGTGCCCGGTTTATGTACATCATTCGTCCATCCTGAAGGTCAATTACGCCTGAAGTGTACTTTTTGTTGTTAACCGGAAGTAGAGGAGTTGGCAAAAAAGGAGGCTTACATTGCCCTCCATGAGTATGTCCTGAAAGGATCCATCCCTCATATTTATTCCATATCGGAAGATCTGCGACATCGGGATTATGTGTCAATACTATATTTGCTATTTTATTGTCAACGTCTTTCATGACAGGCTCCGGGGCAAAATTTTTGCCCCAGTAATCGTCCAGCCCAATAAAATTGAGTCCGTTGATTTCATGCTGTTCATTTCTCAGTACTGTTATCTCCCGATCCTCGAGAATTCCTGTAATCTTTTCTGCTATGACCTGACTTGCTCAGTTTTTTCCGTAATCGTGATTTCCTAGTATTGCCACGGTTCCGATCCTTCCCTTTACCGCATGGTCCAAAACTGTAGATAATTGGGAGAACTGTTCTTCACTTTCATGGTATACATAATCGCCGGTATATACTACAAAATCGGAATTAAAGCTTTTGGCTCTTTCAAAAGACTGGATAATATAGTTCCAGTCAAACCGATTTCCTACGTGTATATCACTGACCTGCATTAAAGTAGTCCCTGAAAGTTCGGACGGCAGATTCTTGACATCCATCTTGAGCTTGACAAATTCCAGCCAATATGGTTCAATCTGCCAGGAATACAAACAGGTTAAAGCTCCAATTCCTAAGGCACCTCCGAGTCCCCATATGAATTTGCGCCTCTGCATAATTTTAGTTTTGAAAAGAATCTACATCCCATACCCTACCCCAATGGTATATATTGGCTGAAAGCCCGACTCCGTATTTTCATTGATGCCAATCAGGTAGGAGGGACCTGCAAAAAGGTCAATAGCGAATCGTTCCTTAAATGTGTATTGAAATCCGCCAGTGGCACCGACTTGAAACCCTGTACTTCGGCCTGTATTGCCTGGATTTACACTATTGAATCCCGCTTGAAAACTTTGAAAACCGATTACAGGCCTGAGAAATAAACCAATCGGTGCATCTTTCCATTTGGTAAGAAGATACCTTCGATAAGCGCCCTGGATATTGATATCCACATATCCGCTGCCACCAAATGGAGAACTACCAAAGCCCAACCTGAGAGTAGCGTCAACGCTGGATTCTTTATTGAGTACTACTTCCAGATAAACATCCGGGTCGCCATACTTTATAAAATTATAGAGATTGAGCTTGAAAATTGATTTTTGTGCAAAGCTTCCTGTGAAACAAGCTGTAAGTAGAAATAGTGAAATTATTAATTTGTTCATTCTTCCGTCTTCTTCATTAAGTATCGTCTATTCCGGCCAGAATGCAGCGGAAATTGGTAGAATTTAAATGATTTTAACATATAATTCATATCTGTTAGTAGAGGTTTTTAAAAGCATATATTCATTCCTTTAATATCGCTCTTGACAACACAATTTTCTGAATCTCAGATGTACCTTCATAAATTTGGGTGATTTTGGCATCCCTCATTAACCTTTCAACATGATATTCTCTTACATAACCGTAACCTCCATGTATTTGCACGGCTTCTGTAGTTACTTTCATTGCCGTCTCTGCGGCGTACAATTTTGCCATAGATCCACTGTAGTCATAACTCTTGCCGGCGTCTTTATCGCGAGCGGCCTGATAAACCAATAATCTTGATGCCTCCAATTCGGTAGCCATATCTGCCAGTTTAAATGCAACATCCTGATGCTGGTATAAGGGCTTTCCAAAGGTGACACGTTCTTTAGAATATTTTAGTGCTAATTCATAGGCGCCGGCCCCAATACCCAAAGCTTGAGCAGCTATACCAATTCTACCACCTTCAAGTGTTTTCATAGCGAATGTAAATCCAAAACCATCTTCTCCTATTCTATTTTCTTTGGGAACTTTGACATTATCAAATAATACAGAGCAGGTGTCACTTGCTCTTATTCCCATCTTATCTTCTTTCTCCCCAGTGCTCACCCCTTTACTTTCAGCCTCTACGATGAAGGCATTAATACCACGATGCCTTTTTTCGGTATCAGTTTGGGCCATAACCAGATAAACATCAGCATATTTGCCATTTGTGATCCAGTTCTTTATCCCATTAACCAGATAATAATCCCCTTTATCCACTGCTGTAGTCCTTTGGTGGGTCGCGTCCGAACCTGCTTCCGGTTCAGACAAACAAAATGCCCCTAAGATTTCGCCTGATACCAGGCGAGGTAAGTATTTTTGTTTTTGTTCCGTTGTGCCGAATTTTTCTATTCCCCAGCAAACCAAAGAATTATTGACAGACATCACTACTGAACACGATGCATCTACTTTGGAGATTTCTTCCATTACCAACACATAGGACATTGTATCCATTCCTCCTCCGCCAAACTCGGGATCCACCATCATACCCAAAAAACCCATTTCGGCCATTTTTTGAATCTGGTCACGCGGATAAAGTGCGTTTTTATCTCGTTCTATTACTCCGGGCAATAATTCTGTTTGAACAAAGTCCCTTGCAGCTTTTACAATCATTTTTTGTTCATCAGTCAAGACCATTATTATAATTTTGAATTTACCAAAATCACTAAATATTAGTTAAGTTATTAAATTTTTCCATCTTTGCGGATGTGTGCTAAGATTTTGTTTTTTAATAAAATTATTGTGCGGTGAAATATACGATATTAACAACAACTCTTATTATAGCATTTCAAATTGCTTATTCGCAACATGACACAGTACTTTTTTTGCCGGATATCCAGATTGGTGATCAAAGGATTAGTATGCCTTTTTCAGAGGCTAATCGAACCATTAATATTCTTACCAGGGAAGATATACAGAAGCTTCCTGTTCAAAGTCTGAATGAAGTCTTGAGTTACCTTCCCGGCGTAGACATTCGCAATAGGGGAATAAAAGGAGCTCAAGCTGATATTTCGGTCCGGGGTTCCTCCTTTGAACAGGTGCTTGTAATGCTCAATGGTATTAAGATAAATGACCCACAAACTGGACACCATTCTCTGAATGTTCCTGTGCCATTAGAAAGTATCGAACGCATTGAAGTTTTGAAGGGACCTGGTGCCAGAAGGTATGGCCAAAATGCGTTGGCAGCAGCCATAAATATAATTACCAAGGTGGCTGATACGCCTCAGTCTACACAGGCATTGGAAATCGGGGAATTTGGTACAGTACAGGGAGATTTGGGAGTATCTCTCCACCACGGAAATGCTTTCAAACAAATGTTGAATGTTTCCCACTTGCGCAGTGATGGTTATCGGTATAATACGGACGTTGGAATTTCCAATGCTTTTTATCAGAATAATTGGAAGGTTAATAACGGGCAATTTTCCACTATGGCTGGATTTTCGAAACGAAAATTTGGCGCCAATGGATTTTATGCAAGTCCGGATTACAAAGATCAATATGAAGATGTTGAAACCAGTATTGTAAGTCTCGCGTACAAATGGTTCGGAGATAAGTGGCACATCAAACCCTCAGTATACTGGAGAAGAAACCAGGATGAATATTTGCTTATTCGTCATCAACCGGAGGTTTACCGGAATTTACATTTTGGAAATACACTGGGCGCTGAAATTCAATCGGGATATGAATCATCACTTGGAACTACCGGATTTGGGTTGGAGTATCGAAAAGTATACCTAAAAAGCAACAATCTCGGACAAAGGGATAGGAATGAAGTTGCTTTTTATGCCGAGCATCGGTTTTCCCTGATTGGCAATAAACTGACAATTACCCCTGGATTTAATATCAATTACTTCCAAAGTTTCGGATCCTTCTTTTATCCAGGAATCGATATGGGGTATTCAATCAATGATAAATGGTCTGTATATGCTAACGTCGGCAATACCTACCGAGTACCGACATATACTGATTTATATTACATTGGTCCTTCCAATATTGGAAATGAAAACCTGGTGCCCGAAAGAGCAATGACCTATGAAGCCGGGGTTAAGTATTTTGGATCGCAATGGTATTTCAACGTGGCTTACTACCGCAGGGATAGCCGAAATCTTATTGATTGGGTAAAAGACCGGGAGAATGACCCCTGGATGCCCCAAAACTTCTATAAGGCTTATTTCAATGGCCTGGAAATAGAAAACAAGTGGACCCTGGCCAACCATCCCGCAGGGATTAACCGAATTGAGGTGAATTATAATTATATAAATGCCGGGTTGAACGAGGACTATTCAGGTGCTCTTTCCCGCTATGCTTTGGACAATCTGAAGCACCAATTAATTGGTAGATTAACAGGGAACATTGTTGATAATCTTTCCTACACGATAGGAGGCCGGTTTATTGACCGTGTAAACCTCGACGATTATTTCTTAATGGACTTGCAAGCAAAATATGCCTTTGATAAATTTTCTATTTACGCCCAGGCCAATAATGTATTGAATACGCAGTACACGGAAACCAGCCTGGTGCCAATGCCGGGTAGATGGTTTACGATCGGGTTTAAAAATCGTATTGATTTTTAATATTGCGCAAGAAGTGCCTTTTATAAACTAAAGAAATATGAGATTTTTAAAACAAATGTCCTGTTTTTAAAGGCTAAACGATTAATCATCTGGGGATCCAATTCATCATAGCGACCTTCATTATATCCCAAATAAATAAAACTACCTGGACGATATTGCCAACTTAATAAGCAACTTAATAAGTAATCATTACTGACCTGTTTTGCTTTTAAGTAGGCTGTTCCAAAAATTCCCTGGGCGTGAACCCTTAAGAAGAAATCTTTGGTAAACATCCAATTTGTATTTGATGATATATTAAAAAATTGTCCGTCTTTTTCATTTGACTGATTCATAGTTTTCGTAAAGCCACCCTGTAATTTTGATAAGACGCTATGGCTTAAACGACCCTGGCCAGAAATGGTAAAAGTTCTCTGGTTTCCTACCAATTGTTGTTCAAAATTATAATATGTTCCGCCAGAAGCAGAAAAAATGCCAGCAAATTTTGCTCCCAAATTTAGTGGTCTGGTTGAATATTCGAGTTTAAGAAAATTTCCATTATATTTTCCTGTCAATTCCGTTGCAGTAAAATAACTATACTCTGCGGATAACGACATTTCATTTATAAAATTCACAAGTGCGTCCCCGCCAACCATAAAGTTTGTCGATTGACGCCGACCGTCACTTATAGATCTATTGTGATTGTCAGATTGTACAATTTCTCCAAATTGATTATCCGGAATAAAGTCTGAATATCTTAAAAGCCAACTTTCAATATAACGCGTAGTAAATAAATCCTGGCTCACTTCATACTTTACATTAGAAGTAATTCTTCGTATCTTATGTTTATTAATTCTGGGACTAAATCGGAAGGATCCTATACCTTTATTCCAACCGCGATCCGGTTCCTTTTGGATATATCCAATCCGATTTATTTCAAATCCTGGTTCTACCCGGTCCAAATTGGCCGTTATACCCCACAAATCTCCTGTATGCGTATACCCTAAGTTGTAGGCCATTGTCTGGCCAATACTTTTTTCATATGACCCTGATGAAATTTGAAAGTCAACGATGTCATCTTGCTTGAGGATAAAATTTCCATCGAAACCAAATACGCGGTTATATTTGTCCCTTTCTTCTTTTACAGCAGCCAGGATCCCAACACTACCCGAAGAGAAAACATCCTTTTTTGCGCGAGCTACAGCAAAGTTGGCCTTTTCTGCATTACCTGACCCATTTTTAAAAATCGGACTACCTGTTCGGATTCCTAAGGATCCGAATTCGATACCGTGATTTAATTTTCCCGTAATTTTACCTCCGCCAAGTATGCTTCCACTTGCCCCGATTCTTCGACTGTAAAAAAGTTCTCTCGGAGTATTAAAGACATTTATTCTTTCGGTAAAAAAAGGTCTTAATTCTTTAAACCTGATAGGAAACCTTGTAAGGTTGATTTCAAATACATCGGCATCTACCTGGGCAAAATCCGGATTGATGGTAAGATCTGCAGTAAGGTTAGGGGTAGGGCTATACCTTATATCTCCTCCGATATTTATCGATTTGGTAGGATTAGTCGTAATAGAATTAGAGGTTCCCGCTGCTGTATAAGGTCTAAATTCAAATTTTCTGCCGGAACTAATATTTTTTATATTTTCTACGTTCCCCATCTGGGACATCCTGGTAGTATTATCCCATTCGGGTAGGTGCGGTTTCCATTGCCCTCTTGAAGCATTCTTTGAAATGTTCCGGATAATATTAAAACCCCAGGTCTGCCAGGGCTTGTTATTATATCTAAAATTATAAAAGGGGACTTTGACTTCAGCATACCATCCATTAGTATCTACGGAACCTTCAGAATACCATACGCCATTCCAATTATTGTCACGCTTTATGTCATCATAACGAAGTTCATCTACTTGAACGCCGGTTGGAGAAACGACAAGTTTGTATCCGGTTCTGTGGTCGTGATAGCTATCGATAAAGAGCATTACATGATCCGGGGCAGAAGTGCCGCGTGGAGATAATTCCTGTACGATTTTTTCCGGCTCGGAATCCCAGCACCATACCCCTATATATAAATTCTCTTCATCATATAAAATGGCGAATTCGGTTTTTTCACTTATAGGGACAAGTGGAAATGGTTCCTTTTCGAGAAATCCTCCTCTGTGTTCGGCTTTTTTCCAGACATCTTCCTGTAATTTGCCATCCACAATTATTTGTTCACTTTTTTGATCTAATTGATAAGCGGGTATCGTATAATTTTCCTGAACCGTATCATATATTAATGCTCTGATGGAATCAAAATAAGTTTCGGGGTATTGGTCATAATCAACTGTTCTTTGACCAAAGACAGTTGAAGAGACAAATAATGTAGTTAGCAAAAAAAATGCTGCTATTTTAGCAGTGTTGTGGTTTTTGCTAAAATTTGACATAGGTTAGAAATAAATAAAGAACAAGTTGTAATGACGATTAGAGTCACACTTAGAAACCCAAGGTAATCTTTTTACAAAAAACTATATATATTTCTAAAAGATTATTTTTAATACATGTGGAAATGCATAGTGTCTTGGGTGTATGATCAATTGCTATCGCTAATAACATATTGAAGCTTCACAAAATTTAAACTTACTGGTTTTCTGAATATAGAACCCCAATAGGATAAACGGAAACTAAGTCCCTGGAAGATGGAGCTTAATTTGTCCCTATTCACAATTTAATTATTGGCTGAATTTGCCTTCTTTGCAGTTTCTAGTTTCTCACTTTATTTAAAGAGTTGGAATAGTAATCCCTTTTCTCTTCATTGGGTTTGGGGGCGTAGTGAGTGCTTTTAATGAAAAGATTGTTAATGGTATTATGTATTGTAGATTACAGGCATATTACCCTTCCATTTGTTCCATATATTCTGGTTGGTAATAAGATTGGCCATGAAATGTCCTACATTAATTCTACTGGTTTCGCCAGGATTGAAAATAGGACTTCGGGTCGGAGATATATGTAACGAGTACCCGGAAACCTCTTTTTCATTTATCAAATTATCAGGTCGGACTGCAGTCCATTCAATTACAGGATTATTCTTTCCGACTTTTACCCTTAAATAATCTGCTGCCTTTTCATTATCCAGATGGGGTGGTAAGATAAGCCGAAGTAGCAGGGACACTATCTTCTCTCCTGTTGATTCGGATTCATTCAAATCTCGATTCCTGTTACCTGCCGTATTCATTAGAACAAATTTTACCGGTTTCTCCGGTGCGTTTTGCAGAATTGCTTTACAAGTCAGTTGCACTGCATTGGTCACCAATTTCCTGGGAGGTCCAAAAATTCCTTTTATAGTGAGATTGTGCCCCAGGCAACATGCGACTGCCTGACAATCTCTGATCAATTCGGCCATTTCATTAATTTTGATTTTTGCTATTCCGGCGTGGACGACCGTTATCATATTATTCCTTATCCAGTTTTCAGGCAATTTATCCGGGGATCGGACAATTATTTTTACTTTTTGTCCTGCATTTACTAATTGATCAACCAATAATCTCCCTGTCTCGCCGCTGGCACCCATCACCAATGTATTCATAAAAAGGTCGGTTTTGATTTGAAAAAAACATATAGGCACCAAAATGGTAAACATGGTTTTAATTTTAAAATTCCAAAGCACTGGATGATACCTGGAATATATTTAGTAGAATGTTTTACCAGTTGGAATTAAACGCTAAGTTAAAGAAATTTTGTCCTTGAAGAATGACTCCAGTTCTTGCATGGTTTCTTCAGACTTTTGAATGTCTTTTACAATACACCCCCTATCCAGGACTACGATTCGCTCGGACACTTCTACAATATGTTGGAGGTCATGGCTCGAGATCAACACCGTGGTTTCTTTATTTTCAAGTAATTTTCTCAGAATAAATTTAAGTCTGAATTGTGTAGTAGGATCAAGGTTTGCAAAAGGTTCGTCCAGGATAATGATTTGTGGATTCCCGATCAGAGCGGCAATTATACCGGTCTTTTTTGCATTTCCTTTGGATAGATCCCGAATATATTTTTTTCTTCCCAGAATTTCACCATTAAAAAAATCCTGAAACCCTCCTATGAATTCATCAACCTCGTTTTGTTTCCATCCTCTTAATTCACCTATAAAATAAAAATATTCTTCCGGAGTCAAATATCCGATCAGGAAGCTTTCATCTATATAAGCGGAGGTAAAAGGCTTCCACTCCTCACTGAGATTCACTTGAATGTTATTCGAAACTATGCGGCCTGTTGTCGGTTGAATTAAATCAAGCAAAAGACTGAATAAAGTAGTTTTTCCAGCTCCGTTATTTCCCACCAAACCAAAGCACTGCCCTTTTGGAATGTAAAGCTGTTCAATATTCAAAACTATATTATTCTCACCATACTTTTTGACTATTTCATGTACTTCTATCATTAGAAATTATTTTGTGCTTTATAGGCTTTGAGAGTCTTGTATTTTTCCTTTTGATAAATTTTTTCAATCTGTTTAAACACCCTTTGTTTTAATGTAAATCCCAAAATGCCAGTTCCTGCCACCATTAAATATCCTGTGGTTGAGTTGAAAATATTCTGGCCTATGGCAAATAAAACAATTGGTAGTACTAGCTTGGGAAGAGATAGCAAAAGAGTCTTTATATTAAACGCCTGCTTATCTCCGAATATATTTTTGTTTTTTGAAAGATCGATTGGGGTTTTTATGAATGCCCCTCCCATCAAAACCAAATGTGCATTAATCCCAATATTATAAATGGCTCCGGTAAGTACAGCTACATAGGCGTCCCATCCGAAAAAAATATAAAACGAACTTATTACCGTGCTTATACCTGTGGCTATTACGATAAGCCACCACTTGGAATTGAGGTAATCCCTATACTGAATATTTTGGCTCATTAACAAGGGATAATAAGCGCTATCCCAACTGGGAACGAACTGCCCAAACGTGAAAAGAAAACCACCAGATACGAATATTCCGGCAAAAATATGGAGTGTAGGATTCTCATAAACCTCCAGACCGTCCGAGAAAAATAGTAATCCATAAAGGGTAAAGAGAACGCTTATCAGAAGAGTTGACCTTGAGCGTTTATTTCGAGAAAGTAATTTTATATCATTTTTGAGAAAAATTCCGGTCGTACCAAAGCGATTTAACCAACTATAGTCCCCGGCATGAACTGACCTGGTCCGTATAGACAGTCCTCCGTCCAGGAAAAAATTCTTTTTGTAGAATCGGAATACAACATAGTGAAGTCCTACTATAATTAAAAATAATACAATCAGGGATCCTTTACCTGTATACATATTGTAAAAAATCGGGGACGTATATCTGCTTATGTCCAAAAGGCCAAAATACTCACTTAATCCTCCAATGCATACAACCGAAATTAAGCCATACAAAAATACATCCTGATTGTTAGCCAGTAAATTCAGATAATTATTTATGTAAATAAGTACTAAAATGCAAATACACCAGGAAAAAACACCGCTAAGATTAAATCCTTTATTTATAAGAACAATAGAAAATGGAATTAGAAAAAATATATGGACCAGATTAAAAAATGAAAATAGGGTTTTTGTAATGGCAAAGTTAATGACCGTATTCTTTTTTAAATTGACTATCATAAAAGGACGGATATTCATAACAGGCATTTTTTGCAGAAAATACCTAATGACAAGATCGATGCAAATGTAGTAAATCAAAACCCTGTTTACAACATCAAAAGGTTTCATGCCCTGTTCTTCTAGTATAAAGTACAATCCAAACCCCAGTGAAAAGAACAAAATGACCAAGTATAAAGCCGCTAAAGCCAAAATGATTTTAATAAAAAGGTGGGTATTGTACGATGCTGATCGTAAAAACGCTTTCCATTCAAATTGTAGCAAACGAATCAAAATAGGTAAGTTAATTTTTAATTAATACAGCCAAAATTTTAATATAGTAAAAATGACAGACATTTCATTTACTTAAGCAGTCACAACTTCTTTCGCGTTTTCGGATCCCTATCTTATACACTTTAAAACGTAGAAAAATGTGACCACTTTATCAGTATAATATGGAATATGTATATTTATTCAGGTATTAAATTCAAAACATGAATACAATGCATGATAAATTTCTTGATGAAGCTATTGAAGAAGCACGGATTGGTTACAAAGAAGGCGGTATCCCAATTGGCTCAGTTTTAGTATGCAATAACCAAATTATTGGACGTGGCCATAATCGTAGAGTCCAAAAAAACAGCACTGTGCTTCACGGTGAAATGGATGCTTTGGAGAATGCCGGGAGGCAACCGGCATCTATATATAATAAGTGTACCTTATATACTACCCTTTCCCCGTGTCCCATGTGCTCTGGTGCGATACTTTTATATGGGATTCCCCGGGTGGTAATTGGTGAAAATAGTACATTTATGGGGGAAGAAGAACTTTTGAAATCGAGAGGCGTGGAAGTAACCGTGATGGATAACAAGGAGTGTGTACAGTTAATGAAGCAGTTTATTAGAGAAAAACCAAAGCTTTGGAATGAAGATATCGGGGTTTAATATATATTATCCAGGGATGGAGAATATTGTCCAAATCATAGCTGCCCCATTAAAATATAGGGTTGATTCTGATATATAGTTGGTTATAAAGGGTTTTCAAGAGAATGGACTCTGATAAAAAGATTACACCTGATTAATGCGATGACCTTAATTTCAAAACAAAATTTATGAAGTTTAGCTCAAGGGCTACAGGGAAAGAGTGGATTATTGGAGTCCGTTATATTTATTCACTTACAAATATTGTTCGGCCGTCATAATGGGTAGATTGGATCCTCTATAGTCCTTTAAGTTACGCGTAATTATTATATCGCATTTGCTCTCTATGGCAAGTTCATATTATATTGCATCCTCTATGTCCGAAAAGTCAGACAATAGAGCCTGTTTTATGGCAGAACCATGAGTGGAACGTATTGTTAGCTTTTCCTCGAGCAATAAGATTGACCTACTCTCAGCCTTTTTCCCGGACTTCTTACTGGCAAAATAGTATACATTTAGTAAACTGTGGGCCGAAGTCTATAAAGAATGACCATCCCAATCCACCAAGGCCAGCAATTCGAATGCAAGAATATAGTGGGGCTCTCTCAATAGCATAGCATCCAACAAAATATCTGAATCGATAAATAAAGAAGTCATGCCTCATATTTATCAGCAAGATGTCTTCTATATTCAGTCTTGTGATCAAAATCGTGAGTTGTTTTTTTTCACGGCAGGAAGTTCTTTTATCCAACCGGGTAATGCAGTATCACCCTTAGCTTGTTTGGAAAGGCAGCTTAAATAGTGTTCTACCATTTTAGACAAACTAATTTTATGGTGTTTAGCCAATGGCTTCTCTTTAACAATTATTTCTTCATTTATATTTAAAGTCAGTTTCGTGTTTGACATAATGAGTTGCAATTATCACGTATTCAGCAAATTCACTGAAGCTAATGTTTTGAAATTATACCAGCAAATGGAATAAAGAACTTAAATTAATTCTCCTCATTTGCAGCAGGTATCCACTGCACAGAAAGATCAGGATCATCCATTTCGGGGTCAAAAGGGATCATTGGTCGTTGAATCCTTTTGTAATCCAGACGCAATAAATCCTGATCTACACCCCCGGGAGTAAGGGCAAGCAGCCAATCCTTTCGCATGTCATATAATTCCGGTACCAGATAGCCAATCTTGACAACAACAATATCTGTTTCGCGGGGATTCAGTTCCAAATTATTAAAGTCACTTTCGCGATGATAGGGTTTGCGTTTTTTAGTAACAATAACACTCACACTTCCAACTTTGACCACTACTTCAGTTTCTGCGGCTGGATCTCCATATTCAATGGCTGTGATTGTTCCATTTAATTCAAGAGGGGGTGCATATCGGTCATCAACAGCAGCACCGACTATAGCTTCTACCTCTTCACCAATGCCGAGTCTTACTGCTTCTTCTACTAATTCCGGTCCGGGAATGGATGCATATATCAAAGAGGGGCCGTCCGTGGATTGAAATTCTGGACGTGCCAGGATTTTTTCAAGCGTCCAGGTTACATCCCCGGCTCCTCCGGCCGTAGGGTTATCTCCGGAATCGCTAATCATAAAAGGTTTTGCATCACTGCTTACGGCTTTATCGAGACTTTCTTTTAGAGTTGCAGTAGGAGCTACAAATTCAAAATCATGCCGTACATCCCAGTAGCTCTGCGCCAGGTTCTTTGCCGCCGAAGCCACCTCTTTACGGCCATCTCCTGTCACCATCACTACACCGTGGTTTCTCGGTTCATCTGCCCAGGGATATCCCATCCAAATGGCAGCGTCGATGACACCTTCGACCTGGGTCGCCGGATCGACTTTTGCATATAAACTTTTACCGGGCTCTACCCGCGTACTTGTCTTTTCGCCAGGGAGGAGGATAGGGACGGGGATGTAAGCCTTATATTCAGGCTTTCCTTTTCCTGATTCCAATCTTTCCAGTAAATTGTCCATGGCCCTTTTCTTGGATTCCAGGGCGTCTTCATGCGGTGCCAGGCGATAACAGGTAATCAGGTCAGAATGTTTGGCCAGGCGATGAGTGACATTTCCATGTAAATCCATGGAAGTAGATATTAGTGTTTCCGGGCCAATTACCTCCCTTATTCGTTCGATAAGATCGCCTTCCGGGTCATCCATATCCTGGACGCTCATCGCACCATGGATGTCGAAAAAAAGGCCGTCAAGAGGTTTTTGGCTTTTGAGACTATCTAGTATTTCTTGACTCATTGATTCGTAAGTTTCACGATCCACTATACCACCTGGAATAGCTCGTGCGGTCAGTGCCGGCAACCATTCTGCTTTTTTACGGTTGGCAGAGTCCGCCTCCATGAATGGGTAGGATGTAAAAATTTCATTACCTCTTTTAATTCGAAACCCATCTCTGTAGGTTACAGCAGGAGAAAAGGTACTGGATTCAATAGCGATTCCGGCGATGGCAATGCGCGGCAATTCATTATTTTGTTCGGGGCCGGAACAGGAAACAAAAAAGTAAAAAGCAGCACATAAAAGGTAAAAAGTGATCTTCATGATTGAAAACTTGTTAATTAAAAGGAAGTACTGATCCTATTCCTGGGTAAGGAAGATAATAAATTCTTTGATAATTATTATCTTTAATACAATCATCAAAATTCTACAACTATGAAATTGGGTGCCTTTTCTATTAGTCTAAGCGTCAAAGATCTACAAGCGTCTAAAGCATTTTACGAAAAACTGGGGTTTTCTGAATTTGGGGGAGATATGGAGAAGAACTATCTCATTATGAAAAATGGAAATACACTCATTGGCCTTTTCCATGGAATGTTTGAAAATAATATTCTCACCTTCAATCCCGGTTGGGATGAGAATGCAAATACCCTTGAAAATTTTGATGACGTTCGGGAAATTCAAAAAGATTTAAAGGGAAAAGGGGTTGATCTGGAAACGGAAGCTGATGAAAGTTCTTCTGGTCCAGCCAGTTTTGTAGTCATTGACCCGGACGGTAATGCTATTCTCGTTGACCAACATATCTAGTTGTAGCTTCCTGCAACGGCATTTAGTAATTGAATAGCAACAGTGCTTTTGTTCCACAAAGGACTTCCGATTGTCATTTTTTGAATTAAAAGATATTGGAAAGGAGTTTTTTCCTTAATTTACTGATCAAATGAATTTTCAATGAAAAATATTTTCCAGGAAGAAGTTACAGAAGAGCTTATACAACGGATTCATCAATTAAATCCGGATACTCAGGGACGCTGGGGAAAAATGGAAGTGGCGCAAATGTTAGCTCACTGCAATGTTATGTATGAGAAAGCCTTTGAAGGGAATCAATCAAAGCCAGGAATTCTTAAAAGATTTCTGTTAAAATTTTTTGTAAAACCAATAGTAGTTAGCGAAAAACCTTACAAAAAAAATAGTCCTACAGCATCTGAGTTTGTGATAAAATCGGAGAAAGATTTTGAATTAGAAAAATCAAGATTAATTACTTTTCTTCAGAAAACACAAAAATTGGGTAGGGAACATTTTGATGGGAAAGAGTATATTTCATTTGGAAGTTTAAGTGCTGAAGAATGGAATAATATGTTTTACAAGCACCTCAACCATCACTTGACACAATTTGGTGTTTAGTTGTAATTCAGCATTCCTTCTTCAAGGATTATTTCCCGGATTGTATTTTCTTCAAATTGATCCTCGGGAAGGTTCAGTCTGATATAATTATCTGTCCAAGCTGAGACTATTTCTGATTTTCGATCGGATTCAATTAAAACTTTGCGCTGTTTGCCCACATGCCTTTTGTAGAACGCTTTTTTCTTTTCTTCGCTCAGTTCTCGGAGCATTTCATTGCGCTTTCGGCGTTTATTCATATCAACCGGGTCGGGCATGGTGTCTGCCGGGGTGTTTGGGCGCTCGGAATAGGTAAATACGTGCAAGTAACTGACATCAAGAGATTCTATAAAGCGATACGTCTCGAGAAAGTCTTCGTCAGTCTCTCCCGGGAAACCTACGATCACATCTACCCCAATGCAGGCATGGGGCATTGCGGATTTGATTCGCTGGACACGGTCTTGATACAATTCGCGTTTGTATCGTCTTCGCATTTGTCCCAATTGCTTGTTATTTCCCGATTGTAAAGGCATATGAAAATGAGGCATAAATCGCTGAGAACCTGCGACAAATTCAATAATTTCTTCAGTGCATAAATTGGGCTCTATTGAAGAAATTCGAAAGCGATCAATGGTATTGACATTGTCAAGTTCGCGAATAAGATCTATAAACAAAGCCTCTTTTTTAGGGCGGATTCCCTCGATCACCTCTGTGCCATTGCCAAAATCACCTATATTTACTCCTGTGAGTACTATTTCTTTCATTCCGGCAGCACCTATTTGATGGGCATTTTCTAATACCTGTTCTACCGTGTCACTTCGACTCCGTCCGCGAGCTTGAGGAATGGTACAGAAAGAACAACTGTAATCACATCCGTCCTGTATTTTGAGAAAAGATCTCGTCCGGTCACCAAAAGAGAAGGCATTGTTGAAGGTATTGATTTCACTGATCTCCGTGGTATGCACCATTCCTTTACTTTTGGCTCCATCAAGCTGGTCAATGTAGTCTAGCATTCTAAATTTTTCACCAGCTCCGAGAACCAGGTCCACACCTTCTATCTCTGCTATTTCTTTCGGTTTGAGCTGGGCATAACAACCGGTCACCACAACTTTTCCATACGGGTTTTTACGAAGGACTCTTCGAACTATTTTACGGCACTTTCGATCGGCAAAATCAGTAACTGAGCAAGTATTGAGTACATAAATATCTGCTGAGTCCTTAAAGTCCACTGCGGCATATCCCTTATCTTCGAACATACGTCGAAGAGAGGAGGTCTCTGAGAAATTGAGTTTACAACCCAGGGTATGAAATGCTACGGTTCGTGGACTCGCCATGTTCTAAAATACTCTGATTCAGCCCGCAAAATTACGAGGAAATATTAAAATAGCCTTAGATATATAATAATAATTAGGTCGACGGAAATAATTTAATTATCATAACTCATTACTTTTTTACGCATCGAGCCAGTTTTTGACATTAATCCCACTACTTCTTTTTTCTTCTCGCTCACCAGGGTAGAGAACAAAACTTTTGGATTCTTTCCTTAATCTGAGCCAATAAAGAAGATTATTAAAGTAGTTTGTGTTGATCGTTTTCCCGGAACGTATTTCTATTGGAGTCATTGAAGTTTCTTCATCAATTATCACATCAACTTATTGCCCTGGTTTATTTCTCCAATAATAAAGGCTGTTGGGACTACCTTAATTTGTCTTTTTTTTGAGTAGATGGGGGCTATGGAGCTTTCGTACAATCTTCCGCGCAAAAGATGATACCGGAGTTGGTCCGATTCTGTAATTCCTTTTAGTGAGTACATGATCCCTGTATCGTAGAAATATAGCTTAGGCCTTTTGATTATTATTCTATTTTTTTTATTAAAATGTGGACGTAACAGATATATAATAAAGCTATTTTCAAGAGTCCCAATCCATGACCTGGCTGTTTTGGAATCTACCCATGCTTCGGTCCCGAGACTGGTAAGGATGAGACCTTGACCATTCCTTCCGGCAAGAAGTCACATGAATCGCTCAAAAACGATGAGGTCTGTTATTTTTTAAATTTGACGAACATCTCGTTCTATATAGGTATGTGTATATACAGGAATCCAATCCTGCTGTGGAATTTTTTGGTTGTAAACCGATGGGTAAAGACCTTTGGAAAGAATATATCCGGTAAATTATTTTTTTGAAATAGGTCCCTCACACTGAAAAGTAATAAATTGACAAACGCCACTCTTTCGGCAATTCTTTTCGATAGGCTTTGTTGGAGGAGAAAATTGTTTGAGCCAGTGGGTATAAACAGCCTTTTCTCTGAGGATTGATCCAAAGTTTCCTGTAGATAGGAGAATGGGTTCGGAATGCGGTGAACTTCATCCGGAATAGCTTCGTGCTGATATTCGTCCAAAAAGACCCTGGGATCTTTGGTTGCATATCTTCGTGTCCCGGGATTTTCAAGTGATATAAGGGGTGCCGGGAAAAAGAGCTTTTACCAGAGTAGTTTTATCGGATTGGCGAGGATGTATTATAGCGATCGCTATTTAAAGCTTCCGGCCAATTGTGTGATTTTAGCAGTCGCTTCTTTTTTTATCATAATCTAAAGACACAAATAATATGGAAAAACCGGGAATATGATTCCTGATTTTTCCATTATGCCTTTTTCAGCCACAAGGAAAGAATTCTTGGTAACCTATTACGGTCTCCTTTATCAAAATGCTCATTGATATCTACTATTCGGAAATGGTACTTCAGTGCAGTCTGTACAAAATCGGAAATATGATGAGTATAACAGGAAACAGTATGTATTCCTTTTTCCGTTTCAAATTGCGCTTTGGAACCCTTATATTGACGGAATGGGTGTAATTCACCAATGAAAACATATCCTCCACCTACAATTGAATCCGCAACTTTTTGAAAAATAGGATCAAGGTTTTCGATGTGTTCAAGCACCAGGCTAAATGAAATGAGGTCGTATTTCCTATCTGTGAATGCCCAGTCTTCCATTATATCTGCTTGTTTGAAAATTGCTGCATTTGAACGTACTTTTTTTCTGGCCTTAGCCAGCATCCTATCCGACAAGTCAACGGCTGTAATATGGTCTGTCCGTGGAACCAGCCATTCTGTATTCTTACCGGTTCCGCAACCAATTTCCAGGACATTTTTGAAGGTGTAGGGAACGAGTACCTTCCTGAGAACTTCTCCTTCAAGGTCCCGGGTTTTGTTTTCATCGGTATCGTATTGTTCGGACCAGAGATTATATGATTCTTGTATATTCATGGGTAAAGGGTTCATACCTGTATTTCACCTACCAAATAAGTAGTTGCATGTCCGCTAATATTGACACGATCGCCGGAATTTTTACAATATAGGATACCGGATCGCGGAGATACCTGATGTGCCGTGAGTTCTTGTTTTTTCAACACTCCGGACCAATACGGAACTAATGTCGTATGGGCAGACCCCGTAACAGGGTCTTCGTCAATACCGGATTGGGGTGCGAAGAAACGGGAGACAAAATCTACTTCGTCCCCCCTGGCTGTAGCACAAACTCCTCTGTACGGTAATTGTGCTAGCTTCCTGAAATCGGGATTCAAATCGACGATATCAGATTCCGATTCAAATACCAACATTAAATCGCTTTTCCCCTTATATGCAACTAGTGGTTTGCGTGAAAAACATTTATATATTTCTTCTGTCAAATCTGTTTTGGTGACAGGGTCTGCCGGGAAATCCAGGGTAAGTAGTTTATTACTGTTAGTGACTGATAATTCACCACTTCTTGAATTGAAGATCACCTTGTCCGATTCATACCCTTCGTGATCGAATAATACTGATGCTGCTGCCAGGGTGGCATGACCACAAAGATCCACCTCTATGGTAGGAGTAAACCACCGGATTTCAAATCTCTCACCGAAAGGAACATAAAATGCCGTTTCAGCGAGGTTGTTTTCAGCAGCTATTTTCTGCATCAGACCATCATCGATCCAAGAGGACAAAGGTACTACAGCAGCAGGATTTCCTTTGAAAACAGTCGTTGTAAAGGCATCAATTTGAAAGATTTTTAGCTTCATGTCGGATTAAGTTTTAGAATGTACAAAACTCAATCTGTATAGATTTGGTTTAAAAGAGGACTGATTTTTCTAAATTTATTCTTTATGAAAGATAATTTTTCTACCCAATCAAGTGAATACGCCCGATACAGGCCGGAATATCCGCCGGAATTATTTCGGTTTTTACTTTCGATAGTTGACCAAAGGAACGTGGCGTGGGACTGTGGAACAGGCAACGGGCAGGTGGCTATTGAGCTGGCCAGGTATTTTGATCGGGTAAAAGGTACGGATATCAGTGCCAATCAATTGAGTCAGGCCGTTCCCAATTCGCAGGTGGAATATACGGTACAACCTGCTGAGAGTACTGATTTCCCGGCGCAATATTTTGACTTAATTGTTGTAGCACAGGCTTTGCATTGGTTTGATCTCGATCAATTTTACGGTGAGGCTAAGCGAACATTGGTGCCCGGTGGCTTGCTTGTAGTGATGGGATATGGCTTGATTCGGACTTTCCCTGAAGCTCAAGAGGTCATTGATCGTTTTTATAAGGACATTACGGGCCCTTACTGGGATCCGGAAAGAAATATTGTTGAGCAGAAATACCGGACCATCCCATTTCCTTTCGCTGAAATAAAATGCCCCGATTTTGTTAGTTCGTACAATTGGACAGTTAACCACTTGCTCGGTTATTTGGGTACCTGGTCTGCAGTAGTTCATTTTAAAGAAGACAAGGGGTATGATCCGCTTTCTCTTATCGAAGAAGAACTTAAGGATTGCTGGGGAAATAAGGAACGAAAAGTAGATTTTCCGGTTTTTATGAGAGCGGGGAGAAATATTTAACTTTTTTAGTGTAAAGATGAAGAACGAACAATGGTCTTAAGTAAAGAAAATAGTTGTATAAGTCAACACCCCAAAGCGCTCGAAATGAAAAGCTTGTTCCGTATACAGATCTCCGAGCTGGACTTTTAGATTAACATTACTCGTATCCAAAACTCGATCGAAGCGAATGCAAGTGACAAAATATGTGGGTGCGGGCGCCAGCTATGTGCGGAAGCGATTATTTTGTCTTGAATTTTGGTTCCTTTGTTTCAAGACAAAGGGACAGAAAAAACGTTACAAAATAAAAATTGCTTTTACCTTGTACCATCGTACAAATCTGAAAGTGACAGGATCAAGAAAGGATCAAAGGAGGCGAAATTTCATTTGAGTAGACCTTAATACCCCTTCGTGGCCTGTAAAATACCTTAGCTTTGTTTGGTTAAATAAAATCACTATTTTTAAACTAAAAGTAATTGGTTGTGAAAGTTGTAGAATTCAAGTCAAAAATTAAAGACAATCGGATATCAATACCGGCAAAATTCTTGTCTCAAATAAATACCAATTCAGATAACGATGTAAGTGTAATTGTTCTGATCGAGGATTCGGATTTCATTTATGGTTGAAACCAGGACTTAGCCACATAGTGATCCCTTGGGGACAATCTCTCTGAGCTTACCAACCCCTTCTTTCATGAAACACAAAGAACTTTCTTTATTAAGATTACATAATCAATGTCTCGGCCGGCAACCTTTTACCCTGCCCGAAGAAGTTGTACGGTGGATGGGAGCCATGCAGGCCCAGGATTATTTAGGGGTTTTGTGGGCTGTGGCACTTCGTACAGGTAAGGAAATAACGGAAGCGGATGTAGAAAAAGCCATCGGGGAAGGTAAGATTGTGCGAACCTGGCCAATGAGAGGGACTTTGCATTTACTGGCACCGGAGGATGTGAAATGGATGTTGGAATTGTTGACCCCGAGGATCCTGAAAAGTGCGGCCGGGAGACACCGGGACCTGGAACTGGATAAAGAAATATTCATGAAAAGCGGTAATGTCTTTGAAAAGGCTCTGTCGGGTGAAAAGCACCTTACACGTGATGAGATGTACACTGCACTGGAAAGATCCGGAATATCTACAGAAGGTCAGCGAGGGTATCATATTTTATGGTATTGGGGACAAAATGGATTGATATGCTGGGGGCCGAGACAAGGGAAACAACATACATTCGTATTATTGGACGAGTGGGTGAGTGGTGGCAAAGATCTTACAGGAGATGAGGCGTTGGATGAATTGACACGGAGATATGTCCGGAGTCACGGGCCTATTACCGAAAGAGATTTTGCCTATTGGGCCGGGACGACCTTGACCGATGCCCGTAAAGGGCTGGAAATATTGGGCAAGGAAGTGGAAAAGGTGGAAATCGACGGGCAGAACTATTTTTTCACGGGTGATTTTGACTACAAGAAAGTAAAAGGTACGGTTCATCTGCTACCTCCGTTTGATGAAATACTTACCGGGTATAAAGATCGGTCGGCTGTTCTTAAATCGCAAAGTACGCAGTCCATTATTCTCAGAAACGGTATCATCAAATCGATTATCGTGGATCGCGAGGCCGTAGTGGGCAGTTGGAAACGGAAGTTGAAAAAAGATAAAGTGGAGATGGAGTTTGAGTTTTTCGAAGAACTTAGTACCACCAAACGGGTTAAGTTGGAAAGAATGGGAAGGAAATACGGAAGATTTTTGGGAAGAGTAGCAGAATGGAACCTTTAATCGAATGGATTGTGATTCTAATTGTTGATTGAGGGTTTTTTAATTTCAAGTGAAAAAATAGATTAACCTAATAAAGTATGTTATTTTATGAAAGTGCAGGTTATATTTAACAACGAAGGCAAAAAAGCCGGAGTTTACATCCCTATAGACGAATGGGAAATTCTTAAAAAAGAGTATAAAAATTTGGAGGATCTTGAATATGAAGAAGTATCAAAGGAACAATTGTTGGGGGAATTGAGACAAGCCGTTGGTGAAATTGAACAAATTGAAAAAGGGTCTTTGGAGGCACGTCCGGTCAAAGAATTGTTAGATGAAATATGAAGTATATTCTATCCCTCTTTTCGATAAACAATTAAAGCGCCTCTCCAGGAAATATCCATCCCTTTAGAAAGATTTATTTGAATTCACTGAAAAACTACGGAGTAACCCCCAGTCTGGTAAACCACTTGGCAAGAAATTTTATAAAGTCCGGTTGGCAATTTCTTCAAAAGGAAAAGGAAAGTCAGGCGGTGCGAGGATTATTACCTACGTGAAGATTACAACTACTTCTGTGTTCTTGACTTTTATCTATGATAAATCCGAAAAGGCTACAATTACAGATGAAGAGATGAACTTAATCTTGCATCAATTGCCGAAGTAAAGGATGTAAAATAAAAATCTGAATAATTGTATCCTTACTCTTCCACTGGCACCAACTTCACCACAAATCCCGGTCTCTCCAGTCCTACATAAATATAACCATCGGGTCCCATACGTACGCTTCGGACTCTTCCGAGTCCTTTGATAAGTGGTTCCTCATGTACGATGGTATGTCCGTCTATTTCTACACGGTCAAGATATTTGTATTTGAGACTTCCCACCAGGAGATTCCCTTTCCATTCCGGGTATTTGTCTCCTGTCACAAAATCCATTCCGGAAGGGGCAATGGATGGAACCCAATAGTGGATGGGTTGGGTCATTCCTTCCATTTCGGTTTTATCTGTGAACGTGGATCCGTCGTAGTTAATTCCATAAGAAATAGTCCTCCAGCCGTAATTATTTCCTTTTTCTATAATATTTATTTCATCTCCTCCACGGGGTCCGTGTTCGTGTTCCCAGACTTCTCCGGTTACGGGGTGAATGGTCAAACCTTGTGGGTTTCTATGTCCGTAGGAATATATAGAGGCCTTTGCTCCTTCCTTTTCGACAAAAGGGTTGTCCGAAGGGATGGTTCCATCATCGTTAATACGATGGACTTTCCCCCCATCTCTTTCCAGGCTTTGTGGGTTTTCATCCCTTTTGCCGCGTTCTCCGGCAGTAATAAATAATTTACCATCGGTTCCGAAAGACAATCTTGAACCGTAATGGTGTTTGGTAGCAAAATAAGGTAAGGCTTCAAAAACAACTTCGACGGAGCTCAATTTATTTCCATCCAGAACACCTCTTGCAACTGCAGTAGAGCCCAATGTTTCTCCATCTTCTTCTTTATAAATCGAGTAGGACAGGTATAGGAAATTGTTTTGTTCAAAATTGGGATGGAGTTCAACATCCATTAATCCACCCTGGCCTTCATAGAGTACATCAGGAACACCGGAAATTTCAGTTTTATTACCATCAGAACCAACCATATACAATTCTCCGGATTTGTCAGTGACCAACAATTCCCCTCCGGGTAAAAAATCCATTCCCCAGGGGCTGTTGAGTCCGGAGATTACAGTGTCAATGCGATAGGTTAACAGTTCACTTTGGAAAGTATCGGATTCGATAGGATCGGCATTTCGATATTTTTCTACATTCTCTTTGGCATCAATAATATAGTCCGCTAATTGATTGATTTGATCTGCAGAATATGTAGAATCAAAAGCAGGCATCCCTTCTTCAGCCAGTCCGTTGGAGATGACATATATGATAGAGTCTTTGGAGTCTCCGAATTTCCATTCTTTTCGATCTGCAAAAGCTGCAACTTCCAGGCCGTGACATCCGGCGCATACGGATTCATATATTTTTTCCGCCTCTGCAAAAACATGGGCTTCAGCTGTTTTATCCGAATCGGGTTGTTCCTGGTTTTGACAACTTTGATAAATGAAAACAAATGATAAAAGTGATAAAATGATGATTGCGCGATTCATATAATTTTTTCTTTAGCTAGTAGGTCTAATTAAGTAATTCACATTCCTGCGGCCATCCAAAAGGTTCTTTGGAGGAACATGAAGATATTAAAAAAATTGTTTAGACTGGTTCCATATAATACTGAATAAGAAGTGCATTACTAATATAGTTTTCTGTCAATGGGTGAGTTAAACCTGATGAATAAGAAGGGGAAGATAAATTAGAAAGGAAATAACTTCCTTTAGTAAAGTACTGTTTATCGATATTTTATTACTGGGCGAAAAGAAATATGTGGTCTTTGTGTAGGTGTCGCAATAAAGTTTTGGAAAGAAAATTTTTATAAAATATTTGTGGAATTGACAACTTGTTCTATATTTGTCCTACAATTAGTTTAAAACATACAAATAGGATAGGTAATTATGAAAACAAATCTACTCTTTCCAAGTTGGAATAGGTCTAAATGGCAGTGTAGTTTCCGCCATTGTCGTCTATTCATGATTTTAATTCTTGTTTCTTCAAATGCTATATGGTCTTTTTCTCAGTCGACAATATCTATCGAGGGAAAGGTTTTGGATGCTGAGTCTTCCCCCCTGATCGGAGCCACGGTTCTGGAGAAAGGAACTGAAAATGGCACTACCACTGATTTTGATGGTCAATTTTCTCTTTCAGTTGCCTCGGAAAATGCTGTTTTGATTGTGTCCTATATTGGATACACAACGAAAGAGTTGTCCCTTAGTGATATTGAAAACGGTACGATCATGCTGGACCAGTCCTCTGAGATGTTGGATGAGGTAGTCGTCGTGGGGTATGGTGAGCAGTCGAGAAGGACTTTGACAACAGCTATTTCACGAATTGGCGGTGATGATTTGGCAACAGGTGGAGTGTCAATGTTGTCCTCTTCAATGCAAGGAAAGATGTCAGGGGTTCGAGTGTATCATAGTGAAGGAGGTATGCCAGGAGCTGATGCGACAATTTCAATTCGAGGAGGATCTTCAATAAATAGGAGTAATGCACCACTAGTGTTAATAGATGGAATGCAAAGACCTTTGTCTGACATCAATCCAGGGGATATTAAGTCAATTGATATCCTAAAAGATGCTTCTTCTACAGCAATATATGGGGCAAGAGCTTCCAATGGAGTTGTATTGGTTACAACTATGCGCGGTAGAGAAGGTATGACTAATATATCATTTGAAGCTACAACAGGAATTGCGAGTCCATGGAAGTATATGGATCTATTAAATGGATCTGATTATTTAACATTATCTAGAGAAGCTTTGTCAAGATCTCCAAGTAGTGCCAATTTATGGCAGCGTGGTCGAGGATTAGGAATAGGCAATGATGAAAATTCTCCTTGGAGTACTAGATATTTGGAAGATAATGAAAATATTCCTGAGGGTTATTCTTCAATTATTGATCCTGTGGATCCAACGAAAACGATAATTTTTCAAGATAATGATTATCAAAAACTTACCCTTCAAAATGGAATGGAGCAAAATTATTATATATCAGCTAATGGAGGTAGTGAGAAGATTCTTTATTCAGCAGGTTTAGGGTATACAAATTTAGAAGGTATTTCTGTTGGAACTAACTGGGATAGGTTAAGTGCAAGGGTAAATGTTGATTTTAAGATTAATAGTAAACTTAAACTACTAACAAATTTTGATCATACTTCTAGTACAACTAATACTTGGCCGTCACAACACTCGATGTTTAATAGAACTTTATTTATGACTCCTACTGCAAGGATATATATGGAAGATGGTTCTTTTGCACCGGGATTAAATGCAACTTTTACGAATCCATTATGGTACAATGATGTTCATGATATTGATGATCGAACGAACCGTACTCAGTTTGGAGCTAGTTTAATTTGGAATGTATTTGAGGGACTTCAAATTCGAACCAATGCAGATTATTATAGTAGGTCTTCGGATGTTCAGAGATTTGAGAAGGCCAATGTATATTCTGCAGCAAGGACTGCCAGCTTCAATTATAATAAAAACAATAGAAAGCAATTAGAAGTTATTGCCACATATAATAAATCTTTTGCTGTAAATCATAATTTTAACTTAATGGCGGGAGCATCATATCTTGCTTTTGACGATCTAGATGCGAGGGCGGTAGCATTTGGAGCCAGTACGGATAAAATTCCTACTTTAAATGCAGGTCCAGAAAAATCAGATGCATATACATTTGCCGAGAATGAAATATTAGCAGGTTTATTTTCTCGTCTGACCTATGATTATAAACAGAAATATTTAGTGGGTGTTTCGATTCGAAGAGATGTTAGTTCAAGGTTTGCTTCAGACAATAGGGTAGGGTATTTTCCGGGACTTTCTTTAGGTTGGATCCTTTCAGAGGAACAATTTTTTAATATTTCTTTGGTCGATAATTTAAAATTGAGAACAAGTTGGGGAAAGACTGGAAACAACAACGTTGGTAGATACGATGCTTGGGGATTGTATACAGTAGGTGCAAATTATGAATTTAGCGCAGGTATTTTACCATCGGTTATGCCTAATTATTCGTTAGGTTGGGAATCTACTACTCAAATGGATGTAGGTTTTGATTTGGCAATGTTTGATTACAGACTGAATTTTATATTGGATTATTACGATAAAACGACGAATGATTTAATTTTTAATACGCCATTGCCCAATACTTCAGGGTATAATAGTATACTTAGAAATATAGGAAGTGTGCAATATTATGGTTGGGATTTGGAATTAAATTTTGATGTATTTAGAGATAGAGATTTTAATTGGAATACGGGTGTTAATATTTCTATAAATAAAAATAAAGTATTAAGTCTACCAGAAAATGGGATACCAAATAATCGAATAAGTGGAGTTTACAATCCTGAAACAAATGATGGAGTAGGTGGAATTGCTGAAGGAGAACCCTTAGGTCAATTAATCGGCCATAGAGCAGATTTTATCATTGACAATTGGGAGCAAGCAAATGACGCACATTTTGATACACAAGCTAAAGGATATGATCCAGAAGATGGTTCTTTTACTCCAGGTCGAAAGTTCCCCGGGGACATGGAATGGGTTGATAAAGACGGAAATAATATTATTGATGACTATGATCAATTTGTATTAGGTAATCAAATTCCAATAGTAGTCGGGGGAATATCAAATGTTTTTTCATACAAAAACTTTGAATTAAAAATATTTACGGATTATGCCCTAGGTCATTCTATTTCTGACAAAGTAATTAGGAGAGCAGACGCTAATGCATTGGATGGTATAATGAGACCAACACCCAATATTTTTGGTGCATGGAAGGAAATAGGAGATGTCGAATCAGGCAAGGCAACAATGCCTAGATATGACTACCATGATGCAAGCCAGCAAAGAAACATTCACAGAGGAAACTACAATACAAGCACTACAATGTATAAAGGCAATTTCATTAATATTAGGGAGGTTACTTTGGGATATACTATTCCGAAAAAAATTGGCGATAAAATGGGTTTGAAAAATGCCAATTTCTATTTGTCAGGACAAAACCTACATTATTTTACCAAGTATCCTGGATTTGTTCCTGAATTTCAAGGACAAGATAATCATCGAGATGGTAATTATCCAATTGCCAGAAAAATAATATTAGGCTTGAAAATAACTCTTTAATATTAAGCAATTAAAAATTAAGTAAATGAATAACATATATAGATTTTTGATGTTTGTATTGGCTATCTTTACATTGAATAGCTGTAGTGAAATAGTTGATATTGAACCGCAAAGTGTACTTACTTCTCAGGTTGTATGGAAAGAAGAAGGAGATGCTATTGCTGGAGTAAATGGACTATTATCTAATTTTAGAAATACCATAAATGGGGATAGTTTTTTATTTTGGTTTGAATTGAGATCTGGAAACTGGCAATATGGTCGAACTGCAGGTGGTGCAGGAACACTTGGCTGGGATCATTTATTTGTTAACTCATTAAACCCGAGTGCGTCTCCAGGAACTGATTGGAGTAAATTTTATACAACAATAAATGCGGCTAATTTGGCTATAAAATACATCCCGGAAATCGATTTTAAAAACCAAAATACTAAGAATGAACTGTTGGCTCAATCCTATTTTATAAGGGCATATTGTTATTATACTCTAGTTAGAATTTATGGAGAAGTTCCAGTTTTGCTTAGTGGTTTTGAATCAGTGGATACAGAAGATTTATACCCACATAGAAAACCAGTCGAAGAAGTTTTTGACCAAATAAAAAGTGACATATCCCAAGCCTTAGATTTATATCCATCCAATGAAGAAATATCAAAATATAGACCGACAAATGCTGCAATTAATATGCTAAAAGCGGATGTCTACTTATGGTCAGCCAAAAGGTTAAATAAAGGTAATGCTGATTTAGAACAAGCAAAAGAGGCTGTAAATACTATAATTAATCAATCTAATTATAGTTTATTAGACGACTATGAAAACATATTTCGAAATGAGGCAAATGATGAAATCATTTTTTCACTTTACTTTGCTGTCAATGAAGCTGAAAATCATTATTTGGATTTAGGTACTCAAAATATAAACGATGTGCCAGCAGAATATCAAAACAATCCTATTGTAGTTGGAAATAGTCCAAACCGTTTAACTTTTAGTCAGGAGTATATAGATAATTATTTAAATAAAAATGAAGAGGATACTCGAATTCCTGTTATTTATCAAGAATTTGAAACTCCTGATCAAACTTATAAGTGGATCAATAAGTTTATAGGTGAGTGGAGAGATGGACGCCGTTATTTCACTTCAGATATTGTTTTATATCGATTTGCTGAAACATTACTGTTTAAGGCTGAAATATTAAATGCTTTAGGAGCGTCAAATGAAGCAATAGCCTGTTTAAATGAAATCTCAAAAAGAGCTTATGGACTTGAAAATTATTATCCTTCTACTTTGACACAAGCTGAAATAGACGATGCAATTTTGGATGAACGATTAATTGAATTTGGAGCTGAAGGAAAGTCTTGGTTTGATATTTTAAGGTTTGGGAAAGCGTTTACGAGAATACCTTCTTTAATAGGTAGAGAAAATGAAAAAAATGGGAATATTTTATTGTTCCCTATTTCACCAGAAACCATTACTAGAAATCCAAACATTACCCAAACACCAGGATATTAGTGGAATCATAATATTATTGCATTTATTAAATGAATAATCTAAAATATGCGTTTTCTATTTTCATTATTGTTTTTATTGCTTGATATAGTAGTCATATTCGCCCAAATCCCATCAGTTAAGGATCAACCCAATATTCTTATAATATCTGTGGATGACATGAAGGATTGGGTTGGCTATTTAGGAGGATATGAAGGGAAAGTTTTTACACCAAACATTGATAAACTTGCAAAAGAAGGAGTAGGATTTACAAATGCACATACAGCGGCGTCAGTTTGTTGCCCTTCTCGGTATGCAATGATGTTGGGAAAGCGCCCGAGTACAACGGGACTTTACAATAATGGACAATGGTATAAACCTGAATTACCCAATGAAATTCCAATGTCACAGTATTTTAAACAAAATGGATATTACGCAGCTGGCGCTGGAAAAGTATTTCATCACACCCCTGGGAATAATCCACCGTGTAATTGGGATGATTTTCAAGATCAAGTATTTGATGATACTTGGAATTTTGCAGAATGGAACCCTCAAAAATATTTTTTAACCTATGGATATAGAGGAGAAATTGAAAAATTTCCACCATGGAAACCTTTAAATGGAATATATCCCATTCGATCGGAATTGGATTGGGGACCTATTCCAAACAAGGAAGAAAAAGACTATGGAGACCAGAAAGTAGTGGATTATGCACAGGGTTTTTTAGCTAATATGTATGCAAAACCCTTCTTTTTAGCGCTAGGCATTTATCGCCCCCACCTTCCTTGGCATGTTCCACAAAAATATTATGATCTATATCCTTTAGAGGATATTATAATGCCGGAAATAAAAGAAAATGATTTATCAGATGTCCCTAAAATTGGAGTAGAATTAGCTTTAAAGCGAGAGATAGATTTTATCCAAATTAAGGAAGAAAAGTTATGGAAAAAGGCAATCCAAGCATATTTAGCTAGCATATCTTATGCTGATTATTTGGTCGGTGAGATTATAAATGAATTAAAACAAAGTATTTACAATAAAAATACAGTGGTTGTATTATGGTCAGATCACGGTTGGCATTTAGGCACCAAAAATCACTGGCATAAACAAACCCTATGGGAAGAATGTACGAAAATCCCTTTTATTATTAGGGCTCCTAACGCAAGTGGAAATGGTCAATTATGTGATAAACCAGTTGATATGGTCAATGTTTTTCCAACCTTAGCCGCACTTGCCAATTTGCCCGCAAAAAAGGATATAGATGGTTACGATATGACTTCTCTATTAGAAGACCCGAAATCAAGTTGGGGTTATCCAGCAATTACTGAAATTGGAATAGGCAATGTTTCAGTTCGATCTGACAAATGGAGATATATTCTCTATAACGATGGCACGGAAGAATTATACAATAGCCAATCAGATCCTAATGAATGGACCAACTTAGCTAGTAATGTAAAATATATGGCGGTCATATCAAAACATCGTAAGTGGGTTCCTAAATCTTTTGCAGACCCGGTAGCTGGGAAAGAAAAATATTATTTTGACCCTTATGAGTATTCTTGGTTAAATAGAACTACAGGTGAATTTATTCAGGGGAAATAAAATAATTATTAAAAATCTTAATGAATCATTTAAAATGGAAAGCAATAATGAATTATAGGTATTCAAAAAATGTAATAATTTTTAGTTTATCATTGATTTGTAAATTTAGTATCGCTCAATACACACAACCCTTTATCAAAGCAAGAAATGATGCTCCAAATATCCTATTTATATGTTCTGATCAACAGCGGTGGAATACAATAGGAGCTTTGGGAAATCCTTATGTTCATACGCCTAATCTGGATAAACTCGTCAAGGAAGGAGTTAGTTTTACAAAAGCTCATTGTCAATCCACAGTTTGTACTCCTAGTAGGGCAAGTTTTATGACCGGCATGTATCCTTCTACAGCTTTGGCGAGCAAAAACGGTGCATCCAAATGGCCTGAAGAGGCACCATTAATTTCTACATTGTTAAAGGATGCAGGCTATGAATGTGGGATGGCAGGAAAATTGCACCTTTCGACAGCAATGGCCCATCGCCCGGAAATAAGACCAAAAGATGATGGATTTAGTACTTTCTGGAATAGCCATAGTCCATACCAGGGAGGGTCCGCTAACGACTATATTAAATGGCACAAAGACAGAAACATTGATATTCTAGCGCTTAAAGAAAAGTATGGTTACGTTCCTGTGGAATATCATCAAACTACCTGGATTGCCGACCGAGCTATTGATTTCATAAATGAAAAAAGAGAATGGCCGTGGTTTTTTAATCTCAATATTTATGATCCCCATGGACCTTTTGATCCGCCTAAAGAGTATGTTGAAAAATACGACGTAGAAAAATTACCAGGCCCATGGGTAAATAATGAAGACCTCAAACAAAAAAGTAAGTTAAACGATATCCTCTTTCAATCTAAACCGAAAAAGTTTAGTGATTTAGAGAATAAGAAACGTCAAGCTTTATATTGGGCTCAAATAGACCTAATAGACGAGAACATAGGTCGCTTATTAGAGGCCCTTGAGAAATCAGACCAATTAGATAATACCATAATTGTATTTACTTCAGACCACGGGGAGATGTTGGGAGATCATGGATTGACTGGTAAAGGATGTAGGTTTTACGAAGGGTTGGTGAGGGTCCCTTTAGTTTTTTGGTTTCCTTCAGAAATGGAGGAAGATATACAAAGTGATGCGTTAGTAGAACTCATCGACATAGCTCCTACTTTGCTCGACTTTGCAGGAATAGATATTCCGGAAAAAATGCAAGGAAAAAGTTTGCTAAACATTTTAAATGGAGACGCTAATCCTAACTATCATCGTGACTTTGTCCGTTGTGAATTTTACGACGCTCTTTTCCCAAGACCTGATGTGTCGCAGGCTTTTGCAACAATGCTTAGAGACGACGAATTCAAAATTGTTAATTATCATGGAACATCAGAAGGAGAACTATTCGACATGGTAAATGATCCTATGGAATTTTCAAATCTATGGAATGACCCCCAATACTCAAATGTTAAAATGGATTTGATGAAGAGGAATTTTGATGAAACTGTCAAAGCTATAAATACGGGGCCCCAAAGACTAGCTAGATATTAAGTTGGAAATGATCGAATGTAAAAACAAATGGAATAATTATAAAAAAGGCAAATTTAAACTTCTCCTTTATTTGCTTTTATCTCCCTTTCTTTCCTGTTCAGGAACACCTGAATCCGGAGAAGAAACTAATATTGGCAATCCCAATGTGCTATTCATAGCTGTTGATGATCTTCGTCCTACGTTAGGATGCTACGGTGACCCATGGGCGGTGACTCCAAATGTCGACGGATTGGCAAGTGGAGGCGTAATGTTTGACAGGGCCTATTGTCAGCAAGCCGTTTGTGCCCCTTCCCGTTCTTCTTTGATGACGGGATTGAGACCGGATAAATTAAAAGTATGGGGGCTAAAAAAGCATTTCAGGGAAACACTCCCCGATGTGGTCACATTGCCTGAACATTTCAAAAATAACGGATATGTAACAAGGGCCGTAGGTAAAATTTATCACGATCCACAAAGCCATAAAGACTCCCGATCCTGGTCAGGAGAAAGTGTGTTGAGCGTGACCCAAAATGGGAAAGGACATAAATATGTGTTGGAAGAAAATTATGTAGAAAAAAAGAAAGGAGCGGCTTTTGAAAGAGCGCCTGTTGAAGATAGTGCGTATATTGATGGGAAAGTAAGTGATGCGGCATTGAGGATATTGCATGAGGTAAAGCACAAACCTTTTTTTCTTGCCGTTGGCTATCGAAGGCCTCATCTGCCTTTTTCTGCTCCGGAAAAATACTGGAACCTGTATGATCCGGAAAAGTTTCAAATCCCTGAAAACATACATCCAAAAGACGTCCCGGAGGTAGCGCTGCATCGTTCGCAAGAGTTGAGGGGATATACCAATGTTCCCAATGAAGGTGAAATAGATTCTTTAAAGGCAAGGCAACTTTGGCATGGATATTATGCATCGGTGAGTTATATAGATGCCCAAATAGGAAAGCTTTTATCAGAGTTGAAGAAATTAAATCTCGCTAAAAATACCATTGTAGTATTATGGTCGGATCATGGATTTCATCTTCAGGAACAAGGTCTTTGGTGTAAAGCGACCAACTATGAAATAGCTAATAGGGTCCCATTGATCGTTAATGTGCCCGGAACGCAAAACCCTGGAAAAGCAGAGGGCCTGGTGGAATTGGTAGATTTATACCCTACACTTGCTGACCTCTGCAACCTTCCAATCCCCAATAAAGTAGATGGCAAATCTCTAAAGCCTATGATGGACGATCATTCTCACAAAGTAAAGGATTTTGCATTGAGCCAGTTTATTCGACCGTATGAAGGGTTGTTTAATTTAAATGCCCGGGAAGTGATGGGGTATTCTTTGCGGACTGAACAATATCGATATGTGGAGTGGAGAAAAATAGGGGACGATGAAACGGTAGCTACTGAATTATATGATCATAAAGAGGATTTGCCGGAGATGAAAAATATATCACACGAACAACCGGAACAAGTGGAGGTGCTGTCGGAAAAATTAAAGGATATTTTAGATAAAGAGTAGACAATGGTAGTTAAAGAGAAAATAGTTGTAGGTCTATTGTTTTTAAGTTTGTTTTTATCATCGAGTGTTATCAATGCTGCAGACAAAGGTAAGCCTAATATTCTATTCATCATTTCGGAGGATAATGGCCCTGAAATTAGCTGTTACGGATCTCCTGTTCCTACTCCACATTTGGATAAATTAGCCAAAGAAGGGGTTCTTTTTAAAAATGCTTATGTTCCCCAGGCAGGTTGTTCCCCTTCCCGGGCAGCATTTCTTACGGGGCTTTATCCGCACCAAAACGGACAAATTGGGTTGGCAACATGGAAATATCATATGTATGACCAGGATATCCCCAATATTGTCAATCACTTAAAGTCAGAAGGTTATAGGACCGGCATGTTAGGTAAGCTTCATGTCAATCCGGAAGAGGCGTTTGATTTTGATTGGTGGGAAATATCCGAAGCGAATTTCAAAAGAAATAATTTGGACCGGTATGCTGATCTGGCCGGACAGTTTATGAGTGATTCCGAAAAACCGTTTTATCTACAGGTGAACTATCCGGATGCACATCGTCCTTTCCTGGATCAAGTGCAAGGCTTACCGGAAAAGCCTTTAGCTGCAAAGGATGTAAAACCACTACCTTATATGGGGTTGGATAATACCAGGTTGAGAGAAGAAACAGCAGGTTATTATAATTCGATGATGCGCCTTGACCACCTTGTTGGTGACATACTCATGGCGTTGAAAGCATCCGGAAAATACGAAAACACTTTAATTGTTTATATAGGGGATCATGGCGCTGATATTCTTAGGGGGAAAAGAACTTGTTATGAGGGAGGACTAAAAATCCCAATGATTATTTCATTCCCAGATAAAGTGGTGAAAAATAAAATCTACAATTCTTTGGTAAGCTCTATCGATCTGTATCCAACTTTTTTAGAAGCGGCCAAAATAAAAATTCCCTCATACTTACCGGGCAAATCGCTATGGCCTGTTTTATCCGGAGAAGGACGGTTTGAGCGAAAGTACTTGTTTACAGAATACCATGTCCATTCCAATCACAACCCATATCCCCAACGAGCTGTGCGAGACAAACGATTTAAGTTAATACATAATTTGGTCTATGAAGAGAAGAATCCCGGCTATGATTTTACAATCAATCATTTTCGATTTGACAATGTTGCTAAAACCCTTGAAGCAGCACCCAAACATGTACAAAGTGCTTACGACCGGATGAAGCATCCTCCGGAATTTGAACTCTATGATTTACAAAATGATCCGTACGAATGGTATAATTTGGCGAATGATAAACAATATACGAATGTGTTGAATAGATTAAAAAAAGTCCTTAGAAAATGGCAGCGTCGATCAAAAGACCCATTGATTGATAAAGATTTGGCAAATAGACTTTTTCAGGATGTTGTCAATACTAATATTGAAAGGGTGGATATTCCCTATGACCAGTATATGAATTGGGATTATTTCGGTAATAAAAAGAAATGAGAATGGTTTTGCAGAACTTGATTTTTACTATATGTTTGTTATCATCAAGCATCACATGTTATACACAAAATCCTTTTTCAGAACAGAGTTCCGAAAATAAACCCAATGTATTATTTATAGCCGTCGACGATTTAAACGATTGGAATACTTTGTATGATCCCGGCAATCCAATTAAAGTACCCAATATTAAGGATCTCGCTGCACGGGGTGCCTTTTTTGTAAGGGCATATTGTTCTTCCTCTGCATGTAATCCATCGCGTGCTTCTGTAATGACCGGAACACGTCCCCATAAAACAGGAGTTTATGGCAATAAATCAGATTGGAGAAAAGCACTTCCCAATGCAAAAACGATTCAGCAGTTCTTTATGGAGAAAGGGTACTATGTGGGAGGTGCGGGAAAAATCTTTCATCATCACAAAGATTGGGCCTTTCACGACAATGCTTCCTTTGATGAATTTTTGATGATGAAAATTAACGAACCCTATCCTCCGGAGAAAATAAACGATTTACAAGAATACGGTTCAAGAAATACGGATTGGGGCCGTTGGCCGGAAAAAATTGAAAAGACGGCGGACTATAAAACATCAGAATACGCTATAGACTTTTTATCAAAAGAACACAAAGCCCCTTTTTTCCTCAATGTGGGAATATACAAACCCCATTCACCTTTTTTTGCACCACAGGAATATTTTGATGAATATCCCCAGGTTGATTTGGTCATGCCTGAACTAAATGAAGAGGACTGGAAGGACCTGCCTGACGGTGCTTCTGCGCTCATGGCCAAGACCAAATGGTTTTGGAAGGGTATGATGAATGCCAAAGAGGAACATCCCAATTCATATAGAGAATTCATTCAGGCATACCAGGCTTGCGCTACATTTGCAGATCAAATGATTGGGAAGGTAATTAAATCATTGGATGATAGTCCATACCGGGATAATACGATTATTGTGTTGTGGTCAGATCATGGATTTCATCTCGGTGAAAAACAGCATATAGAAAAATTTGCATTGTGGGAAAAAGCAACTCATGTGCCTTTTATTATTGTAGCCCCGGGACAGGTTCCCCCAGGTACAATTATTGAAAACCCGGTTGATTTGACTACCATATATCCAACGCTGGTTGAATTGTGTGGATTTACAGAGCCCGACGAGCTTGACGGCAAAAGTGCAGTCCCATTATTAAAGAGAGCGATTAGTCAGTATCCACCAGCATTGACTACTTATTTGAAAGGAAACCATGCGGTCCGTACTGAAAGGTGGAGGTATATTCAATATAATGATGGAAGTGAGGAATTGTACGACCATGAAAATGATCCTAATGAGTGGTATAATTTGGCAGGTACAGGAAAATACAGTGAGATTATTAATAACTTAAAAGCATATATGCCCAAATTAAATGCTGAGCAAGTAGATGACTTGAATTAAAAAATTATTATGTTTAATTTAAAGTATATTATAATTGGATGCGTTCTTACATTCTACGTATTAGGTTGTTCCCCAAATATCTCCGATACGGAGTTCAAAAATGTACTGTTTATAACAATTGACGATATGCGCCCCACATTAGGATGTTACGGTGATCAAAGAGCCATAACACCAAATTTAGATTCATTAGCGAAAATGGGGACTGTATTTAATAAAGCGTATTGCCAAAGTGCTGTTTGTAATCCTTCCAGGACTTCTTTTCTAACAGGTTTAAGGCCGGATGAGACAGGGGTTGTTAATTTGGTGAGTCATTTCCGTGAGAAAAAGACGGATATATATACCTTACCCCAAATCTTTAAGGAATATGGATATGAATCTTTTGGAGTAGGTAAAGTTTTCCATGGCAAGAAGCGAACACAAGATACCTTAAGTTGGACAATACCTTCTTACAAAAGTATTGGAATCAAAAGTGAGCAATACTATTTGAAAGAAAATAAAAAATTTGGAAAGAAGGCAAGTTCCTGGGAAATGGCTGATGTTAAAGACAATGAATATCTAGATGGGGAATTTACAGATGTGGCAATCCAACATCTTAAAAACTTATCTAAATCTGCAAAACCGTTTTTCTTAGCAGTTGGGTTTTTAAAGCCTCACTTACCTTTTACCGCACCTAAAAAATATTTTGACTTATATGATCGAGAAAAGGTTTATTCTCCTCAGTTCAAAGGTAGACCGAAAGAAGCACCGGATTTGGCTTTTCATAATTCTGAAGAACTTAGAGGCTATACAGATATTCCTGATTTGGGAGAAATATCAGTGGAAAAAGAAAAAGAATTATGGCATGCATATTATGCTTGTGTAAGTTATGTTGATACGCAAGTTGGAAAGATAATTAAGGAATTAAAAGCACATCACTTGGATAATAATACCATCATAGTAGTGGTAGGTGATCATGGGTACCACTTGGGAGAACAAGGAGTATGGTGTAAATCTACTAATTATGAATTAGCTGCCAGAGTACCTTTATTGATTTATTGTCCCTGGATTGAATCCCAAAGTGATAATGTAGAAGAGATTGTGGAGTTGATTGACATTTATCCAACGGTTACTGAATTATGCGGCATTGATTCAAGACATAAATTATCTGGACGAAGTTTAAAAGGTCTAATGAAAGGAAATTTAGAATATAAGGAAGACTGGAATGATGTAGCATTTAACCAATTTATTAGACCTTATGAAAGTTTGTTCAAAGTGGAAAATGAAATTGAGAATATAGGCTATAGTGTTAGAGTAAAAGACTATCGTTATGTAGGATGGTTTGATGAAGATACTGATATTTTATATGAAGAAGAATTATATCATTTAGATCAAGGTGACCATTTTATTGAAAAATTAAATTTGGCAGAAGATCCAATGTATAGAGAAATAGCAAAAATATTACAAAAAAGAATTCTGGCATATAAAAAGATGAATTATCTAGAAGCGTATGGAAAAGTAAATTAATAAAGCTAGTGTATAATTAAAATATTTTGCATATAAATACCAAAAACTTATGAATATAAAATATATTGTTTTGTTTTTTGCTCTGCTAATTGCTACCAATAATTTTTCCCAGGAAGTAAACATCCTCGACTCCACCGCATTATTTATCTCCGGAACCGACGGGTACGATACCTACCGGATTCCTGCCATAGTGACCACGAACAGTGAAACCTTACTTGCCTTTTGTGAAGGAAGAAAGGAGGGAAGGGGTGATGCAGGAAATATCGATATTGTGATGAAGCGATCGGAGGACAACGGAAAAACCTGGGGAGATCAGGTTGTTTTGTGGGATGATGAAGGCAATACTTGTGGGAACCCATGCCCGGTAGTGGATGAAATTACTGGAGAAATTCATCTTTTATTGACCCATAATCTGGGAAGTGATCACGAATCGGACATTATCCACAAAACCAGTGAGTCTACCCGGACTGTTTGGGTAATGAGGAGCAGCGACGATGGTAAGACATGGACTGAACCTCAGGATATTACTTCTACTACCAAAAAGAAGGAATGGGGATGGTATGCAACAGGTCCTGGAGTGGGAATTCAAATCAAGCACGGTCCGAAAAGGGGGTGGTTGGTCATACCCTGTGACCACAGTTATGACGATCCGGAAGGTAATGTAAGGAATGGGCCATATGAATACGGTTCTCATTCCATATATAGTGATGACCACGGTAAGACCTGGCAATTGGGTGGAACTATTCGTCCCAAAGTGAATGAATGCCAGGTAGTGGAAATAGCGGATGGGAATGGAACCCTCTTGATGAATATGCGATCGTATTTCGGTGATAATAAGCGGACACATTCGAAAAGTTATGACGGCGGGTTATCGTGGACTAAGCCTTACAATGTGGACGAGCTGGTAGAGCCTGTTTGTCAAGCGAGTATATTGAGATATGATTGGCCAGGTACATTCGCAAAAAATACTATACTTTTTTTGAATCCGGCTACTTCGGGGGGGCGTAGGAATATGAGTTTGCGGGTGAGCTATGACGATGGTAAAACCTGGCCCGTTATTCGGACGGTATTCCCGGGGCCTTCTGCTTATTCAAGCCTGGCAAAATTGGATAATGGCAATGTGGCGTTGTTCTATGAAGGAGGGAGAGATAATCCGTACGAGAATATTTTTTTTCAGGTGGTGGAGTTGAAAAGGTTTAAGTGATACTAAGAGGGCTAAGGTGCTAAATTTACCACTAAGGAACATAGAGCACAAAGAAACACTAAGGGATTAAAAGTATGAAGATGAAAATTTGGTTGCAGAGAAGACAAGCAATAAAGGAGTGTTGTATATCAGGTGGTGGAAATATCCTAAGGTCACAAATAAATATCTTAGTGATACTAAGTGGACTCCGTGTCTTAGTGGTGACTATTATTTGTTCACTCAGAACTCTAAGGTGTTTAAAATACGATGATGAAAAAAGGATTTAAGAGTATACTGTTACTGGCTTGGTGTTTCTTTCAAATTAATTTTGCCATTGCCCAAATTTCAATTGACTGGCAAGAGTGGAATTCCTTACCTCCCAATCCATCATTAGCAATCGAAGAATTAGACAATACGCAACCCGGTCTGGCAGGTGCATATTCCGGAGTGTCGAATGGGGCATTAATCGTAGCCGGTGGGGCAAACTTTCCGTATGCAGAGCCCTGGAAAGGTGGACAAAAGGTGTGGTGGGAGGATATTTATGTATTGGAAAAGAAAACAAATGGAAGTTATGAGTGGGAGGATTCGGTGTATTCACTTCCTGTACCCATGGGATATGGAGTGTCAATAGTAAGAGGTAATGAATTAATTTGTATAGGAGGGGAAAATAAAGATGGTCCGGTAACTAAAGTGGTGGGGCTCACATGGAATGCTGAAAATAGGGAAGTGGAAATAAAGTCATTGACTTCTTTACCGGAAGGGGTTCGAGCTGTGAACGGAGGAGTTTGTGACGGAGAAATTTTAGTACATGGAATAAAGGAGAATCAAAATGTTCTCTTTCGGTTGGATGAAAGTTCAGGAAACTGGATTAAATTATCGGGATGTCCGGGCCCCCCAAGGTCTTTTTCTGTGGGGGAAGTGCAAAGAAATGGACGTGTGGAAGGATTTTTTCTGTTTAGTGGCAGGACAACGAATCCCGATGGACAAATCCAATTGCTGACAGATGGGTATATGTACGACCCGGTACAGGATAAATGGAATAGCCTGGGCAATATTTCCATCGATGGTTCTGCACCACATTGTATAATGGGAGCATCTTCAATAGAGATTGGTGCCAGTCATATTTTGGTTTTTGGCGGAGATAGCGGGAAAGACCTATTGGAAAGGGCAAAGATTTCTCAGGAAATTGAAAATGCATCTGGTTTGGTAGGTCGAAATGCGCTGGAAGTTAAGCTTTCCCGGTTATTTGAAGGCCACAAAGGGTTTTCCAGGAAGATACTATCCTATCATACAGTGACCAATACCTGGACAACTATTGATACTTTTTCTTCCCATCTCCCGGTGACAACTAATGCCATAAAATGGAATGAAGATTATTTTATTACCAGTGGTGAAATCCATCCCGGTATTCGGACCCCTGTTTTGTGGAAAGGTCATGTTTCGGGAATTCATGGAAAATTCGGATGGATCAATTATGGAGTTGTTGCCTTGTATTTCCTGGTAATGATATTGATCGGAGTAAAATATGCCCGGCGCCAGAAATCTACCGACGATTATTTCAAAGGCGGGGGGAGAATACCATGGTGGGCGGCCGGACTGAGTTTATTTGGGACCAGCCTGAGCGCGATTACTTTTATGGCGATCCCTGCCAAAACATATATGACGGACTGGGGGTATTTCTTTTTTCAAATGACGCCTCTTTTGGTTGCACCGATATTGATAGCCATTTATATCCCTTATTTCCGAAAACTGAATATAACCAGTGCGTATGAGTTCCTGGAAAATCGATTTAACCTGCTGACAAGGTTGTTGGGCAGTCTGTCATTTATGATCTTGCAGTTGGGAAGGGTGGGAATCGTTCTTTTTCTTCCTTCGATCGCCATCAATTTGGTGACAGGGGTAAGTATAGAGCTATGTATTGTGGTCATGGGGGTCGTGAGTATTATATATACTATGATGGGCGGAATAGAAGCAGTGATTTGGACCGACGTATTGCAGGTTATTGTTTTGATGGGGGGAGCATTTTTATGTTTGATATTATTACTGACCCAGATGGATTTTAGTTTAACAGAGGCCTATAGCTCTGCTGTGGCAGGAGAAAAATTCAAAATACTGGATACATCATTTGATTTTACCCGGCCTACCATTTGGGTGGTAATCCTGGGTGGTATTTTTGCGAATTTGATCACCAGTGGTAGTGACCAGACGATGGTACAGCGATATTTGACCACGACGGATGAGCGGGAGGCAAAGCAGAGTGTATGGACATTCGCCCTATTGGCGATTCCGGCTACACTGATTTTCTTTACCATTGGGACGGCGTTGTATCTTTATTATTCAGGTCACCCTTACAACCTTAATCCATCGATATCCAATGACGATGCGATTTTTCCCTGGTATATCGTATCCGAATTGCCGAAGGGTGTTTCGGGGTTGTTGATTGCGGGTATTTTTTCAGCGGCCATGTCGAGTTTAAGCAGTAGTATGAATTCGGTTTCTACAGCCTTTATTACCGATTTTTATCATCGGTTTTCCTGGGGTTCCAGGGGAAGTGATTTGAAAGCAGCCAGGGTTTCTACATTAATATTTGGTATAATGGGTACGGCCTTTGCGTTGATGATGGCTTCCTGGAATATACAGTCGTTATGGGATCAGTTTCAGTTGTATATCGGGTTGTTTGCCGGAGGATTAGGAGGGTTGTTTTTCTTGGGAATGACGAGTAAAAAAGCCAATGGGAAGGGAGCGGTTGCAGGGTTGATAATGAGTACAATTATTCAATACGTATTGACCCAATATACGCACATGCATGTGCTGTTATTTGCGGCAACGGGTTTTGTCTCCTGCTATGTATTGAGTTATATCGTAAGTTTGGTTTTTTATGCAAGGAAAAATTAAAGAAGTTGGCTCTTAAATTTAAACTATGGTTGAAACAAATATTTTGACGAAGGGATATATAATGTTATATTTGTAGTATAAATAATACAAATAAGAAGTAAACTTGTATTAGTGTTTTTATAATGTTGACGGCATTGTAATTTTAAAAGTGAATGAAAAAGGTACATATGAACTCAGGAAATGGTAAAATCCAATTTGCTACGAAGACATTGGTGGATCAGGTGGAAGAAAGAATTATAAATTATATCCGTGATAGTAAGTTGAAGCCCGGGGATACGTTGCCCAATGAGACCCAGCTTTCACAGGATATGGGGATAAGCAGAAATGTTACGCGTGAAGCCATGAGCAGGCTTAGAATGTTGGGGTTGATTCAATCACGTACAAAAAGAGGTATTACAATAGTAGAGCCTCCATTATTTGTCGGTTTGGAAAAAGTGACGAATCCGTATTTATTTAGTGAAGAAACGATAATGAGTATCATAGAGATGCGGATTGCCCTCGAAGTAGGAATTACTGATTTTATATTTGATAAAATCACTGATCAGGATATCAATGAATTGGATAAAATTGTTAACCAGGGGAGTATCTATGATGATAATAATTGGCCTGTGGACCTGGAGAAAGCATTTCATATGCGCATTTATCAAATTGCAGGTAACCCATTTATAAGTCAGTTTCAGAAAATAGTTCATATTATTTTTGAATACGCTAAAAACAATTACGATTCTCATATAAAGCCTATTAACAAAAAATTGAAGGCCGAAGGGAAACTGATTACTCACCTGGATTTATTTAATACATTGAAGGAAAAGGACCGGAAGAAATATGTGGCAGCTATTAAAGGCCATCTTTATTTGTACCGGGATCTAAATAAAAAAAGCAAATAAATGAAGTTTAAAAAATTGATGGGCTTAATTGCGGCCCCTTATACCCCTTTTACTAAAAAAGGAGATCTTAATCTTGATGTAATTCCACTGTATGCCAGTTTTCTTAAGGGAAATAAAGTTTCAGGGGTTTTTGTAGGTGGAACCACAGGCGAAGGAATGTTGATGACAGTGGAAGAAAGAAAGGCTTTGGCTACGGCCTGGATCGAACACCAATCAGATACCTTCCGGGTTATTGTCCACGTGGGAGCAAGTTCATACCGGGATGCCAGTGCTCTTGGTCAACATGCAGGTGAAATAAAGGCAGATGCGATAAGCACCATGGGGCCATTATTCCTGAGGCCGCAGAATTTGGATGATTTGATCCACTATTGCACGGAAATTGTGAGTTGCACAGGGGATATTCCTTTTTATTACTACCACATCCCAGGTATTTCGGGTGTAAACTTTCCAATGATAGAATTTCTGGAAAAGGGTGAGTCAGAACTTCCCTCTCTGGCTGGGATCAAATATACTGACAGCAATTTGATGGATTTGAACTTGTGCCTCAATGCATCCGACCGGAAGTGGGATATACTATACGGACAGGATGAGACATTGCTGGCCGGGTTGGCTTTTGGTGTTAATGGTGCGGTGGGTAGCACGTATAATTATATGGCCCCGTTGTATCATAATATAATTAATTCATTCAATAATGGAGAAATGGAGGATGCGCGAAAATACCAGCAACTAGCAGCTAAATACGTCCGCCAGCTGATCCGATTCGGGGGAGGTGTAATTGCCGGAAAACCAATAATGAAAATGATTGGAGTGGATTGTGGACCTTTAAGGTCGCCGGCCCATAATCTATCGAGTCAACAAATTAATGATTTTGAAAAGCGAATTAAGGAATTGGATGTACTCCCGTATATGTTGTCAAAAGCTTAGTTTTCATTAATAGTCAAAAGATGATTTATCACAAATTTAATTTTCTATTCTTCTGCGTTTTTTTTCAATCCATTTTCTTACAAGGACAAAATAAAATCAATGTTGAAGAAAGTGAGCAACCTCCATTTTTTGAAATTAAAGAAATCTTTCATGGAGAAAGATTTCCAAATATAATTGTAACTACGAAGGGCACAGTTCTGGCTATTTGGGGAAGAGAAACAGTCCGGGTAAAGCGGAGTGAAGATGGTGGAAATACTTGGTCACATGAAATTACGATAGGGCGGGGATTGCATGGTGGCGGCGCTATAGTTGACGACAACACGGGGAGAGTTTTTGTGTTTGTTGAAGAAAAGCATCCACCTGCGAAGTCAAAAATGTATATAAGTGATGATGACGGTATTTCATGGCACAAAAAAGCTATAAAAATAACTGAAAATTCATTGGGACATATCCCCTCCATGCACATGAATGAAGCTGGCATTACATTGAAGTATGGAAAATATAAAGGAAGGATTATAAAACCTACCCGGTACTACGGGAAGGGAAATGACCGTCCCTTTTGGGATGATCATTATACCAATGCTATGTATAGTGATGATCATGGTGACACCTGGCAGACTTCAGAGCCTTTTCCAGCAACAGGTACGGGAGAAGCAGCTATCGTGGAGTTATCCAATGGCACATTATATTACAATTCGAGGCGTCACAAATCAACCGATGGACGGGATCCCAAAAGAAGACATACAGCTATAAGTGAAGACGGGGGCAAAACCTGGATGGATTTGAAGGTGGTATCAGAGCTCCCCGACGGTGATCAAGGCAGGGATTATGGTCTAATGGCAGGGCTGACAAAATTGTCGCATGGAGATAAAGATTTGCTGTTATTTAGCAATATAATATCAGATGATATCCGGAAAAATGGGTTTGTCTGGGTTAGTGAAGATGATGGCAAAACCTGGCCATATAAGAAATTGATAGATGCTGGAAGTTTTGCCTATTCATCTATGACCTATGGTAAAGATAATAGCCCGAGTGCTGGGTATATTTATTTGTTTTACGAAGGGGCAGAAAACGGACGGGTAGCTAGATTTAATATACCTTGGCTGTTGTCGGAATAGTCGAGAAGCTGTTTTATGGTTAATGGTATGAATCAAATTGCCATTTAATTTCTAAATAGGAGGGATCTTATCTGGGGGTAGCATTAAATGCTATGTTTCGCTAGAAGGATTTTTCCAGGCTGCTAAATCAAAGCCAGTTAAATGTTCTAATTTAATAACATCTTCATAATAGAAGCTGTACAAAAAGTCTTTTGTTTCTTTTTGCATTCTAGGTTTATTGAATGATTCAACATTTTTGTCAATAGCATTGTACTTTTTATAATTTATCCAATTATAAAGCCGACTTTTTAATATCACCTGGAATGCTGGTTCACTCAATATCTCTTTTTCAAGGAGGAAGTTTTTTACTTTTCCCGGAAAGCCATATAGCTTATCCAACATTACATTTTTCACTTGTTTACTTTCATTAACCTTTTTTATCGAGGGTGAAAAATCAGTTGAGACCCCAATAAAATTATAGGTTGAGCGAATTGATTCTGCTGTGTTATTAATTAATTGGTCAAATGTCAATATTAGGGTATTTTCTGGAGAGAAAGTTGAGATGGTATTTCGAATCATGCTGGAATAAAGCCCGAGTTCTAAAAGAAAGGGGTATTGGGTAAGGGCTTTATCAAAACTTATGTCCTTCGGTATGATTTTTGTAAAATTAATACTGTACCAATAGTGTGAATATGCTCTTTGGACGGGATTGCGTATAGCAACTAAAACTTTTATTTGGGGAAATATTTTTTTAATTCTAATAAGGGTATTTTGATCATAAATGTAGATTGGACTGAATTCCCCTTGTTTTATGTCTAGATTATTTTTTTCTTTAAAAAAACTGTAGTAAAAGCTTAAAGGTAAATTGGAATAGGGATTTATATTTCCGGTAACTTCGAATTCGTTAAAATAGTTAACTTCTTTTTTTGAAGCCCATAGTACATCCGGGTGTTGCATTAAAAGGTCTGCCAGGAAGCTTGTCCCGGATTTAATGGTTCCTATTCCTATAAAGTCGACTTCTTTTTTCATCATTTAAGGGAAAATGTATAGAATCCAAGGTCTTTATAGACTACATACAAGCCTAGGAAATTCCAAATTAAAGTACTTACCAGGGTAGCGATTGCAGCTCCCTGGATACTGAAATGGGGAATAAGGATCAAATTTAATCCAATATTTATGGATGCGGCAAAAATGAGTATGTTTTGAACTTTCCTTTGCCTGTTGCTCATATTGAGTAGTGTGAGCACCGCTCCGCACAGGCTGCCTATTGCATTACCTGCACACAAGATAAAAAGCGTTTTTTCGCCTTTCAAATAGCTTCCATCGGTACCGAACATCCCCAACCAAAAATCAGGAAATGAAATTATAATAAGTATGGCCGGAATAGTAATGATAAGACCGAGGAAAGTACTGCGTTGTACAAATTTTTTTAATCCTTTTAAGTCCCCCCTGGTATGTAATTCGGCAAACTTAGGCTCGGCAATGGCATTGAGTGATAGTAGTCCAAATAAGGTGAGGTTGGCAATTCGCAATGCTACATCGTATATTCCCAGATTTTCTGTAGAGTCCAAAAACCGTAACATTAGTCTGTCGGTAAGGTTGAGGATGAAAAATGCAATACCTCCTACCAGCATTGGAAAGGCGGATTTCAGATGAGTGGGTAGTTTGAATGTAATATCCGGGGTATTGAAGGATTTTTGTTCTGGGACCTTCCAAGATATTATACTGGAAAAAGCAAATATTACCGCTGCGATGCACAATGCAATAGCAGGTTCGGAATTAGAACTTCCTGACCAAAAGGGCAAAACAAGTATAACCAGGGCGAAAAACTGGATGACATTGTTTTGTAACAATGAAAATATTGTAATTTTTTTTATCGCTTTGAAAGCGGAAGAGGTAAAAAGTAAAATGGCCAACGGCAAGGTGAGTATCGAAGCAAGTCTTAGTTCGGCAGGATAGCTAGAATCCCCTGGGAATGGCATGAAATGCGAGCTGAAGTACACTAATACACTAATACCGGTCGCAATTACAAAAATTGACAAAAGAGATTTTCGGTAAAAAATACGGACGGACAGAAATTCTTTTGCTTGGATAAAATGAGGTATGATTTTTACGGCATAAGTATTGAGCCCCAGATTGGAAATAAAGGATAATAGAACCGCCAGCGTCAACACAAATGCCACCGTCCCGTTGCCGCCCGGACCGTAATGGCGCGAGACCAACAATGTAAAAGCATATGCCCCTATCGTACCGAAAATTTTCACAGCAAAAAAAATGCTTCCTCCTTTAACCAATTCCATGAAATCGAAGTCGGAACGAAGAGATCGAAATAAGTCTCGAAGTATATTCAAAATTGTTTCAGCTTTTGATCTTACAAAAATAGTAACAATATTTTTTCAAATCTTAAACTGATTCATAATATCACAATTTAAAGGAGGTATTTAAAAGCAAAGTTCAATAATTAAATTGCTGAAATGCAAGTAGATGTGATAAAAAATGGAGGTCTCAGGCGGACCTCAAAATATTTGTTTCGCTTGATTTTGTACAATTCTTAATATTTAGTCAATATTGCCTGAAATGACTATAAATAAAGGGTTGTGTCGTTTTAAATAAAGCGATAGAAATAAAATAAGATAATGAAAAATAAGAAAAAACTCCCCGCATAGTGCCCGCAATTCGTATATTGCGGGGAGTAATTCAGACAGACTATGAAAATTAGGTTCAGACTTAACAGACCCAAAGCAGATACTTATACCTCCATTCAATTAAACCTAAACTACGTGAAACGCTTTAAATGGGGAACGGGAATTTCAATAAATCCTAAGTATTGGAACCCGGAAACAGACAGGCCCATAAATAGCCTTACAGAGCTTAAAAAAATAATGGGTGGGGACAATTCCGTATTGAATGAAATCGAAGATGTACGCGAAAGGATTGATGAAATAGAGCATTTTATACGGGACTATGATAAGCGGACCCGGTTAAATAATCAAGTGTTTGACTTTCAGGAATTGAGAACACTACTTAATGCGAAATTTAAAAGCATAAAGTCAGACGAAACCTTACCATCGGACAAAAGGGCTTTCCAATATGTATCAAACTATACGGATCACTTCATTGATGGTATGGAGACAGGGGAGCGCCGGACACCGGATAAAGAACGTAAGTATGCCCCAGGAACAATAAAGAACTATAAGCAATTTCATTCCTTTTGGGATGAACTGGAAAAAGCCAAACGTCAAAGATTTCGTTTCTCTGATATTGATTTGAATTTTCACAAAAACTTAATAACCTACTGTAATAAAAAAGGCTACAGATACAACTATACCGGCCGGATCATCAAACAACTAAAGTCTATTATCAAATATGCATATAAAGAAGGGATTCACGAAAATGAAATATTCCGAAGTGAAGATTTTAAAGTATTGCGTACCGAGGTTGATGAAGTGTATTTGACAGAAAAGGAGGTAAGGGCCATATACGAACTGGACTTATCAAAGGAACCGCGAACAGAGCTATTGAGAGACGTTTTCTTAATCGGGTGTTATACTGCATTGCGTTTTTCAGATTTCAGCCGGATATCAAGGGAAAACATCAAAAGAGACGAAGAGAACGGACCATCGTATATAGATATTATTACAAAGAAGACTGGGGAACAAATTATAGTACCTATACGACCGGAATTAGAAGCCATATTGAAAAAATATGAATATCGAGTGCCAAAGGTTTATGAGCAAAAGATGAACGCTGAAATCAAAGATATAGCCCAACGTGCAGGAATATCCGGGACCATCGAAAAAAAGGAAATCATAGGAGGGAGTGAGGTCATTAAAAATATTCCCAGGTACGAATTAATCAAAACCCATACAGCCAGAAGGACGGCAGCGACTTTGATGTATTTGGCAGGAATACCGGCCATTGATATAATGAAAATAACAGGCCATAAGACCGAGAAAAGTTTTATGAAGTATATACGGACAACCAAACAGGAAACGGCAACCAGGTTAATTAATAATGCCTTTTTCAGGGGAAATCCTTTGAAGGTGTCGAAGTAATAAACTTGAGATCACAAATTGTGATCTTAAAACATTTTCTCCGATGGTGAAAAAAAATGTGGTATCACAAAATGTGATACCTACAATTGTAAATAATTAGGTTATCCAAATTTGGGACGACCGGTAAAAGTAAGACTATGGAAATACAAATTGTAAAAGAAAAGATTTACACGATCCGGGGAACACGTATCATGCTGGACTTTGACTTAGCGGAACTGTATGAAACCGAAACCCGCACATTGAAACAAGCCGTGCGTCGAAATATTGACCGATTCCCGGATGACTTTATGTTTGAATTGACCGAATCAGAGATGGAAAACTTGAGATCACAAATTGTGATGTCAAGTTCAGATTGGGGTGGATTGCGACATAAATCATTTGCATTTACGGAACAGGGTGTGGCCATGCTATCCAGTGTATTGCGTTCTAAGAAGGCCATAGAGGTAAATATCGCGATTATGAGAGCATTTGTACTACTCCGGCAGCATTTGGCCGACTATCAGGATTTAAAGGAGGAAATAAAGCGGTTGGAGGAAGAAATGAACCTAAAGTTTGAGGACATCAATCAGGCATTGAATTACCTATTAAGTCCGAAATACGAAAGAAGGCCGATAGGATTTAAGAACCATAATCCGGATGAAAAATAATTACTAACATTAAAATAATCAAACCAATGGAAAAATCTGAATTAATAATTGAATTGCAAAAGGTACTTGATGAAATCAGAAAGTTGAAAAATACTGTAAATAAAATGGGAGTAGAGATACAAACTTTAAAAGATTCTTTTAAACAGATTAAAGGGAACAACCTTAGTTAGATTTATAGACATTCCTTTATTTTAATCTAAATAAGACATGATTGTATCAAGTGGTATTTAGTATGGATTAAAATAAATAAAATGAGCTATGTCGGTTAAGGATAGAATTATTACCTTTTATGGTATAATTCAATTTCAGATGTATCATGAAAAAATATTCAAGTGTACCTAACTATGATAAAGGTATAATCTATAAGGACGAAGATCATTACCATTCATTGCCGGATGAGGAAAAGGAGGGTTTATTAAATCGAGTAAATGAATCCTTATTCAAGATCATTTTTAATCAGGATATCCTTGATAAAATAAGTCCTGGTTTTTGGACAGATCACATTACTAAAAAAATCGAACTTGAATCTGGCTACCTAAAAAGCTACTTTGAGAAACGAATATTTTTAGCACATAAAGAAAATGACTTAGCGGCAATAAGGATAATATGGAGGGAAATAAAAAGAGCCTTTAAAGATGGTGATTTATATTACCTGGCAAAGTCAAATTCGGAGGATAGTATTGCCTACAGGGCTTTAGTATTTAAATCGGATATTGTTGAATTATATTTTAATGTCATTGAAGGTGATGTATTTTCTCCATTCGACCACATATTAAAATATGGAACAGGTTTATATTGCGGCCCATTTTCTATGACAGAAAGCGATTATAATGAATTAGAGAGTACAGTAAAAACTATCATGGGAACAAATAAGGAAATAGCTGAAAACTCTAACAATCCAGCTAGTGAAAAAGGTACCATCGAAACTAACGACAAAAATATATTGGATGAAGACAGTATTAATATTGATAATTCAATCAATACCATCTTAGTTTTAATGGACAAATTGGGATTGATAGAGAAATTGCGCGAACGAATGGGGATTAATCACAGCAATAAAAAAGAGGCCTATATTTTGAGCCAAATAACAGGTAAGAATGAAAATTCATTAAGAGTTGCCATAAACAGTTGGTACAATGCCAATGCAAAACACTACCCATTTAAAAACACTCCAATAAAGAACGCAGACGAAATACTGCAAAATATAGGAATAAAAAATAAATAGATACCCTAAATGATAACCCTATCATGGTTTAATAGAATACAGTAGAGATAAATTTGTCATATTGAATAACGTAAAATTTGATACGATGGAATTTACAATACCGACAGGGGAAACAATCCGGGATATAGTCCGGGAAGAAATTGAGCAAGCCTTAATTAAAAATGCTGAGCAGACCAAAAAGCAAAAGGAGTATTTAACCCGGAAGCAAACAGCCGCGAAATTACACATTACATTGCCTACACTTCATCAGTATACTAAGGAGGGATTAATTAATAATAAAAGAATAGGCCGAAGAGTACTTTATTCAATGGATGAAGTAGAAAAGGCCTTGACTGCCTTAGAAAGATAATTATATGACAAATTAAAAAAGCCTTGATTCTGGCAAAAAAAAATGCTTAATCCAGCGCAATACCGAAAAAAGCATTTTAGTAATTCAGACTGAAAGCTAAGATACAAAAATCCTGACTTACAGCCTGCCTAAATAATAAGAATCTCACAGTATAGCAAGTACATTTTTTAATGTGTAAGGATGCAAAAAAATCATTCTTGCAACAAATCTATTATGCCATGAATGGAGTAATAAGATGTGAGGAGTTTAAACGGCTAAAAAATCAACGGCATTATAATCCGATAAATACAAACCGAATAGACTGCGTCAACCTTTACAAAAGAACTCGACCAAAAGGGAGTGAAGTTTTTAAACTAACAATAGAAAAGGACGGGAAGACTATTATTAATACGTTTTTATGGAAATTATACGGATATGGAAATATATATTTTGGCAACAATGACCGGGGGGAATTTCAAACCCTTATAATTTTAGGAATATCGGTTAACAATAGCATTGCAAAACTTTACTTTCCAAGTAGAAAGGGTGTTTATACACTTAAAGAATGTGCTAATAGAGTGAGGGTTATATTTAATCAAAGACCCGATGTAGCGAGGAAACTTACAAGGGGGTAGTTTCGATGGTGGATGTATGATCATGGGAAAATAATGATTTACGGGGTTGATCGTGATGTTATCGAATCGATAAATTTACTTGAAACTAAAATTTCAAATAGAACAGATTGTTTGAGATATGACTACAGAGGGTTAGAAGTATTGTATTACCCAGACAGTAAGAAATTATCTATTTCGGGGTCAATACATAAGTACTGGAATAAGATAAACGGTAATGGATGGCAAAATCACAATGATTTTAGCTATATGAATGCCTATAATGCGCTTAAAAGTCTTAGCAAGGCCTTCAGTACTCCATTGGACAAAATGAACGTAAAGAGTGCGGAATATGGTCTAAATATAAATACTATCAAATCCCCAATGGAAATAATCACAAGCAATATTAAATATTATAGAAAACCATTAAAAAAGGATACAGTGGAGTATTTTAATATTGGTCACGATGGTTGTTTACATTCATTTGAAATGAGTAATCATACCATTAAGTTTTATGACAAAGGCCGGCAATGTAAAAGGCCGGTAAATATATTGAGGTATGAAATTAGGGAAAGAGGTAGTACGCGGTTGAAGTTGGGAAATAGTACTGATCTTTTCAGGTTAGAAACCATTGAACGGTTAAAAAAGGAATTGTTGGAAAAGTTTAATAATTGCCTAATTGCGGACAATATTGATTGGAACCGGATTGATAATAAAATAGACCATGACAAACTAAAGGATTATATCAATCCGGTGTATTGGAAAACATTGAGGGAAAAAGCACGGGAAACTAATCAAAGGACACAATTTAGAAGAAAGTGGAATGATGCCAATAAAATTTTAGCAAAGTACGATCTTTTAAAAATCCGGGATGAATTGCGGTCAAAGATCGAATCCAAATTTGATGGACTTGCATCAGAATTGCCAGACATAAACAATGTAAGAAATACAAAAAGTGTTACGAATTTACAAAATTGTGAAGCAGATGAACAAAACACTAAAACTGAAAAAGTGTTACGAATTCACTATAGTAAAGTGTTGAAACGTAACATTAGCCTAATAAGCATAATTGCAATATTCGGCATCAAAAAAATATTTAGTGTGTTCAGAAGGATTCTATTAAGAAATATTGAAAAACTGTTTAGGAAAGTTAATTGACAGTGCTTGTATAGCATTCAATATTTTGCATGGGAGGCTTATTTTTTGCTATGTTTATACAGACAAATATCCGATGTGGGCAGAATTGAAAAAATAGAAAAAAGTGTACATGTAAGAATAGAATAATTTGCAGTAGTCTGTAAAATGACTAACCCAATAGAACAAATTGAATTATGATGAAAAATGTAATTTACATTATCGGATTATTATTAATAGTTTCCTGCTCAAAGAATGAGGTAATAAAGGAAATAGACTTCAAGAACTATGATGATTTGCTCTCCCTGTTAGTGGGGGAATGGAACGATAGTGGTGAGAGATATATTTTTTACAAAGATCTAACATATGAATATTATGCTAGTAGTCAAAGCGTGAACCCTACACAAGAGGGAAGGTATAGTATATTCCCTGCCACAGATGTTTATGAAGCTAGTATTAAGTTTTGGTACATATCTGCGAAAAGTGGTAGACGAACTACTAAATTGAACCTTGAGTTATATGAGAATGGTGTTTTATTAGCATACAATCCATCAAGTGCCTTGCCTAATTATCGAATGCGTCTACGCAAGAAATAATAAATCCAAATAATTGTATAGGGCTAAATTTTTATTTACCTTAAAAGAAATTGTGTGGTATGGAATGGTACAAAATATTAATTGGGATATTTGTAATTTGGTTTATAATTGACTTTTTTCATTCTATTTATATATTTAATAAAAAGAGCGATGATTGATATCGACATGGTAGAGTTATTAGAAAAGCCACACAATTCGAAGAATTAATATAGAAGGATTGATAAAATTGGATTGGGGTAGCCCGGTCGGTATAAAGGTTAAGGTAACACTTGACCTTTGTATTTATAAAGGAATGTGTCCTTATGATTTCAATAAGACAAGTCAAGAGCGAAACCTCTATTGATGTTAATATCATGTAACTACAAATAGTGGCAAATGTCATATGTGTTAGTTAGTCTCAATGATAAACAATTGAAAGATTGAAAATACATATTGTATAAACTGATTCCATGCAGTCGGAAATTAAACGATTAATCCCCTTCAAGTGCTAATATGCTGTGATTATTATGAATGTCAGATATCATATAATTAATAGTAATAGGATGAGTAAGAAGTTAGTAATTGAAGCGTAAGTGTATAAAGTAAAAAATAAACCAGCCTAAATCAATCAAAAACTATTGTATTATCAGGTGCAAGTTGTCACGATTTCAACTAAATAGAAGTGTTGAGTACAGAAATGAATACAAACACTTAGCATTATTGAAAGAATATCAATACAGGAGAATAGACAATGACAAAGTAACATAACAGAGCTGTACAGTAACCAGGAGTAGGTAGGGGGGTGTTGATAATCACTGGACATTTCCAGTAGGAACCCCGCGCGTAAGCCTGCAAAAATGTTGTCAAAATTTTCAATAGGGGGAGTAATCAAATAGGGGGGGTATCGATCGTTTTATTGCGCTAAATCTTCATAAATAATTGATAATCAACAAAACCAATTTCAAAAATGGATTTTTAAAGTTTGCGAATTTGATGTAAAGTGCTCTCTTGAGCCTTGAGAGCAAACTTCTGATTAAAGTGTTTTTGCTAGAGGTTAGATATTTTATGACTGACAAAAAAACTCCCCGCATAGTGCCCGCATTGACAAAGCGGAAAACATAAAGTGTTGATAATTAATATTGTGTGGGAAAAAATGGAGGTCGCGGGCGGATTCGAACCGCCGTACAAGGTTTTGCAGACCTCTGCCTAGCCACTCGGCCACGCGACCATACTATCTATAAAACGGTCAATTTTACCGGAATTCACCCTATGGAGAAAACTATTAAATCAACCCTAGTTTTAGATGGAGTGCAAATATAAGATAATCTATTGAGTAAAACTAACTAAATATGGTAAAGTTCAAAGTGAACTTAATTTGTTCTTTGATTTTTTTGTCGGTTAGTACGCTGTTTATTTTTCCTGTGGAAGTTCCTTCTGGAATTATTGGATCTTTTTCTTGTGAAATTGTTTTCAGACCTGTTTTGATTATCATTATTTTCATTTTCTACAGCTTTACCATCATCCACATATGGGTGCTCTTCTACCACAGGAAGTTCCTGTTTGATAAGTTTTTGTATATCCTTCAAATAGGGTCTTTCGTCCGCTGCGCAAAAAGAAAATGCCGTTCCACTCGCCCCTGCTCGTCCGGTCCTTCCAATTCTGTGAACATAAGTTTCGGCTACATTTGGTAAATCGTAGTTAATTACATGTGATAATTCGTCTACATCAATTCCACGAGCTGCGATATCTGTGGCTACAAGAACTTTTGTTCTGCCGGTCTTGAAATTTTTGAGAGCCCGTTGCCTGGAATTTTGTGATTTGTTTCCATGAATGGCCTCTGCTTTGATACTAGCCCTATCCAATTTTTTCACAATTTTATTGGCTCCGTGCTTCGTTCTTGAAAAAACGAGGACTGTATCAGTATTATCTTTTTTCAGTAAATCTATTAAAAGCTTGATCTTATCTTTTTTATGGACAAAAAATAATTCTTGCTTTACTTTTTCTGCAGTTGTTTGTTCTGGATTGATAGTGATTTTTTCCGGGTTTCCAAGAATCCTTTTGGACAATTCCACGATCTCTTTGGACATAGTAGCAGAGAAGAATAAAGACTGCCTTTTGGCAGGAAGTTTGGCGATTATCTTCTTTATATCGTGAATAAAGCCCATATCCAGCATTTGATCAGCCTCATCAAGTACAAAATGTTCGATATCATCAAGGTTTATAAAACCCTGACCAATTAAATCAAGTAACCGCCCGGGTGTGGCAACTAAAATATCTATTCCTCTTCTCAGGGCATCAGTCTGTGATTTTTGCTTAACGCCTCCAAAAATTACTGTACTGTTCAAATTCGTAAACTTGGAATATGCCCTGATGTTTTCGACGATCTGTAGAGCTAGTTCTCTGGTAGGTGTAACGATCAAACATTTTATTTTTCTTTTCCCTTTGCTATTTTTTTCAGGACTGGATAATTGTTGAATAATAGGAATTGAAAAAGCAGCAGTCTTTCCTGTGCCGGTTTGGGCGCATCCTAACAAATCTTTCCCTTCCAAAAGTATAGGGATTGATCGTTCCTGAATTTCCGTAGGTGTAGAATAACCCTGAATTTCGAGTGCTTTTAGAATAGGAGTAGATATATGTAAGTCTTTGAATGTCATTGATTTTTAATTTATTGGGGGCGAAGGTAGCTGAAATGTTCGGATATATTGTGTTAATTAAGAGAAAAGAAGTATTACTGATAAGGTAATGCTTATCGTCTTCTTTTCTTTTTCATAGCTTTTGGAAGCTTAGATGCTTCTTCCGTTTTTGAAGAGTTTTTTATTAGTTTCTGCAATTGAGTAATCTCCTGAAGGGAAAACTCCCTCCATTCTCCGGGCTTCAATCCTTCGATCGTTATGTTCATAATCCGGATTCTCTGAAGGCGAAGTACCTTGTAACCCAGGTGTTTACACATCCTGCGAATTTGCCGGTTCAAGCCTTGAGTCAGGGTGATTTTAAATGTATTCTTGTCAATGGGTTCAACTTTGCACTTTTTTGTCACGGTCCCCAGTATTTGTACACCCTGGGACATATTTTTAATAAATTTCTGATTTACTTTTTTATCTACCGTTACGATATATTCTTTTTCGTGATTATTCCCGGCCCGGAGAATTTTATTGACTATGTCTCCGTCATTGGTCAAAAATATAAGCCCCTGGGAGGGTTTGTCCAATCTTCCTACAGGAAATAATCGTTGGGGGTGGTTGATGTAGTCAATGATATTTTTGGGTTCTTTGGAATCGGTAGTACATACAATTCCTACCGGCTTATTAAAAGCGATATAAAGTGTTTGAGTTTTTGACTTAATGGGTTGACCATCAATTTTTACGGTATCCCCATCAAATACCCTCATCCCCAGCTTAGCGTTGACATTGTTTATCGTTACCCTGTTTTCTTTAATAATTTTATCTGCTTCCCTGCGCGAGCACATTCCGGTACTACTTATATACTTATTGAGACTTACTGAATTTTGATTGGAAGCGTTCATGTTACTTATGTCTTTCTTGAAGGCTTCCCTGACCATTCCCTGTAAAATTGTTCTAAATATAATTCCATAAATCGGTGTCTTTCATCAGCTAAAAACTTTCCCGTTTTGGTATTCATTCTTTCCCGAAGAGTTAACAGTTTTTCATAAAAATGGTTGATAGTTGGTCCTTTATTCGATTTATATTCCTCCGGAGTCATATTTATTTTCGGTTGGATGCCGGGATTGTGTATTTCCCGGTTCTTGAAGCCACCGTAATTAAAAGCTCTTGCAATCCCAATGGCTCCAATGGCATCTAATCGATCTGCGTCCTGGACAATGTCCAGTTCTATCGAAGTAAATTTTCTTGGTAAATTACCTCCTTTAAAAGATATGTTTTCTACAATCTTTACAACGTGATCAATTACTGATGTCTCCACATCTTTTACCTGAAGGAATTGCCTGGTTTTTTCAGGGCCTATAGTATCATCGCCATTGTGAAATTTCGAATCGGCAATGTCGTGCAGCAAGGCACCTAATTCTACTACAAGTCGACAGCAGTTTTCTTGGTCCGCAATGTGTTTGGAGGTATTCCAAACTCTGAGAATATGCCACCAATCATGACCACCTTCGGCATTTTTAAGCTCGTTTTTGACGTAAATAATTGTGTCATTAATCAAAATGTCCTGTTGGTCTCTCAAATGATTCCTATTTAGTTCGGAGAATGTATTAAAATTTTACATTTTTTCCGATTTCAGCTGCAATTTCAGCGAGCTCCTCTTGTGTCATTTCCAATTTTGGTTTTCCAAAATCCATATCATATATCCCATCAATTGGAATCAGATGTATATGAGCATGGGGGACTTCAAGCCCTATTACAGTTACCCCAATCCTATTGCAGGGAATTACTTTCTTCATACCTTCTGCTACCTTTTTAGCGAAAATATTCAATGAGCCCAACAAGTCATCCGGTAGATCAAAGTAATAGTCTATTTCTCTTTTAGGTACGACCAAAGTATGTCCTTTGGAAATTGGATTTATGTCTAAGAAAGCAATGAAATTTTCATTCTCTGCTACGGTATGGGAAGGTATTTCTTTGTTGATAATTTTAGTAAAAATGGAACTCATATTTTATTTTATACTTATTTCCAATACTTCAAACTGTATAACACCTCCGGGGGTTTTAATTTCAGCAACTTCCCCAACTTTTTTACCGAGCAGTCCCTTGCCAATAGGTGAGTTGACAGAAATCTTTTTTGCCTTCAGATCTGCTTCAGATTCTCCAACCAATGTATATTCAATGCTCTTGTTGATTTTTATGTTTTTGAGTTTTACAGTTGTTAAAATGTTTACTTTGTCGGTGTCGATCTGGGAAGCATCCACGATTCTAGCATGTGCAATTTTCTTTTCCAGGTCATTTATTTTCATTTCTAAAATGCCCTGAGCATCTTTAGCTGCATCGTATTCAGCATTCTCTGAGAGGTCGCCTTTTTCGCGGGCTTCTGCAATAGCATCAGCTGCTTCTCTTCGTCCGCGGGTCTTTAGATCGTCTAGTTCCGCTTTAATCTTATCGTATCCTTCTTGTGTTAAATAAATATTATCTGCCATAATCGTATTTTTTATACAATGAACCTCTGTTCTTTTGTTTATAATAAACAAACTGAAAAAGGTGTGAAATTTTTAAATATTGTGTCAAATTGTTTTACGCTCTAGTTTACTATTACACCAAGCGAAGGAAATTACTCTCATAAATCGGATGTTTTGGGTAGTAACCAAGTTATAAACCCGACTACATTCGTCCAGTTTATCCAATCTATCATTTGCAAATACCTGGGTTATATTTCTAGAACAAAACTTCTAAAGTGAAATTGTTCTATAGGTTTGTTCTTATCGTTCATATATTCGATGAACAACACGCATTACCATATATAATGCAAAAATAATAAAATTATTATATGCTCAACCGCAAAGTAAGATTATGAGTTCCATTCCAGGGGTTTGTTGTACGGTATGCATAGTCAATTCCAAGCTTTTTCATGTCTTTTTCTCCAAAAGGAATATCCAGGCTGAGACCTGCACTCAATCCATCATAAACACTACCGGGTATATTTCCGTCTGCCGTCTGTCCTACTTCTATTTTATAACTTCCCCTGAGTGAAACTATGTCATTGAAACAGTATTCGATTCCGGCACCAATTTCATCTCTTGAAAAAGAATTTGAAGTAAAATTCCCAACAACAGACAATCTATTGACTGTATTTAGATAAAAGTCATAAGATAGACCAATATTCAAGAGGGATGGAATTTCGAAACTGGCAGCTCTTTGATTATAAGTGAGTTCATAGCTCGGACTTCCAGTAGGGTTGTCAGCTCTGGAAGATAATCCCTCTCCCCCAAAACGCATAGGAGTGCCTACATTTCTTACAGAAACACCAAACTTGAAATTGTCCTTTGGACCATTTACATATTGTACACCTGCATCCAGGGCAACTCCAATCGCACTTAAATCTGAAATGCTTTCGGAAATGATTCGCAAAGTAGCACCTACAGAAATTTTGTTTTCGTAGGTATACGCATATCCCAGGCCTATATTAAAAAAATTGGGTGAATAGGTAGCGCCTATTCCTTCCGGCTGGTCGTACGTAGTTATATCTATATCTCCGAAGTCCATAGCCATCAGTGTCAATCCTATTACGCTGTTTTCGCCTGTACGCTGCGCGAGACCCAGGGCATGCATGTTTAGATCAGTACCTACCAGGTATCTTGCAGAAGCCAAAGCTATATCTGTTTTGCGGACCCCTGATAATCCTGCAACATTGAGGCGCATGGATTCAATGCCCCGGATCATGGAAGTGGCGATGTTGTGCATACCAGCACTTTTAGCCCAGGGAATCAGTAATAGTTCCCGGGCTCCTGCTTCTCCCTGACGATCCGGATTCCCTCCGAAGGTGAGCAATGGCAAAAGTACCATTAGGATTAATTGTATTAATTTTCTTTTCATATAGGCATTTTTAAAGGCCACTAGGATCAAATTTTCTATTGACTCCAAACCACTTCAATGTCCTTTCCCCCAGCTCATATGCATTGATATGAATAAGGTACAATCCGCTGGCAATAGGAATCCCCTTGTTATTGGTGAGGTCCCATTCCAGATCTGGTGTAATCTGTTTATAGTTGGTTCCGGGGTTAATTCTGTCATTGTTGCTCAATGGCGATTCATCCCGTTTATATTGTCGAATAAATTTTCCATCCAGGCTATATATGGTGACCAGGCACCTTGGCGGTAAGTTGGTTATTTTGACAATATTAGTAAACTGAGAAGTTTCATATCCGGAGTAGGCAAAATAAGGATTGGGTACTACATTGATTTCCTGGAGTGTAGAATCAACCCCTTTTTCAGCCAAATCTTCAGACGCTACGTCCTGGAGCTGAAATTCGTATGCAGGGTGGCCGTTGTTTACACCGGTTCCTTCATTTACTGAATAAGGATTGGTGACCCGGAGTTGTATTTTGGCTTCGTTGGGTATAAGGCCCTCTGCATAAGACCGCAAGGTTCCGTTAGTATAGGGAATTCCCGCCCAAATAATTCGAGCCATGGCATTAAACTTTCTGGCAAAGATACTTCCAGGTGCTAGTCTGTCACGGAATATTTGACAACTATCATATTCCGTATCGGTTACATAAATATAGTGTTGTCCAAAAATTTTGAATAATGAAATGTCTCCCGGACTTTCCTCATAGACAAGTTGATCATCGGGGTTCCACATCATATCCCCCCCTATTTCTCCACCACTATTAAGTACATCTTCATTCGCTTCACTATAAACGGAGTTTTCACCGAAGAAGATATTCAGTCTTTTGCCCGTTTCTACGTCGATAGCATATCCCGGGAACCAACCCATACCTATACCATCCCCGTCCTCGTCCGGTATGCCATCTCCATTGCCGTCTTCCTTCCCGACAGATGGAGAGTTTCGAAGTTCTAGATTCGCCGAATTTCCGATGGTGTTGTACTGGCCGCCTAAAGAGGGCGAAAAATGGGCAGGTTGTGCCGTTTCAACAATTACACATCTTGACCATTTCGACTTATCCGAAGTGAAAACAATGTCTACGTTATTGAGATCTTCAAGAGAGGTGCGTTGACGGGAAAGGCTCATACCTCCTGATTGGTCAATCCATGCTGGTGAGAAGTAAATTTCTTCAGTCAACCGGTAATCCGATAGATAGAAAGGGACCCAACCATTGAATTCTGTACTAAAAATTTGATTAGGGTCCAAATCGTAATCTGGTTCGCTTATTGCCGTTTTTACAAAATTCAAGGTGGGATTTGCATCATCCTGTACAAAGCCAAGCCATTGATTATTTGCATTTTCAAAATTGATAGAAGATCCAATTACTCCACGATTTTCCTGGGAAAATTCTCCAACTTCTTCCACTTGTCCAAGGGTTACAGAGAACCCATATTTTCCAATTACTTGCTCATTTAGTGCTTCTATTGTCCGTTCGGAGGCAATTATTTCATCGGATGCATTAAGATTTTGTAATTCCCACCTGGCAGCGGTGTCCACTAAATTATCATTGGGATTTTCGTCTACAAACCGGAGGATAAATTCCCCGTTTTGTACTTCCAGAGGATTGTAAATATTTACCTCAATAGGAGCTTGTCCTTTTTCATACGTTATCCGTCCATTAAAGGTTCCATTAATAATAGCGTCCTCGGTTTCTTGGGTAATATTTAAATAGTTATTTCCGGTTCCCTGACCGTCAACCCGGGTGACCTGTACCCCTTCTCCATAGGTGGCAAAGGTCTGGGTATAAGATAATGGTCGGGGCAGGCCTGTATATACTTTTACATTCCGTCTTCCTTCCAGATATGGAGCGCGTTGGCCAGTAGCCGCCTTATAATCAAATTCTTCATAATTATTATAGCCATATGCTACGGCCATGAAGTAGTATTTTTTGTGATTGACAAGTGACCTGTCCCCGCTTGCAAATTGATCTTCCGTGACCCGGAAAGTATGTTTTATGCCATCGTTGTTGCCAATTACTTCCACTGTAGGCTCGAAAATGAGTTCACCGCTTGAAGTGGGATGAGGAATCGGATCCCAATTTACAACTTGTGTTACATCATTTTCAAGATCTGTTTGAAAGATCAACCTTGCTTTTTCTGCATTTTCTAATTCCGCCGCTGAGACATCTACTTCTGAAAGTTGATACACTTTATAACCTTCAAATTTGTATTTCTTTTCTTCTTCAGGAAGAGAAGTAGGAGCTTTCAAATCAATTTCTTCATATGCTTCGCGGTAATTATTGGATGCTATGTCGTTTGACAAAACAAGGACTAGCTCTCTATCCAGCTCTACAATATCTACATCCGGGGCATCCGGACCATCTGTTATGTCAAAACAATTGTCAAACAATGCCTGGGCAGTTTCATCAGCATAGATCAAGGGTTCAATACTGGGACAAGGGTAATCCGTAATGTCCGGGACCCAGACTACTCCAATTATTAATTCATTTACGGCTCCGGGGTCAAGCCGGAACGGGCCGGAAGCTTGAATAGTCCTTCGATCTCCAAAATTCAAATTGGCACTGCACATAGACCAGCCATCCGGATCATTAGGGGCATCTGTAAATGCGTAATCAATGGGATCTCCACCGATGTCATATGCATCTCCACCATAGGTAAATGGAGAGCCATCTTTCCAGGAGCCACTCATGTAGCGGTAATATTCCAGGGCAATTTCCGGATCTGTTTGGGCATCAGGCCACTCACCTACGCCCCCATTATTATAATAGGTAAATGAAGACATACCTATTTCTTCGTTGTTTTCATCTAATGGTCCGCGAAAATAATCAACCCCTAGCATAGGAACATCTTCACAGTATGTATTGACATCATTACATTCACAACCTGTAATCCCATCAACCTGGTCTTCATTATATACATACGCCAGACTTCTGGAAGTATCGGAACCAATGTAGTCATCCTGAGGACATCCCAAATCCGGGTCAACCCACATCGCAAAGAAAGTGCTGTCAATACTTTGTGTTGCCCGATTAATCAATTTGTATCTTTGGAAGGTCATGTTATTGATCTCGTCATTGGTAGCGTAGGCAAATGCCTGGACCTGAACTTCCATTTGAATTGGGTTTCCCTGGGTTTGGGTATGAATAGAACCGGCGTCATTATAAATCCAGAAAATCATCTCATCGGGATATTGGGGGACAGGACAGCCGCGAACTTCAATTATGGGATAATCCCCATCCAATGGGTCATAAGCAAAATCATTATTTGCATCAAAAAAGCCTGCTAGCCCCTGGGAAGTGTTGGGAAGATCAAAACCATGAATTCCACGGAAATGTGGATTACCCCTGGCCGGCCAGCCAAGGACGTCTTCGGGAATATCATTCACATCTAACTCTTCACCGCTTTCCTGAGCTACTTCAAAATCCTGAATAAATTGTCTTATATCGTCTCCATATACGCGAAAATGTTTGTCCCAGTTGGCACATACATCCCGCTCAACAGTTCCTGTTGAAGGATTTAGAGGTCCTGGCCAAAAATCGTTGGCATTCGAGTTCCTGAATTGTTGTGCAGCAAGTTTAAGATTCCCTACCGGGTCATACCCTCCAAGCCAGACTGCACCCGCATACAGGGCAGAAACTTCCGGTAGACCGGAGCCTGGTTCTACTTTAGGTACGATATATTTTCCATCGGACAAGTCCCACCAAACGTCACCTCCCCCTAATAATCTAGCCCGGACATTATTAATAGACATGTCGAGTTCAGATCGGGAAGGGGCACAATCAGCCCTAAAACTAAACTGAACTTCATTCTTTTCTTTCTTTTTGTCAGAGTCTTCTTTTAGCCAATCGGGGTGTATAGACCTCCCTGTAAAAGGTAAAATCAGAAATCCAAGAAAGATTAATATGGTATTGTTGTTTCTTTTCATCTTAAAAATCTATTCGACAACTAAAATATATACGACGCGGAGGATAAAACAAATTAGGATTTTGAACGAGCCAATTATACGCATCAATATAGGCATCTACATCGCGACCTTGTTCTATCACATTTTCCCCTGCATTTGAAATATTCCCCAGGCTGGCTTCTCCATCCTGTGATTCCAAAAATCCGCTGTCGTACGCCGAACCGGTTACGGGATAAACAGATCTTGGATTGGCCGTATTTAATAAATTTAATACTCTCAGGGATACATTGAGAAATAGTGGTCTTTCTTTATTGGTTGTCGGTAATGTAAAAGTTTTATCCACCCTTAGGTCCAATGTATATGTCCAGGGCTTTCGGGCACCGTTAAAGGAGCCTTCAAAGCCCGTACCTCCGAAAGGTGTAGCGCGAATCCGTTGGGTATAAGGTCTTCCAGAAACCAAAAAAGATTGCAAATTAATCCCTGCATTTTCAAAAATATCCACATCGAAAAGTCTTGGCCCATTATAGGCTCGTCCGCTTCCATACCTGTAATCCAATACCAGCTTTAGTGCATGTCTTTCATCTCTGTCCAATGGAGAAAGGGTCCTTATATTCCCTCGTGTAGTTAATCCTCCCTGGGAATTGGCATCAGAACCGGTTCCCTGGGCAATTTGCAATGTATAATTGGCTTGCATTGACAAGTTCTGTGTTTGTCTAAGGTGGTATTCCATAGAAAGGCCCTTTATGGTCGCGAAGTCCAGGTTCCCATATGTGGTGTACGTACTAATTGGAGAAGGAAGATATAGGTATGTTTGCTGCTGGATCATATCCCGAAGTTCTTTGTAAAAGGCATTTACCTTTAACGCAGACAAGGGCGATATTAATTGCTGGAACCCTACTTCATAATTAATAGTTTTTTCGGGCTTTAGGTTGGCATTGTTAATAGGGTTCCCTGCAGAATATTGACGGTCTTCAAAATAATACCATTCAAGTGGAGTGGTAAAAGTGTTGCTTGGTGGTCTTTGTACAAGTACATCGTAATTGGCGAAAAAATTGGATTTGTCTGATATTGGAAATGAAACTGCAAACCTGGGCATCCAACTCAAAGTAGGTTCGTACTCTTTAAAGGAGATATCAGGGTCGTAATTATCATTTTTAATATCATTGACATTTTCATCATAATATTTAGGGTAAACAATTTCTCCTCCGAAAATAACATTCCCGTCATTTGCTGGTGTTCCGTTGGCAAAGTACCATTGGTCTCCGTCTCGATACGCTTTTACAACATCAGAATTGGCACCATCTACATACACTTTGAAATCATCGCCAATCGTTGAAGGACGGTCCCCTTCAAAGCGGCTATAGAAATCTTCTGCATTCATTACTGGATAAAGAGAAAATGGGTCTCTCAAAACCTTGGTATTGGCGTCATAATAGTCAACTCTGAGCCCTAGCCGGAAAATGATGTCCTTATAAGAGAATTTATCCTGTATATATGCAGCCCCATAGATCGGCTCAAAAGCTGGATTTAAAAATGTACGATTGCCATTTTCATCCCTTCCGGTAAAAAAATCATTGAATGTATTACCATATACTTCTTCACCTGTGTAGTCATAACCAAAATAATTTACAATCCCGTTGTCGTTAAGTTCAAGGGGAGAAAATAAATCCAGAGATAAAAGGTCAGGATCTATTGCGTCAACATTTACATAGTCGTTAATTGGTGTACCTATCAATTCACGAACCGCCCTGTAAAATTTACCACCGGGTAAGTCAGTGATCAAACGGTCAAATTCTGGATAAACGCCGTTGGATACCCTCCCCTGGAATTCTCCGATAATAGAGGTAGTGTCTACACCAATAATATGCCGATTGGCCTGTTGGCGGGCTACGAGCCAGAGACCATAAGGAGCTACACCCCATCCTCTCGACTTCACTTTTTCATAATTCACTCCAATTTCAATAGCATGTCGACCCTTGTCAGATCCCCCGGGGAATAGGTCAAAGCTCAAACTGCCATTGAAGTTATACTTGTCGAGGTGACTCTTTGAATATGAATTATAAACAGATCCTACGTTATTGTAAAAATTCCATGGAGATGAAAAGTTGCCTGATAAAAAGCCATTATATGATACGTAATTGTTGAAATTTGTTTGATCGATATGATTGTTGAAATTCGCGAGTACCGGATTATATTCAGATGGTGTAAAGGGAGATTCCAGGATTTGCAAATAGCCAGCATGGGCCAAGCCTTCTGTAGCTCCGGAGTATTGGGATTCTCCTTCTACCGGGATCCAGCTAAAGTCAAAATTCCCCACATGCCCGTATCTGAATAAATTATCCCTGTGTCTTATATCTTCATTGAGGTCATTGGTTTGTTCGTAGCTGCCATTGACGACAAATGTAGCATTTCGTATGATACCACTCTTTTCTTTTTGATTGAGGAAACGGTGCCTGTAACGAAGGTTAGCCCGGTAAGAATCTGAATTACTTACAGGGTTATTTTCATTATTCAAAATAGCGTAACTGCGTGATGGACGAAATCGATCGTATCCATCTGTATAGTTTCCTGAAAGGGTGATGTCAATATTTTTGGTGATCCTGGCGTCCAATTTTCCTGTAAAATTGTAAGAATGGCTTTGATTATTGGAATTGGTCGATACAAAATTAACGTCATTGTCATGAAGGAATTCGGCATTGGAAAAGGGGATCCCATCTACAAACCGGATGGGGTCTTGTTCTATCTCACGTAGGACCTCGTCTTTCACCTCAATGCTCGGAAGTACACCAGGGCTATCATCCAGGTAACTCCTGAACCTTCCGGCAAGTCGAAAGCCCAAAATGGACTGCCCTTCATTGTTTTTCAATAAGGGGCCGCTGGTATTTAAATTAATTTCGTTGTACCCATAGGGATCAAGGTATTGAGAAGTTTCCAGCTCTGCACCTACGCGGAATATCTCCGAAGGCCCTTTTGTAGTAATGGAAATAATACCCCCCGTTACATCCCCGTACCTGGCTTCTACTCCACCTGTAATTACCTGAAGCTGGTCAATCTCTGATTGGGGAACCAGGCTGGAGCTTACTCGAATACCATCTACGTAATAATCAGTTGCATTCGTTCTTGATCCCCGCACGGCTACAGATTCTCCACTAAATGAGGATACACCTGCTGCGGAAGCCGCCAGGCTATTTACGCTTTTGTTTGGCAGGTTTCTTATTTGTTCGCCCGTGATAATCCCACCTGTAGTAGTGTTGTCTTGTTCGACGAGCGGCACCTTATATTCTACAATGACTACTTCATCAAGTACGGTTCCGGATGAAATCTCTATATCTACACGTGTATTTTTACCGGCCAAAAGAATGACCCCTTCGATTTTTTTTGGTTGATATCCTACGTAACTGGCGACCACATCGTATGTGCCCGGGTCAATATTGGAAATAGCATAATTGCCATTTTCATCGGTTTCCGTTCCCGTGACCAGAACATCATTTTTGTATAATGCAACGTTCCCGAAAATTATATTATCTCCATTCTGCTCGTCTTTTACGTTCCCTTCAATGGAAGTTTGCGCCATAATTTGTGCGGATACCAGAAGGCATATAATTGTAAAAAATCTTTTCATGTTTAATTACTATTTCAGACTGCAAATCAAAGATGCCTCAGCGGGAATATAATCTTCATGGATCTATCGAATAATACCATCAAATTTTAGACCATTCCCTGTTCGAGTATAAATATAAAATTTATTTAAAATTTACAGCTCTTTCGATAGCAGTAAGTTACTTAACTTACCGTGAATCTGATGGATCTTTGTTTCTTTCACTTGTTATTGTAAAAAGGCAATATCCTAAGATATCGTATTGCGGAAATGAGTGCCAGAAACGAAAATCTTACTAGATTTATGTCCTTAGTTTCACCCAAGGCAAAGATAATTCCTTGCTTTAGCTTCCAATTAAGCTTAAGGCGTCAGGTGGTGAAAGCTTTCCTTCTCTTCCTAAAACGCACATTAACGTAACGATTTACTTCCTTCAATATCTATTCCATAATGTGTTAAAATTTTATGGAGTAATATATCCGCCAGTTTAAATTTAGACTCTTTTGTCCATCCTGCTATATGCGGGCTTGTGAGGACACTGGGCATGGCAAATAAAGTCTGGTACATATTTTTTTCTTCAGGGGAATACGTTTCCGGTTTTTCATTTTCAAAAACATCCAGGCAGGCTCCTGCGACCTGTCCGGATAGAATAGCTTCCATCAAATCCGGAGTATCAATTACTCCGCCTCTGGAAGTATTTACGATAAGTACCCCTCTTTTGGTTTTATTAAATAGACTTTTATTGGCTAATTTTACCGTTTCAAAATTCAAGGGCAGGTGGAAGCTCAGAATATCTGCTTTTTTCAGGACTTCATCAAGCGAGGTACATTCATAAATATATGATGTCCCTGTGGCATACCCCTTTTTGTATTTATCGTATGCGTAAACCGAAACGCCGAAGCCCTCTAATTTTTGAGCCAGGGCTGAACCCGTATGTCCAAAACCAATGATGCCTAAATTTTTGCCAATGATCTCTGTTCCTCGATTTTCTTCCCTTCTCCAGATCATAGATTTGACTTCATTATTAGCCTGATACAAATTATTGTGCCACATTAATATCATCCCCATAGCGTGTTCTGCTACAGCATTACAATTCCCATTTGGTGAATTAAAAACGGAAATGTGTCTCCTATCAGTGGCGTTTTGATCTATAATTTCCATCCCACTTCCCAGCCGGGCAACAAATTCGAGGTTGGGTGCCCGGGTCAAAAAAGCTTCATCTACAATGATTTTGCTATTTATAACAATCCCATGGTACGGAGCAACAATTTCTCGAACCTGTTCCAGTGATAATTTAGGACGATAGTCTACTGTGAACCCTGCATTTTTCAATTGCTTGAGCAAAACCTGATGAACCCCATCCGTTATGAGTATTTTCTTTTTCATTTTGTAAATTTGCCGAGCAGTTACCCAAAAAGCGGTAAAACGGCTTCAATATTATAAAAACGCAAAAATACTGGGATAGTCGAAAATTTTATTAGATATATGAGCAAAATTAATTTTTGATGCAAGTTATTTGGAGGGACTTGTGGACTATTCGGTTCTTTTATTGGCTTGGCTTAGGTCGAAGTAAGCTTTTTCCTGTATTGGTATTACTTACGTTTTGTTGTCTATTTTTCTTATTTCCATCATGCGGTCCGGGAAGTACGAGTTCTCCACCAAAAAAGGGGACAATTAAAACTACTTTCCGATATTTGGAAAGTGAAGGACAGTTGAAAGGATATTTAAATTTTTATCAATTAACACAAAATGATTCTTTGGTACCAGATCCGAGATTATATCATTTTGAAATAGATGAAAAACTGGCTCGTTCGGGTCAGATGGATAATAGTTATTTTACATATTTCCTGGTAGACACTATCAATTCGAATGAATTTCAATTGAATATATTACCTGATAAAGCAACTGTCAGGTTGGGTATGCCCCGGACACCAAATATTGAGGTAGATAGTTTATTTCGTGACCGTCCATGGGTGATTAGCTGGAAAGCTACAGATTATAACATAAGAGATGACAAGGGGAAAGAAAAGTTCTTAATAACTGTGGTAATTTCAGATGTCAAAAATAATACGGTTCTTAAAAAGTCTTCAGTGGATGCCGGTGAATTGGTTTTTACACCTGAGGAATTAAGTGCATTACAGCCAGGAGTTGGTTTTTATTATATTATTTCTACTTTGAAAGAGAAGAAAGAAGCCGTAAGGGCCAATTTCACGAATGTAATGGAGACCTATTCCACTAATCATGAAGTGGAGATCTATGCCGGGGAAGTATTTGAGGATAATTAGATTGATTTTTCAATGAGTATAATGATCTTTTTAGTTTCGAATATAGAGGTATAATTATCTATGTGTGACCCAGGTATTATAATAGGGTTTGTCTTGAGTGGTTTTTTACTTTTTCCCAACTCAATATTCCTATTTTGAAAAGAAAATATCCTAAATGTCGGCAGCCGAAATTGATAGAATAAAAATCGAATAAAGGAATAGAGTATGGACGTCCATTTGCTTATACTATACTGTCGAAAATGGATGACTATCTGGTTGTTTTGATCAGAATAATATTATTTTCACCATAAAATTTGATTAACTCACTATGATTGGTTTAGTAAGAATTTTACTGGTTTTCTCATTAGTCTCTAATTTGAATACTTGTTTTTCACAACCCCCCTCACCTTATGGTGCTGTACCTTCGGAGCGCCAATTGGAATGGTATGAATTGGAGTTTTACATGTTTGTACATTTCAATATGAATACGTTTACCGATATGGAATGGGGGTTGGGAGGAGAGACCCCGGAGACTTTTGATCCTACGGATCTCGATTGCATGCAATGGGCAAAGATTGCGAAGGAGGCGGGAATGAAAGGAATCATAATTACGGCAAAACATCACGATGGATTTTGCCTGTGGCCCTCGAAATATACAGAACATTCTGTGAAGAACAGTCCCTGGAAGAATGGTCAGGGAGATGTCATACGCGAATTACGAGAAGCATGCGACTTTTATGGGTTGGAAATGGGGATTTATTATTCGCCCTGGGATCGCAATCATGCTGATTATGGAACTGATCAATACATTTCCTATTTTCATAAGCAACTTACAGAATTACTTACCGGATACGGAGATATCTTTGAAGTTTGGTTTGACGGTGCCAATGGCGGTGATGGATATTATGGCGGGGCGAATGAAATGAGGAAAGTTGATCGTAAGACTTATTATAATTGGCCGGAGATATGGAATTTGGTAAGGGAGTTGCAGCCTGGAGCTACCATATTTAGTGATGCCGGGCCTGATGTGAGATGGATAGGGAATGAAAGCGGGTTTGCAGGAGAAACGAATTGGGCTACACTGAACAGGGATGAAGCTTGGCCGGGATGGCCCAGGTACAAAGAATTGACTAGTGGTCATAAGCAAGGAACGCACTGGGTGCCCGGCGAAGTAGATGTGTCAATCCGACCGGGTTGGTATTATCATGAATCTGAAGACCATAAAGTCAGGAGCTTACCCAACTTACTGGATATTTACTATAATTCTTTGGGAAGAAATGCCTCTTTTTTACTCAATATACCGATAGACCGGACAGGGCAGGTACATGAAAAGGATTCAATGCAGCTGATGGCTTTGGCTAATCAACTGAAAAAGGATTTTGCCGATGATTTGATGAAAGAAGCTGAAGTAAAAGCTTCTACACATAGGCTAAATAATTCTGTGTTTTCCGCTGAAAATGTAAAAGATGATGATCCTGAAACGTATTGGTCAACGGATGATTTTACTCGAAGTGGTAAATTAATAATTGATTTCGGCGAAAAAATTTATTTCAATAGGTTGTTAATTCAGGAGTACATTCCATTAGGTCAAAGAGTGGATTCCTTTACTGTAGAAGTTCTTTCTGAAAGTGGAGATTGGGAAACAGTTGCCGAAGAGACAACCATAGGATATAAAAGAATACTGCGTTTAGAAGATAGGTGGACCCGGAAAGTTCGGTTGAATATAGTGTCATCACTGGCTTCACCTGCAATTAGTAAGATTAGTATATACAATGCTCCAAAGGTATTGAGTCCTCCGATTGTACGAAGGGACGAATTGGATAATGTGATGATTTATTCTGCTGATAAGAGTGTAGAAGTCTATTTTACTGTTGATGGAAGCATACCGGATAAAAATGCGTCACGGTATGAGGGCGCTTTTAAACATGAAAATAAAGGCATAATAAAGGCAGTAGTGATTGATCCTTTGACCCGTATGAAAAGCCCGGTGACTGCGGTAATTATGGGTATTTCTAAGTCCAATTGGCAACCGATTGGTAATGTAGAAAATATAGAAACATGGAAAAATATGATCGATGGGAATCCGGCCACGAAAGGGAAAACAGAAAAAGGAATGCCTTTAGTGATTGATTTGGGAAAGGAGTATAAATTAACGGGTGTAAAGTATTTGCCAGACCAGGGGCGGTATGCTTCCGGGATCGCATCTCATTACAAAATATTGGTAAGTAAAGATGGGAAAAAATGGAAAGAGGTAAGTAACGGAGAGTTTTCTAATATTAAAAATAATCCCATTGAACAAGAAGTGAATTTTAATAGTTCAAAGGCCAGGTTTTTAAAATTTGAGGCCACCAAAACGATAGGTGATAAGAAGGAATTTATAATTGCGGAAATAGATGTTGTTGCAAAATAATTGATTTCTTTTTAGGGGTGGCAGGAGAGACAAATAACTTTATTATAGCGAAATTTAATTTAATCAATATTTTATGTAAATTACGTCAGGAATTTAATTGCTAAAGTAAATATCAGGAAATGGGAAATAATAGACGTGATTTTATAAAAAGATCAGGACTGGCGGGATTAGGCTTGGCAGGCTCTGGATTTTTGTCAGCTAAGAACAACGAAATCTCTTCTCGGCATTATAAGAGTGGGCGCACACAGTTGCAAAACATGTCGGGTTTTGCCGCACCGAAAATGGATAAAGTTCGTGTAGGCATCATAGGATTGGGCCAACGTGGCCCCGGGGCAGTAAATCGATTAAGTAAAATTCAGGGCGTAGAAATTAAAGCACTCTGTGATATTCGGGAGGACAAGGCGTTAAAGGCGAAAGAGCGTTTGAAAGATACAAATCATAATCCCGATTTGTACTTTGGGGGAGCTATGGAGTGGAAGAGGATATGTGATCGAGATGATATAGACCTGGTTTATATTTGTACGCCCTGGGATTGGCATACCCCAATGTGTGTATATGCCATGGAAAATGGGAAACATGCTGCCACAGAAGTTCCAGCTGCTACCACATTAGATGAATGTTGGCAATTGGTGGAGACATCAGAGCGTACGAAAAAGCACTGTATGATGCTTGAAAATTGTTGCTATGACTTTTTCGAGTTATTGACATTAAACATGGTCCGCCAGGGGTACTTTGGCGATTTGATACATGCAGAAGGAGCTTACATACATGATCTGTTAGGACTGAACTTTAACAAAGAGGGGTATTATCAGATGTGGCGTTTGGAAGAAAATGCTACCCGGGATGGGAATTTATATCCCACGCACGGACTTGGGCCGGTTTGTTGGGCCATGGACATTAATAGAGGGGATCAGATGGATTATCTTGTCGCTATGTCTAGTAATGATTTTATGATGGCTCCACATGCGAAAGAACTTTCTGAGGACGATCCTTTTTTCAATATGTGGGCAAGTAAAAAATACCGGGGTAATATGAATACGACTACGGTGAAGACAAAGAAAGGACGTACCATAATGATCCAACACGATGTGACATCTCCGAGACCTTACTCTCGTATTCATTTGATAAGCGGAACTAAAGGTGTGGCCAGAAAATACCCTTCCCCTTCTCGCATAGCAACCGGGCATGAATGGAAAACAGAAGAGGAATTTAAACAGCTGGAGGCGGAATATACACCAGAACTTATACGTAAAGTAGGCGATATGGCCAAAAAAATTGGTGGCCATGGTGGAATGGACTTTATTATGGATTGGAGGTTAATAGATTGCCTGCGAAATGGAATTTCCCTTGATCAGGATGTCTACGATGCCGCACTTTGGAGTGCAATGGCACCTTTAAGTGAAAAATCTGTTGCCAATCGTTCTACTTCCGTTGATGTTCCGGATTTTACTGCAGGAGCTTGGAAAACTAATGAACCAGTAGATATTACCCTGCGTGGCGCAGGAACGACAGAGGTAATTACTCAATAGACATTGTCAAATAGAATATACTAGGGTTAATTGCTAATAATCTTTTCATAGTTTATATATAAGGCTGTAATTTTATAATTACAGCCTTTGTTTTTTCAAAAAATTGTTCTTTAATAATTAGGTCTAAACTCACAATTCCTTATTATCTTGAATTCGCGCAGAATTACAAGTTTTAATATGGAGACAAGTACAATTGATATTAACTGCGATCTCGGCGAAAGCTATGGAAGATTTCAGATTGGCAATGATGAGAGAATGATGGATTATATAAGCAGTTGTAATATTGCCTGCGGATTTCACGGAGGAGATCCACATACCATTCAGGAGTCAATTCGTTGGGCCTTGTCGAAGAATGTTGCAATCGGTGCCCATGTCTCTTATCCCGACCTTATGGGTTTTGGTCGCAGATCAATGAAAATTGTGGCAAAGGAATTGTATTCAATTATATGCTACCAGATATCTGCTTTATCGGGAATGATAACTCTACAATCAGGGAGATTGCACCATCTCAAATTACATGGAGCATTGTACAACGATGCCAATAATTCTGAGGAAATATCAAAAGTAGTTATCGAGGTGCTCAAAAATTGGCCGGAAGAATTGTGGTTATATTGCCCTGATCAATCAGTGCTCGCCAGGACGGCCAGAAAAGAAAATATCAAAATTTGCAGGGAAGTTTTTATTGATAGACGATATGAATATTCAGGGGAATTAACCTCAAGGACAAAAAAGGGTGCCGTTATAAAAAATCAAAGAGATAGTATTGATCAATTAACGACAATAATAGAAGATAATAAGGTAAAGACCTACAATGGTGGTTCCATATCTTTATTCGCTGATACAGTTTGTTTGCACGGTGACCACAATGATTCCGCTGCGCTTGCCAAAAAAGTAAATGAAGTTTTGGAAAGTAAGGGGGTATGGATAAAAAGCACTCCTTACTTATGAATCATAATTTTAATATCGTAGCGTTTGGGGAAAATGTAGCCCTGCTTCAATGCAGGGAAGAGATTTCATTAGAAATGTTGGAATGGCTTTATTCCGTAGATGAACTATTGAATAGCGAACGCAAAAATTATATTCGGGAGACCGTTGTCACTTATAATGAATTGGCGGTTGTATATAATTGTCTCGCTTATTCATTTGAAGAGATTAAAGAGGTGTTGGAAGAAATAGCTACTCGAACAAAAGCATCAAGTCAACAATGGGAATATAGGGAAATTAGGGTTCCAGTATGTTACGATAAAAGGTTTGCCTTGGACAATAAAAAATTAGAAGAGGAAACGGGGTTGGAATTTGAAAGTATAGTAGCCTTACATGCTGGTAAACAATATATTGTTTACATGATGGGGTTTTTGCCAGGATTCCTCTACCTAGGTGAACTTGATGAACACCTTTGGTGCAAGAGGCTGTCTAATCCCAGGAAAAGTGTCCCTAAAGGATCTGTTGGAATAGCAGGCAAGCAAACCGGGATTTATCCTACTGAAAGTCCAGGGGGGTGGAACCTGATTGGCAGGACTCCAATTGATTTGATTAGTATCAAAGGAGACCGGCTGTCTTTTTTCAAGCCCTTGGATAGAATTACTTTTTTTCCGATTAGCAAAAAGCAATTTGATGATTTTGATGCAGCGGAATATTTAAATGGAATTTTCTTGAAATATGGGATTTAAGGTTTTACATGGTGGATTACAATCCTTAATTAAAGATTTGGGAAGGATGGGATTTCGGGGAGCTGGTGTACCCATTTCAGGTGTTTTGGACCCATATAGATATTTCTGGGTTAATGGGATATTGGGCAATTCCAGATATAACCCCATTGTTGAAATGAAGATGATTGGTGTAGAAATTGAATTTGACACGGATCATTTAATTGCACTTACTGGTTTTTCGGCTGAGACATTTTTAGATGATAAAAAATTGCATCTTTTTAGACCATATAAGGTAAAAAAAGGCCAGGTACTGAAAGTTGGTAAAATCAATGAAAACGGAACCATATATCTCGGAATTAGAGGAAATTGGAATCTGGACAAAGCTTTAGGAAGTGTTTCGTCAGATCTCCTGACTCCATTTGCCGGTTTATTGGGGAGGGCGTTAAAGAAAGGTGATAAAGTATCTATTGAAAATGATACTGTACCTATTGATTACAGTGTCTCTATACCAGAGGAAATCTTAGTGAGAAGGACCGGGTTGAAAACAATTAGAATTTTAACAGGACCGGAAAGTAACTTGTTGAAAAACGGTAAAAAAAACCATCTGTCGGACAATATAATTACGATAGACAGAACTAGTAATAGGATGGGCTTGCGACTAGTTTCTGAAATACCTGTTTTGCGAGTAAATAAAAATATGTTGTCTTCGTTCGTACATCCTGGAACGATTCAAGCTTCTTCTGAAAAAAATCTTATTTTACTACTCAACCATAGCCAGACTACGGGAGGATATCCAAGGGTGGCTCAAGTTATTCGGGGAGATATGTATAAATTAGCTTACCTCGGACCTGGCGACCAAATTTTGTTCAAGTGGACTACAATAGAGGAAGCTAAATATATTGAGAGATATCAATGGGGGCAGTTTAATTTGTTGTGGAATTTATATTTTGAATAATTGTATTAATTTTGTAAATTTATAGGGCTTTTGACCTAGGTGTTTTTAATACGAACAATTAATGATCATTATATATAAAAAACAAATAGCAACCCTTTTATCTGTTTCTGTACTGGTCTTATTGTATCAATGCAAAAATAAGGATGCAGAGGATTTAGCGACAAATATACCGGATGAGGTTGATTTTAATTTCCATGTCAAGCCCATTTTATCGGATCGTTGTTATGCTTGTCACGGGCCAGATGAAAATGCCCGCGAAGCGGATTTGCGGCTGGATATTAAAGAATCAGCTTTCAGCGCCTTGAAAGACAATCCGGATGTGTTTGCCATTGTCCCCGGAGATCCCGGTCACAGTGAATTAGTAAGAAGGATATATTCGGAAGATGAGGCTATTATGATGCCGCCAGCAGAATCAGGGCTCAAATTAAAGGATTATGAAAAGGAGATTTTGAGAAAGTGGGTGGAACAAGGAGCTGAGTATGAAGATCACTGGGCATTTATACCTCCACAAAAGCCAGAAATTCCAGAAGTTTCTAGCGATTGGGCAAAAAATGAAATAGACCATTTTACCTTGGTTAAAATGAATGAAATTGGCCTTGCACCCAATAAGGAGGCTGAAAAAATGCGTTTAATTAGAAGGCTGTTTGTAGATATTACAGGATTACCTCCTTCCGTTGAGGATTTGGAAGAATATGGTCAAAATTGGTCTGAAGAAACCTATAGCACCTTGGTTGATGACTTGTTGAGTAGGTCTGCCTACGGAGAAAAAATGGCTCTGCATTGGATGGATGCAGCAAGATATGCTGATTCATATGGGTATCAGGATGATGAAGTTCGTTCCCAATGGCCGTGGAGAGATTGGGTAATCCATGCTTTTAACGAAAATATGCCATATGACCAGTTTATAACATGGCAATTGGCAGGAGACCTGCTTCCGGATGCAAGCCTGGAACAAAAGCTTGCGACGGGGTTTAATCGAAACCATAAAATTACAGAAGAGGGAGGAGTAATACAGGAAGAATATCGCGTAACCTATGTAATTGATAAAACCAATACTTACAGTACAAGCATATTGGGTATTACAATGGAATGTGCCCAATGTCATGATCATAAATACGATCCTTTTTCTCAAGAGGAATACTTTCAATTGTATTCATTTTTCAACAATACCCCAGAGGTAGGGATAGAGGCTACGGTTGGAGAATCTTATCCTGCCAAAATACCTTATATGGAGTTTGATCAGCATCAAATCGATAGTGTTCTTAATTTTATTAATGCACCGGATACCAATAAAGTTTTGGTCTCAGTGATGGAAGATCTCAAAGATTCCGTCCGACAAAGTTATGTGTTGGAGCGTGGAGGATATGACCAACATGGTAAGAAAGTGAGTCCAGGGACACCAAAATCTATTCATGCATTTGATTTTGGAAAATATCCCCAGAATCGCCTGGGATTGGCAGAGTGGACCATTGATCGTGAGAATCCGCTAACTGCAAGGGTATTCGTAAATCATATATGGGGTAAAATCTTTGGCCGGGGTATAGTGGCTACTGAGGAAGATTTTGGAAATCAAGGGGATTTGCCAAGTCATCCCGAATTATTGGACTGGCTTGCTGTCGATTTTATGGAAAATGGTTGGGATATTAAACGCTTAATAAGACAGATCGTTACATCTTCGACATACCGACAATCATCCAAGATGTCACAAAAAAAGAATAGGCTTGATCCCGAGAATATATATTTAGCAAGGTCTACCAGAATACGGTTAAGTGCAGAGTTAATCAGAGATCATCTATTGGCATCCAGTGGTCTTTTGAATCGGGAAATAGGAGGACCCAGTTACAAACCCTATCAACCTGATGGAATTTGGGAAGTGACCAGTTCGGGAAGAGGGTCACTTAAAACTTATGTACAAGACCACGGATCGGAAATCTATCGCCGGGGAATGTATGTGTTTATTAAATTAACAGTACCCCCTCCTAATATGTTGATATTTGATGCTAGTAATAGAGATTTATGTGAGTTGGACAGGGCAGAAACGAATACCCCACTTCAGGCGTTGGTTATGATGAATGATCCTATCGTTTTGGAGTGTTCGAGAGTTTTGGCACAAGAGTTGATCTCTAAATATAAAGAAAATGAAACAAATGGAGCGTTGGAAGAGTCCTTTATGAGAATTCTTTGCAGATATCCCGATGACGAGGAGATTTCTATGTTGGAGGAATATTACCGGGAAGAATTAAAAAGATATGAGTCCGATCCGACCTCTGCAGCTTCATTTATAAATGTAGGAGAATACCCTTTTAACGATAAAGTAGACCCTGTCAAACACGCTACACTGATGTCTGTTATACACCTGCTGTATAATCTGGAAGAGACTATTAATAAAACATAGAATTCAGTTATGAATGATAAAGAAATAAATGACGCAAAATTACAGGTGAGTCGAAGGTTATTCCTTTCAAAGCTGAGTATTGGGATCGGAAGTGCTGCACTTGGCTCTCTTCTTATTCCCGATTTGTTAAACGGTGGAAAAGGGGATATGAGTGGACTGGAAAAAGCTATTCCTCATTTTGCCCCGAAAGCTAAAAGGGTGATTTATTTATTTCAGAGTGGTGCCCCTTCTCAATTCGAATCTTTTGATTACAAGCCTTTGTTAAATAAAAGAATGGGCGAAGATTTACCCGCCTCTGTAAGAGATGGTCAGAGACTTACGGGTATGACTGCGAACCAGGAAAAATTCCCACTAGTAGGATCCTATTATGGCTTCAAACAATATGGTGAATCCGGTGCTTGGGTGAGTGATTTATTCCCATATACAGCCAAGATCGTTGATGAGCTATGTATTATCAAGAGTCTCCATACCGACGCTATTAATCACGACCCGGCCATTACCTTTTTTCAGACTGGGGCACAACAGGGTAACAGGCCCAGTATGGGGGCCTGGTTGAGTTATGGGTTGGGCAGTGAAAACGAAAATTTACCGGGTTTTTGTGTGCTTGTATCTAAAGGTGATGGGAATGGTCAAGGTGTATATTCTAAGTTATGGACAAATGGATTTTTAGATTCTGTCCATCAGGGTGTACAACTAATGGGGGGTGAAAATCCCGTCTTATATCTGAGCAATCCCCATGGTACAAATATGGATTCCAGAAGGAATATGCTTGATAAATTGTCTGCCTTCAATCAACATCAGTACGATGCTTTTGGTGATCCGGAAATTACCGCCAAGATTCGCCAGTATGAAATGGCATATCGAATGCAGACATCTGTTCCGGAAGTAACCGATTTGTCCAAAGAACCAGATCATATAATAAAATTATACGGTGCAGATTGTTTGGTGCCCGGAACATATGCTGCCAATTGTCTTTTGGCACGAAAATTAGCTGAAAATGGTGTTCGGTTCATTCAACTGTATCATCAGGGGTGGGACCAACACGGCAACCTACCCAATGAAATGGCGGGGCAGGCAAAAGATGTGGACCAGGCATCTGCAGCATTGGTCATGGACCTTAAACAGAGAGGGATGTTGGAAGATACCCTGGTTATCTGGGGGGGGGAATTCGGCCGGACAAATTATTGCCAGGGCAAATTGACCGCAGAAAAATATGGCCGGGACCATCATCCCCGCAGTTTTTCTGTCTGGATGGCTGGTGGAGGTGTCAAACCTGGAATAGTGTATGGGGAAACGGATGAGTTTGGATACAATATTGTTAAAGATCCCGTGCATATTCACGATTTTCACGCTACAATATTAAATATGTTGGGACTTGATCATGAAAAACTTACCTACAAACACCAGGGAAGAAGATATAGATTAACTGATGTTGCAGGCAAAGTGGTAAATGATATAATGGTATAAAAACTCCTGAAACAAGATCTTGAGGACCGATAATAGAATGTATTCATAATGGGAAAACTATGGACTCTCTTACGCCAAATTAATTTTGGCCTAGATATTTTTATTATATTTTTTTTATTATTTGAGCACCGTATTGTCATACCGGAAATTGTACAAGTTCCGGGGAGAGCTCATCCTTTGATTCTTCATTTTCCCATAGTTTTGCTGGTTATTTTGCCCTTCTTATCTGTACTGTTCAATTTTTTGAAAAGTACTAAAGAACTACAAAATCAGTTTTTAAAAAACTATGTATCCCTTACGCACGTATTTTGTGCATTAACCGTACTTTTTGGTTTAATCTTGTCACAGGAAGAGGGCTACGGCGGTTCTACAGTTTTTTGGCATAAATGGACGGGTGTAGCTGTGTGGGTTGGTATCTTATTTATTGAATATGCATTATTAAGAACCAATAATAATATCAAGTTTTTAAATTATGGCTCTATAGTTACTCTGGCAATTTTAGTATTTGCTGGTCATTTTGGAGCTACGCTTACCCACGGAGAAGGATTTTTGACTGAACCTATCCAACAAAAAGTTGAAAAAACTCCTCTGGTAGAAGCTGAGTTATTTGCTCATATTATTTTTCCTGTTCTGGAGGATAAATGCATTAGCTGCCACAACCCAAATAAGTCCAAAGGTGATTTGATCCTTTCTGATAGCAGCAATATATTGGCTGGTGGAGAAAATGGTGCTATTATCAACCGCGATGATCCAATACAAAGTTTACTGTTGGAAAACATTCTATTGGATATAAATCACGATGATCATATGCCACCTAAGGGCAAACCTCAATTAACCCCAATAGAAATCGAATTAATTAAGTCCTGGGTCGGATATGGGGCACCCTTTAATTTACAGGTATCAGAACTGGAGGAGAATGACTCCCTTTTTCTGTTGTCAAAAGCTGTTTATTCTGAGGAGAAAGAACCAACATATCAGTTTAAGCCGGCAAGTGATCGAACTATTCAAAAACTCAATGATAATTATCGCTTGCTCGAACCTCTGGCGTCCAAATCCCCGGCATTGTACGGTAGGTTTTTAAGTAGGAATCAATTTGAAGAAAGTCAATTGGCGGAATTGCAGGCTGTTTCTGATCAACTAGTAGATTTAAATCTTCATAACCTGGAATTAACAGCTTCAGGTATGGAGTATCTTAAGGCGTTTAAAAATTTGCAGGTCCTCAATTTAAATAATACAGGAATTACAGATGAGTCATTGGCTCCCCTCTATGAATTGAATGAATTATTTGTATTATCTCTCATAGGTACAAAAGTTTCATATGAAGGGGTTTCTGAATTGCTTGAGAAAAATCCCATTCGCAAAATTTATGTGTGGAATACCAATATTTCTGATATTGAGCATAATGATTTGCAGGAAAAGTTTCCAGCACTCCAAATAATAGGAAAATCCGATGAATTCGGAATAGAACCGATAGCATTAAATGCACCTTCTCTAGAACCAGAAGAGGGATTTTTTAAGGATTCTATCCGACTGACTGCCAGTCATGTAATTAACGGAGTACAAATACGGTATACGGAAGATGAATCTTTGCCCGATAGTTTGTCTTCATACCTGTATGAAAGACCAATACTTTTTTCTGATGATAAGCAATTTACTTTCAAAGCTTATAAGGAAGGGTGGCTTGGTAGTGGTCCTGTCAAAGCTTCTTATTATAAATCGAAGTATACTCCTGATTCAGTAAAATTAGTAACCAAACCTAATGAAAAATATACGGGTACAGGAGGAGATGGCCTCGTTGATTTGAAAAAAGGACCGGATGATTTCCAGGACCGGGCATATCTAGGATATAGGAAAAATGAAATGGAAGTTGATTTTTACTTTGGCAGTACGATTAAATTATCAGAAATTTTAGTAAGTGGAATTATTAGAACAGATAGTTATATTTTTCCAGCAAAAGAAATCCAGGTGTTTGTTACGCAAAATGGCAAAGATTTTAGCCAACTTTTGACACATACACCAGAACAGCCCGAAAAACGTAAATTTCAAAAATCTATAGAGGCGATTGAAATTCCGGGGCAGGATTTAAAAGGTGTTAAATTAAAGTTTAAATCTGTAAACCCAATTCCTGCCTGGCATCGGGGAAAAGGAGACAAAGCCTGGATCTTTGTAGATGAAGTTTTATTTCGTTAAAGGCTATTTTTTGGCCCACTCCGGGAATACGGATAGATCAAAATCAAATATACTCTGTCCCCAAAAATAGAGCGAAAGAATGATAAGTATAACTGCAATTATGTCCAGAAAGATTCCCGCCTTGAGCATATCGACCATTTTTAATGGGCTGCTTCCAAACACAATGGCATTGGGAGGTGTAGCTATGGGAAACATAAAAGCCATTGAAGCTGCCAGGGTAACAGGGATCATTAACCAAAGGGGGTGAATTTCTGCTGAGGATGCAATTCCGGCAACAATAGGAAGCACCATTTCAGTGGTAGCCGTATTGGAAGTGAATTCAGTTATTAGTGACATACCAGCAGTGAGGATAGAAACCATTTCAAGTGCCGTGGTGTCGGAGTTCTCAGTAACTGCTTGACCCAGCCACAGACCCAACCCGGTATCTTTTACTGCCTGGGCCAGAGCAAAACCTCCACCGAACAATAATACAATATCCCAGGGTAGTTTGACGGCAGTTTTCCAATCCATAAGAGATTGACCGGACCTGGAAGGAATGAGGAATAACACTATGGCAATCCCTATTGCCACCGTCCCATCGTTTAAGAATGAAGGCTCTCTGAAAAGTAATGACCATCCGGGAATATAAAAATTACCAATACTGATTGGAGAACGGAACACCCATAATAAGGCCATTAGTATAAATAACGTTAATACTTTTTTTTCTTCATTGCTAATTTTTCCCAATTTTTTATAACTGTCCATTATTACGGTATTGGGAACAGCTCCCATCCCCTTTTTGGGTACATATATGAGATACAGGATTAATAGAGCAAAACCAAGAACAACAATACTAAGTGGAAGGGAAAAAATAAACCATTGGGAGAATGTAATCTCCGGAGCCTCAGGGTATGTAAGTTTAAAAATTCGAGCAAAAGACAAGTTGGGAGGTGTACCAATAAGGGTGGCTATGCCCCCAATCGAACAAGCATAAGCCAGGCCTATAAATAGGGATTTACCAAAATTTTTAATATCGGCTGCATCATAATAGGATTTCAGGCTTGCCAGAACAGAAAGACAGATAGGCACCATCATCATAGCGGTCGCGGTATTACTCATCCACATGGACAAAAAGTATCCGGCCAGCATAAATCCTAACAAAAGTGTGACGGGCTTCCTACCGATTTTTAACATGATAAAAAGAGCTATCCTTCTATGAAGGTTCCACTTTTCCATAGCCAATGCCATGATAAACCCCCCGATATAGAGAAAGATAATATTGTTTATATAAGCGGCAGCTGTATCGCTACTACTCAGGACGCCAAAAGCAGGGAATAAAAGTACCGGAAGAAGTGATGTTATTCCAATAGGTAGTGCCTCCGTAACCCACCAGAAAGCCATAAGTATGGCAATTCCGGCGGTATACACAAGTTCCGGTCGATCCGGGTCGATTCGGACAAAACTTATAAATAGAATAAATAGAATTAATCCGGAAATGATAAGTAGGCTCTTTTTATTAAACTTCATGTTGGTTTTTGGCGCTATTTTTGGTATTACTTCAACTCTAATATGGGATATTATTTTAAATTATTTTATGTTTTCAAAAGATGACTGTATTTGCAGCGCAACAGCAGTTAGAAAATTGGCTTTGTAAAGACACTTTCTTAATTTTAGAAAAAACATAATAATGAAAAGTTGTAGTTTGATCCTTTTATTCCTGATACCTATTAATATATATTCACAGGAGTTCTCTTCTGAAGGGAAAAAAGCATTCCCAGGATTATTCAACTTTTATTATGATGAACATGAAGACAAAATATATTTGGAAGTTGATAAATTGAATGAGGATTTTCTTTATATACATTCCCTGAGCAGTGGTATCGGCAGCAATGATATCGGTCTTGATCGGGGACAATTGGGAGGAGAAAAAGTGGTTTATTTTAAGAAGGCAGGTCACAAATTATTATTGGTACAACCTAATTTAAAATATAGGGTAAGTTCACAAAATGAATTAGAGAGAAAATCAGTGGAACAGGCCTTTGCCAAGTCGATTCTATATGGGTTTCCTATTGTAGATGAAATCAAAAATGGACACTATATAATTGATATTACGGGTTTTTTGTTACAGGATACACATGGAGTTGTTGAAAAACTACAGGAAACGGGACAGGGAGACTATAGATTGGACTTGAGTAAAAGTGCGCTTTCACTGACGCGTACGCGGGCTTTCCCAAAGAACGTAGAATTTGAAGCGGAGCTTACTTTTGCTGGAAAACCGGAAAGTTGGGAGATACGGTCGGTGGTTCCACATTCTTCTCTGGTAACAGTTGTTCAACACCATTCTTTTGTACAGTTGCCTGAGAAAAGTTTTGATATGAGGAGATTCGACCCACGGTCGGGATCTTTTCCATTTGTATTTTACGATTATTCCACTCCGGTTAATGAGCCTACAGAACAGCGGTTTATTTATAGGCATCGACTTGAGAAAAAGGATCCTACAGCTGAAGTCAGTGAACCGGTGGAACCCATTATTTATTATCTGGACAATGGAACACCTGAACCCATGCGATCTGCATTACTGGAAGGAGGCCGATGGTGGAATGATGCTTTCGAAGCCATCGGATATCGAAATGCTTTTCAGGTTAAATTACTTCCCGAAGAGGCTGATCCTATGGATATCAGATATAATGTAATCCAGTGGGTGCACCGTTCTTCCAGGGGCTGGAGTTATGGAAGCAGTGTGAGTGACCCCCGGACCGGAGAAATTTTAAAAGGACATGTGAGTCTCGGAAGTCTGAGAATCCGGCAAGATTTTTTGATTGCCCAGGCCTTGATGAATAAGCCATATAAAGAGAAGGATGATAATGATGACAAAATGCTCCAACTGGCTTTGGCACGTATCCGCCAACTCTCGGCCCATGAGATAGGACATACATTGGGTTTTGCCCATAATTTTTCAGCAAGTACTCAAAATAGGGCTTCGGTTATGGACTATCCGCATCCTTATATAGATTTGGATGATCAAACCGGAAAACTGGATTTTTCTGATGCCTATGATAAAGGTATCGGTGAATGGGATAAAGTTTCAGTGGCTTATGCATACCAGGATTTTCCGGAAGGAACTAAAGAAAGTGATTTGTTGGATCAGATCTTACTGGAGGCGTACCGGGGTGGGTTGCAATTTATTACGGATCAGGATGCACGTCCCGCAGGGGGCGCACATGTCTCGGCTCATCTGTGGGATAACGGAGGAGATGCAGTTTCGGAATTGGAGCGAGTTTTGAAAATAAGGGATGTTGCTATTCGCCAATTTTCCATTTATAATATCAAGAATGGGAGAAGTTACTCTGAGTTGGAAGATGTGTTTGTCCCTCTTTATTTCTTCCATCGCTATCAGACGGAAGCAACAACTAAATTAATCGGAGGGCTGGAATATAATTACGCAATTAGGGGAGATGGACAATCCGTAGTTAAGGCATTGCCGCGTGACCAACAAATTGCAGCCCTGAAGGCAGTGCTTAAGACCGTTAATGCTTCCCGAATTGTAGTGCCGGAAAAATTGCTGGATTTGTTTCCTCCCAGGATATATGGGAACCCGAGAACCCGGGAATCATTCCAGGGCAAAACAGGTGTTGCATTTGATGCTATTTCGGCTGCGGGGACTGCTGCAGATTATACACTACAATTTTTATTCCACCCTGCAAGGGCGTCCCGGCTGGTGCAGCAAAAGGCCCTCGATAATGGGCAACTCAGTCTCGATGAAGTCATTGACTTCACATTTCAAAGTACGATGTCAAACGGTTCGCAGGAGGGATACATTGACGAGGTGCAAAATATGATAGCCTTTCGTTTTCTCGATCATTTGATGAATCTTGCACAAACACAGGAAGCATATCCACAGGTTCATTCGATAACTATGGCCAACCTGGTTGAAATTCGAGCTGTATTATCAGGTCGAAAAGATAAAACTGCCAAAGAGATGGTTCGAAGAATCAGTCAATTCCTGGAAAATCCAGTGGAGTACCGATCACAGTATTCACTAAAAATCCCCGACGGTTCTCCAATTGGTATGGGGGGCTATGATGGAAATACTTGTGTTGTTGGGTTTTGATCAATCCTATATTTACATTCCGGAAGGTATTACGAGTTTGGTTATAGAATAATAGCCTTATTATCTCAGCTTGAAGGGTGTCAAATACGAAAAAAAGCAGGTAGTTCCAACACTATAGAACCGACAGATTTTTTTTCAGGACCTGTACAATGTGCTGTTTTCAAGGAATGCCCAGACAGGGTCAGGAACCAGGTATCTGACCGATTTACCTTTTTTCAGAGATTTACGAATAAATGTAGAGGATATCTCCATTAAGGGAGCTTCAACTAAAGAAATATTTTTTCGATCCTGATACTGATTTTCCAAATATTCCGGACGTTTGTACACGAGTATTTTGTAATTCTCCAAAAGAACGTTATAGTTTTTCCATTTGTGGAGATTCTGTAGGTTGTCACCTCCCATTATGAGGGTGAATTCGTGAACGGGATATTTTTCTTTGAGATAAATCAGAGTATCTACAGTATAAGAAGGCTTGGGAAGGGAAAATTCTATATTTGAAGCACGTAATTTGGGATTGTCGCCGATCGCCAGTTGAACCATATGCAACCGATCATAATCCTTGGCTAAATTGGATCGTTCCTTGAGGGGGTTTTGAGGAGTTACGATCATCCACACTTCGTCGAGGCCGGACCAATTCGCTACATGGTTGGCTATAATCATGTGCCCGGTGTGAACAGGGTTAAACGAACCGAAAAACAATCCTATCTCCATCACATTACCGGTTCACCATTACAGGCATTACCAGCATCAACATATCTTCGTCATCAGCAGAGGAAGACGGAAGAATCAACGAAGCCCGGTTGGGAGTGGATAATTCCATCATGACTTCTTCGCTGTCCAGGACATTGAGCATTTCTATTAGAAATCTTGAATTGAAAGCTATTTCCATTGGGTCTCCAGAATATTGGCATTCCAGTTTTTCTTCTGCTTCATTTGAATAGTCCAAGTCCTGGGCTTTAATTAGTAAACGTTCTGAATTAAGATCGAGTACGAGCTGATTAGTAGTTTTATTTGCGTAAATAGAAATCCTTTTAATAGAATTCAAAAATGAAACACGGTCGATAGTAAGAAGGTTGGGATTGTCAGTAGGTATTACGGCATTGTAGTTTGGAAACTGCGCATCAATCAACCTACAGGCTATTTCCGTATCTTCTAATTCAAAAAATACATGGGAGTTGCTATAATCAATTTTAAGGTTTCCACTTCCTTTTAAAGCGTTCTTGACCAGGACCAATGATTTTTTAGGAATAATCATAGTACCTTCTTCAGGTGCCTGGAAATCAAGGTATGTATATTTGACCAATTTGTGGGCATCCGTAGCTACAAAGATCACTTTGTCTTTTTGAATATTTATATAGACTCCCATCATAGCCTGTCTCATTTCGTCATTGCTGGTAGCGAAGATGGTTTGAGTGATAGCTCCCTCGATCACAGCTATGGGAATTTCCACTGGTTCGGAAGTAACGGTTTCAGGTATTTGTGGAAATTCTTCAAAATCGTCACAGGCGAGTCGATATTCGCCATTATTGGTTTTAAGCAGTAAAGTGTTGGATCCTTCCTCTTTGACGAATTGAATGGGTTGCTCGGGAAGTGCTTTAATGGTATCACTTAGGATTTTTCCACGAACTGCAATGGTTCCGTCTTCTTCTCCATTAACGGGAATTCTGGTCCGGATTGTGGTTTCTAAATCTGAAACTACCATTGTAAGCTCATTACCTGATAATTCAAGCAAGAAATCATCCAATATGGGCATAATAGCATTAGTTGGTAATACGCCACTGGCTATTTGAATTTTTTTTAGGATGTCTGAAGAAGAAACTGAAAACTTCATAAATTATATTTATTTGCTATTACTTTCCGTTTTGAAAAATTAAAAACCGTATTTGAAGCAAAAATAATCAAATCGATAAACTTAAGGAAAATAATAATACCTTGGTATCTGTATCTGTGAAAACCTCAAGGTTAAAAACATTGCATACATTTTTTATGACATTCGTTTATTTTTGCACCTTCGCATTAATATTGCAATCCACTAATTCAAATCTGACGTGAACTTAATCCAAATACCACCAATCAATAAAATAGAGACACCCACTCCTTTTGAATATGATTATTATTCTACGGGAAATGGGATAGAATTATATTCAATCCCGTCCTCGCACTCACTGGAACTGGTTAAAATAGAGGTAGTCCTTAACAAGGGCCGATACGACGAGGAGAAGCGATTGAGTTCGCGTTTCTGTGCCCGAATGCTCAAGGAAGGGAGTGAAAATCACTCAAGTGATGCTATAAACGATTTTTTTGATTATTACGGTGCGGATTTTCAAGTTCGCTATCATCTTGATTATGCTTCTTTTAGTTTGATGTGTATCAAAAAATATATGAGGAAATTAATTCCATTGTTTTTTGAAATAATTGGAGCTCCTTCTTTTAATGCGGAAGAATTGGAATTGCTTAAGAAAAGGGCAAAGTCAAAGCTCAAGTTAGCAACGGCAGACAATGATGCTTTATCATTTCGTATCATTACAGAGAAAATATTTGGGAATGATCATCCTTATGGGTATAATTCTACAGAAGATGATATAACAGCTATCACTATTGATGACTTATATCAGTTTCATAAAAGGAATTATAGAAGTTCATTTTTTAAAGCATATATATCAGGAAGCATTGATGGGGATATTATCAGTATGGTGGAGGAATATTTATATAAAATACCCAACCCTGTGAATGCAAATGAACAATCAATACCGGAGGTGAGTGCAGAACCCCCCAATGAATTTTATATGAAGAACAATTATGCTTTTAATGCACAAAGTTCAATAAAGATTGGGAAGCGAATTATCAAGAGAGATCACGATGAATATTTGGGGGTTCATTTTTTAAATACTCTTTTAGGAGGGTTTTTTGGATCACGACTTATGCAAAACATAAGAGAAAAGGAAGGTTTGACATATAATATTTATTCGGATCTAGAGCCGATGAAATATGATGCTTATTTTATTATTGGTACGGATATTAAAACTGAAAATATCAAAAAAGTTCTCGAATTGATATATGGTGAAATATACAAACTACAAAGTACGTTGGTAGGAAGGGAAGAGATACGGATGGTAAGAAATTATATCAAAGGGTATTTGTTAAGCTCTCTGGATGGCGTTTTTTCCAAAGCTGAAATTGTGAAAATATTGACAATTGAGGGTATGGATGTAAAATGGGTATTTGATTTTTTTGAAAAGATTGACCAGGTGAAATCTGAAGATATAATGGAACTTGCAAAAAAATATTTGAAAAAAGAACAATTATTCACTGTAGTAGTAAATTGATGTTAAATTTGATTCACAAATACTTAACAAATAAATTTAGTGGTTAGATTTTAATTTAACTTAGTGCAATTATTCATGTATAGAAAATATGAAATTATTTAGCTTCTTTACACAAGAACTTGCTATAGACCTGGGTACGGCCAATACCCTTATCATACAAAATGGGGAGATTGTAGTTGATGAACCATCCATAGTGGCAATGGATCGACGGACTGGAGAAACCATAGCAGTGGGGACTAAAGCCATGCAAATGCATGAAAAAACTCACGAAAATATAAAAACTATTCGTCCACTTAAGGATGGAGTAATTGCTGATTTTCAAGCCGCAGAGAGTTTAATTGAGGGGTTGATTAATATGATTGACAGCCGAAAAAGCTTTTTTACACATCTCAGAATGGTAATATGTATTCCTTCGGGAATAACTGAAGTAGAAAAACGTGCTGTATTTGATAGCGCAGACCATGTTGACTCAAAAGAAACATATTTGATCCACGAACCATTGGCAGCAGCTTTGGGTATAGGGTTGAATGTAGAAGAACCTGAAGGAAATATGATCATAGATATTGGAGGTGGAACAACTGAGATAGCAGTTATTGCACTTTCTGGTATTGTGGCGGATCAATCAATACGTACGGCCGGAGATGAGTTTACTTCTGACATTGTAAATTACATGAGGAGAGAACATAATTTATTGATAGGAGAGCGTACAGCGGAAATTATCAAATTGAAGGTGGGGTCTGCTATGGAAGAACTCGATGAACCTCCTGAAGATATTCCGGTAAATGGAAGGGATTTGATGACAGGTATCCCCAAGCAGAAAATTATATCTTATCAGGAAATTGCAAGATCAATAGATAAATCCATTGCAAAAATAGAAGAAGCTATTCTGAAAGCCCTGGAGGCTACACCTCCTGAATTAGCCGCGGATATATATAGAAAGGGGTTGTATCTTACAGGTGGTGGAGCAGCGTTGAGGGGGTTGGACAAGAGAATAGCAGCCAAGACCAAACTTGATGTGCATGTCCCGGAAGACCCTTTAAGAGCCGTTGTTATTGGTACCGGTATTGCGTTGGATAATATTGGCAAATTTTCTTTCCTTATCGACCGCAAGAATGTGTGAGAATTTTAAGAAAATATGGGAAACTATATTCGATTTATTTTACAGAATTTACCTATCATTCTATTTTTAATATTAGAGTTGATAAGTATTAATCTGGCTATAAACTATGACAATCGAAGAAAAAATCTGTTTCTAAGCACATCTAATACTGTTTCGGGATATATTCAGTCTCAACTGGGTACGGCAAATGCTTATTTTGACCTCAAAGAAGAGAATGTCACCCTTTCCAGAGAAAATGCTGCATTGAAAAAGGCCATTCTAAATTATCAAAAAAGAGTAGATACCGTAGTTCAGGACACTGGTTTTATTGGCAAGGAGTATCAGGAGTTAGACCGATATAAGATTATCAATGCGGAGATTATATCCAATTCATTTAGCTCTCTGCATAATTATCTTACAATCAATGTTGGCAAGAACCAGAATATTAGGCCAGGAATGGGAGTAATGTCATCCCAGGGCCCAGTAGGATTGGTCGTAAGTGCTTCAAATAATTATTCTAAGGTTATCTCACTGTACAATATTGAAACTGTAATAAGTGCGAAGATCAAACGGAACAATGCCCTTGGAATAGTACGATGGGAACCCTATGACCTCCGGTATATGGTGATGAGAGAAATTCCCCGACATGTTGATATTGAAATGGGTGATACAGTGGTTACAAGCGGTTACTCATTTTCTTTCCCAGAGGGTGTACCAATTGGAGTGGTGGAAAAATATAATGTAGAAAGCGGAGAAAATGATTATACGGTTTCGGTTCGTCTGATCGGAAACCTCTACCAATTGCAAAATTGCCTCGTAGTTAATGACCAATGGGGAGTGGGAAATGAAATTTCTAATAACAATGGGGAGAACGTTGATCGTTTATCTGAAAAGCAAGAGGAGGAATAGGAATGTCCATATACAGAGTGAATATTATCAGGTTTATCTTATTAATTTTTGCGCAAGTATTTATTTTCAATTTTTTTGGAATCAAATGGAATGCCGTACCGTTTATAGAAATTTATATTTTTCCATTATTCATTTTGTTGCTTCCTCTTCGTACACCCAAAAATGCACTGATATTAATATCATTTTTGATGGGGTTGGTAATAGATATTTTTAATAATTCTCCTGGGGTTAATGCAGGTGCGGCAACCCTCATTGGTTTCATAAGGCCATATGTAATTTATTATTTACAACCCCGGGGAGGATACAAAGTGAATATATCTCCTACTATTTCAAGTATTACCTTTAGGTGGTTTGCCTCTTACGCTGCAATTATGATATTAGTGTATTGTTTTACAATAAGTCTTCTCGATATTTTTCAATTCAAATTGTTTCATTATATTTTATTGAGAACCTTTTTGTCGGGATTGGTGTCTTATGTTATAGTTATGATAACAATGATTGTTTTTAATCCGGTAGAATAATTCAACCAATGGCATTGGACCAAAATAACAGATATAAAATTGTGGTCGTATTGGTCCTGGCGAGTTTTACTTTTTTAATTGCCAGGGTTGCCAAAGTACAATTGATGGACAAACAGTCTCAGATACAGGCAAATACGACCTCCCTGGTAGAGACTATCCAAAAACCATCTCGAGGTCTTATTTATGATCGAAACGGGGAATTAGTAGTCTTTAACAAATTTGTGTACGATGTTAATATCACATATAATGACCTTGATCCGGCCATGGATACGTCGCTGCTTTTCGATTTACTCAATATAAATCAAGATTTTTATACTAAACACATTGAAAAAGATTGGAGCGATGTCCGGTACTCTCGATTTGTACCATTTACTTTTATGTCAAGAATTCCAGATACAATGGCCTTGCAATTTAAGGAGTACCTGCATGCTTTTCCTGGTTTTGCTTTGACAAAAGAGGCGGTCAGAGGATATAAATATCCTACTGCCTCCCATGTGTTGGGGTATATTTCGGAAGTTGATCGTCAAATAGTGAATGATTCAGAATCTGAATATGTAGCAGGCGATTACATTGGTAAAAGTGGTGTAGAATTGTATTATGAAGATATTTTAAAAGGTTCAAAAGGCCATCGTTATGAACTGAAAGATAACCTTGGAAGACGAGTAGGAGATTATTTAAATGGTTCATTGAATAAAGAAGCACTTTCCGGTTCTGATTTGACTTTAGGTCTTGATATTGAGTTACAGCGATATGCTGAAAAATTAATGGAAAATAAGAAGGGGGGTATTGTAGCCATAGAGCCCTCCTCCGGCGAAATTTTGGTAATGTTGAGTAATCCTACTTTTAACCTCGAAGATTTGTCAATTGGACAAAACAGGGGAGAAAAATTTGCCGAATTATACGCTGATACACTAAAACCCTTTTACGATCGATCCATTATGGCCCATTATCCTCCGGGAAGTATTTTTAAACCAGTTCTCGGCCTCATTGCCCTTCAGGAAGGTATTATAACACCTCATGATCATATTCATTGTGGAGGTGGTTACTTCTACAAGACTAATGTTTGGAGGTGCCATGCCGGTGGTGGCAATAACGATATGGAATCTGCATTAACTCGTTCTTGTAATACATATTTTTTTACCGTATACAGAGACTTAATAAATAAATACGGGTTTAGTAATCCGGAAAAGGGACTTTTTGATATTCATCAAAAGTTAGGAGAATTTGGACTCGGCAATAAATTAGGTGTGGACTTGCCATTGGAGGGGACAGGACTAAATCCCACTCCGGCTTATTATGATGATTTGTACAGGAACAAAGGAGATTGGAGATTTACCTATATATTATCCAATGCAATAGGGCAGGGGGAAGTGGAACTCACTACTCTTCAAATGGCTCATGCCGTATCAATTATTGCTAATAGAGGCACTTACAAAATGCCTCATATTATTAAAAATATAAATGGCGAAACACAAGATCTTCCTCCCAAATTTCTGGACTCCAGGAAAGTAAGCATCGATTCCAGTCATTTTAAAACAATTATTACCGGAATGGAAAAAGCAGTTTCATCCGGGACTGCAAGGGCTGCTTATGTCCCGGGGTTGGATGTATGCGGAAAAACTGGTACGTCGGAAAATCGAGGAAAAGACCACTCCGTTTTTTATGCATTTGCGCCAGAAAAAAATCCAAAAATAGCAATTGCGGTTTTTATTGAAAATGGAGGATGGGGTGGTAGTTATGCAGCGCCAATTGCCAGTCTGGTAATTGAAAAATATGTTAACGATTCTATCCAACCGTCCCGAAAGTGGCTGGAAGAAAGAATGTTGAAGTCAGATTTAATAAACAACACCATGTTGCCATGATAATATCTGCTATAGTAGCGGTGTCCGACAATAGAGTGATTGGGAAAGACAATCAATTACCCTGGTATTTGCCGGCCGACCTAAAATATTTTAAGAAAAAAACGATAAGGCACCCTGTTATTATGGGGCGTAAAAGTTTTGAATCAATTGGAAAACCATTACCAAAGCGCACGAATATTGTGGTTTCCCGAAATCCATATTATATGGCTTCAGGTGTTTTAATTGCCCATTCTCTGGAAGAAGCAATTGAACTTGCCAACGACACAAATTCTAATGAAGCATTTATTATTGGAGGTGCTGAAATATTTGCTATGGCATTGGATAATTGCGACAAATTATACATTACAGAAGTGCATGGTACTTTTGAAGGAGATGTGTATTTTCCGGAATGGGATAAAAGTAAATGGAAACTCGTAGATTGTGTTCAAAAGGAAGCAGATGGAGCCAATCCATTTGCGTATACATTTAAAATTTATGAAAGATTATAGCCCTTTGATAAAAGAGGATTTTTTACAATATATCTGGCGGACGCAGAAATTCGATAAGGGTGAGTTGAGAACGACTCAGGGGAATTTTGTAGAAGTTATGAAGTCGGGAATTTTGAATAGGGACCAGGGGCCGGATTTTATTGATTCAAGAGTTCGGATTGGAGGTCAATTGTGGGCAGGGAAAGTGGAAATACATACAAAATCATCTGATTGGAAAATCCATGGCCATGATGATAATCCGGATTATTTTAATGTGATACTACATGTGGTGTATGAAGATGACCAACCGGTAAAAGACCAATATGGCGATTTAATAGCGACTATAGAATTGAAAGATCGTATAGATCACAGTATTCTTGAAACCTATAAATATTTAAATTCATATGATTTTGATGCAATTCCGTGTGAAAACCTGCTTGATAAAGTTGCACGATTGAATATTACTTCGTGGAAGGAACGAATGGCAGTTTCGAGACTGGAAGATAAGTATAATACGATAAACGATATTTTTGTTTTTAGTAAAAAGAATTTACATGAAACTCTTTTTAAACTAATATGCCGCACTTTTGGTTTTGCTAAAAATGGAACGGCATTTGAGTGGATGGCGAATACCCTAAATTATAAGATATTATCAAAACATATTGGGAATCGCCATCAGATCGAAAGTTTGTTGTTTGGACAAGCGGGAATGCTGCAACAGGACTGGAAAGATGATTACCCAAAAGCATTGAAAGAAGAATATGAATTTTTAGCAGAAAAATATGAATTATCACCAATAGATCCTACTGTTTGGAATTTTGCTCGAATGCGTCCCCAGAATTTTCCTACTATCCGTATATCCCAACTAGCTGATTTTTTTTTCAAATACGGAAGAAAGTTAATGTATACACTGGATTGGACGGGTATAACAGCAGACCTGGACTGTACAGCACATAAATATTGGGACAATCATTTTAAATTTGACTCGGAAAGCGATCAGGATCGATCAAAAAGTCTGGGTAAGAGAAGTACTGATCTGATTCAGATAAATGTATTAGCTCCCTTTATGTTTTTCATGGGTGTCAACAAAAACAACCAGGATTTAAAAGACCAGGCTTTGGATATTTTACAAAAAACCGACCCGGAAAGTAATGGGATAATGAGAAAATGGTCAAAGCTGGGTGTGACTATTGATCATGCACTGGATTCCCAGGCGTTGTTATTCCTTTACAAGGATTACTGCATGAACCGTAAGTGTGCTCAATGCAATATTGGACAAGCTATACTTGTAAAATCATGATTGACAATTGGTTTGTAAAAATAGTACTATTTCCTTTTTCCCTAATTTATAGATTGTTAATTGAGATAAGAAACCTTCTTTACAATGTTGGTTTATTGAAATCCATATCTTTTGATATCCCAGTGATTTCGGTTGGAAATCTGAATACAGGTGGCAGTGGAAAAACTCCTATGATTGAATATCTTATTAGGTATTTAGATCCTTATATTGAAATTGGTGTACTTAGCAGGGGGTACAAAAGAAATACCAAAGGGTATATGAATGTTACCCTTCAAAAGACGTATAAAGACGTTGGTGACGAACCTCTTTTTTTGAAAAAAAAGTATCCAAATACTCCTGTTGCGGTAGGGGAAGAAAGGGCATTGGCAATTCCCCAAATGCTCCAAAATTACGATGACCTGCAAGCAATTTTATTAGATGATGCTTTCCAGCACCGGGGAGTGACCCCTTATGTTAATTTGTTACTTACAGATTTTAATTTGAGATTCACAAAAGACTATTTATTGCCAATGGGACGACTTCGCGAACCCAGGAGTCAAATGTCGAGGGCCAGTGCCATTATTGTTACGAAATGCCCACAAGATTTAAGTGAGAAAGAGCAGGAATTGATCGTGAAAGAAATTAATCCGGTGGGCGATCAAAAAATATTTTTTTCTTCTTTGAAATATCATACAGCCTATAATATTGCTGATACTTCTCAAAGGATATTGCTCGATGGTAAATCCGTATTTCTATTGACTGGTATTGCTAACCCTCTGCCAATGATAGATTTTATCAAGGGCAAAACCACTGCATACTTCCACCGGAAGTTTCCGGACCATTATGCCTATACAAAGCACGATATCGCTACAGTTGTAGATTCATATCACAAGATGGATGGGCACAAAAAGGTATTCCTGACCACAGAAAAAGATCTTATAAGACTAGAACCCCACTTTCATTACTTTCTTAAACATAATATCGACATCTTTGCGTTACCAATTGAGGTGGTCTTTTTGAATCGTGAAAATGGTTTCCTCGAATGGCTTAAAAATGAATTGATGAAATTCAGAGTATGAAATTAGTTCTAGTCGTAAATTGTTTCTTTTTGCTCGTTTTTTCCGTACGGGTTTTTAGTCAGGATAATCCCCTTTTACTTGATCGGTATTCCTATTCGCAGTTGGAAAAATTAATGGTTAAATACAAGTCAGATAATCCATTGTTCCCGGCTGATAGCAAATTTTCGAGAAAAGAAGTTGCACGGTTTATTTCCGGTTTGCCCAAAGATAGGATAGAAGATCAGGATATGAATGAAATTGAATATTGGGTAAATGAAAATCCGGAGTGGTTTGGAGATAGTTCTTTTCGAAAGTCAAATTTGTTGTTTGAAGGTGAATTAAGCCTTCAGGAGAAAAAGCCGATATTAAAATATTTATACAAATACCCTTCAAATTTATTGTTTGTCGAGAAAAAGGACTTTTTCTTGAGCGTGAACCCCATTTTACACTGGAAGTTAGGAAGGCAAGAAAGGGGCAGGAAATATATATTTGAAAACAGGAAGGGACTGGAGTTAAGAACAGGTATAGATGATAAGGTCTATATTTATACCTCTATTGAGGATTTACAATTTTCAAGACCCGAATATATAGACCGGTATATAAAAAATTATAAATCAGCCCCGGGATATACTTTTTATTCCGGATACAAAGCCGATCTTTTAGGCGGAATTAGTGGTCAGGATGTTTTGAACTCCCAGGCATATTTAAGTGTTCCGGTTGGAGAATATATTTCTGCGCAGTTCGGATATGGACGTCAATTTTATGGAAGTGGAATGCAATCTTTATTACTATCTGATTTCGGGGGAAATTATCTTCATTTGAATCTCGAATTTCAGATCTGGAAAATGAAGTACCAATACATGATAGCAGAGGTTACTCAATTGAGCAATAGCCAGGATCCGGGTGACCGGGTGTTGCCAAAGAAATATATAGCAACTCATTTTCTGCAATTCCAACTAGGGAAAAATGCCCATCTTGGACTTTTTGAATCGGTAGTTTTTAACCGTCAGGATCATTTGGAATTGCATTATTTGCTACCTGTGATATTATTTAGGACCGTGGAGCGAACCGTGGGAAGTCCTGATAATGTTTCATTAGGATTGGATTTTAGCTGGGCATTGTGGAATAAATACAAGCTATATAGCCAGGTGATTTTTGATGAATTCAGGATTAGTGAATTTTTTGGTGGAAATCAATGGTGGGCAAACAAATATGGCGTTCAATTAGGACTTAAGGCATATGATATATTTGGAATAAGAGATATGGATTTTTCAGCAGAATATAATACAGTTCGACCATATACTTATTCCCACCGGGATACCATGGCTACGTACACTCATTATAATTCTCCATTAGCACATCCTTCGGGAGCTAATTTTAGAGAGTATATTGCAACATTGAATTATACGCCTTTTGAAAAATGGAGTGTTTCAGGAGTCATTTACCATATCAGGCAGGGACTTGACGAAAATGGAATTAATTACGGTGCGGATATTAGAAATAGTTATAGCGATAATCGACCAGGAGACTACGGTATAGAAACCTTGCAGGGAAAATTGACAAAAATTTATGGCTTGCAGGGAAGAATTTCTTATACTTTATGGCATAATGCTTTTCTCGATCTGAATTTAGGATTGAGAAAACAGGATGGAAATGATAATTTTTGGGGCAGTGTATCTTTCAGATTGAATGCCAAAACAACAGGAAATTCGATATTTTGATGGAAGAACTTAGAGAAATTTTAGACCAGAGGATTTTAGTATTGGACGGTGCGATGGGCACTATGATTCAACAATACAAACTAACAGAACAGGATTTTAGAGGGGATATTCTTGTCAATCACCCTTCTGATCTTAAGGGGAATAACGACTTGTTAAACCTGACCAGGCCTGACGTCATAGAGGCGATTCACAGCGAATATCTTGAAGCGGGGTGTGATATTGTAGAAACCAACACCTTCAATGCAAATTCTCTTTCCCAGGCTGATTACGATACAGTGAAATGGGTAGAAAAAATTAACCTGGAAGGAGCTAGGTTGGCGCGAAAGGCCGTTGATAAATATAAACAAAAACATCCGGGTGCGCATAAATATGTGGCCGGAGCCCTGGGGCCTACAAACAGGACAGCATCCCTGTCTCCAGACGTAAATAATCCGGGGTACCGCGCAGTTGATTACGATGAATTGAAAGAATTATATTATGCCCAGGCAAAAGCACTTCTTGAGGGAGGGGCTGATTTGTTGTTATTGGAGACTATATTTGATACGCTCAATGCCAAAGCGGGAATCCATGCAATCCTTGATCTGGAAGAAGAATTAAATAAACCAATACCCCTGATAATCAGTGGTACAATTACTGATAATAGCGGCAGGACGTTATCAGGACAAACGGTAGAAGCATTTTGGATTTCTGTTGCTCATTCCAGGCCATTGGCGGTAGGACTTAATTGTGCTCTGGGGGCAAAAGAAATGCGTCCTCATTTACAGGATCTGGCAGAGGTGGCTGATTGTTACATCAGTGCCTATCCTAATGCTGGCCTTCCCAATGAAATGGGTGAATACGATCAGGATCCTGATGAAATGAGGGAATATATCAGGGATTTTGCCGAAAGTAACTTTGTAAATATCGTTGGCGGATGTTGTGGAACTACACCAGAACATATTTCAGAGATAGCTGGCGCCGTCAGCGGACTAAAACCTAGAAAAAGAGAATCAAAACCTATCTACTCACAATATAGCGGATTAGAGGCATTGGTCGTTCGTCCTGAATCAAATTTTATTAATATTGGGGAACGCACAAATGTAACAGGGTCCAAGAAATTCGCAAGGTTGATAAAATCCGAAAAATATGAAGAAGCCCTGGATGTAGCTCGAAATCAGGTAGAGGGAGGAGCTCAGGTCATTGATGTGAATATGGACGAGGGATTGTTGGATTCAGAAAAAGAAATGAAGACATTTCTAAATCTTATGATGTCTGAGCCCGATATTGCCAGGTTACCTATTATGGTGGATTCCTCGAAGTTCTCAGTGATAGAAGAAGGATTGAAATGTGTGCAGGGAAAATGTATCGTTAATTCAATATCCCTGAAAGAAGGGGAAGAAATTTTTATTGAACAAGCCAAAAAAGTAAGAAGATACGGAGCTTCTGCTGTGGTCATGGCGTTTGATGAAGATGGTCAGGCTGAGACTACCGAACGAAGAATAGAAATCTGTAAAAGGGCGTATAAAATACTTACAGAAGTAGTTGGTTTTTTACCACAAGACATAATATTTGATCCTAATATTTTCGCAATAGCCACCGGGATAGAAGAACACAACAATTATGCCGTAAGCTTTATTGAGTCGGTAAAGGCGATAAAAGAATTGTTCCCTTTAACCAAAATAAGTGGAGGGGTAAGTAATATTTCCTTTTCTTTCAGGGGAAATAATACGGTCAGAGAAGCTATGCATGCAGCTTTTTTGTTTCATGCAGTAAAGGCCGGGATGGATATGGGAATTGTTAATGCGGGAATGATGGAGGTATATGCTGATATTCCTGAAAAACTTTTAACCCTAATTGAAGATGTTATCTTTAATAGAAATAAAGATGCTACGGAGAATTTAGTTGACTTTGCAGAAACCGTTAAAAGTAAAGGGAAAAAGAAAGAGCGGGATTTGTCATGGAGAGAATCATCTGTAGAAGACCGTCTTGAATATTCGTTGGTAAAGGGTATCACGGAGTTTATTATTGAAGATGCAGAAGAAGCAAGGGTAAAGTATAACTCTCCATTAAGAGTAATAGAAGAAGCATTAATGAACGGTATGAATGTTGTGGGTGACCTATTTGGGTCGGGTAAAATGTTTTTGCCCCAGGTGGTGAAAAGTGCCCGTGTCATGAAAATGGCCGTTAATTATCTTACGCCTTACCTGGAGGAAGAGAAATCTGATTCTGTAGGAGCCAAGGGGAAAATATTATTGGCTACGGTCAAGGGGGATGTTCATGATATCGGTAAAAATATTGTGGGTGTTGTATTAGCATGTAACAATTATGAAATTGTAGACCTTGGTGTGATGGTGCCTGCAGAAAAAATCCTGGAAACAGCTATCAAGGAAAATGTGAATGTCATTGGACTCAGCGGCTTGATTACACCTTCATTGGATGAAATGGTTCACGTTGCCAAGGAAATGAAACGTCAAAAATTTAATCTGCCTTTGTTAATAGGAGGAGCGACCACATCAAAAATCCATACGGCAGTGAAAATTGCCCCGCAGTATGAAAGCCCTGTAGTACATGTTCTTGATGCTTCAAAAAGCGTGTCAACGGTTTCTTCCCTGATTGGGAATACACCAGAAATCAGGAAAGCGTATTATGAAAATATCCAACAGGAGTACGAAGAAATAAGGGAGCGACGCAAAAAGACAGGTAAAAAGCGAATGATTCCAATATCTGAAGCCCGTAAAAATCCTACAAAAATTGATTGGGATTCATTTAATCCACATAAACCTAAAAAATTGGGAGTCCAGGCATTTGAAGATATTAATTTGAAGGAAATTATAAACTTTATTGATTGGACGCCGTATTTCCAGAGTTGGCAATTGAAAGGAAGGTTCCCAGATATCTTTGAGGATGAGGTAGTCGGTAAAGAAGCAAAAAAAGTGTATCAGGATGCGCAAAAAATGCTGGATCAAATAGTAAAGGGAAACTGGCTCCAGGCCAATGCTGTAATTGGACTTTTCCCAGCCCAAAGTGAAGGGGATGAAATAATTATTTATGATGAAAATGACCTGACAAAAGAAAAAGAAAGATTGGTTTTTCTAAGACAGCAATTAAAAAAGGCTAAAAAATTACCGAATAGAAGTTTGTCTGATTTTATTGCACCCAAATCAAGTGGTAAGATGGATTTTATTGGAGCTTTTGCTGTTACTGCAGGAATCAATATCGAAAAATCAGTGCAACAATTCGAACGAACACAGGATGATTATAGCAGTATAATACTAAAAGCTATGGCTGATAGGCTGGCAGAGGGATTGGCAGAGATGATGCATCACAAAATCAGGACAGATATTTGGGGATATCAACCCGATGAATGCATGACAAATGATGAATTAATCGATGAAAAATATCAGGGGATACGTCCGGCACCTGGTTATCCTGCTTGTCCGGATCATACTGAAAAACGCAAGTTGTTTAAGTTATTGGATGTGGAGAAAAACACAGGTATTTCCCTTACAGAATCTTTTGCAATGTATCCTGCCGCATCTGTATCCGGGTGGTATTTTTCTCATCCGGAATCTAAATATTTTGGGGTCGGTAAAATTGATAAAGACCAGGTGATAGAACATGCCAGGATGAAAAATGTATCTGTTGAAGAAATGGAGAGATGGTTAAGTCCTATTTTAGGATATAATAATTAATCCTTCGGGCTTACAAAAATCCAAGTCATTTGTTTTTACGTATATAGTCAAAAACACCATGGCTGTTACTCATTATTATATTTTAAGAAGCGGATTAATCCTATACATATTTTGTTTCCTTAGCATTGGATGTAAGACTTCAATGCCGGATCTGTTGGAAGACCCTGTTTTACCTGTGGATAATGGCTCTAAAGGCGAAAATACCGGTCTGTCCTATCTGGCTTTGGGAGACAGTTATACCGTGGGGGAGAGCGTAGATAGGGACAGTAGTTGGCCGTATGCAATGGTAGATGAATTTCGAAAGAAACAGGTAACGATTCAAGAACCGGATGTAATAGCCCGGACAGGCTGGACTACCGACGAATTGGAATTGGGAATACAATACCGTGGAATTGCACAATCTTATAACCTTGTCTCTTTATCCATTGGAGTGAATAATCAATATCGAAACAGATCGGTGGAAAATTTTCAGGATGAATTTAGAAATTTACTTACAAGAGCGATTTCCTATGCAGGCGATGACCCTGATAATGTTTTTGTAGTTTCAATACCAGATTGGGGAGTTACTCCTTTTGGGAAATATAGTGATTCAGAAAAAATTTCAAGAGAGATCAATGAATATAATGCTGCAAAAAAGAAAATTTGTGAAGAAATGGGGGTTTTGTTTATCGATATTACCCCCATTTCCAGGGAAGCGGAAAACGATAGTTCTTTAATCGCACCCGATGGATTACATCCCTCCGGAAAAATGTATAAGCAATGGGTAGCTAAAATAGTCCCTGACGTCATACGCCTGGTGAGGTAGATTATAATAAATGAACAACTTCCTCCGCAAGCCCGAAGGCAAGAGTCATTCCGGCACCCCCAAGACCATTGACTATCGTCGTATTTTCATCAATGTCAAGGACTAGTTCCGAGTCTCCATTAGTCATTTTTGCATAGATCCCATTCCAGTATGATTCAATTTTCCACGATTTGAAATTGGCAAATGTTTTTAAGTATTGAATTATAATATCATTAATTTGTTGTTGGTTAAACGGATCGGGATCTTTTCCATATTCATGACTATCTCCTATTGTTAGATGGCCTGCGCCATTTTGAGAGACCATTACGTGAATACCAAATTTGATCAATTCGGGAAAATGTTCCTGGAAATATTGCCTTAAAATTTTAGTGGATGATGCAATATCAAATGCCTTGTAATGAATAAAACTTAATCCAGAACAAAGCGGGGGCCCAATTCTCCAATTGTTGGGTTGCCGGGATAATCTCATCATTTGAAGCTTACATTTTGTGATAGGATGATTTTGAAACTCTTCTGGAAATAGGGTTTCGAAATCTGATCCTGAGCATACAAAAATTTTATCGGCCTGTAATGTTTTCCTGCCAATCACAATATTGTTCCCCCTTATATTGGAGGCAGCTATTCCTTTAATGAATTGTATGCCCAGGTGGTTTTCGAAGAATTCTGTCATTTTTTGGATGGCTTCCCTGGGATTCACCAGTACTTCCTCTTGGGAAAATAATCCTCCTTTGAGGCCTTTGGAGACTGCCGCCGGGCTTTTTTTATGAATCTGGCCAGGAGATAAGTGAATCGCAGATTTTTGGGATTGTACCTTTTCTACATACTCCTTGATAATTTGATTTTCAAGTTCAGTATAAGCGAGGTGAAGAGAACCCGTTTCTTCAGACCAAAACCCTGCTTTTCTGCTTAAGTCCAACCAAATTTCGCGAGATCGCATGGCTCTGTCATAAAGATTGCCCAATGGCTGGCCGACAGGCCAGATCATTCCAAAATTGCGAATGGAAGCACCCTGGGCAATATTGGATTTTTCAATTATGACTACGGACCACTTTTTTTCACTAAGTGCTTTCGCCAAAGCTAGACCAACGATTCCTGAACCGATGATTACGGCGCATTTTTTCATAGAAATGTAAATTAAAACAGTTTAAGGTTTGAAGATATATGTTGGTTACATGCGGTAGGTTGTAAATGTAGGTTATTTACTATAGTATACGTTCTTGATCAGTTTAACTAATGATGAAATTATCCAAACACTGTAACAAGAATAGGATAGAATCTAACGACTTTTCCTTTACCTGCATACCTGATTTCCATGAATATTGAGGCATCAGCCCGATTGATATATTGTGTGAGTTTACCAGGTAGATCGAATACATAGGAAATTATGTAGCACTCTTTTTTGATAAGAAGATCGCTGTTTTCGAGTGGTAATTCCAACATTCCCGTTCTCAATCTTAAATCGACAAAGCGATTTTACTGCGTTCCTTTCCTTCGCTTTTTCCCGATAAAGCTTCAGGAAGAGGCCTTTTATATTCCCCTTCGCCTCTCTCCGAAACACTACCTATTTGAGTCGTGCTACATTTAGGCCAGAAAGTTATATTCAGTAATAGATTATTTGATTGGTGACTTTACTAAATGGGTGTTTGAAAGATGGTAGTGCTTAATTACGCACTACATTTACTGGGAATTAACAAGGATGCACACTAAGGATAAATAACAGAAAACGTCAGGCAATAACGGAATACTCATCACCTTCAATCTAGGGGCATCGATATTTTACATACGCTCTGTATTTCGTAGGGGAGGTATATTCAATTTTTTGCCATTCTAATACGAGGAGGGACCAGCCTGGACTTTATATCATTTATGTATCCTTTGAAATTATCAATAAGGGGATCTTCTGCCTCCTGTGAGTGTCATAGTTTCGACTAACATCGGCGACCGGGTCAAGGATGCAAACGAGAAAAACCCCTGTGGAAAATTGATTAATTTTCCGTAGTAAAAATATTTTGTGGGTTTGTAACTAATTGCCAACCTTCTACGTCTTAGCATTGAAATGAGCCGAAATGATTACAATGAATGTGTAAATGAGCATTCTGATAATTTATTCAGATACTGCTTCAAACTAACCCAAAGCCGTGCAGATGCCGATGACTTGGTTCAGATTGCCTTTGTCAAGCTTTGGGAAAACAGGGAAAAACTTGAAAAAGTAGTTGCAAAATCCTGGTTGTTCAGAACGGCGTACAATGCGATGATAGATGCATTTAGAAAGAATAAAAGAGAACGAGAGTACAGAAATGTTCAAGAAGAAAAAGTAGTTGAAAATCAACAATCATTTGAGAACAAAGATTTGATTGAACAAGCATTTGAAACTTTGTCGGAGGAACAAAAAAAATTGATTTTGTTACGGGATTATGAAGGGTATTCATATAATGAAATCGCTGATATTAGTGGCCTGACATTGTCCAATGTTAAAATCATACTGTTTAGAGGAAGAAAAATTTTAAAGATCAAGCTGGAGGAGTTACACCTCCAGGAATACAATAAAAAAAATGTCTCATGAGAGTTACAAGAGATAATTATGAAGAATATGCTTTGGATTATGTGGAAGGCGAGTTGGATACGTCTAATAAACAAGCTTTTGAAAAATTTTTGGATGAAAACCCAGATATAAAAGAAGAGTTCGATGACTTTTCGATTGTTACTATTGCACCGGATATACCAATGGTATATAAAGAGAAGTCGAAGTTATATCAAAAGGAGAAGAAAGCAGTTATTATTCCCCTTTGGACCAGATTAAGAGGTGTGGCAGCTGTAGCCGTTGTACTTTTGGTTGCTACAACGCTATGGTTTGCTATAAATAATAATTTACAGGAAAATAATCCCCCAATAGTAGATGATATTAGTACCGTAGCTCCCAATAGTAATACTGGCCAGGATAATAATCTTGCAGAAAATATTGCGGACGAAGTTACCCAGAATGGGTCCTCAACTACAAACATTGACGAAAGGCAAGTTGATATTATTTCTAAATCGGAGCCAGATTATGCATCGGTAAAGGATATAAATGAGGAGGAATCCAGTGATATTGTAGAAGTAATGGATGAAACGCTGGAAATAGATTTAAACCCCAATTCAAACCAGGATTTATCGACGGAGATACAAGAAATTGACAGGGATATTGAAGAACGTGAAAAGGAGGATTATCGAACAGAATTAGCTATGCTTGAAACCATAACTGAGTTACCCAAAATTGAATGGACTGCTACGTCAGATATTGATTTATCAAAGAAAAGATTATTAACAATAAAGAAAAATACCGGTAAATCAGAGATCGAAATTCATATCCCGGGAGAGTTTTTATCTGAAACCTGGTCCGATGTAAGTTTTGCTCAATTTAAGGAGAAGCTTATACCTGAATTTTTACGAACCGAATAAAAATTACCTACTATGAAAAATTGGAAAGCAATATTAATCATCTGCTCAGCAATTTTATGTTTTGGAATAAATTTTTCCATAGCGCAGAGCACTGATTCTGATAGTTTATCTACAGAAATACAAGATAAGATAGAAAAAAAGAACAAAGAAATCAAAAAGATCAAAGATAAGATCAAGGTATTAAAAGAGAAAGCAGAAGAAATTGATAACAAAGAAGCCCGAGAAGAAATAGAAGATGTTGTTGAAGACCTGGAAGAGGAAATAGAAGATTTAAAAGAAGAGATAGAAGAGTTAAATGAAGAAGACTTAGAAAATGAAGTTGAGACTATTGTTGAGAATGCTTTGGAGGGGTTGGACATTAGTTTTAAGAAGAAGGACAAACCTTTAAAAAATGTAAAAACCAGGTGGTTTTTGGTCGACCTTGGATTTGCCAGTTACCTTTCGGAAAATACCCTTCCTGAGATCGGGGGGATAAATCCAATGGAACCCGACATCATCAACTCTGTAAGCTGGCGTTTACATGTTGTAAGACAAAGAATCAATCTTATTAACCACAATGTAAATCTTATGTACGGTGCCGGCTTTACTTTTAATTATTATGGGTTTTCCAATCCGGCAACCCTTGAACCATTCGAACCCAATGTAACATATACTTTGGAGGAAAGTGATTCATATTCCTACAAAAAAAATCACTTAAGGACTACCTATTTACATATCCCTGTAATGTTGAACTTTGAAAGCAACCCAAGAAAGAAAAGTAAGAGCTTTCATTTGAATGCCGGGGTGTACGGAAATGTACTAATGGGGGCAAAGACTGTGCAACGAACCAATAATGTTAAAATCAAAACAAAAGATAAGTTTAACCTCAATAACTTTCAGTACGGTTTGATCGGAAGCATTGGTTATGGACCCATCACTTTTTATGGTACCATGGGCCTGAATGAATTGTTTAAGCCGGAAAAGAGCAGTGGGTATGATGTGACGCCTATTACTTTTGGACTTTCTATTCTTCCTTTTTAGGAATAGATCATAATGAAAAATACTACCAGCTGGGCCTTCGATATATTAATGTCGGAGGCTTTTTCTTTGAAGAATAAGATCCTTTATGTTAGCCGCTATAATTTATAAGCCCGTCAAAAGTGTATTTTTCTGGATAAGGATTCTTTGTAAAATCAATATTTGATTTTTTGTCAAAAAAATACTGATCACAGAATTCAAATATGGCTTTCCAGTCTTCGTAGTTTTGGTTGTGTCTACCGTTTCTCCAGTGAATGCCCTGATGATTCTTAACCCCCAACCAATTATATACTTTGTCTGCCGCCAGATATGTGAGGTAGGTCCCATAAGGATTAGCCCAATAGTCTTCTCTGGAGTGGACATTTATCAGGCCTCTTGGGGCGATCAATGCTTTCTGAAAGTGGGCATCAAATGGGAGAAATGCTTCTTTATTTGCAAATTGATATAGGCGGGAGGTCCACCAATGAGGATAATGTTCTTTGTGATGGGATATTAATTGTTTTTCGTGTTCATTATCAAAGTATTTCCAACTGGCCGTTCCTCCTGCACCTGAAGAACTGGGAGCTGTAACAGCTATTCTGTCTTCATATACACCCGCACAAAGCGCTGTTTTACCTCCTCTTGAGTGTCCCGTTGCAACAATTTTATTTAAGTCAATATAATCTAATCCTTCGAAATAGTCTATCAATAGTTTATATGCCCAGGCCCATGCAGCGATTGTTCCCCAGTTGTACTCCGGATACAGCGAGAGAACCCCATTTTCAATAGCTTTGGGATGATCAGGTGCAACCTGATTTCTATTGAATTTGCAGATAATGTATTTTCTGTTAAGGGCTTCTTTTGCAACCCAATCCTCTATTTTATCTCGCCCCATTGAGATATAACGCTGTTGCTTATTGGTATCCACTACTTCTGAAATATTGAATAGCCAGGAATCATTTTTAATAATAATTGGAAATTTTCCTGGTTTGTTTGGCCTTCTAATTCCGGTTTTGAAACGCACATCCTTCCCATTCCTGCTCAAAACAACATAAAATATTTCTTCAACCATTTGCCCATTGAAAAGCTGTCGGAAACTAATGGGTTCAATTCTTAAAGTATCAGGAGCAGGAGGCATTTCTCCGTACATATAATGAGATAGCATTTTTTGAAGGTAGGTACGATGACTGTTCCATTCAGATTTGTTTTTTATTCGATTACCATCTTTCCTGAGAAAGGGATCAGGAAGTCCTTGCAAAATGGGTAATTCATCGGTAGGTTTGAATTCATTTTGTTGTTGAGATTCACTACATGATAATATAAGGAATACGATAGTTATAAACAAAAAGTAATCATGCATATTACTTACTTTCTTGCCAGCTTTTAAGCGCTTGCCAATCCCCTTTAGCTGCCAGGTTTGCCTGGCCGGGCCAGGTATCAGGGTTGTGTCTTTTATATGCCGGACCAGCCGATTCAAGAATGGATGTTAATTTTTCTACGGATGCGGTTGCCAAATCTTTAAAAGATTTGATACCATTGCTTTTGAGAAGTTCTTCGATTTTGGGGCCTATTCCTTCAATTTTTGTAAAGTTATCTGGTTTTTGTGCAGTTGTTCCATCCAATAATTGAGTTAATTTATTTTGAAGACGTTCGATTTCTTCTTCTTTTTCAATTAAGATATTATTCAATTCGTCATAGGCGTATTTCAAATCCTCTTGCTCCTGTTTTCGATAAGACGATAATAAATATCCTGCGACTACTCCACTACCGAAAATAATAAATGATACAGGGGGTAAGAAATAGATAAGAAGTTCAAAAGTCATGTCGATTGGATTTAATGCTATATTAAAAACAGAAAAAAGACAAAAAAATTCCATCTGAATACCTTTTTAATGGGATATTCAAAATATAAGGATGAAACCAAAAGATTCCATTATGAATTATTTAGTTAATAATACCAATTTGCTACTATAGGACCCAGGTATTCTGCCCATCTTTTGTACGATTTGGCGCTAAGCTGCAGGCCGTTTTCCAACAACAATTCCGGCCGGTTTTCTACCTCTCGCGAAAGTTTTCGAATGTCAATAAAAAATATGTTTCGTTTTTCACACTCTTCCTTTTTGATCCTGTTGTACGCTAATAATTCACTGGCAATTAACGCTGTGTCAAAAGTTTGAGCAAACGGAGTAACCGTATAGTCTGGAATGGAGAGTACAAATACATTATCTGACCTCCCTGATGTCAATTCTAGTGCCCGGTCAAGAATAAGGGCAATATCTCCCCTGTAATTCTCCAATCCATATTGGAAAAACTGGTTGTTAACGCCGATACATATAGAAATCATTTCATAGTTCAATCCTTCGGTTCGGGATTGGATCCCATTAATCAATTCTTTTGTTGCCCAGCCGACTCCGGCAATAACGTTGGGATCCTGAACATTGATATTGCGGTTTCGGAGGTGCTGAGCCAATTGATAAGGCCAACTTTCCTCTGGGTTTAGATTGGTTCCCTGAGTATAGCTATCGCCAAGTGCTAGAAAGGTCACTTTGTGTGGAGGCCTTTCGGTTGAAATATTTTTCTCGCATGCAGCTAATAAAAAAACCCCTATTATTAAAACTCTTAACATCTACTTAAGATAGTGATTTACAGTGATAAATTGGAGAATTTGGTGAGTTATATTTTTGTGCTATTTCAAATAAACCTTTTTTCCGGTAGCAGCACTTTTTCGTGCGGCATCTAGGATTTCTACAACAATTAAATTATTGGCCAGCGAAGACAAGTCAAGATCATGTATTTTTATATCCCCTCGGATGATAGCTGTCAGATAACTAAAGGGGTTACTATTTGGGTGTTCTCTTGCAGGAAGTGTTTTTTTGACTAAAGGGTATGTATTTCCAAATTCAATATCCGTGCTATTATGTGCGATAAAGACTCCCCTTTCTCCGTATATCTCCATATCTTTCCTGCTTATAGGCCAATTCCAGGAAGCCTGGATAATTACCTGTACGCCAGTATATTCAAGTAAAATTGTAGCTTCATCGTCCACATTGGGATAAATTTCCGGCTTCATTTGCTGGGTTAAAGCGGTTACAGAAATAGGTTTTTCGTTTTTCATGAACCAGGTAGCAAGATTTGCTCCATAACAACCAAAATCGACAATTGCCCCACCACCATTAAGGACAGGGTCAGTAAGCCATTGAAGGAATTCTTCACTACATCCTATTTCCCTGGGGCCTCGATGACCATCGCGGACGATTATTTTTCGTATTTGGCCGTATTGTTTTTGTTCTACTATAGTGTGATAGGCTTTGTGGTTGCTGGCATACCAAGTTGTTTCGAAATTAGTAATTAAATGTATATTGTTCTTTTTCGCTAATTTTTTCATTTTATTAGCGTGCTTCTTATTGACAGCCAGGGGCTTTTCCACCATTACATGGATTCCCCGCGGTGCACATATTTCCACTACATTTAAATGACTGTATATAGAACCGAAAGCTGTAACGGCACTTGGCTTGGTGCTATCCACCATTTCTTCTAAAGATGAAAAGACCAGGCTCATTGGAAAGTTGTAACGCTCTGAATACTTTTTAGCCAATGCCCGATTTGGTTCTGCAATTCCGGAAATAACAAATTGTCTTTCTTTTTGAGTATTAAATATCCAGTTGACATGGTCGTGGGAAAGTCCTGCTATCCCTATTTTTATGGGTGGGGTTGCCTGAGCTTTAGCTACAAAGTTAGAGAAACACAAGGTACAAATTAATATTATCGTGTAGAGTCTTCTACAGTAATAAATGCGATATTCGTAATCGGGAGGGAAAAGAAGAAAATGGTTATTATACATAAATTTGAAATTATTCCCTAACCTGGATGATATTTACCGGACAAGCCTTGGCGGCTTTTTTATTCTCTTCCACATCTGATTCGTGAATTCTAGTAATCCAGAATCCTTTTTTCTCTTTGCTTCCGAGAAGAACGCTTTTACCATCTTTTTTAGACATTCTCCATTGTGCCGGAGCATATTCTACACAATAATGACAACCTATGCATTTATCCCTTTGATGGATTACGGTTACCCTTCCCTTGGGGTCAGACATGGGCTTCCTCTTTTACCTCAGTTGGAACTAGTTTATAAAGTTTATCGGAAGGACGTATCGTTTCTTCCACTTTAAAAGAGCATAATTGTCCTTTTTTTGCAGTTTCAATCGGGCCATTTTCTCCGTGCATTTCAGTAATTTCGGTTTCTACGGCTCCAGTCGTAGGACCTGTGATCAAGACCTTATCACCTATTCTTAGGCTATGTGTTTCGATTTTAAATTCAGCTACCCCTATTTTAGAGAAATAATTTGACCCCCTACCCAGAAAGACTTTTTTCTGTGTAGCCTTTGACCCCGGTGCATTGGTCCATTCTCCTAATTCCTGCCCCAGATAATACCCTGCCCAAAATCCACGGTTGTAAACAGTCTTAATATTTTCCATCCACTTTTCGGTTTTTTCAGAGTTATATGTCCCGTCGTAATAACTGTCGATAGCTTCTCTGTAATTCGATACAACCGTTTTTACGTAATCAGCAGCTTTACCCCGTCCTTCAATTTTAAGTACTTTTACCCCTGCTTCAATAACCTGGTCCAAAAAGTCTATTGTGCACAAATCTTTGGGGGACATTATATACTCATTGTCGATTTCCAATTCATGGCCGTCCTCCAGGTCAATGACTTTATATGACCTTCTACAATTTTGGACGCAAGCCCCCCTGTTTGCAGACGCATTGGAAGTATGTAAGCTCAAATAACATTTACCGGATACAGCCATGCAAAGAGCACCGTGACCGAATAATTCCAATTCAACCAACTCACCGGAAGGTCCGGTAATTTGATCGCGTTCTACTTCGTCAGCTATTTTCTTTATTTGGGTAAGACTCAATTCTCGAGATAAAACCATGACATCAGCAAAATGAGAATAAAAGCGAACAGTTTCTGCATTGGTAATATTTAGTTGGGTTGATATATGGACTTCCATCCCCTGGCTGCTGGCGTAAGAAATAACTGCCTGATCAGATGCGATTATCGCGGTAATATCATTTTTTTTGGCTTCATCCACGATTTTCTTCATGAGGGTTATGTCATGGTCATAGATGATAGTGTTTAGTGTAATATAGGTTCGAACATCGTTTTTCTTTGCTCTATTTGATATTTCGGGGAGATCGTCAATTGTAAAGTTCATGGTAGCACGCGCCCGCATATTCAGTTGTTCAATTCCAAAATAGATTGAGTCTGCTCCTCCCTGGATCGCAGCGGTGAATGCTTCAAAATTTCCTGCAGGTGCCATCAATTCCAACTTCTTCATGTCAATTTGTTTATCTATTTGCTTAAAAAGCACAAAATTAGCTATTTATAACGAATAAGCGATGGAATTGTTGGTTAATTTGAATTATATACAGAAAGGCCGAAATCTGATTATTCCAGTTGTAAATTAATGGGATCCTACTTTAGGCCTGCGAAATGCCGGATACCAATTTTGAATGAGCATACACCAAAGTGAGAATAATTATAGGAGATCTGATAAAGGAAAAAACCTTCGTAACCAATCTTAATGTGAGCAAAAAAATATATGACAATATTATTATACGAATAATTTTTTGCAGCAGCCAGACTCTGATATTGTATTTTCTATTTTTTACCCTAAATAGCTTGTTGCTATGTAATTCAGAGATTTAAATTCCTGGTTAAATATTTATAATGGTTGCTTGCCTCTGCCCCTATAGTTACTTTTTTTCTTTCTATTACCTCCTCCATCGACGATACCCCCTTCTGTCATCACCCATAGGGTTTTTATTTCCCTGACTAAAGTCATAAATAAATGACAGCATAAAATAACGACGTAGGGTAAGTTGCTGACGGTCTACAATAGAGTTATAATTTACATGCCGATAAACAGAAATATTTTGATCTAATAGATCGTATACGCTCAACCGGATTATAGCTTTTTTGCTTTCAAGTATTTTTTTATTAATGGCAGCATGCCACAAAACAGTGCTTTTTTGAAACCCCGGAGCTACTTGTGGATTATACCGGTAGGATATATCGTTTACAAATTCAAAATTCCAGGGCAAATGAAAGGTAAAGTTTCCTGCTAAATTATGCGTGGTAATATCTACATTCCTGTAATTGGTATTTCCATCATACCTGGTCTTGTTGAAATTAATACTGTAACTGGGAGCAAAATCCATAATGTCTTTGAAAGAATAATTAAATCTTAAATTCATACCTACATATGAATTTTTGGAGAGACCATCCTGTCCATTAATCATGAAGGGACTGCGACTTAATCCCGAATAAAGCCGTAAATCGGAATTGATTTTGTGTCCTTCAATATCCATGGTTCGCGAAAGGCCAGCCGAACCGTAGAAAGAGGTGGCATCTCCGTCATAATTTATAGGTCTTCGAACCGTTACACCACTGTTGTCTACAAAAGAAGTATTTATTATTGGATTATTTTCTACACTACCCCTCAAAAACATATTGTATCTCCACTTTCCCTGAAAAGAGAACTTAGAGACATATATGTCATGTCCTTTTGTAGGTTGCAGATTCGGGTTTCCTTCCCGAATATTCAACGGGTTGGTGTTATCTGTAATCGGGTGTAATTGATTGATGTCCGGGACATCAAAGTCGTACCTGTAGCTAAATCTCCATCCATCAAGTACTATCCTAAACCTTGGGCTAAAGAATCTGTAACTTTCGGTGAAATCAGCTATTTCTTTGCCGAAGGAGTTGGTATAATCAAGTATTTGATAATCTAAATTAGCAGAAATCTGTAATTTCTCTTTTTGATATCGGAAGCCCGCACCTAATTCATACTCTTGTTCATTTCTTTCAAAGTCATTGCTAAGGAGGTCAACGTATTCCCAATTTGTTTGATTATCAAATTGCTGTTCTGTAGTGATATTATTGTTTCTTATTGTTGGTTCGTAGTCACCTGAAAGCTCTAAGAAAAAATTCTCAAAAAGTGGTTCAGTGTAATCAAAACTGATATCCATAGATTGATTATTAGTATATTGAGTACGAAGCTGGTCAAAATATACGGCTGAATCTGCTGCATTTTCAAAATAATATCGCTGGAAGTTAGAAAGAAGGTCATTGTTATTGTTGCTTCTCGAAAAGGACCCTCTAACGGATATATTCCGACCTTCAGGATTAAGTTCTTTATTATAAAATAACCGGGAACTAAAACTCATATTTGAAGATTTCGGATCTTCTTCTGTAGTGAAAGACTGTAAAATGTTATCAGGGTCTTCAAAGGCCGATGACTCAACATTGGTATTAGGGTTTTGTCCGTTTGAAAAATTCAGGTTGACATTAAAGTTTATCCGGGAAGTGGTATCTAGTTCCCACCTTAGTCCCCCACCAATATTGTGACCATCGGATTTGGAATTCCCGCTATTGCTTGATTCGTAGTAAAATGTTGAATCATTGGTTATATTCTGTTCTGTAAAAGTTTGAGATTCTGTTTCCAGGCGGTTCTGAGAGTAAAAATATTGTAGATTTAAACGGGCTTCTCCAAATTGCGCATTAACATTAGTTCCCCCCATAAGTGACCTGGGGTATCCTTCTCCTCCTGCTCCAAAATCAATTCCGTTTATTGAAAAAGCACCATCTCCTCCTCCGCGAGCCCATCGGTCATTAAATCCTCCCATACTGAGTACTTCTTCCATTGATAAATTGGTCTTTTTGAGGTTGTTGAAATACCCTAATAAACTTACCTGGAAAGTGTCTCGAAAAGAATTGAGAATGCCACCTACTTCAAAGCGGTCTTTGGTGCCGGCTCCTGCATATGCTTTCCCAAAGGCCTTTATTTTAGCATCCTTTTTAAGTTTTAAATTGATTACCTTACCAACTTCATCATCTGCTAATAATTGTTGGGGATCTTCTTCACGGTCGTCACTTATTTGTACCTTGTCGATCATATCACTGGTTAGATTTCGAAGCGCAATACGTGGATCTCCACCGAAAAATTCATTGCCGTCAACGCGGATTTTATTAACGGCCCTGCCGTCTACGGTTATATTGCCCTGGTTGTCAACGACTACTCCAGGTAGTTTTTTTACCAAATCTTCTACAGTGGCTCCGTCTCTTGTTTGAAATGATCCAGCGTTGAATTCCACAGTGTCTTTTTTAATTACTACAGGAGGGCGCTCAGCTTCGATTAACACCTCATCAAGCCTTTTTGCCGAAGTTTTCAGGATAATGGTTTCAAAATTTTTGTCTGGAATATCTTCTGTAAGTTGGAAAACTTCTTTCACCGGTTCATATCCAAGGAATGAAATGATCATTCTGAGATCTTTATCAAAAGGAAGTCTTTTAATTTCAAAAGAACCATCATCATTGCTTAATGCATAATCCAAAATAACAGTATCTATTGCTGTATAGACTGAAATAGTGGCAAAGGGTAGAGGTTCATTATTGTCCCCCGTGATTAAGGTTCCGGAAATGCTTCCATTATTTTGAGAAAATGCCAGGCTGCAAAATAGCAAAAGTGCAACAGTCAGAGTGGTTAGTCTGTAGATCATTCGTTTTCTTTCTCTGATGCAAACACTGTAAATTGGTTTAACGAGAACGCTGTTTTTTGTAAAAAAATTCATACAATTAACGGTATCTTAACTTTTTGAGTTGTAGCAGTTGTATTTATTGGGCATGAATTACAATAATTACAAAGGTCGTACTAATCATTTTTACCATAAAATTTCCCCTTCTTTTGGGTTAAATAATGTTTATGATTTGTGATTCGGAGTGAATACTTTCATTATATGATAATCAAATCCTATTTTTGCGTACTTAAAATAAAAGGATATTAGTGAATATGATCCAATTAACATTTCCAGATGGAACAATCCGCGAATACGAAAAAGGAATTTCAGGAATTGAGGTTGCAAAATCTATTAGTGAAGGATTAGCGAGAAATGTTTTGTCAATTACAGTTAACGGTGAAGTCAGAGATGCAGACCGGCCAATTGATGAAGACGCACAGATATTACTTAATACCTGGAGTGATGAAGAAGGAAAGGCAACTTTTTGGCATTCTTCCGCACATTTGATGGCCGAAGCACTTGAAGAGCTATATCCCGGGGTTAAATTTGGAATTGGACCCCCTATAGATAATGGATTTTATTATGACATTGATCTGGGAGACAGGCAATTGAATCCATCCGATCTGGATAAGATCGAGAAAAAAATGATTGATCTGGGTCGGAAGAAAAGTGAGTTTGAGAGGAAGGAAGTTTCCAAAAAGGAAGCAATATCGTATTTTGAAGAAAAAGGAGATGAGTATAAGCTGGAATTACTCCAGGATCTCAAGGATGGGGAGATTACATTTTATACACAGGGAGAATTTACTGACCTTTGCAGGGGGCCGCATATTCCCAATACGGGAATGATCAAAGCGGTAAAGCTTTTGAGCCTGGCCGGAGCGTATTGGAGGGGAGACGAAAATCGCAAAATGTTGACGCGGATTTACGGAATCAGTTTCCCCAAACAAAAGGAGCTTAAAGAATATTTAGCACTTCTTGAAGAAGCAAAAAAAAGAGACCATAGAAAGCTGGGTGCGGAACTTGAACTATTTATGTTTTCAGACCGTGTGGGGGCAGGATTACCGATCTGGCTGCCGAAAGGACAGGTGATTCGTGACAGACTTCAGCAGTTTCTTAAAAAAGAACAGGAAAAAAGAGGCTATAAAATGGTAATTACACCGCATATAGGAAAAAAGGACTTATATGTGACATCAGGCCACTATGCAAAATACGGTGAAGACAGTTTTCAACCCATTCAGACACCCAAAGAGAATGAAGAGTTTTTACTCAAACCTATGAACTGCCCTCACCATTGTGAAATTTATGGTAATAAGCCCCATTCTTACCGTGAATTACCAATTCGAATTGCAGAGTTTGGAACAGTATATAGATATGAGCAGAGTGGAGAACTCCACGGATTGTCCAGAGTTCGGGGCTTTACGCAGGATGACGCTCATATCTTTTGCACCAAAGACCAACTTAAAGATGAATTCCTCAACGTTTTGGATCTTACGAAAGTAGTGTTGGATAAAATGGGTTTTGAAGATTTTACTGCCCAGATTTCCCTAAGAGACCCCAGCACACCTGAAAAATATTTAGGTACCAAAGAAAACTGGGATGCTGCGGAACAAGCGATAATTGATGCCACTGAAGAAGCAGGAATGAAAGCTAAAAAGGAAATTGGAGAAGCTGCATTCTATGGTCCAAAGTTGGATTTTATGGTAAAAGATGCAATTGGTAGATCCTGGCAATTAGGGACTATCCAGGTTGATTACAATTTGCCCGAAAGATTTGAACTCGAATATATTGGGGCAGATAATAAGGCATACAGACCTGTAATGATACATCGTGCGCCATTCGGGAGTATGGAGCGTTTTATGTCAATTTTAATTGAACATACCGCCGGTAAATTTCCACTTTGGCTGTCTCCGGAACAGTATGTTATTATACCTGTGTCACAAGTATTTAATGATTATGCAGATGAAGTATCAAAAGCTTTATCTTCTTCCGGGATAATTGGTGAGGTAGATAACAGAAATGAAACTATAGGGAAAAGAATCAGAGAGGCTGAAGTACAAAAAATTCCAATCATGTTGATTGTAGGAGAATCAGAAAAAGAAAATCGATCCGTGTCTGTTCGAATGCAGGGGAAAGGCGATATCGGAACAATGACAATAATGGAATTTATAGAATTCTTTGATTTGGAAAAAGAACGCGGTGCGTAGCTGGGATTGTTTACCTAAACTGATACATTTAGAATATTTCAAAAGGAATTTAAAACCTATTTGGTAGATTTTTTTTCCCTGTAAACTAGTGCATTCCCCGCCAGAAATTTTGTTTCTATCATCTCAAGCCATTGTGGACTTGTGTCCATTGTCATAAAACTTTGAATAAATGTATTTCGACCGATTGCTTTGGATTCAAATCTAAGATGGACTTGATACCAATTCTTCCTAACTTTCCTTATGCACAAGCTATGTCAATATAGGGGTTCCCACAGAGGAAAATCTTCATACGGAATTTGATTCCATTTTAGACATTTTCACTTATTTTGAGAACACATGGAGCTCTGACTATGTCATTGGAACCATTGGTAGGTGCCCATTCAGGACGCCATCGTACTTAATTTTTCTCCTCTTTGGAATTGCCTGTACTGGAATCTCCGGACCTTTTATGTCCTTTTCAATCTGATCTGGTTAATTCAGAAAGTTGAAAAATTTCCGTTTCTAAAAACACCCAGGAACTGGCTTAATGGGGAATGGCTGTATTTGCCTGCGTACTTGACTTTTGTTAGGAACTACCCGTGGTACGTTACATTTCTAATTTCCTTTTTTATAAAACTATATTGACCCCAATCTGGATTAATATCTTGTTGATTTATGGTCTCCACATAGTGAAATAGCTCAAAATCTGGCATTAGGTATCAGGAAGGTTGGAAATAATAATGCCCTTGTGTATTCTTTATTCTAAATATTTAAATCCTCTAATCTTTTATCATAGTGTTATTTAAATTAATTGATTTGTTTTATCTATGATTATTTCCTGGAGTGTTTTAAAAAAAATATGTGTCGATTTGTCTGTTAAGACTAGTTAGGGTTTTTTGTTTTGGTAAATATGTTATGTGTTGATGGAAAAATACAATCATCCTTCTAATTAAAAAATTGGAAATAAAATTCCAAAATTAGGGAAGTTGATTTTAGGCAGGAAGCATCAATGTAAGAGTATTAAATTATCTACTTCTTTGGTTGTTTAATACCAAGTGGTTTAATATAGAATTAATAATTTTTAAACGAGTTATATGGTTGGATGTTTTGACCATGGATTAAATTTATTTTAAAATTTATTAACTATTCTATAAAGATATTTTAACTTTTTTTATACATTAGTATCAGGAATTGCTTACAACTCTATAAAATAAATAACTGGAAGTGTGCGCCCACAAATAGAGGGTGTCGAAATGAATTATTGAATGATTCATGGGTATAGGTTGTGTTTTATGAAAGGTCATATATAATTAAAGAATAGACATATGAATATTAAACAAGGACTTTTTTTGTTGGTATTTTTTTATTCGTCTCATTTGATGGCTCAAATGGAGGTGAAAGGAGTAATTACCGATGTGGATAATTTGCCGTTAATAGGTGCAAATATCAGTATTCAAGATGACCCGGGGTCGGGCACTATTACAGATTTTGACGGTATGTACACTATTTCAGTACCGGATGGAGATGCAGTTCTTATCGTCAGTTATACCGGATATCAGTCCAAGACTATTCCGGTGGAAGGTCGCTCTGAGATAAATATTATTTTAGAAGAAGGAGTAGAATTGGATGAAGTAGTTGTTACGGCACTTGGTATTTCCCGCGAAAAGAAATCTCTTTCTTACTCTGCACAAAATGTGGGTACTGAAAGTTTGAAAGAAGCACGTGAACTGAATGTATTAAATTCACTTTCGGGCAAGGTGGCAGGGATTTCAATTACCCAATCTTCTCAGGGAGTAGGAGGAGCTTCTAAAGTGCTTTTACGTGGAAACAGGTCTATTGCAGGAAGTAGTCAGCCCTTGTATATAGTGGATGGTGTTGTCATGGCAGGAGATATTCGAAATATTGCACCTGATGACATTGTTGAAATGACGGTCCTTAAAGGTGCCAACGCTGCAGCATTGTATGGATCAAGGGCTCAAAATGGAGCCATTGTAGTAACTACAAAATCAGGGGAGGGTGCTGCAGAAGGTGTTACTACATCATTTGGACTCACTTACCAGGCTACCGCTCCGATTCATTTAATGAAATTTCAAAATGAATATGGTCAGGGTTCATCAGGAACTTATTCTAAAGCATCTCTTACATCATGGGGGCCTCCCTTGGATGGTAGGCAGGTAGAACACTGGACCATTGACCCTAATTCGCCGAATTTTGGTACAAACTACGCATTTGAACCTCAGCCCGACAATATAAAAGATTTCTTTCAGACCGGTCAAAGCGTTGCTGCAAATGTTGGTGTCAATATTAAAGGTGCTCAGTCGAACACATTCTTTTCATACACATATACAGATGCTTCGGGTGTAATTCCAGGGAATGACCTCAATAGCCACAACCTGGGTTTACGCGTCAATGCGGATATAACAAGTAATCTCAAATTAGATGGTAAGGTCAACTATATTAGGCAGGATTTTGCAAATATACTTAGTCAGGGAGAAGGGTATGATAACCCCATTCGTTACTTGTACAAAACACCCAGGAATATACGTACAGAAGATTATGCAAATTATCAATTCGTGGATGAATCAGGAGCCGTTCGACAAAACTACTGGTTACCTCATGTAAATGGTGGAGGAAACCCATATTGGGTGCGAAACAAGGCCCAAAGACCTGAGCTTGAGGAACGAGTCACCGGATTGATTTCATTGAAATACGACATAATAGATGGTCTGAGCATCTTGGCAAGATCTGCAATTGACAGAATCAATGCATTTCAGGATTTTACCAGAGCTAATGATACTTACACAACAGCGAGATTTGGATCTTACAATAAGGATTTCAGGTATGAATATGAATGGAATACAGATGCACTCGTCAATTTTAATCAAAGATTTGGAGCCAACATTACGCTGGATTTGAATGCCGGTGCAAATTTACGTCGAGCTAAGTTTGAACGACTAAGTGCTAGTGCCGCTAATTTTCAAATCGAAAACTTGTTTGCACTGTCGAATGGTAATGACCCCAGACCTTCTGAAGCATATACTTTGAAAGAAGTGCAGTCGGTTTATTCATTTGCTTCATTAGGATTTTTTGATGGTCTGTATCTGGAAGGCTCAGCTCGAAATGACTGGAGTTCTACACTGCCGGCGGCTAACAGATCATATTTTTATCCATCGTTTGGAGTGACAGCTGTTTTGTCAGATCTCATGAATGTGCCCTCGTTTATTACCTTTCTAAAATTACGTGCCAGTTGGGCTGAAGTGGGCAATGATACAGATCCTTACCGGCTTGCTCGTGCTGCTGTAGTAACAAATGGCACAGTAACCTTAAGTAATACATTGCCGAATCAGGATTTACGCCCTGAGTCTACACGGTCTACAGAATTTGGTCTGGATACCCGGTTTTTTGATAATAATGTGCGATTTGACTTTACATACTATAAAACGAATACAGTTGACCAGTTATTTAATGTAGCCTACCCATTGGAGTCAGGCGTGTCCAGTGTGTTTCAGAATGGAGGAGACATACAGAATCGGGGTGTTGAAATTGCTTTAGGTTTTACCCCGGTAGCGAACCAAGATTTTACCTGGGATATTGATTTCAACTTTTCAAAGAACGAAAGTGAAGTACTTCAGTTGGCAGATGGATTGACGGAATTACAGCAATCAGCAGATTTCATTCGCGTATATCAGTTAATTGTAGGCGACCCTTTCGGAACTACATTGTCTCGTGGATTTGTAAGAGATGATCAAGGCCGTGTTATTGTCAATGCCAACGGTATCCCAAGAACAACAGCGGGTCGTACGGTACCGATCGCTAATTTTAATCCGGACTGGTTAGGAGGCGTCAACAACTCTTTCCATTATAAGAATTGGAATATGAATTTCTTGATTGATGTCCGTCAGGGGGGAACGGTAACCTCTTTTTCCGAAGCGATTCTCGCAGGAGATGGTGTCCTGGATTATACTACAGTGGGTAGAGAAGGGGGTGTCTTTGGTGAGGATTTTTTCCCCAACGAAACTGCCGTCACAGAAGATGGTTCTCCCAATACTCTCCAGGCAACAGCAGAGGAAGTATGGAATGCAGTTGGAGGTCGAAATGCACCTGCAGGAGAAGCTTTTATTCGGGACGCATCCAACATTCGTTTAAGAGAATTCGTCCTCGGTTATGCATTACCGAAATGGAATGCCCGGATTTCCTTTGTAGGTAGAAATTTATTCTTCATCCAAAACAAAGCTAATTTCTTTGATCCGGAAATCACAGTAGGAACAGGTAATGAAGCGGAAGGACGGGAAGCATTTCCGCTCCCCACCAGGAGAACTTTAGGTCTCTCATTGAGCATTGATTTTTAAAATTATAATGTTAAATCTTAACAATATGAAGAAGTTATTTTATTTAGTGCCTCTTTTCATAAGTTTTATATTTTTGGGTAGTTGTACCGATGACTTTGATGAGATAAACACTAATCCCCGTACCTTGAGTTCGGAAACATTAGGTCCAAGTTCCATGGGCCTTGTAGCAGCGAGATCGTTTTATAGAACCACTTATCTGGATCGCGGAGCTTTCCAAACCACCAAATCATTGTTTGCAAATATATTTGCACAATATTTTGCAACTACACACCCCAACTTTGACTCCGATCGATATCTGATGGTAGGCGGTTGGCTCAACGGAGCGTGGAGTACATTTACTTTAAATCATTTCGCACAGGTAAAGCTGTGGCAGGACTTTGCGGAAGAGGGAGGATTTGAATTGGAAGCGGCAATGGCCAAGGTTTGGAAAGTGTACACCTGGCACCGGGCTACTGATTTCTGGGGTCCACTTCCTTATCATTCTTTTGGTAATCAGGAGGCTTCCGTACCTTTTGATTCACAAGAAGATATTTACATGGACTTTTTTGAAACGTTAGATGAGGCTATGTCTGTTCTTCAGGCCAATGCAGGTGGATCTTCCTTTTTGGCAGGAAATGATTTATTGTATAATGGAAATATCGACCAATGGATTAAATTCACTAATTCTCTTCGGCTAAGACTGGCTATGCGAATTCGCTATGTCAATGCAGGAAAGGCGCAATCAGAAGCAGAAAAAGCTGTAGCCGGCGGTGTTATTGATGCCATTGGAGACAATGGGATCGTAGAGTCCAGTACCAACTGGCCAAATCCATATAATACTATTAGTCAATGGAGTGAATATCGATTAAGTGCTGATATGGAGAGTATATTGAAGGGATATGAAGATACAAGATCAAATGTATGGTTTTCTCCCGCCGATATTCCAGACCCGACCGATGACCCGGAGGGTATTTCGTTTCCTATTGAGGGCATGCGAAACGGTCAAAGTAAAGTAGATAAAGGGGATACGGATCAATTAAACTTCAATAAAAAAGCCTCTGATCATGCCCCTGCTTATACTGAAGCCGGAGCAGCTGGGCCAAATATTATTGTTCTAGCAGCTTCCGAATCATATTTCCTTCGGGCAGAAGGAGCATTGATTGGGTGGAATATGGGAGGAGGTTCAGCCCAGGAGTTTTACGAGCAGGGTATTTCTACATCCTTCGCCGAAAATGGATTGCCGGTTGAAAATCTTCGAGGAGAAAATTATATCAGCAGTACCAATACACCTGCTTCATATGACGGTAGTACGGAACCGGCGTCCAACATCCCTATTGCTTATGATGCCGGAGCAAGCACAGAATATCAATTGGAGCAAATATTGACTCAGAAGTGGATAGCTTTGTTCCCGGATAGCTTTGAAGCATGGGCGGAAAAACGAAGAACGGGATATCCTGTATTATATCCAAGGTTGAATTCTGACAATCCAGCTCTTCCACCGGATGAAATTGCACGACGTGTTCCCTATGTGGCAAATATGTATTCCAGAAATGGTGAAGCAACAGAGTCGGCTGTTAACAACCTCTTAGGGGGACCTGATAACGGTGCTACCAAATTGTGGTGGGATGCAAAATAAGTATGAAAATTAATATTGTAAATAAGAGGTGTCATATGACTTTATGGCACCTCTTTTTGTTTTACTAAATTACCGGGTGATGAAGATGAAAGGCGTATTGTTTTTAGGAGTCTATCTACTTCTTTTAGTTAATTGTCAAGATTCTAATCAAGCATTGTTTGTCAGAGAATCTCCGTCAAAGACAGGAGTGAATTTTAAAAATACCATTGTAGAGCTAGAGGGGTTGAATGTACTAAACTACCCTTACTTTTATAATGGTGGGGGTGTAGCTATTGGAGATGTGAATAACGATGGGCTTCAGGATATTTATTTTACAGGGAACCTGGTTTCCAGTCATCTTTATCTCAATAAAGGTGATTTTAAATTCGAAAATATAGCAGAACAGGCTGGCGTAAAAGCAGAAGGATTTTGGAATACGGGAGTTACAATGGCAGATATAAATGCTGACGGGTGGTTGGATATTTATATTTGCAGATCTGCAGCAGCTGATGCTGAAGCCAGAAGAAACCTACTTTTTATCAATAATGGCCCATCGGAAAATAACGAAATATCATTTACTGAAAAAGGAAGGGACTTTGGATTGGCTGACCCTTCTTACTCTACCCATTCTTGCTTTTTTGATCTTGACCGGGACGGAGATCTCGATATGTTTCTATTAAATCATTCTGTCCCGGAATTCGCCAACTTCAATTCCCGAATCGGACATTTAAAAGATCGATCAAACCCTAATTATGGAGATAAGTTGTTCAGGAATGACGGAGATAAATTTGTTGACATAACCGAAAAATCAGGAATCTTAACAAATGTTCTCGGTTTTGGTCTTGGGGTGGCAGTTTCTGATTTTAATGATGACAACTGGATGGATATTTACATCAGTAATGACTTCAATGAAGAGGACTATCTATATATAAATAATCAGGATGGGACTTTTACCGAAGCCCTTGACCAGTACCTGGACCATACATCTATGTTTTCGATGGGGTCTGATGCAGCTGATATTAATAATGACGGGAAAAGCGATTTAATTACTCTGGATATGTTACCCGAGGATAATTACCGAATAAAATTGACTTCGGGGCCAGATAATTTTAACAAATATCAACTTCTTTTAAAACAGGACTTTTATCCCCAGAATATGCGCAATATGATGCATATTAATCAGGGAAACGGTAAGTTTTCGGAAGTAGGCCAATTGTCCGGGATTTCCAATAGTGATTGGTCCTGGTCTGCATTATTTGCAGACTATGACCTGGATGGATACCAGGACTTGTTTGTGTCCAATGGGAATTTGCGTGACTATACAAATATGGACTTTTTAAATTTTGCAATGAATTTTAAAATTGAAAATCCAGAAGTCCGTGAAGAAGATATCCCTATCGAAGACGTCCTTAAGCACATGCCCAAAGTTGATGTACCCAACAAGGTATATAAGAATAAAAATGGAATCTCATTTGAAGACAAGAGTACGGAATGGGGATTTGTAGAACCAGAGCTCTCCAACGGAGCTGCTTATGCAGATCTAGACAATGATGGAGATTTGGATATCGTAGTCAATAATATCAACGAAGAAGCAGGAATTTATCGAAATACTGCAATGGATAAGAAGCGTGGCCATTTTGCAAAGATTCAATTGCATGTCGAAGAAAACCCCTACTTGTCTGTAGGCACTGGAGTAACTATATATTCGGGGAATAACAAGTGGTATCGGGAAATGAATCCAAGTAGAGGATTTCAATCAGCAGTGGAACCATTGATCCATTTTGGTTTCAGTGACTCTATCTCTATTGATTCATTAATTGTGGAGTGGTCGAACGGCAATTGGGAAAAGTTTGAATCTGTACAGTTGGACCAATTAAATATACTCAATAGGGGCAGTGGAAAGAGCCTTGAGAGCAGAAGCCAGGAGCCCGTTCATTCAATATTTGAGCAATCAGATTTATTAATGTTTAAACACAAAGAAAATATTTTTAATGATTTTGGACAGCAATCCTTATTGATAAGGTTCCTGTCCAGACAGGGACCACCAATTACTGTAGGAGATATTAATAATGATGGAATAGAAGACATGGTCATTGGGGCAGCTGCAGGAGAATCCACAGAAGTAAAAGTTGGAAACCTGAATGGAGGTTTTACTTCTATAACCCAGGAAGATTTTGAGTGGGATACTCCTTTTGAGGATACAGATCTCAACCTGGTAGACATCGATAAAGATTCTGACCTTGACCTATTAATTGCTTCCGGGGGGAATACTTACCTATCCGGAGATGACCGTTATTGTCTCAGAAGTTATAGTAATGATGGTAATGGTAGATTTCAAAAGAATCAAAAATTTCCATGCATAAAAGCCAATGCCTCGACAGTAAAAACAGGAGATTTTAATGGAGATGGTAAAATTGACATCTTTTTGGGAAGTAGCTACCAATCATTGAATTACCCATTGCCGGATTCCAATTTTGTACTTTTCAATCAAGGAGATGGTAGTTTTGTAATAGATGAAAATATCCCGTTTGAATTAGTAAATGTTATGGCTGCTGATGTGGCGGATATCGACAATGATGGAATTCAGGACATTATTCTTTCAGGGGAATGGGAGCCGATTCAAGTTTGGTCATACATAGACGGAAACTGGAAATTGAAATATAAATCCGAGCAAAAAGGTTGGTATACTTCTGTCAGGTGTGTAAATCTTGATGCAGACCCATCTTTGGAAATAGTTGCAGGTAATTGGGGATGGAATAGCCAATTGTCTGCTTCCCCACAAAATCCATTAGTACTTTATCATGGAGACTTTGATAATAATGGTACCGTTGACCCAATATTAAGTTGTTTTAACGGGGATGAATCCTACCCATTTGTATCACGAGATGACATAATAGGACAGCTTCCAGTCCTCAAGAAATTGTTTACTAATTACCACGATTATGCCCAGTATAAAATGTCAGACCTACTTCCCCATTTAGATAATTACTCTACAGATACTGTTTCTGATCTGAGTTCGGGAGTTTTTGACCTGGTTGACGGAAGGCTTATTGGAGCTTCATTGCCAATTGAAGCACAGGTAGCGCCTGTCTTTTCTATTTTGCCAATTGATTATGACAAGGATGGTGATTTGGATTTGATACTTACTGGCAATAGTCGTTTTAATAGGGTGAAATTGGGAGAGATAGATGCCAATCATGGAATTTTATTGGAGAATCAGGGTGATCTTAATTTTGTTTCGGTCCCCAATAGAGAAAGTGGATTAAATCTTAGAGGAGAAGTGAGGAGTGCTGTTTTATATAGGAACAATATGAGTAGGGAGTTTTTGGTATTTGGCATTAATGATCAAGGTGTTGAATTCTACAAAATAGTTGATCCATCAGTGATAAAGGATTAGGGAATATAGAAGGTCGGTTAGTTAGAGTAATTTAAGTTCTATTGTTAAAAAATTAATAGCTGATTCCAGAAAAAACTTATATTTGTTTTTTCGCCGAGGCGTGCAATCCTTGGATATTGTAAACCTGCAAAACCATAAACCTATCGCTTTCAAGACCCGATCCAACGGAAAATTACTACTGACCGGAGAATATTTTGTATTGGAAGGTGCTGTTGCTTTGTCTATACCTTTGAAGTGGGGACAAAGCATGAAGGTAACCGAAAGCTCAGGGTCAGATTTAAGGTGGAAAACTTTAGACCAAAATGGTGAAAAGTGGTTTGAATGTACTTTAAACCTCATTGACTTTTCTATTGAGAAAACGACTGATGACAAAAAAGCTGTATTTATCCAACAGTTAATTAAATCGGCATCTCAGTTGAATTCAGATTTTCTCTCAAAGTGGAAGAAATATAAAGTTGAGTGTAAGTTGGAATTTAATCCCGAATGGGGATTGGGATCGAGCTCTACATTAATTGCTAACCTGGCAACCTGGGCGGAACTTTCACCCTTTGAATTATTTTTTGATACCCAAAATGGCTCCGGATTTGATGTGGCATCTGCTATTGCAGATTCTCCCATACTGTATTCCAAAGGTGAAGAAGAACTGACATTCGAAGAGGTTGATTTGAACAAAGAATTGCTTGAGAAATCTTATGTATTCTACCAGGGGAAAAAAGCAAATAGCCGTGCAGAAGTACAAAAATGGAAAAATTCAGCCAGGAAAATAAAAGCAAAAGATATTAAGGAGATCTCCAGTATATCAGAACAACTGGCGGAATGCAATTCCATTAAATCATATATTGAGTTGATAGATCAACATGAGAAATTAGTTCAGTCTTTTCTTGAGATTGATTCAATCACTCAAAAATATGCTGATTTTAATGGGGGAATGAAATCTCTTGGAGCCTGGGGAGGTGATTTTGGACTTGCTGTACATGAAGATCCAGAATACACTAAAGCTTTTCTTGAAAAACATAACTTTGATGCTGTCTTTAGCCTTAAAGATATCGTTTTGTAAGATCGTTTTAAATACAAACTGGAGAATTCCTGGTAAAGCACTATTTTGGATCGGACGTGAGGATGATGACAATGTGGGAAAATTGAAAAAGTAAAACCGGCTTCTATATGCATTATACTCCAAAGATTGATACAGACCAAAAGGCATTGGAGATCAATTTGAATAATAGTATTTACGGAACCTTTGCAGAGATAGGTGCAGGACAGGAAGTTGCACGATATTTTTTCAAAGTGGGTGCTGCTGCAGGAACCATTGTAAAGACAATGTCTGCCTATGATAAGATTTTTTCTGATCGAATTTATGGTGAAGAAGAAAGTGGGAGGTACGTATGTGAATCCCGACTCTATAAAATGTTGGATCACGAATATGACCTTCTAATTAGCCGGTTACAAAGTGCCGGTGAGGAAAAAACTTTTTTTGCCTTTGCTGATACCGTGGAAGCCATAAACTATCAAAAGTCAAATAAGGGGCAAGGTTGGTTGGGTTTGAGATTTCAATTGACACCTGGTGGAGGATTTAATGAGCTGGTGCTCCACGCCAAGATGAGCGACAATGATTCCCAATTGCAAGCATCTTCTATTGGAATTTTAGGGGTAAATATGCTTTACGCGGCATATTATCATTATAATGATCCGGAAAAATTTGTATGTTCCCTATTGGATTACTTACAAGACCGTGTATCGATTGATATGATAAGGCTGTCCGGTCCTGACTTCGAAACTGAAGAATCCAGGGATTGGGATAATCGAATTCTAACATTTTATTTAGTTAAAAATAAACTTACGGAGGTCGCAGTATTCGATAAAAATGGTGTTTCTATACATCCATCTGAATTTTTATATCGAAAATCACTAATGGTCGTTCGCGGTAATTACAGACCCCCCACCCTGGTTACAGAAGATGTTTTTGACAAGAGTTTTTCTATGTTCAATAGGCAGATTGAAGTAAATGATGAGCATTCAGAAATCGTAGCAGAACTGACTCTTGAAAATCTGACTCGACATGATCGAATCGATATCGAAGATTTTTTGGCCCGGGCTACCATGATCAATGCCATGGGGTACAAGACGATAGTTTCGGATTGTAGTAATCATCAAAAGCTAATAAACTATTTGTCCGATTACAAGATAAACCGGTTGGGTATAGTAATTGGTATAAGAGAGCTACGAACTTTGATGGTTCAGAAATATGAAAAATTCAGGGATGGAACGCTATTAGTCGCTTTTGGTGAATTATTTACACACAATATACGCGTGTATGCTTATCCGGCATTGGATGATAATTTAGAAGAGCTAATGACTTTGGAAAACCTTCAGCTACCCGAAGGAATCAAATTTTTATACCGGTTTCTTATTGATCAAAAATTGATTGTTCAGGTGGAAAATTACAATGAAGATATCCTGTACATTATACCTCACGGTGTATTTACGATGATTAAAAATGGTGAAATTGGGTGGGAAAATTACCTGTCAAAGGAGCTGGTAGACATTATCAAAAAGAAACGTTTGTTTTACTATAATCCGGATCGAAGTTAAATATTGGAAATATGAGAAGTATTCAGTTTATTTTTCTTTTAGGTATAGTTGTTTTTAATCATCAGGCATGTGGTGGAACTACTGATAGGAAGAAGATAACGGAAATAAATAGTATAGAAGGGATGGTGGTTGACACGACAAAGGAAAAAACCTTTAGCTTGAACCCTGTCGACACAAGTATTCAATATATTATGGGAAAATTTGAACCTTCTGAGGACTCAAATTTTATAGAAGTTGACATTTATTATGCAGATCGGCCGGGAATGTTCATCAGGAAAGACGTTTACAGTGCATTTGTAAAGATGGATTCTGCTGCCAGAGAGGATGGTATTGTGTTTCAAATCCGTTCAGCTGCTCGGAATTTTGAATATCAAAAAGGGATTTGGGAGCGGAAATGGACTGGAAAAACTACAATAGAGAACGGTGAAAAGTTGAACGAAACAACCCCTGACCCTGTCCAGCGGGCATTAAAAATTTTGAAATATAGTTCTATGCCAGGGTCTTCGCGGCATCATTGGGGAACTGATATCGATTTAAATAGTTTTTCCAATAGTTGGTTTGAGTCTGGGGAGGGAAAGAGGTTATACGATTGGCTTGAGGAAAATGGTCCCGAATACGGATTTCGACAACCCTACACGGCTAAGGGTGCTGAACGGCCTGATGGTTATAATGAAGAGCGATGGCACTGGAGTTTTTATCCAGTAGCTGATATCTTGACGGAAGTGGCTTCACGTCATCTAAAGGATTCTATGATAGACGGGTTTAAAGGGGCGGAAACAGCGACAAAAATAGGTGTTGTGAAGAGGTATGTGTTGGGCATTAACCCGCAATTACTTACAGAGTAGATAAGGACCATATATTGCAAAACTGTATTTAATCCCTATAAGTTGTTATATAACCATAAGGATTATTCCGTAATGACATGAAAAAGTATATAGGTTTATAGATCAAGGTCTCATTTGTATTATTGGACTCATATAAACTGAATTTATTTCATATTAAGCATGGAGTTGCAGAAAGTCATTTTTTAATCGAGGCTTTGTGATTTAAGTATGATTGGACAATCATGCATGAAGATCAACGATATTATGTTAGTAGTGTAATAACAACCTGGGAATTCCTTATCCAATTATTAAGCATCAAGTGATTGATGGGAATGACATTCTTTTGGTTTTACAAAAATTCAATTTGATAATAACCTATTTATAATTTCACTCCATGGATTGAAGCAGGGGAAAGTTCTATGGACGGATTTAATTTCTTATCTTAGTAGTCAATTTTACTAATTGTATTTTCAAAAATTCAATTTATGTCATATACCCTGTCAAATATGATCCCATTAGGGACCAAAGCACCGGATTTTACACTAAAAAATACGGTTGATGGGAACGATAAATCCCTTAGTGAACTCAAGGGGAATAATGCTACCGTCATAATTTTTATATGCAATCACTGTCCGTATGTTATCCATTTGATCCGGGATATTGTAGATGCGGCAAATGAGTATAAAAATGAGGGGGTGAATTTTATTGCTATAAACTCCAATGATGTGGAGAATTATCCCGATGACAGTCCGGATAAAATGAATTTAATTGCCAGAGTCCTCCAGTTTCCATTTCCTTATTTATATGATGAGGACCAAGAAGTGGCGAAAGCTTATGATGCGGCGTGTACGCCGGATTTTTACATATTCGACGGAGAGATGAAGTTGGCTTACCGCGGTCAATACGATGAGTCCCGACCAAAGAGGAATGAAGTTCCTATAACAGGTAAGGATTTTAAAAATGCTTTGAATGCTGTTTTAGAAGGAGGTAAAGTTTCAGAACGTCAAGTACCGAGTGGTGGGTGTAATATTAAATGGAAAAATTAATCTTAAGTTAACATTGGAAGAATTAGTGTCCGTATGCTTTGTCGTATCTTTGCCGTCCATAAATCGTATGTATGTTAAATCCTGAAATAGTGATGTGGGTGGGGTTCATTTTGGCTTCTTATGCCGTTGTAGGGAATGATTCAATTCAGACACTCGGGACGTTTCTCAATTCGAATTCAAAGAAAAAATGGTATATCCTATGGGGATTTGCGGCGACAATTCTTGCCGGGACGCTAATTTACGGATGGTATGTGAATAATGGAGATGTTTCATATGCCCGTTTGTCAAAGTACCCACTTCCCGAGCCAATGAGTTGGTTTTATATCCTTCCACCATTGGTATTGATGTTTATAACTCGTATTGGAATACCGGTTAGTACTTCTTTTATGGTTTTGACCTTTTTTAGTCCGAAAAATTTGAACGATATGATGTTCAAATCCATGATGGGCTATGTTGTAGCTTTTGGTGCTGCATTTTTGGTTTATCTCGCTATAACCAATATTATTGAAAGGAAATTTCTAAATAATGACATCTCAGATAGAAATAGAAGAACCTGGACTATCCTTCAATGGTGTGCAACAGGCTTTCTTTGGTCTCAATGGTTAATTCAGGACTTTGCCAATATTTATGCATACCTTCCAAGAAAGGTATCATTTCTGGAATTGTGTATTTCCCTGGTAATTATACTGGGTATGTTGGCCTTCATTTTTTATACGAAGGGTGGTGCTATCCAAAAAATTGTTCGTTCAAAAACCAATACTGCCGATATTAGATCAGCAACAATTGTTGACTTTTTATATTCTTTGGTATTACTTTATTTCAAAGAGTTGAACAACTTACCCATGAGCACGACATGGGTTTTTATTGGTTTATTAGCCGGACGGGAACTTGCCATGAGAGTAAGATTGAGAAACTTGTCAGGTTCGACCTGGAAAAATGTAGGTCTGGATTTAGCTAAAGTTAGTTTAGGCCTGGTGGTTTCTATTGCTTTGGTATTTCTTATCCGTTGGATGACGGAAGGCCAGGTTAATTTACCTTTAATAGGGCTTATTTCCAGGTGAAAATTAGAGTCTATCCTCTTCCCTGATCTAAGTTGGGCATAATATTTGTTTTGACTTTACCTGTCGTTAATCAACAAACCAACCAAATCATACTTATGAACCGTATACTTTTGGGACTTAGCTTTATATTATTATTCACATTTTTGGGCTGTAATTCGGACAATGAAACTAATTCCGGAGCCAGGAGTGACAATGCCTCTACTTCATCCAATCAGGGCGGTTCAATACAGAAACCACCAGCGAGAATAACCGGGCTTGAAACGCATAAAGATGCTGCATCAATTGGCAATTGTGGTGGATTGTTTGCTACGAGTGAAGAAGAGCTAAATAATGAAAATTATTTATTGACCTCGAATCTTGAAAGTTTTGGTCTTATTATGTCAGATGGTAAAATAATCAAACTGAAGCAAGTTGGACAGCAATTTATGTCGGGTACAGCGAGGTTTTATAAGTATGAATCAGATGGAATAACAGTAGACATCGAGATTCGTGAGGTAAGGGATTTGAATGAAAAAGTTGAATTGTATAAGGGCCAGTTAAAAGTCAATTCTGGTGACTATATTGATGTCATCCAAATTGTAGGAAAGGTTGGTTGTTCGTAATCCCTTTATTCATGACAATTCCGCCTCGAAGTGATCGCGAAGGAAGAATCTTTTGGGGAGGATAGTAAAGAAGGGGTGTTGTATAGGATTGATAAATGGATACCAATAAGAATTTGACAGGCAATTTTTAATGAATTGTCACCAAATTTGAGTTATATTTTATAAATTATAGTGATTTTTCTTTTGTGACTTCCCTGGCTTTATGCAAAATTTCTGTTTGTTTTTTAGACAAAACGTATTATCAATTCTATCCTTATTTTTACAGAGGTTTTATAGTAGGCTCTTATCACTGTTGGATTATTTTTCCAATGATAATAAATTGCTGAATTTATGTGGAATTTTAACCTGAAGACAATTTATTTATAAAAAAACCTTTCATTTTAGTACTTTCACCCGGTAAAATTGAAATAAAATATTCTAGAAAGACTAGAGTTTGCTATCCAGGCATTTCAATGTTTACTTTTATTCAATGAAGGAAAATAAATATCACATAAATAGAGAAACCACCAATGGCTAAAACAATTTATCAGTTATTTTTATTAGCAACTTTTTGTTTTTTACTTATAAGTTGTGGTCCGAAATCCAGGACCGGAGATCCCAAAGTTCTTGTTTTTTCCAAAACCGCTGGTTTTCGACATAGTAGTATTGAAGACGGCGTCGCAGCACTTCAAAAACTTGGATCTGAAAAGGGTTTTGAAGTAGAAGCCACTGAAGATGCTTCCATTTTTAAGGAAGAGAAGTTACGAGAATTTTCTACGATAATATTCTTGAATACGACAGGAGATATTCTAGATACCAGGCAAGAAGCGGCCTTTGAAAGATATATCCAAGCCGGAGGTGGATTTGTAGGCATCCATGCTGCCACAGATACGGAATATGGTTGGAAATGGTACGGTGAATTGGTAGGTGCATATTTTAAGAGCCATCCTAGAATTCAGGAGGCGGATTTGATAATACATGAAGATCCTAAATTCCCGGTTCTAAAAGAATTACCTGAAGAATGGTCCAGGGAAGATGAGTGGTATAATTTTATTAAAGTACCCGATCATGTAAACAGATTAGTGAGTATTGATGAGACATCGTACGAAGGCGGGCAGAACGACGGAGATCACCCGATGGTATGGTATCACGATTATGACGGTGGGAGATCTTTTTACATAGAGTTTGGTCATACTTCGGAATCGTATGAAGAGAAAGAATTTCTGGATTTATTATATTCGGGAATAGAGTATGCCATAGGGGATAATCTGGAACTCGATTATTCCGACGTAAGGACGCAGTTTGCGCCGGATATGAATCGATTTAGCAAGGTTATTTTGGGGCGTGGGCTGGATGAACCTACTGAGATCACCATTCTACCTAATAAGGAAATTCTAATTTCAGAGAGAAAAGGAGGACTTAAAAAGTATAATCCCGACGAAAATAGAATAGAAGATTTAACTCATATAGAAGTATATTATGAGACAGACACTCCAAATGTAAATGTAGAAACCGGATTTATGGGGATTAAAGCAGACCCGAACTATGCAGAAAACCACTGGGTTTATATTTTTTATTCGCCTACAGATGTTTCTGTTGACAGGCTGTCCAGGTTCAAATATGTGGATGGTGTTTGGGATGAATCATCGGAGCAAGTGATTCTTGATGTAAAGACAGACAGAGATATTTGTTGTCATACGGGAGGATCAATTGATTTCGATGCCAAAGGCAACCTGTATGTTTCTACTGGGGATAATTCCACTCCATTCAATCAAAAAGATAAAGTGACAGGTGAAACCCTTCCTATTAACTTATTCGGATTCGCTCCATTGGATGACCGGCCGGGGAAGGAACAATACGACGGAAGAAGAGCACCCGGCAATACCAATGATCTGAGGGGTAAAATCTTACGGATTAAGGTTAATGATGACGGGAGTTATGATATACCTGAAGGTAATTTATTTGAGGAAGGGAATGACAAAGCACGGCCTGAAATCTATGTAATGGGGAATCGTAACCCTTATCGAATTTCTGTAGATCAGAAGACCGGATACCTCTACTGGGGGGAAGTTGGACCTGATTCCAGAAATGACAGTCTGGATACAAGGGGACCAAGAGGGTATGACGAAATAAACCAGGCAAGGTCTGCCGGAAATTTCGGCTGGCCTTATTTTATTGGCGATAATTTTGCATATTGGCAATACGATTATAACACGGGGGAGTCCGAATTGAAATTCGATCCTGAAAAACCGGTTAATAATTCCCGAAATAATACGGGGATGACCGAATTGCCTCCGGCGCAACCTGCTTTTATTTATTACCCCTATGCAAAATCAAAATACTTTCCCAATGTGGGAAGTGGAGGAAGGACAGCCATGGCAGGTCCCGTATACTATCCTGAAAAATATCCGGCAGAAACCAGATTGGCTGACTATTACGACGGGAAGCTATTTATTTATGAATGGATCCGTAACTGGATAAAGGTTGTAACCATGAATGAAGAGGGTGACTTAATGAGAATAGAACCCTTTATGGCGGAAACGGATTTTGTAAGTATTAGCGACATGGAATTTGGTCCGGATGGAAAATTATACCTCATTGAATATGGAAGTGGATGGTTTTCCAAAAATTCTAATTCCAGCTTGTCCGTAATTGAATACAATGCAGGCAACAGGGCTCCTATTCCCGATTTGAAAATAGATCGAACTGCCGGGCAATTACCTCTTGCTATACAATTGGATGCTTCGGGTTCTTCAGAACCAGATGGTGACCCAATGACATACACATGGATGGTTGACGGGGAAGAGTTGGAAACGACACAGGAACCCAGGTATACTGCTAACCTTGCTGATGCAGGGCAGCACAATATATTTGTGCAGGTTAATGATGACAAGGGTAGTAGTGTGGAAAGCCAACACTATCACGTGGTTGCCGGAAATGACCGTCCGGATGTGACTATTGAATTTGAAGGGAATAGTGAATTTTACTTTGATAATAGTCCCGTCAAATATAGAGTGCTTGTTGCCGATTCTGAAGACGGTAGTCTGGCTTCAGGAGATATTTCTACCGATCAGGTTTTAGTTGAAAAGGATTACATTGGAAGTTATGACGAGGCATCAACTACCATTGGCCATCAGGAATTTACAGATCCTGAAGTTGAGGTTCAGGGTATTATTTCGGGATTGGATTGTGCATCATGCCATAAGAAAGATGAAAAGTCAGTCGGGCCTGCTTACTTACAGATATCTGATAAATATAAAGGAAATCCAGAAGCCGAAGAATATCTGTCAAACAAAGTCATAGAAGGAGGAAGTGGAGTATGGGGAGAAGTGGCCATGGCGGCACACCCTGATGTTCCGCTTCAGGATGTAAAAAAGATTATCCAGTGGATAATAGGACTTGCTGATGCAGATGAACCCTTAGCATCGCTTCCGGTGTCAGGTACTATTTACCCTTCTAGCGATTTCAAATTGACGGAGGACGGGGTAGTTGTATTGTCAGCTTCTTACAAGGATAAAGGAGCTGAAGGGGCTTCTTCTTTGATGGGGCAAAAAACGGTGTATTTGTCACGTCCAATCCTATCTGCATTCAGGGCACAATCTATGGAAGGGGCTACAAAGGATGTTTATGAAGAAACAGAATTAGCACTTATAGAAGGGGGGAGTGCTGCTATAGAATTTGGTAAAGTGGATCTTACCGATGTTAAAAAGGTACGGGTATTATTTGCCTCAGTGGATGAATCTTCCAATGGGTGGGAAATTAAGGTCATAGGAGATGGTTCAACGTTGGTAAGTGGAAATATAGGAGCCAGATCCGCTGCCAGGAAACCCAGTGACAAAACCCTGAGATTAGATGAAAGAAACCTGGGGACAGTGAACAATTTAAATATTGAGATCACACGGGCTGGTAATGAAGATAGTGGGTTAGCATTTATTGGATTGGAGCTATTGAAATAGGTATAATGTATTTCAAATAACTTTGAAGTAATGAAAGTGTTAAAGTAGAATAATTGTTGAGATTCCTGTAAAGTATTTTGCAACTTAAGGAAAAGTGTAAATTGCTTAGATGGATAGATATACTATTGATTTTCTGCCTTTTTCAAATCCGGGGAAATGGGCAGGTTTCTGACCTGGAACATATAGAAGCGGGAGAGCAAACTTTGTACTTTAATGATGCGTTCGAACTGGACAGTGGAAAGATTCTCCTGGGGGGAGCTGAAGATAATTGCAAAAAAGCGAAAGCCTGGGTATTAAACGCATTTGGAGAGTTTGAAGATTCGGAATACTTTGTTCATCAGAACTTTGAATTTAGTGAAGTGCGTGACATAGAAGGTTTTGATTCCTTATACCTTCTCCTGACCTACCAACAGCAGGGAGACGATTTCTGGGGGGCGTTAGGTTTAAAAGGATACTGGATTAATGAGCAATTCGAAAGAATTGATTCGTTTTATATCCCAACCATTTTCGAATCCTTTAATTCTAAAATTGTTGACACTACAATCGTATTTACTGTTGTCGATTCGATTTTCAGATATGATTTTCAAGGAAGATTAATTGGTAAAAGAGAAGTCCCGGAAAATGTAGAATTTTCGGGATATCAAAACGGTTTGCTAATCTTTGATCAGAAAAAACTCATGCTTACTAACTGGGATTTTACATCATCTGATTCTATGGATTTTCACACTGTTATAAAAGACGTCGCTGTTAGGACAGAGGTGACGGCAAATGATGTTGAAGAAATATTTATCCTGACGCAAGACTCTCTCTACAAATATATTCCTGATAGTTTCAGGTCGTCCAGTCCAGTAAATCTGACTACGAAAAAAATAGTGTGGCATCCGGATCTGGAACAGTTGATGTCTATTTCAAATGGGAATACCGTTCGATATTATAACAGGGATTTGGAACGTATTGATTCGGTTCAATTATTCTATGACAGTGTGTATGTGGAGTCTCTGAATTATCGACCCCTAAATCATGGAAAAGCTATTAGATTTGGAACTACTCGAATTGATTTTAGTGCTTTTACAGATATTAGGTATAGTTCTTCCGATCGGTTTGGTATATATCAGGTCTTTGACAAATATATAAATCAACATCCTGAGAAAAGACCGGAAATATCATTGGATAGTATTGCTCTTTCAGATGGATTTCGCATCGGTAATCCCATTATTTTTGAAAACGGGGATACATCTCACTGGAGAGTTGCTGACAATCATGGGACTTATGATATTTATTTTACGAATAGTGGTGAAACACAAATCCATACAGTTTCATTAGGGTCAGACGCCCTCTGGGGATTCAATTGTCTCTCTCATTTTGCATTTGGATTGGATACTTCATGGTATTATAGTGGAGAATCAGGATCAGCACCATTGGGAGTAGAAACCATTTCTGAAGTTGGTTCCTTTTCAACAAGGAAAATGATTTATGTGGCTTTTCCCAATAATCACTATGATAGAGATCCAAAAGACAATTTTATGGAGGTAAAAATTGAATTTCTAAAGACCAATACACAAGACCAATTCCGTAGATCTGATGTTGAAATATACCCCAATCCTGCAAGTGGAGAAGTATTTTTGAAATGGCCAGTGGAGTCCAAAATTGAAAATTTGGAAATTTTAAATATGAACGGTCAGTTGATAAAAGAGTATCCTGTTGGAAAGTCAGACAGCTTTATGGTATTGTATCCTACTTCTCTTTCATCCGGTTTATACTTATTGAGGCTTTCTGGACAGAATGGTTATTACATCAAAAAATTAATGATTCAACATTGATGGTTGTGAAAGTTTTTACCCCCCTTTTACTGTAGAAAATTCTGATTTTTACGTTTTCGGCAAAAATAATAGTGAAAATAGGCAAATTAATACTTATTTAATAGATTATAATGGCATCCCTGGTGTTGAAATAAAGCAAATTATCTTACCTTTGTCCTCGATTTTTTTACATACAAAATTTTGCGAAATAATGAGTGGACAGAGAATAACGATTGAAAATAGAAAACTTAATGTTCCTAATAACCCGATAATACCTTTTATCGAAGGAGATGGTATAGGTCCCGACATATGGGCATCTGCAGTACGTGTTTTTGATGCAGCTGTTGAAAAAGCTTATAACGGCGAGAAAAAGATAGAGTGGAAGGAAGTTTTTGTAGGGCAGAAAGCCTTTGACAATACCGGGGAATGGTTGCCTCAGGCTAGTCTGGATGCTATAGAAGAGTATTTAGTTGCTATCAAAGGACCATTGACCACGCCAGTAGGTGGAGGTATTCGGTCATTAAACGTTGCTCTTCGTCAGAAATTGGATTTGTATGCATGTGTACGGCCTGTAAGATGGTTTGAAGGAGTTCCTTCACCGGTGAAGGAGCCCAATAGTGTAGACATGACTATTTTCCGGGAAAATACAGAGGATATTTACGCGGGAATTGAATATTTGGCCGGTACTCCGGAAGCGAATAAAGTAAAGAAATTTTTAATTGAGGAAATGGGGGTAACGCAAATCCGTTTTCCGGAAACATCTTCTATTGGTATTAAACCTGTCTCAGAAGAAGGTACGGAAAGAATTGTACGTGCAGCCATTGATTATGCGCTCGATTTAGGATTACCTTCAGTGACTCTCGTTCACAAAGGTAATATCATGAAATTTACAGAAGGTAAATTCAAGGAATGGGGATATAAGGTTGCTAAAGAGCAATACGGAGCAGATGATTTCGAGGGTGGTCCATGGCAGATTATCAAAAAAGACGGTAAGGAAATAATCGTAAAAGATGTTATAGCAGATGCCTTTTTGCAGCAAATCCTTTTGAGACCAAAAGAATACAGTGTTATTGCAACTCTCAATCTTAATGGAGACTATGTATCTGATGCGTTAGCTGCCCAGGTAGGTGGTATTGGAATCGCTCCGGGAGCAAATATTAATTATGATAATGGAAAAGCGATATTCGAAGCTACACACGGTACAGCACCCAAATATGCCGGCCAGGACAAAGTAAATCCTAGCTCGGTAATTCTTTCCGGTGAAATGATGTTCCGGTATTTGGGCTGGAATGAAGTAGCTGACCTGATCGTTAAAGGAATAGAAGGAGCGATTAGTTCTAAGCGTGTGACGTATGACTTTGAACGTCAGATGGATGGAGCTACTTTGTTGAAATGTTCAGAATTTGGAACTGAGATCATAAATAATATGTAGATATTATCGAGATAATAATATTGAAAGCCTGTCCGCTAAATGCCGGACAGGCTTTTTTTATGTTTAGATGGAAATAAAATATTTCCGACCATGGAGCATCTATTGCATCTTTCGGTCGTGAAAACTTTTTATTGAACCCTCTTTGGAAAAGTACTGTTGTAATAAATGGAATGAAAATTAGTATCAAAAATATGGTGTGTCCACGGTGTATATACGTCGTGGAGCAAATAATTAAAGAACTTTCACTCCCTAATGCTGATGTTTCGCTGGGAGAAGTGAGGTTTGAAAAGGAAATTTCAGCCGAATCATTAATAAATTTTGAAGAAAAATTAAAAGAATTTGGTTTCGAAAGACTAGAGAACCAAAAAAAGAAAGTTGTTGAGCAAGTGAAAACATTTATTATTAATGAAATAAGTGCCGAAGATTATAGTCCGTTAAAAACGTGGTCCGAACTGATTTCAGAAAAATTACCCTATAATTATACGTATATCAGCAATCTGTTTTCTTCATTGGAAGGTATAACCCTTGAGCAATTTATCATCCAGACTAAAGTGGAAAGGATAAAAGAGTTGTTATTATACGGTGAATTGTCGATCAAAGAAATTGCTTATAAGCTGGATTACAGTAGTACGGCATCACTTAGTAATCAGTTTAAAAAGCATACTGGTTTTACACCCTCAGAGTATAAGTCTCAGCCTTTTGCTAAACGGAAGGGCTTTTCAGATAGTAAAAAATTACAGAATTGAATATAATCAGTTCTTTTGAAAAGCAATGCTATTATGGCTTGGGAGGATCCCAAATAGTAGCCCCGATATACCTTTCCGGACCTGTCTTCTGATCCATAAAATAATACACGGTAACTATTTTGCCATCAGGACGTTGGATCACCCTGGGGTACCCTACATCCCTTCCTGAACCGTCGTTACGTAATAAATAGTCTTTACTCCAGGTTTTCCCGTTGTCACTACTGAGCTTGGCGCGTATGTCACTTGTTTTTTCTCCGCTTTCAATGCTTTTGACATCTGCCCTGTATCCATAGATGAGGCAGATTCTCCCGTCCATCATTTTGACCATTGCAGGTGGATTGCCAATTCCGGCTTCCTTCACGGCATTCTTCCATTCAGTCCAGGATTTTCCATTGTCGGCAGAATAGTATGTGGATATATAGCTGGCATTTTCTCTTTTCTCCCGTGCTGTAACCAATATTTCACTCTCGGATAATCGGACTGAAGCAGGCATTATGGAATAGCCAATTGGGGGTTCGGTGCCTATGTAGGATAAAAACTTCCACGTCTTGCCACCGTCTTTAGTTCGTACACAAATAACTCTTCCTTCTTCACCGTCCGATTTGGGTGCGGTTAGGAAAAGAGTGCAAGTTTTTTTGTTGTCAATGAGATAGTCTGTGCGAGGGGCCGTGCCCATACCATTGAATTCAGGAAGTTGGAAGGGACCTCTCCATGTATTACCGCGGTTGTATGAATACCAGTAAAAAGATTTACCTCCATCTCCGTTGGTCATCTTCACAGAAAGAGCAAAATCCGAATGTGAAAAGTTTATGTTGGAAGGCTTCTGAATTTCCTGAAATTGTATATCAGTGCGTGCCACACCGTGATAGCTTCCGTTATCCGGTACAAATAAAGCACCATTATTATCCCTTGCAGGATCTTCGATAGCCCAGGTTTTACCTCCATCTTTACTTCTGGCCATAAGATGGTATTCAGGCTTTTCACGATCAATGTTATGGCGTTCGGTTCCAAGATTTTTATATGAGCCTTGTGCAAATCCCACTAGAATTTCGTTGCCCCAATTCCAAATGCCAAAATTAGCCGGCCATCCGCCAAACTTTCCTTTTTCGTGATAAACTTCTATGTGTTCTACATCCTTTTCAACATTTTGGCAGGGGGAAATGAAGCAGCAGAAAAGAAACAAAAGCAATACGAAATATTTCATCGTTCGGGGTTTATTTTAAAAAGTATGTTAAAATAAGAATTATATCCCTAATTCGACTTGAAATCTCAAAGCCCAGTTATTATTTTCTTCACCACTCGGCATAATTCTCTCATTTAAAGAAAGATCAGATTGAATTTTCAGATTGTGGTCCCGTAAATATCTACTTATCCCAATGGTCCATTGCCTTTGCTGCGGTTCAAAAACCTCTACTTCACCCAAAGGATCCACAGTGCTGAACCGCCCGGTAACTTCCCACGAAGAAGGAAAGTATTTACTAGCCTGGATAGTAAATCCTTGCCCGTTGTAAACATAAACGATGTCTGATACATCGGGAGATGTGGTTATTGGGTCATTGCTGAAACGCTTTATAAATTCAGACTGAATTGCCCATCCGGAATATTTAAGGATAACATCGGCCATCCAGTGTCGAATATTTCTTTCTTCGTATAAGTCGATACCTCTTTGCCCTCCGTTTTGATATGCTGAGGCATTGTAATTGAATACTATTCCTGCCATAAGCTTGGGAGATTCTTCAACTAACAAATCCCCTTCGAAATACGCGCCATCGGATTTAAATTTTCCCAGGGGATAATATTCAATTCGAGAAGTATAGGATAAACCATTATTAACTTCTAACACTCGATTCATTCCTTCACCCGTAGTTATTGCACCTTGTAATATCAATAATCTATCTGAATTTGGGTTTATGGTATACTTACCCTGGAATCCGATGTCCCGGTCAATATTAAGTAGTGAGTTTACTATAGATCTATCTACTAATTGAAGATCTCCCGAAGAGACTAATCGTTCCAGGTTCCCCGGCAATTTATTTTGGCCGAAAGAGATTTGAAAGAATTTGTTAAATCTGTATTTGATTACAGCATCTCTTATAACATGAGGTACTCTGCCAGGAGTATTGCCGAGATCCCGACCCGAAAGAGATAATTCAATTTTGTAAGTAAGGTTCGGGTCGTAAACGAACCCATCAAACTTTAAACGGAACCGTCTTACCTGGGCACTGATATTTTGCACAGTAAAATCGCTGAGCGATTCTGTATTTATATCAACTCGATTTTGAATTCTAAATCCAAAATCTACTTTGTATAAACTGTCTTTAGAAACAATACTAATGCCATTACCTTCAGCAAACAGCGGCTTGTCTTTAATTGAATCTTTTTGACCATAAATATCAGTATTAAAAATGATACCAGTTGCAGTACAAAAAAGAATAAGGTTTGTAAAGATTATGCCTTTTATTTTCATTTATTGCTGAAGTTGTTCAAAGCGCAAAAATGATAAAAAATACAAAACTTAACTATTATTTAATCTTTAATTATTCTTAATGTCGTACAAAATTATTATTAAAGCAAAAATCCAAACGGGTACAGCTGCCTTATCGGAGGTCAGGAAATTATTGAGCATTCCATGTGCGAAATAAGCTATGAAGCCAAGTAAAGAAGAAGTTAATACCAATTTATCTTTGCCCGTAGTTAGTGGTATATTTTTATACCCAAAGAAAATCACAAATAGAATAAATAAAACCATAAAAATAGCACCTGGTAATCCCGATTCAGCCAGAGCTCCAAGCACTTCACTATGGGCGTTACCCACATCGCCGAAATTAGTGCTTATTATGGTAAGGTCATTAGAATTTTGAAAAGGGGCATAATTAAATTGATATGTTCCGGGCCCCCATCCAAAAACAGGCCGTTCTTTCCACATTTCCAGGGCTGAATTCCATCTGTTTATGCGCTCCACATTTGAAGCATCAGTAGTGATGTTACTTATAGATTCTATATTTTCTACGACCTGATCACTGGATTCTGCTTTATTTTGGGATAGTTGGTTAATAAGTGTTTGCCGATTTATAACCAATAGAATGGAAGCCACGGCTAAAAAGGAATAAATTACCCTGAGCGATATTTTTAGTCTGGCGATGAAGTAAACAGCTGCAGCTATTACCAGGGATAATATAGCTGCACGGGAATAAGTGAATATGAGAACAAGCGTAAATAGAATAGCTCCCAAAATCCAAAATGCCTTTGGTCCGGTTTTTATAGGTTGTTCAAATACCTTCATGTAGACATATGGTATCGTTAACCCCAATGCAGCTCCAAGTATGGTGTGGTCCTTGAAAAAAGGCTGCATCAGCCATTGGGATGCTTTTTCGGGGAATCCGTTCATATACAAACGCAAAAAAGTATACAGTACGACCACAGAAAATGAAATTGTATACAATAGCAAAACCCTTTCTTTTTTTTGCGTGGTGTTAAGTATTTTGCTGCCTAAGTAAAAAAGTGGTAAAACATACCATGTTCGTGAAACCCAGTTTTTGATGCTTACAAAAACTTGTTCTGAAGTGATGGAAGTGAGCAGCCCCCAGGAAAGCATCAATAGTACAATAATAGAAATGGGGTGCTGAAGAAATTTTTTCTCCGGAGGATATTTTAGAAAATAAAGCGGTGTAAGTATAAAGAACAAAGCCAGTATTATTTCCGTGGGTATGAACAACCCTAATTGATCATTGAGGTATTCTTCCAGGTTAATGGATAAAGGAGTAAATAAAATAATGGCCCACCAAAGAGCTTCGGTTTTAAAAAATACTAAATAAGTAAGGATAGGTAATATAGTCAATAGCGTGAGGTAGGGTTTTTCTATTCTCAAACTAAAATAGATTATTGCTATCGCTAAGCCCCATACGAGAACTATTTCTTTTTTTGATATTTTGGGAAAACCATTCACGTTCTAATTACGTTTCCAGTCGATTTTTTAATTCAGGCCACCAGGTTCTGAAAACTAAATATATCACAACAATTAAGGCAGAAATACAAATGGTAAATAAAACGACAAGTGACCTTTTGGGGCTGTGTTTTTTGTCCGGGACGTTACCTTTTTCAAATATAAACTGTTGTGATGAGTTGGGAGCCAGATTGGTTTTCATTTGGAGTAAGATCTTATCCATTGTGTGTATCTGAGATTGAATAAATTCAATTTCATTTTCGATAAAATCAAACTTTTTACCGTATTTTTTATTCACACTAATGATTTCACTGATTGCAGCCTGATTACCTCTTACATTTCCAGAGGCTTCATATAAAGACGCCCTTTCTATCTGGCTGACCAGGCCAATCTCTTGTAATTTAAAGATACTATCCTTTAATAAATGAAATTTATTTTGAAGGCTGTCTTTGGTCTTTTGTACAGCAGAGTAGTGGGACTGGATTCGCTTTTTTATTACTTTATTTCTAAAGAGATTCAGTTGTTCTACGATAGTATTTACAATTTCTGCTGCCATTTCAGGTGATTGGTCCTTCACAGAAATTTTTACTGCATTGAAACGCGATCTTTCAGCTCGTATAAGTCCATTGTATTTATTGAGTATTGTATGGGTGGAAGTTTTTGAATCTTTTTTGATGTTGTAATGGTCAAATAATTGATTAGAGTTTATAATTTTCATTTTAAAGTCCTGCGACCCGAATAATTCCAATATTTGTTCCGCTTCTTCAGTATCTCCGAATTCGGTGATGTTACCGCGACGATATATGAGGTCTGTTGATTCTACATAGGTTATTTCCGCAGGGTAAATTGTGGCAGTTGATTGGTAGTAAACAGGGAGTAAAAATGAAATGATAGCCCCGGCCACAGTGGCAATAAAAACTGTCAGTAACAACAGTTTCCTGTAATGCCATAATATTTTTCCAAGGGGCAAGAAGCTTACTTCTTTTTCATTTTCCATATATGTATATTTAGACGACTAAAGTAATTAATTTTTGTGGCACGGTTTTTTGTTTCACTTAATCATTCAATCCGCTTAAAACGGAAACTATGATCTGTATTTTATCCCGTTAACCGGGTTTTTAGAAACTTATTTTACAAAAATACGATTTAAATAGGTGTCCGGAAGTACCCGGATTTAGTTTTAATCTAACTGAGTTATATGATCGGAGATGTTCCTTCAAGGAAGAAAGTACCATTTGAGATAAGCAAGGGCCTGGATTCTTACCTGAAGAAGTATGGCCGTAATCATTCGCTACCTATTCAATACCAGGAGTTGCACAGGTTTACTTCGTCCATACCCCTTATTGACCTCCACGGAAGAGAGACCATGTGGGAAACCGTTTTCTTTGAGGAGTCTGATACAAAGGATTTGCACGAGGCCCTGACTAAAATATACGCGATTCTGAAAACAGATGGAGATTTCTCTGTAATGGAACACCTTTCAGTAGCGAGAATCGATTTTTGTACTTTTGGAAACACAAAGCCTTTTAGGGTACGAATTATTAATAAGCTCAATGATAATTACGATCATTTTTATATAAAGGTGGCCGATGCTTCGCGAATTTACGGGCTGGAGTTGGAGCATATTTTATCCCCGAATAGAATAACTTATTTAGTAGACAAAGATACACTGATCGAGGAACATATTGCGGGTATACCGGGGGATGATTTTATGAGCTACCACATGGATATTACCACTTTTGATAAGACGCGTATTGCCAAGGAATTTGTTAAATTCAATGAACGGTGCTTTATCCGGTTATTGGGTGACATGCGCGCCTACAATTTTGTGATAGATATTACACCCGATATTGAGGGCAACCAATATCGAATAAGGGCTATTGATTTTGACCAGCAGAGCTATGAAGGAAGAAAGAGTTTCTACATGCCGCAATATTTCAAGGAAAACAATCCGATTATTTTTTTGGGAATAAAACACATGGCCCCGGAGGCTGTGAAACAATACCAAATCGAAGAGCGAAGCCTCATTGCGGCAAGGGCAAAAACCTCTGCCCATCAACTGAATATGCTGCTCAAGAAAATGGTGGATGATGATCTTTCGTTTAGAGCCAAGGTAGATCAATTGAAAGAAGAATTAGCTTACCACCACAAGAGCAAAATTTTTGATTCATGTCATACAATGGGAGAAATTGTGCTGGCCAATTTAAAACTGCTACTCGCCAAAGAATTTCACGGATTTCGTTTATGATTTTTAAATAATTAATTTACTTTGTAGAATAATTTAAAAAGGAATTTAAGGGACCAATTAAACCACAATTTTATGAAAGGAGTAATTAAATATTTGGCTTTTAGCATGTTAACAATTTTGGCTTTCGCGTGTAATAATACCGAAAGTAATTCTTCGGATACAGTAGAAGCGGGTATGGGAGATAATATGAATAATGAAGTAAGCGAAAATACATTGACAAAAAGCCAACAGGATGATGGTTGGAAATTATTATTTGATGGGAAGTCTTTGGATGGTTGGCACACATTTAATAAAGAAAAAGCAGGGCCAAACTGGATAGCGAAGGATGGAAAATTAGTTTTTGACCCGGAAAAAAGTGACCAGGGAGGAGATCTTCTGACGGATTCCGAGTTTGAAAACTATCACCTCAAGCTGGATTGGAAAATATCAGAGTGTGGAAATTCAGGAATTATTTTTAATGTTCAGGAAGGAAATGAAAAGACCTATCATACCGGACCGGAAATGCAGATACTCGATAACTCTTGTCATCCGGATGCTAAAATAGTAACGCATCGGGCTGGGGACCTATACGATTTGATTACGGCTACCCCGGAGACGGTTAAGCCGGCGGGAGAATGGAATACTGCTGAGATAAAACTAAATGATGGCCAGCTCACATTCTATCTCAATGGGACTAAAGTGGTCGAGACGGAAATGTTTACGGATAAATGGGCGGAAATGTTGGCGGATAGTAAATTCAAACAATGGGAAGATAAGGGTTTTGGTACTTTTAGAAAAGGGCATTTAGCGCTTCAAGATCACGGAAATTATGTCGAGTTCAAGAACATCATGATCAAGGAATTATAAAATATTGAATTACAATAATCGAAAATTCCGTCCGCTAAAAAATTCTAAAAACGGGGAGGTCTCAGAAGATCTTATCTTTCACTACAGCCAGGAAGGTAATATTCTCACTTGTAAATATAGTGGTGCAAATATTCTCGCCGGCCATTTAATTGGACTGGTTGATCCCCGGGGAAATATCGATATGCGATACCACCAGGTCAATAAACACGGTGAAATAAAAACTGGAATTTGTCACTCAAAACCAGTTGTCCTGGCTAATGGTAAAATTCAACTTCTGGAAGACTGGGAGTGGACTTCTGGAGGAAAGGGGAAGGGAACTTCGGTATTGGAGGAACTTTAATATTAACAGATTTTTAGCTTTCATATATAAAATCCCATTAAACCAACTACCACTTTTTTCATCTTAACACTAAATAAAAAAAATTAAAAGATGAAAAAAGTAATCGTATTAGCAGCCGTTTTAGTTATTACTCTCATTTCTTTTCAAAATTCTTTTGCACAGAGAGGAGGTGACCAGGGTCCTGATTATGAAAAACTGGCAGAAGAACTCAAACTATCAGAAGATCAGGTCGCGGATTTGAAGAAGCTCAATGAAGAATTTCGCGAAAAAATGAAGGATTTAAGGGAAGGTGCACGTGAAGATCGCCAGGCGATGAGAGAAGAATTCAAGGAGTTGCGGGAAGAACAGGAAGCTTCAATGAGTGAGTTCCTGTCTGAAGAACAAATGGAGCAGTATAAAGAAATTATGAAGGAAAGATTTCAGGAACGGAGGAAAAGGGGCCCGAGAGGAGGGGGTAGAAACCGTTAATTAAAAGATAATTCCCAAAGAACAATAAATTTATAGTGGTAGTAGATTGATTTAAACCCGGGCGAATACGTTTCCCCGGGTTTTTTACATTCATTTTATATCGTTTACAGTTATCCCTCTACATCATCTCCTCCCCTCCAGTATATAGGATCCTCCATATTTTCCCTTTTGCCGAATCAGTGATGTATAATGATCCATCCGGTCCCACTGCTAATCCCATTGGGCGGTGTTTGGCATCAGAGGGGGAAGTAAAAGATTCTTTCCCGGCAAAATTATCGGCAAAAACTTTATAATCCCCGGAGGGTAGTTCCCCTGAAAATGGAACAAATACAACTTTGTACCCGGCCTGAGGCTCCGGAGCCCTGTTCCAACTGCCATGAAATGCAATAAAAGCACCGCTTCCATATGACTCCGGAAACTGTTCACCGGAATAAAACAATACATCATTAGGTGCCCAGTGTCCGGGAAAAGTCATAATAGGATCTTGGTACTTCCCTGCTTCAGGAGTCTTTTCACCATCTCCTCCATATTCAGGTGCTAATATTCTTTGATCTTTTTGCCAGTCGTAATACGTATAAGGCCATCCGAAATTTGATCCGTCTTTTATTAATAAAAAATCTTCCGATGGTAATAATGCCGATTGTTTGTTGTCAAAGTAATCCGGCCATAAGGTGCTTAGCTGATCTCTGCCGTGTTGCACTGAGTATAAGGCATTGGCGGTGGAACTCCATCTCAATGCAACAGAGTTTCTTATGCCCGTAGCATACCGATGGCCGTCATCCACCTGGGTTTGGCCGGTTTTCGTAGCGTTGAATTGCCAGACTCCAGCCTGCCGTTCAAGTTGGGGGCAGGGCTCGATTCCCAAGGAACCAGGAGTACGCGCCTCTTCCTGGCATGAATTGGAAGGGGCACCTACATTGACATAGATATTCCCTTCGTTATCAAAAGTGAATGATTTGGCTGCGTGGGTATTTTGATCGGGAAATCCTGAGATAATTGTTTCGGGCTCACCTTCGGGGACCAATTGTTCATCCTTCAAAGGGTACCGGTAGACTGCTGTGGTGGAACTGAAATACAGGTGATTGTCGTGAATTCTTACCCCCGTGCCTGTGTATTCACCAAAATAGGCAGTGCTGTCGGCTTTCCCGTCACCGTTAGTATCCCGCAGTGCAACCAGACCATTACCGTCTTGCGCCGATCGTAAAGCCACATAAATATCTCCATTGTCATTTACTGCTATATGTCTGGCAGCACCCACGCTGTCAGCTACGACCACTGCCTGAAAACTATCGGGGAGGGTAATTCCTCCATTATTAACAGCAAACTGAAATTTTATTTGTTGAGCATCGGGTGATTGTTGGGTACAGCTTGAAATAAACAGTCCCAACAATAAAAAATAAAGAAATTTTAAAGAGCTCATTTTTAAGTTGTTTTTAATTGATCTGTTGGAGGATTACAATAGTTCGCTTGTGTTACATAAAACCGTGTCAAACTTATTCACCGCCACTAAAACGAAGAGGCCGATCCGCGAATTACCTAAAAATAAGTAATTTCGTTTGCAAATACAACAAAACAAATAGAATATGAAATTTGGAAAAGTTGATGACCCAGGGAATATTGATTTTACCCTGCCCCCGGATCATCCGGATACCAAAGCCGTTCTTACTGAGACAGATAACGGAGAATTTGAAATGTATGTAGGGTGTGCAAAGTGGAACCGCAAAGATTTGAAAAACTTTTATCCGCGGGGAACAAAAGATGAACTTACGTATTATTCGCGCCAATTTAACAGTATAGAACTGAACGCTACTTTTTACGGCCGTTTCTCTACAAAAGTAGTGGAAAACTGGTATGCAAAAACACCGGATCATTTTCGTTTTGCACCCAAAATTATCCAACGGATTAGTCATTTCAAAAGGTTGAAGGATACCAGCGAAGAAGTGGAAGGCTATATCAACCAGATGTCTCATTTAAAACATAAATTGTCTACGATTTTTCTCCAGATGCATCCCACTTTTAGTCCTAAAAGCTACAATGATTTAATGGCTTTTATCCGGGAGTGGCCAGAAGAATTTTCACTTGCTGTGGAGCTCAGACATCCCGACTGGTACAATGGTAATACCGATATGGAACCACTGTATAAATTAATGGAAGAAAAGGATGTATCCCATATTATTACTGATGCTGCCGGCAGGAGAGATATGCTGCATATGCGACTCACAAATTCGATTGCTTTTGTCCGGTTTACGGGTGCCAATTTCGACGGTGATTATAAACGGTTGGATGAATGGATAAAAAGATTGAAAAGCTGGAAGCAACAAGGAATTAACCGGGTGCTATTTTTCGTACATCAAAATCTGGAATTATCATCTCCTATGTTGGCTAAATATTTTATAAAAAAGGTTAATAACGAACTGGATCTTGATTTGGGCATACCAGGAGAGAATATGTTATTCTGATAGTTTGTGTACGTTGCCGTTTATACAACCATGGGCACTATTCAAAATGAGATCCTATTCCTTTTGAAATAATTTTTGAACTGTTGTTGATTCGCCTCTAAACCGATTAGGAAATAAGTTAGAATACCAAACAAGGTGGATACCAAAAATCCCCAGATGTATATTTGCGAATTAGCAACGTTTCGAAGAAATGTGATCGACAAATAGATACCAATATGGGAAAGCACCCAGGGTGCAAACATAGCAATGGTGACCCATAATCCTGCTCCGGAATCAATGAAGAACTTTTCAATATTCTGGATTTTATTTTTTTTAGTTTTTACCAACTTATCCAGTTGGCCTCTAAGCCAAAATACTTCTCCGATTCCGAACAGGACACCAAATAATAATCCTTTCCGCAAAATTTCAAATGTAATTTTCTTTTCTCCCAAACTAATATAAAATAATAGGCCTATTGCACCTATGCCAGCTAAAAGAAATACAATTCCATAGAATAAATAAAAAGACACATTGTTCTTATTTTTCATCTGTAATTGAAATATTTATTTTAAAAGCAATAAAATTACAAAATTTTTACTTATATGCGAATTCTCTGATAGTATAGTTTTAATAGATAAAAGTCAATGCCTCTCTGGGAGAGACCGCTTTAATGGGAGATGCGTTGAAATCTTTAAGATTTCTGGTAACTATTAATTCCATATCTTCTATAGATTCAGTAGATATGATTTGTAAAGCATCTTCGAAGTCTGGATAATTAGATTTTAAGCCTTTTATCAAAGTTGGCTTGTCAATAGATATAGGGTGAATGAATTACAGAAGGTACCGTAGGATGGATCGCAATTCTTTTTCCTTTGTGTATTTTTTAATTAAATAGTGAACGGTAGCATTAGAGTGGGGTGAGGTGAATAAGGCAACTCTGGATTTTTCATCGAGATTATAATGTATGTGGTATATTTGCTTTGGGAAACCCTATTGGCGAGCAAATCAATGATTACATTGGTTTCAACAAACACATTTTTCATACGTATTTTTTTGAAAGGTATTCTGCCTTTTCTTTTTCTTCGTCGAAATCCTCCGGGAGATTTATTGCTCCAATAAGTAATTGTAGTTTACGTGGAATGCCAATATCAATTTGGCTTTTCGTAACGTTTTCCAGGTATGAAGCCAGAATGTGAGATAGGCTTCTTCCCGTTTCTTTTGCGTATTTTTTGGAACGCTCTACCAGTTCTTTGTCAATTGATCATGTGATCTTGGTGTTCATAATACGTATGATTTTTTTTAGAAGGGTTGGCTAATTTAATTTCTCTTGAGTAGAAGTTTCGTAATGTGGTGTATCCCTATATTTGATCTAGTTTAGCTTTCCCCTGAAACCACTACTTTGTTAACGGAAAAATGTTTAAGGTGAATCTTTCAATTTGGCCATAATAATTTCAAGATCAAGTTATTGTGTATTGTTTTCATTTTCTTTGCGTGCCCAAAGAAAACGAAACAAAAGCCCCATAGTTAAACCTGATGGCAAAAAGGCATCCCGATATTTCACGGGAGCATTTTATGCTTTCCAAGCAAAACTCGTATCGAAAAAGTCCCACCCACCCCGACAAGGAAGTCGAGGTTATTTCACCAAATAAAGCGTTACTCTATTTGATCCCATTTGTCAATGGGGTTACGTTCAATAATCCAGGGTTTCGAAAATTTTTAGCGCTCTCTCCAAAGCATATACACTTGAAAAAGAAAAAAATCATGTGAAAATTAGGACTTGTTTCTTATCCATTACTCACATTTGTTAGCTTTGGTACAGGCTAAATCTGAATTCTTTGTAGTCAGGACGCCTATGTGTTTCTTTTGAAATGTCAATCGATCAATATATAATGCAGGATAACTATTACTGTACTTGCTTAGAATATTTGTAACCACACCTCTAATAAAGGTAAAAATCCTGCTCCGGATATAAGTAAAGGGTGAGAACATATTCAAAACCCTGGTCCATCAAGAAGAATACTGCAAGTAGTGAAAAGTAAATAACCACTTTAGAATATATAGAGAATGAGTTTTTGCAACTTCTTGCAAGACTTATAACTATTGGGTTGTAAATGGTATAACTGATTATTGTATAGTGGGTTGAATTATAAAAGAGATTTAATGCCCATGTTGTTTGAAATATTCGAAAAAAGTATAGAGACATTGAAAAGATTCATGGAAAAGAATATTGATTAAATACCCAAGAACAGGGAAAAGTATGGGAAGTATTCCAAAGCAGAGAAATATAGCTACAATGAACCGTCTCAGGTAATCCCGTTACAGGTTAATTAAAACAATATACAGCAGTATAATCAGCTTATCGTAGTTTTTATCCATGTAGCTCCGAATCACTTTGAGCGCCAGTAGCATATGGTTTTTTACCGTACTTTTGGAAATATCCAATTGTTCGGAGATCTCTTTGTAGGAAAGGCCCTCTTTTCGATTAAGGAAAAAGATCTTGCGCTGTTGATCCGTTAATTGGCTTTCCAATTGTTTGAAAATAATTTCACGGTCCAGGTCGATACATGGATTTGTACGGAGGGCTTTAATTTGTCGTATATCATTCCAGTATTGCTCTTTAAGGGATTGGGACTTAGATGCTTTTTTCCAGTAATTAATAACATGGTTTTTGGCTGTTCTAAATAAATATGCCCTAAAGTTTTCAATCTCATTTGACCGTTGGACCGCTTGTGTAACACGTAGAAGAACATCCTGGGTCATGTCCTCAGCTACTTCTGTATTTTTTACATTGCTGAGAATAAATTTATATAGCCCCTTGCGGTGCTCGTGAACCAGATGATCTAGTGTTTCTCTTTTCATTTAGCTTAAAAATTTACAAATCAACACTATAGGTATGCAATTCGGTACGTCGATATTTATACTAAAATATTATACAAAGGAAATAATATTATTTCGGTTTGAAAATATTTAGGTATTAAGAAATTGAGAACTAGTTAGCACAAACGACAATATACTAAATAATCAATGTTTTTATCTCTAAGTATATATTTAGTAAGGAGCTGTAAAACAGTAAGTTAATAAAATCTAAAGAAAATCTACAATTTTCTAGGCCTACCCCCGCTACATTTTTGTCTATTAAGGTGTATGTGGATTTGAAAATGAAAAAATAAAAGTAGTGCCGGATAAAGAAAGATTGCTGTATTTACATAAGAAATTAAAGAATGAGACCATTACCAGGTCCGAATATGAAGAATTTCTCAAACTGAGTAATAAAGAAGAGTCAAATGCTTATCTCGATAAAATTTTGGATTTCGAACTTAAGGAGTTCATCTCCGAAAAGCAAGCTCTTGTAAAACCAATAGGAGAAAGGAACAGGCCCCGAATCATATGGAGAGTGGCCGCTGCAGCAAGTATACTTGTTGTCGCTCTGGCTTATTTCTTTTGGCCGTCACAAAGCGATAATATTGTCTATAGCACTTCGAATGGTGAAACCCTTGAGGTTGAATTACCCGATCAAAGTAAAGTTAAGCTCAATGCCAATTCACAGCTCACCTGGTTATCTTCTTCGGATCAAATCCGGGAGGTTTCAATTTCGGGTGAGGCATTTTTTGATGTGACTCACGATAAAAACGTCCCATTCAGAGTCCGGTCCAATACTATGATTATTGAAGTTTTGGGGACTTCTTTTAATGTAAATAACAGGGGGAAAAGAGAAGAAGTATTTCTCGAAGAGGGTGCGATCAAACTGAATAATCAGCGCGATGCAGCAGATACTCTGTTGTTGAAAGCCGGTGAATCGGCATATATCAGTAGTGATTCTTATCAGAAACTGGTAAAAACAACCGACCAGCGTTTCGAAGATAAAGCCCAGTGGAAGAACGGAGTACTTACCTATAATAATGTTCCGGCACATATAATTATCGAAGAAATAGAACAAATCTACGGAGTGGAATTAGTCCTGAAAGACGAAATACTGCGGCAAAAACCAATGGATTTTAATTGGCCATATTCCGATTGGAAATCAGTCGGCAAAGCTCTTGCACTTGCGTTGGGAACAACTTTGGTGAAACATGAAGACTATTACGAATTAAAAAAATAGATAAAAATTATTGTGAAAATTAATTGGAAAATATGGATCATTTAAACACTCGATTTAAACAATTTTCATTGGCGTTAATAGTATTCTTACTATTGTTTTGTGGCCACATGACTGCGCATGCATCCCCGACAAAGTCGGGCGAAGAAATAACGCTTCTGGATGCTATTCAATTGCTAAGCAAAAAGTACCAGGTATATTTTACCTATGACCGGACGCTTGTGTCAGATGTAAAAGTAGAATACGATAAAGATGCATTGACTTCCGTAGATACGGAGCTTTCTATTTTGCTAAAAAATACGAATCTTGACTTTCAGATCTTTGAAAATCAATTTATTATTATATATAAGGAGGATGCTGAGGGCATCAAATCTCTCCGGAAGATGAAGAATATGATGGAGTCTATCCTGGCAGAAAAGGATGCCCAAAAGGAAAGGAGAAAAGTAATCGGGCGCTCTCTTTCTCCATTGACCAGGCAGACAATTGATTTATTGAATAGAAGCCGCATAGTGGCTTCGGTTTCCGGTACCGTGGTAGATGAAGATAATATTCCTTTGATTGGTGTGAATGTACGGATTAAAGACACTGGTAAAGGTACGGCTACTGATTTCAATGGACAATTTTCGTTTGATGACATCAATGAAAATGATGTTTTAGTATTTTCATATATAGGATATGTTACAAAGGAGGTGCCGGTAAATGGGAGAAAAGATATTACAGTAGTTCTTAAGTCCGATGCCGAGACATTGGAAGAGGTAATTGTGGTAGGTTACGGTGTTCAAAAAAAGGTCAATGTCTCTGGCGCAGTAGATTATATAGACGGCAAAAAATTGGAGGATCGTCCGGTAGCTAATGTTATGCAGGGATTGCAAGGAATAAGTCCTGGTCTGAATATCAATTATGAAGGGGGCGCTCCGGGTAGTAAACCTAATATCAATATCCGAGGCTTCACTTCTATCAACGGAGGAAGTCCGTTGGTAATCATAGATGGTGTGTCTGCTACCTACGATGACCTATTGAGAATTAATCCCAACGATATTGAATCCTACTCTGTACTCAAAGATGCAGCTTCGGCGGCGATATATGGAGCCAGGGCTGCATTTGGCGTGATTTTGATAACTACCAAATCGGGTAGTGCCGGAAAACCGACAATAAATTACAGTAACTATGTTGCCTGGGGAAAGCCTACTGTCTTGCCCGAGCCGGTTACCGACCCCTATATTTTTTCAAGAGTGAAAGAAATTTCTACTGATAATACTCCCTGGGATTATGTCAATTATACGGATGAACAATATCGATGGGCCAAAGAGAGGTCGGAAGACCCATCTGTGGAACAGGTGCGACTTGACCCCAATGATCCCACTAAATGGGCCTATATGGGAGATAATAACTGGAACGATTACTTCTTCAATAATAATAGCCTTTCTTATAACCACAGTTTGTCATTCAGCGGAGGGGTTGCATTGGAGAATGGGAAACAAATCGGGTATTACTTATCCGGTGACCTTACCAATGAAAACGGGTTGAATAAATTGGCTGATGATTACTATGATCGCAAGGGTCTTAGGGCGAAATTAAATTTTGATCCGGTTCCCTGGTTGGAATTGCGAAACAACGCTTCTATTTACCAAACTGAGCGCGTCTCGCCCCGGGCTAGCATTCTGGATATCTATTCGCAAGTACCTATTGATGTGGCTAAAAACCCGGATGGTACCTGGGCCAATACGGAGGTTGGAAGATTGGCAGCAGAACTCGTCGATGGAGGAAGCAACCTCAATACTTTGTTTGGATTCCAGGACATTGTAAGCGCAACAGCGAAATTTTTGGACAACAATTTGGTTATTACGGGGCGAGCAAGCTTTAAAAAAGAACTTTGGAAATATCATTACGATACTAAAAAATATCAAATAGGCTTTGGTCCGGATGATATCCGCACTGAAGGAGGCAATGGAAGCGTGTCTGAAGAAAATGGAAATTTGGATAATACCATTTTAGATTTATTTGCTACGTACTCCAAAACATTAGGAGACCATTCTATTAAAGTGCTTGGAGGGGTTAACCAGGAAAATTATGTGTATTCTACGGTTGGTGCGTACCGTGATATACTTATATCATCTTCTCTACCCTACATCTCTCTTACCAGTGGAGAACCTTCAATTGAGGCCGATTATGAATCTTACGCTACGAGAAGTGCTTTTGGACGAATTAACTATGGTTTCAAAGATCGGTACTTATTCGAGGTAAATGGAAGATACGATGGTTCATCTCGCTTCCCTGAAGATGGCCGATGGGGTTTTTTCCCTTCCGTATCTGCTGCATGGGTGTTGAGTGATGAATCTTTTTTCAAGAATGCCTTTGCAAACAGAGAACCCTTTATAAAATTACGTGCGTCGTACGGGGATCTGGGAAATCAGGAAGTGGGTGATTTTGACTATATACAGACATTAGGAGCCGGTAATTCCCCATATATTATTGATGGGAGACAACCTACGGTAATTACAGGAGGGGCGCCGTCATTGAATATTGACCCTACGAATTATACCTGGGAGCGTGTAAGTACCTTAAATTTTGGGGCGGATATCGGATTTTGGGAAGGCAAGTTGCAGGGAACTTTTGACATCTTCAATCGCCAAACATTAGGAATGTTAGTTGCCGGACAGGAGCTACCCGGTGTATTAGGTACATCAGTTCCAAGTCAAAATAATGCAGATCTGGAAACCAAGGGATGGGAAGCTTCTCTCCAGTTTCGAAATGAGCTGTCTATTGGCTCGAAACCATTAGACTATTCGGTGAAAGTCATTGTCTCCGACGCTCGATCCTGGATTACAAAGTATGAAAATGATTTAAACTTGCTTTCCGACGACTACAGAGAAGGTGAAGAAGTAGGTCAAATATGGGGATTGGAAAGTGACGGATTGTTTATGACGGAGGAAGAAATAGCAGCGTTGGATGAATCTGCTATCATCCCCTGGGGTGCATTGTCTATCGTTCCCGGATGGCCAAAATATATAGATCAGGATGGTAATGGAAAAATCGAGCGAGGTCAGACGGCTGATGAGCCCAAAGACCTGAAGGTGATTGGAAATTCGTCATCCCGATACCGGGTAGGCGCCAATCTGGAAGCCACCTGGAATGGATTTGACCTGGCTGTTTTCTTGCAAGGGGTTTTACGCCGAGACTACTATCCGAGGCATTATTTATATTGGGGTACTTACCAACAGCCATATGCCAATATTTATCCGTGGAACCTGGATTTTTATCGGGGAAGTGATGACTCGGAATCGTTACGTGAACAACATTCACAATCATATATTGATGCCGGTTTGGCAGATGCGAACACGGATTCCTACTTTCCTGTATTACAATCGTGGTTAGCGGATGCCAATTACGGTTCGGGATTGGATATTCCGCAGACAGGGCATTTGTTAAACGGGGCTTATTTACGCGTTAAAAATCTGACATTTGGGTATACATTGCCAATGGATTTGACGGAAAAGTTCAAGGTCTCCCGGTTGCGAGTATTTTTTACAGGAGAGAATCTGTACGCATTCTCCAAAATCAAAAAATATATTGATCCGGAGGCCGTCGAAAATTATCGAGCCTGGGTCTATCCGTACCAACGAAAAGTATCTATTGGACTTAATCTAAACTTCTAAAATTACAACAATGAAAGATTTACTATATACCTTTTTAGTTTTTAGTTTGGGGTTGTCTGTATTTTCATGTAATGATGATTATCTGAATAAGTATCCTCAAACTTCCATTGCTCCCGAAGAGTTTTTTAAATCAGAAGAAGATTTGAAATTATACATTGATGGATTGCTGTCATTGCCGGATAAGTACATCTATGACCAGGAGCAAGGAACTGACAATTTAGCAACAACTGGTGCTGTAGAATTGAAGACTATATTGACAGGTACGCCTACTGCGGAAAATTTGCTTGATAGATGGAGTTGGAATCGATTGAGGGACATTAATTATTTCCTGGAAAATGTGGATAAAGCCAATGTCGATGTCAATGTAAGGAATCATTACATAGGACTGGCAAGAATGTATCGCGCCCAGTTTTATTACGACAAAATTAGAAGATACTCTGACGTACCCTGGTATTCAGGTACTTTGAGTACTTCGGACGAAGAAAGCCTTTATAAAACCAGGGATTCCCGGGCAATGGTAGTAGACAGTTTAATGGCCGATCTGGAATTTGCCTATAATAATGTTTGGGATGAAGTGCCTTCTGGCACACCAGGTAAATGGTCTGTGGCAACGGTTTATGCCAGAATAGCATTGGAGGAAGGATCATGGAGGAGATACCATCCGGAATTGGAATTGCAAAGCACTGCTGACCAATTTTTTCAGGTAGCAAAAGAAATTTCGGGGGATATAATGAATAGTGGCTTATTTGCCATTCACAATACCGGAAATCCTGAATCGGATTACAAGGATTTATTTAGTTCGCAAGATTTACAGGGGAATCCTGAAGTGATTTTACCGCATATATATGATACTGAACTGGGGCATGGCCAGGACTTAACGCACATTTTTACCGATTATGAGCAGAGTCCGACCCGGGAACTGTTGCAAACCTACTTAATGACTGATGGAAGTCGTTTCACCGATATTGAGGGATATGAAGAAATGACTTTTGTAGAGGAGTTTCAAAATAGGGATTACAGGCTCATGAGTTCGTATGCCTATCCCGGATGGGTCAACCGCGGGGATACTGAACCGTATATTCAACGGTTGAATAAAAACTTTACCGGTTACCACCAGATAAAGGGATACCAAACAAGTATCGTTGAGACGGAAAACCAAAGTGTTGATATGCCGGTTTATCGGTATGCTGAGGTTTTGTTGATATTTGCTGAAGCCAGTGCCGAATTAAATGAAATTGATCAATCTGTAATTGACCAAACCATTAACCCAATTCGCGAAAGGGCCGGAGTAGCATCGTTGGATTTGGCCTGGGCGAATGCCAATCCGGACCCATTTCTGGAAGAACGGTACCCGAATGTTGAAAGTGAAAACCTTGGCGCTCTTCTGGAGATTCGTAGAGAAAGAAGAGTTGAATTGGCTTTTGAAGATTTTCGATTCAACGATTTAATGCGTTGGGCAGCCTCCAATCTTTTAATGGAAGCACCTAAAGGGATGTATTTTCCAGGATTGGGTCAGTATGACCTTACAGGCGATGGGGTCGTGGATATAGAATTGATAAGTAAGGACCGCGACATTCCTTTTGAAGAAGAAAAAGAAGAAAATAGCAAGGGAGAAAAGCTTATATACTACAGAGTTTCCACGATAGATGATGGAACGGGAACCGTTTATCTGGAAAATGGGGAGAATGGAGGTCCGATCATTACGGAAAATGTACCAAGGGACTTCGTTGATCCTAAATATTATTATCGACCCATCCCACAGAAGCAAATGGTATTGAATCCGAATTTAGAACAAATTTTTGGTTGGTAGAATGAATATTAATAGAAGGGATTGGATTAAAAAATCGGGATTGATAACAGGAGCATCTTTAGGTGCTCCTGCCTTTTTGAGGTCAATTTCTCAACAGGAGAATAAGCCCGTAATGCGAATTGCACATATTACTGATGTGCATATACGGCCGGAATCAGGAATTCCTGATCGGGCCATAAAGTGCCTGGAAGAAATTAAAGAATTTGATATAGATTTTTTCCTTAATGGTGGAGATTCTATTCAAGACGCTTCATATGACGATGTAAAGCGTCTTCGGGTTATGGAGCAATGGGAGATCTGGGATCAATTCAGAGAGCATATAAAAGACTATGATGTCTATAGCTGTCTTGGAAACCACGATATGTGGTGGGCCGCGCCTTCTAAAAATGATGATATGTATGGTAAAGAATATGCAGTAGATCGCTTGAATATACCCAGTAGGTACTATTCATTTGATAGGGGAGGGTGGCATTTTATTATATTAGATGGTAACAATAAAGGTGTTTCGCTGGACAAAGAACAGTGGACCTGGCTGGAAAAGGATTTGGATTCTGTACGGGAAAGCACTCCGGTATTGATTATGTCTCATTACCCTATATTAGGGGTGACCGGACATTTCGTAGGAGGACAATATACTGACTTTGAAAAGTTCAAATCTTTGTTTTACAAGCACAGGAACAAAGTGAAACTTTGTCTGAGTGGCCATCAACACATGTTAGACACTGCCTGGTACAATGGCGTCAGTTATTTTTGCAATGGGGCATTAAGCGGATTTTGGTGGGGTGATGGAAATGAAAATTCTGCCGGAAAGGGATATTACCTGGAGACGCCCCCTGGTTTTACCATTATTGAACTTTACAAAGATGGCAGGTTTAATAATCAATATCATCCTCATACGAATTAATTTAGGGCTTGGTTAAATTTGTCTTTTGTAACCCATTGATGGATTTTCCACGAAGTGATGCTTTGGGCATAAACAATCTCTTAAGATCAAAAAGTGAATTAAAATTATGATGAAAAGTGTATTGACTGTTGGCTTGTTATTAGTTGTATCATTCCTTTTTAGCCAGGAAAAAATAAAAAAGACCGTATTTATCATTGTTGATGGAATATCGGATGACGTTTTAAAAGAAATAAATACACCGCATCTCGACGAAATTGCTGAGGTAGGTGCATTTCTTCCTGCATACGTGGGAGGGGAAGCTGGTGGATATTCTGAGACTCCAACCATATCAGCTGTGGGGTACAATAGCTTACTCACCGGCGTTTGGGCCAATAAGCACAACGTCTGGGGAAATGGAATAGAAGTACCGAATTATCACTATTGGACGGTCTTTCGGTATTTCAAAGAACAGTACCCTTCGAAGACTACAGCTATTTATTCAACGTGGTTGGATAACCGCACAAAACTTATAGGCGAAAAAAAGGAAGCAACCGGAAATTTGATCATGGATTACCACTTTGATGATTTTGAAAACGATACCATTCATTTTCCCCATGATGAGGCGACAACGTATATCCGTGATATTGATAATTTGGTAGCGGATGAAGCAGCTCGACATATTAAGGAAAAAAGCCCGGATTTGAGTTGGGTTTACTTGCAGTTTACCGACAATATGGGCCATGGATTTGGAGATCATCCCCGGTTTTATGAATCCATTCGGACTATGGATGACCAGGTAGGAAGGATCTGGTCGGCTGTGAAATACCGGGAAGAAAACTTCAATGAAGAATGGATGATTGTCATCACGACGGATCACGGGCGGGATGAGGAAACCGGGAAGCATCACGGGGGGCAATCGGAACGAGAGCGAAGTACCTGGATCGTTGTGAATAAGAGTAATATCAATCAATATGGAATCGAAAACCGAGTACCTGTAGTAGATATTCTGCCTACAATTGCAAATTATATGGATATCCGAATTCCAAAAACACATAAAATGGAATTGGATGGAATCCCTTTTATCGGCGAAACGGAAGCCCACCATTTGATGGCCGATAAAAAAGGAAATCAAATAGATGTGAGATGGGAAAGCACAGTTACTTCGGGTGATGCCAGGGTTTGGCTGAGTATTACCGATCGTTTTGGTACCGGTGGTAGGGATCAATATTTGTTGGTCAAAGAACTGGATATCAGTGATGAAAAAGCGGTTATTGATGTGAGTGAAGTTCCGTCCCCCTTTTATAAAATAGTGTTAGAGACGCCGAATCACTATTTGAACCGGTGGGTGATTGATGAGTGAAATTGATAATCTATATTGTTTATGATTCACTACGTTAAATTAAAATATGATATCTGATTTAACGTACAAAATGGTCGCCTATTCGATAATTGAAGACTTCAATCCCGACGAGTGTGTTGATTGGGCAGTTGAAATGCTTCAAGCAGGTTACGATACTCCGGTAGTAGGAATAATTGCATCGATGGATAAACCGGTTAATTATTTTGAAATTATAGACTACCTGGAGAAGGCACTTCTAGAGCTTGGAATTTCAAAAAAGAATGGAAAAAAGGCACTTTTCAGCTACTGCATTTTTTATATCATAAAAATTGCAAAAAAGCAAGAAGTAAAAAAGAATCTGCGGGATTTGGTAGGTATTATTTCTGGAAGTGATTTAATGGAAAGGTTGATGGATTTTTGTTTGTTATCATGGGCCTGGAGTGAAGTAGATAAGCTATACAATCATTATTGGTCCGGAGCGACACCGGAGAATATCAAGAGAATTGTAATTTCGACAGCCCGAAAATGGTTGGAGGAAAATAAACGAAAATATGAAATCAAACCTCTTCTTTCATAGGTTTCCACAATAGGAAAATTGAAATCACATACCTTTCAAATGAATTCCATTAAAATTTCATGCTAAGTGGGACGAGATTAGTTGAATTGTGAAATATATGTTTGTAGCCCATGATATCATTAGAAATGAATTCCTCCTTACTTCCACTCAAAATCACCATTTTTCACTGACCAGTCATTCCCGAAGAACCCGGCGCATTTGACCCCTGATGTTCCTTCGGTTAAGACGGAATAGTCAAATAAAAGGAAATCCGGATAAGTGGTTCCGTTTTCCAGATACTCATTGGCAAAGGCCGCTTTCATTCCCTCCATTCCGGAAGCAGATACTACTCCTATGCTAGTCTGATCATTGTCCGCCCTGGGGTAAATAAAATAGGTTCCCCATTGAGTTCCGGAGATGGTAACTTTGTCTAATTCCACCTTGTCGTTTGAAATTTGAATGGGGCATTCTACGAGCAGTTTATCCCAGGCAGCATTGTTGTCCCTGTTTCCATACAGGACTACATTCCGGTTGGAATAATCTTCGGGGTTGAATTCGGTATCTTTTACCAGTTGGATGTTCCCATTGGCACGATACCAGAACTTTTCGGCATCGAAAGTAGCCCTGTTGAAGTACCATTGATTTTCCTCCTTTGTTCCTCCGGTGGCATAAACGAATACGACATTATTATTGAAAGCATCCTTGAATCCTCCAGATCGATGGGGCCCTTTCTCTTTTTTGGATAATGGTTTGGTGAGCAACCATTCATTGCCGGATTTTTTGAAATAAAGCCTATTTTTATGAGAAAATTCAAAGGTTTGTCCATCAACTTTTATTCCGCCAATACTGTCGCCTAACACAGGTGCATCAATAGCAAATGCAGAAGTATTCCCAGTCTGAATAAATAAACTGTCTATGCGATCGACTTTGATATTACTAATTTCGAATGGTATTTCCTGCTGAAGAATTTCTATGAAATGGGACTTTGAAGATACACTGGGTGATGCAGTAAAAAATTCGAATTGGTCAATCGCATTTGATTTTGGTATTGTTCTTCTCTTGAAAAAGTCAAAAATGGGTGGCCAATCTACGCTGTGGTCGCCATACCAATGTGTGCCATCGGGGTATTCATAGTAGGTGAAATCCGGATGAAACTTTCCCAGCCTTTCACGCATATCTTGTGCCAGGTAGGTAGGGACAACATTGTCTTTTTCACCGTGGAGAATATATACACCTTGTTGAAGGTAATTTCGGATCAATTTTAATGTTCGTGAAGGATTCCCTGCACGAGTAATTAGATTTTCCAGTGGGGTTGGCGCATGCTCCAGTAACATACGTTCAACAGTTTTTTCTGAAATCCCGAATCTTTGTAGTAGCTCTGGGTTATTGCGTAATCGCCTCTGTATAAAACTATTTCTATATTCCAATAGGTCAGGATACCCGGCACAGGGGGCAATAGCCGCAAACCTGTCAGGATAAGTAGCTCCCAAATACCAGGTACCATGGCCACCCATAGAATGTCCGGTTAGATATATTTTTTGCGGGTCTGGTTGGTAAATTTCTGTAGCTTCATCCAACACTTCCATGGCATCTAATCGTCCCCAATCTTCCCAGGCAAAACCAAAGGGCCGCCGGTTGGTCGGTGCTATTAAATTTCCCCAGTCTTTTTGATCATAAGCGTTTGCCTGGTTTACAGCTTCTACTGAAGCACCGTGGACGGACAGAAAAAGTGCTTCACCTTGTTGATTAGGTTGAGTACTCGGAGCAACACTAAAATATTGTACGCTACCGTCGATCTTACTTATGAATGTTCTTTTATGGTGTTTGCTATTTGATCTAACCTGAATCGGTTGTGAAATGGTAGAAATAACCTTATTTCCATTATCTATCAATTCGATCTTTAAATCTTCGGATATCCCAGACTCAGCCTTTGTATACGGTATTTTGAATGGTATCTTAATGACCTGGTAAGGTGCAATGTCCGGGATGGATGTGATCGAATTTTTGCCTTTAATAGTTGCTTTTATGGAGTAGCCCGTTACATTTTCATTTAGGGCATTGACCATTCTGACTCCACCTACGTATTCTTTTTCTTCTTCCATCAAAATATCGGGTAAAGTCATGTCCCTGGAAGTAAGTAATAAAGGATTTTCCGGTTTGATCAGGCGCGCCCGCATTCTTGAAAACCTACCCGGTGATAAAACAAAAGTATTAATTCCTCTTTTGATTTTTACCGGAATAAGACTCCAACCAAAATCGTAGTGATCCCCTTCATGTGGTAATCCATTTATTAAGGTGGCTGTTTGTCCTGATCCTTCAAACAACAAAATTTGATCTTTTGGTGAATTGAATTCAAGGTATAAATACCCTGATCGAAGGGAACGGTCTCGGAATGTGTGTGTACTGTCGGTTTGTAAAAGCTTCCAATGCATCTCTTCTCCTAAATAATCTATCCCAAATATTTCGCCATCCCTTATTGTTTTTTCGGGGTCAAGTAGAAATTTACTAAATACAGGGTTTTGTGGGAAGGTAGACGATCGATTGTCGATAGCATTAAAATCTAATATCAGCCCATGGTCAAAAACATGTACTAATTCGCCTTCACTGATATCGTTTATCTTTTCCTTCCCAAAATACTCTACAATATTACCGGTTTTTTCTTGTGTGTAAGTGATGGATAAGGGTATGACGAGAATCAATGCAATGAATAATGAGGTAGTACAATGGCATTTAAGAAAAAGGTTCATGGACGATATTTTTAGTGTAATTATCATTTAGAGCGTGTTTCAATTAAACAAATTCTCTGTGCAACTCTGAGTATTACTCATGAATGAGCAATCTATGCGGTTCTTTACCTAACAACTAAGAAAATAACGCAAATAACCTCTGACAACGCGAAAGTTCGTAAAGTTCAGTGGCTAAAGGCTTATAGAGCAATTGAAATAAAAAACGTATTTCTTTACGTACCGAAAAATAGATACCCAAACCAGTATTTATTTTTTACGCTAAATTTTTACATAAACTCTTTGCGGTACCAATATACTATCTCTACGACGTAATTTTTAAAAAAATTAGAAAAGATTGTTTGTCTTATAAAAAAAATGAATAAGTAGTGTAATTTTTTCTTTAAGAAGATTGTTGGCTTTGATTAATCTCTGTAAATCTGTTATATTTAGCTTAAATACAATGATCAATGCTTAGAAGAAATTTTATTCGCCAAATGGCCGTTGGAGGGATTATTATTGCCAACGGTCAGATATTTGCCAGGAATTTCAATCCATTTGCCAATGATGTAGAGTTTCGTTTTTCGGTAGCTTCCGATGGGCACTATGGACAACCGGATACTGACTATGAAGAATATTTTGAAACGATCGTCAAAAAGATCAATTATTATCACGCTTTATTCCCTTCTGAATTTGTAGTCTTTAATGGCGATATCATTCACGATGAGCCACAATTTTTGACGCCTGCCCACAAGGCGTTGTCGAAAGTAAAACTACCATTGTATGCTACAAAAGGTAATCACGATAAGGTGACGCCCGAAGTATGGGAAAATACTTGGGGTTTCCCTCAAAACCATGATTTCACAATTGGGGAACGGTCAGTTTTACTGGGAACCACCTCTGATGTGGAAGGTACCTACCTTTGTCCGGATATGGATTGGTTTTCGGCGCGATTGGATGAATACAAAAGTGCCCGTGAGATTTATATTTTCCTGCATATAACTCCCAATGACTGGACAGATCACGGTGTGAGTTGCCCGGAATTTCACGACTTGCTGAAGAAATACCCTAATGTGACTGCTGCTTTCAACGGGCACGACCACCATGAGGACGGTATAAAAACCGAGGGTAAAGTCCCTTTTATGTTTGACGGACATTTCGGCGGGAGCTGGGGAACAGAATATCGCGGATTCAGAGTGGTTGAAAAATTGAAAAACGGTACGATGAGGACCTATCTGATGAACCCGGATGATCAATACCAGGTAAAAGAAATGTAATTATTGATTTTAGGAATGAGAACGGGAACAAAACGTGTACAATCCTCGTTAGCAATAAGAATCCGAATAAAGTTATAGATGGAAACACTTACCGTACATCCACAAAATAAGGAACAATCCAAAGCTATCAAGGCTGTGCTTAAGGCTTTGAACATTCCGTTTGAAAAAGCAGGAATGCCTAAATCTCAGAACGAAACGACTAAAGAATCTCCTTCGAAAGATTCCCCGTATAATCCGGAATTTGTAGAAAAGATTATGAGAAGCAAAAAGCAGATTGAGAAGGGGGAATTTACAAGAGTAAAAATAGAGGATCTTGATAAATTATTAGGGCTGGAATGAGTTATCATTTGGACTTTTCTGATCAATCAAAGAAAGATATTTCTTTTCATAGAAAATCAGGAAAGAAAAGTGTATTAAAGAAGCTTTTAAAACTTTTAAATGAGCTATCGGAACATCCTTTTACCGGAACAGGAAAGCCGGAACCATTAAAACACGACTTATCCGGATTTTGGTCTCGAAGAATTAATAAAGAGCATCGATTGGTTTATGAAGTCGGAGAAGAGCGGATCATAGTCCATTCGCTAAAAGGTCATTATTATTGATAGGGATTTTGCCACCCATATGTGGGTAATTCAAAAATATGAATAACTTCTTGTTGTACAATCGAGCATTTGAAACAAAGAAGCACTTGTTAGCCTTTACAGATCACGATTCTTACCTGAATTTGACTATAAAACCATTAAAAATCAATATTAAAATTTTACTTTTAAAAAACTAAACAACACGCTCCCTTATGCCACCTGCGATCCAAACTATTTCTGGCCAGATCATTGACATTCGCAACCGGGAAATATTCCCTGGAAGGCTGGAGATAAGGAAGCAGAACATTGATAAGGTCATCAGATTGGAATCAGCTCCGGACCGATATATCCTACCTGGTTTTATCGATGCCCATGTCCACATAGAAAGTTCGATGTTGGTACCATCGGAATTTGCTCGTCTGGCTGTATGCCATGGTACGGTAGCTACAGTATCGGATCCCCATGAGATAGGAAATGTTTTGGGGGTGGAAGGTGTACAATATATGATAGAAAACGGAAAGAAGGTCCCTTTCAAATTTTACTTTGGTGCTCCTTCCTGTGTTCCTGCTACTGCTTTTGAGACGGCGGGAGCTGAGATTTCAGTGAAGGATATCCGGGCTCTTATGAAAGACCCGCAAGTCAAATACCTTGCTGAAATGATGAATTGGCCCGGTGTGCTTAATCGAGATGAAGAGGTTTTGGCCAAACTAAAGGCGGCACAGGAAGTCAATAAACCGGTGGACGGCCATGCTCCGGGGCTGAAAGGAGAGCAGGCGGCACAATATATTGGCGGTGGCGGATTGGAGCGTGAAGTTATTATTTCTACCGATCACGAGTGTTTTACCCTGGAAGAAGCCCTGGATAAATTGAAGTACGGTATGAAGATCGTCATTCGTGAGGGAAGCGCGGCCAAAAATTTTGAAGCATTAATACCATTGATAAAGGAGTATCCGGACCGGATCATGTTTTGTTCGGATGACAAGCATCCGGACAACCTGGTCGAAGGTCATATCAATGAATTGGTGAAAAGGGCACTTCGGAAGGGATATGATCTTTTTGATATCCTTCGGGCAGCATGTTTGAACCCTATCGAACATTATAATCTTGAAATTGGAACATTGCGAGAAGGTGATTTTGCAGATTTTATAGTAATTGATAATGTTAAAGACTTCAAGGTTAAATCTACTTTTATCAATGGAGAATTGGTTTTTGACGGAACGCAGACGATGATCCCGCAGGTAGAAAATGAAATCGTAAATCGGTTTGGATGTGCTCCTATCAACAGTGAAGACATCGTCCTGGAAGCATCCGGTAGTAATAAAATCAGGGTGATCCAGGCAAACGATGGTCAGCTTATCACTAACCAAATAGAAGGGCACGTCCAGTATTCTACCACTGGAAATTTGATTGCTGATGTCGATCGTGATATTTTGAAACTGGTAGTAGTCAATCGATATACTACCGCTAATCCTTCTGTAGCATTTATAAAGGGATTTGGCCTAAAGAAAGGAGCATTAGCTTCTAGTGTAGCCCATGATTCACACAATATAATTGCTGTAGGCGTTGCTGATAATGATATAGTGAAAGCCATTAATGAAGTGATTCGTTATAAAGGAGGTGTTAGTGCTACAAACGGTTCCAGCATTGAGTGTGTTCCACTTCCTGTTGCTGGGTTAATGTCAGGGGAAGATGGTTTTCTGGTTGCCAGGGATTACAGTTCGATTGATTCATTCGTCAAGTCCTTGGGAAGTACACTTTCTTCACCGTTTATGACCCTGTCCTTTATGGCTTTGCTCGTTATTCCGGAATTGAAATTGAGCGACAAAGGATTGTTTGATGGGACCCATTTTCAATTCGTAGATTTGTCCGTTTGTTGATGAGAATTATAGACGACCGTAAAAATATGAGGTTCCCATATTATGAAGATTGAGATAAATACAGTTTATAATAAAGGGTTTAAGTGGTATGCAAAAGAGAATATACAATTTAAAGGCTTTTTAAAGTACAAAGGAACCTATTTTGAAAGGGTGGATGCCATTGATTTTTTACTTCAATATCAGGTGTTTGATCAATTGAAATTACTATTACCTGATCTGGATGGTATGTTTTCTTTTATTGTTTCGGGGAGGGAGAGTGTAATTATTGCGGTAGACCGGATGCGCACATTTCCCCTTTTCTATAGCCAATCGGTAAATGGTGTATATATTACTGACGATCCATATCAATTAATTGAGAATGGTTTAAATAATAAACGGGCCAAAGAATTTTTACTTTTAGGTTTTACTTCAGGGGCTGGGACCTTATTGCAAAATGTATATCAGACTGAGGCTGCAGAAGTCTTATTATTAGAGAGTAGCACAAAAAAGAAGAATACGTACTATACTCATCGAGTAACCGATACAGTTCCCGTTTCCATACATGATCGGTCAGAAAAACTCGAAGATCTTCTTTTCGACTCATTCAAGCACTTTATTGGAAGTTTAGGGGGCGGGCCTGTTGCCCTTTCATTAAGTGGGGGGTATGATTCCCGATTAATATGTTATATGTTGAACCATTTTGGATATTCAAATGTAACCTGTTTCACTTATGGCCGAAAAGGGAATGAAGAACTTCAAATCTCCCGGAAAGTTGCGGAAAAAATGGGATTTCCCTGGACGTTTATAGAATATAATCATAAACTGTCAGGTGATTACCTTAATTCAGATGAGTTTAATTCATATTTTAGGTTTTCTGGTAGATTATCTTCAATGCCATATTTGCAAGATTATTTTGCGATTAGGTATTTGCAGGACCAAAAGTTGGTGCCGGATAATACAATATTTATTTCTGGCCATTCAGGTGATTCCATTGCCGGTAGCCATTTAAAAGGAATTTTCAGGAAAAATGATGGTATTGGCAAAGTTATCAATGCCATTTATCAAAATCATTATAAACTTTCCAGGGTTAAAGGGAAGAACAAGTTTTACGATTTGATTGAAACGCAATTAGGTTCATTCGATAAAACCCAATCCTATTCTGTATATGAAGATTGGATATTAAAAGAAAGGCAGGCCAAGTTTGTAATAAATTCGGCAAGTGTCTACGATTTTTTTGGTTATGAATATAGAATGCCTTTATGGGATAAGGACCTTGTTACTTTTTTCAAATCTTTGCCTTTGGAGTACAAAAACTTTAAGTATTTGTACCACAAGGTTCTGGAAAAGTTGTTTGAGAAAAATGAGATCCTTTTTGAGAGTGAGCTTCAAGCTACCGAACGGGATATATTTAAACAAAAGATAAAGGATAGAATAAAGTCTTTCCTCCCACCGAAAGTTGTTCGAAAGCTTCAAAAACCGGGTTGGGATGCCTACGATATCCTTACTGCTCCAATGGCTGAGGAATTGAAAAAAACGAATTTTGAAACGCAATGTGGTATTGAATATAATTCTGTGATCTGCAATTGGTATTTGAAGAGAGTCGAAGAATTAGTTGATTGTATAGGCACTCAAAGAAATTGATATTAATTAGGTGATGATGGGGTACGAAATTAATCGACGTAAATACTTTATTTGTACTTATATGGGCTATCTGATAGTTTCAAATAAGTAATGTTTTTGCATTTTGTTTATTCCCGGTAGCCCAATCTTTTGATTTTTACACCTCGGTAAGGTGACGGTATTGAAACGATAATTTTCAAGTTTAAATCTCAGGAAATGGGGATATAAATACCTAGAGTTTCTAATATAGTAGCTTGATTCACACCATTTTTAGAGCGGTATTTCTCCACCTGTTTCAATATTTTAAGATATATTGTATATGTGAAGGAGTAACCATTTAATTTAAAAGAAAAAAGGAATTATGCAGTCTTGGCTAAAGATATTGTTTTTTGTGCTAATATCAGGTTATGCAATAATAGGTATTGGTCAAAACAATGCTATAATTAAAGAATATCAAAGGGAGATTTTGACTTATCCTTTTTCAGATCCGAATCCCATTCCCGACTTTGAAAAGTGCTATCCGTTTTTTCGGTATGATGGATTTACGGATAAACCCATATTGGAGGAATGGAAAATTGTGGAATTGGAAAATGATTTCATTCGAGTTGAAATATTTCCGGAGATTGGAGGGAAAGTCTGGTCAGCGTATGATAAGATAAATGAGAGGCCATTTATTTACGAAAATGATGTAGTTAAATTTCGTGATATTGCTATGCGCGGGGCGTGGACCAGTGGTGGTCTGGAAATGAATTTTGGAATCATAGGGCATACTCCTTCTGTAGCAACACCTGTAGATTATATTATTGAAGAAAATAGTGATGGTAGTGTTAGCTGTCACATCAGCCATTTGGATTTAATGACCCGGACTTATTGGACAGTTGAAATTCGATTGCCAAAGGACAAGGCTTTCTTTGAGACCAATGTTAATTGGTATAATTCGACAGATATAGAGCAACCTTACTATCATTGGATGAACCTGGCTGTAAAAGCACAGAGTGATTTGACTTTTATTGATCCGGGCACGCATTATATAGGTCATGATGGCAGAAGTCATTCATGGCCTTTGAGTGAAGCCAAAGACCGGGATTATTCAAAATATAAAGAAAATGATTTTGGAGGATCCAAATCCTTCCACATCTTAGGCAAAACAACCAATTATTTTGGCACACTGTACGGAGATGGGGCTTACGGAATGATCCATGTCGCGGAAAGAGACGATAAAATTGGTAAGAAAGTGTTTCTATGGGCATTATCTGAAGCTGGACAAATATGGGAGGATTTATTGACGGATAATGCCGGTCAGTATGTAGAGATTCAGAGTGGGAGGCTATTTAATCAAAATGGTTTTTCCAGTAGTTCCACTCCTTTCAAGCAATTAGGATTCCAACCAATGCAGAGTGATTCCTGGACAGAAATGTGGTATCCTTTCCAGGGGCTGGAAGCCATAAGTTATGCAGACGAGAGAATGGTAATTGATGTTAATACCTCCGGAAATATGATTATCCTAAAAGGCATGGGGGTCGAGTTTATTCAAGATACAATTACATTTTTCGATAAGGAAGGGAATGTGTTGTATGCTGAAAATATTAATGTCGAACCTTTAGAAATATTTGAGATCGGGATGAAGGCCGACCAGGGGATTGGCCGAGTTGTCATTGGTTCTACTGTTTTTGAACCATTGGATGACCAGATAATCGATCGACCAGTAAGGATAGCCGATGGATTTGATGAAGAATCTTCTTATGGTCAATATTTATTGGGTAGGGACGCAGCTCGCTTTCGTCAATATAGTAAAGCAGAGAATCATTTGAGAAATTCATTTGAACTCGACTCTTTTTTTATTCCGACTCGAGTGGAATTAGCCAAGTTGGAGTACCGGAAAATGAACTATCAAAGGGCTTATGATAATGCCAGGTTTGCGCTCAGTATAGATACGTATCACCCTGAAGCAAATTATTATTATGCTCTAGCTGCAGATAAACTTGGAAAAGAGAATGATGCAAGGGATGGATGGCAGGTTGCTTCGCTATCGGAATCGTTTCGCAAAGAATCATGGTTTCAATTGGCTAAATATTATTATAAAAGTAAGCAGTGGGAGAAAGCAAGAACCTATAATTTAAAATGTCTGAGTGAGGGGGATACGTATTTGCGTGCCTGGGAATTACAACACTTATTGAACGCCAAATTGAACTTGAAAAATGAAGAGGTGGAGAGGAGAATTCTGGGAATTGATCCCCTCAATCACTTTTTAAGGTTTGAAAAATTTTATATCTCCGGTGAAGAAAGGGATCTTTCAGCTTTTCAAAGTTTAATTAGAAGTGAATTACCTGCTGAGACGTATTTGGAACTAGCCATCCACTATTATAATATTCTTGAAATTGAGAGAGCCCAAAAAGTTTTGGAATATGCACCAAAACATAATTTGATTGAGTTTTGGAAGGCGCATTTGGCTTATGGCCAAACAGATTATGATGAATTGATTTCCCTTGCAGAAAAAGGAAGTCCGGAGCTTGTTTTTCCATTTAGGGTAGAATCTGCTTCCATGCTGGAACAAATTAACGGGGTGACCAAGAATTGGAAACCCAGGTATTATTTGGGTGTATTGCAAGCAAGCAAAGGAAATCATATTGCAGCTCGTGATATATTCCTCTCAATAAAGGATGACACGGGATATAGCCCTTTTTATCAATTGCGATCTTCCTATCAACCTTCTTTAGAAGGAGCGCTTGCTGATATGGAAAAGGCATATGAATTGGATAATGACTCGTGGAGGGTTATTAATGAAATAATTAAAATATATAAGAATCAGCAGCAATTTGAAAAGGCGTTACATGTTGCAGAAGAATATTACAAGAAACATCCATCAGATTATAAAATTGGGATGAAAACTATTGAATTGTTAATGATTTTAGGAGAGCTTGAAAGGGCGGAAACCTATTTACAGAAAATCCATATTTTGCCTTATGAAGGTGCTTTTGAGGGAAGAAGATTATACAGGGCTGTACACTTATTAAAATCCCTGAAGTATCTGAATGAAGAGGCATATGAAATGGCAGGTAATGCTATTGAATTGTCGAGGTTGTGGCCTAAAAGACTGGGAGTGGGAAAACCTTTCCCGGAAATAATTAATAACAATTGGGAAGGTAAAATAGCTTTATGGATTCAAGATAAAATAAATGGAAAGAGTGTACCACTCCGTGCGGTTGAGGGATTGAAAGAGGAAATCCTTTCCAGGTTTATGGTAGCCAATGTGCGCACAACGCCTTATTGAATTGGTTATATTGTATTATAATAATTTTTAATTTGTTAAATATTTCTATCTTTGACTTTAAGGGACAAAACAATAATTGTAATTAGAACGTGGGAATTTCTTTTGTAAATAAATGTATTTTGCCTTTAGGGGTGATTTTAATAACAAGTACTTTGTTAGAAGGCCAATCCGGTTCATTACAATTAAATATTCTTTTAGATGATCATCAGAAGCTTAGGTGGGTAAGAACTTATAGTGCCTTCTTATCGGGTTCAATCCCACTCCATTTTACTTTAGGGCAGTTGGAAGGTGAAAATTCCATTGTTGGCTTAATGGAAATAGAAGGAATTAAAGAGGACTTACCACTAAGAGGGATTATTAACGAAAATGAACTGACTCTTATTGAATGGTACGGAGATGAAATCGAATCCGGGAGATTGGAGATCCAACTGGAAAACAATGCTCTATCGGGATATTGGTATAATCAGAATAAGTCCAGGCAATTTTCAATTGATTCAGGGAAGAATTCTCCCAAAAAAACCGGTCAGATAAGGCAGTATGCTGGGAATGGTTCAGTTTTTTTTACATATGAGAAAAATGGTCAGGAAGTAATTACAGGGGATAAGGTTGTTTCTCAGGAGCAGTGGGAAAATAAAATGATAACAGAGGATTGTGTATACATCGCTGACAGTGAAATATCCAATCGAAGGTATTGTCCCGGTGCTTCGGTAAAAACGTATGATTTACTGGAAGTAGATTTATTTCGGGTAGTTATGGGAAATATTCCATTTTTGGAGGAAGATGAGGTTTTCAACGAGCAAATTTCAGAACAAATCAATAATTGGAAGAAACAAATATATTCTTATGAAGTGTCTAATGTAAGTGAGAACAGGTGGTCTATGAACCATTTAATCTGGTTTGACCCGGATATTATTACAGACAAGGTGATTAGTGGCATGCTTTCCGTTCAGTATTCAGGTCCGGCAGAAATACATTCTTATTCTTTTATTTATGATCGGCAAAAAAAGGAGTTTTATACACAAGAAAAATTTTTTCGCAGTCATACCCCTTGGATAAAAAGTTTTCAAAACCAGTGCAAAGCAAAAATTTTGAGTAAGCACGGAGAACTACTTAAATTGTTTCCCCATATAACAAAAAATCTGGTATATCATCTTACGTTATCACCTAATGGCTTGGTGGTGTCAACAGATTTCACTTCTTATTTTGGACGGTTAAAATATTTTGTCCAGTCATCTGACTTAACAGATCAAGTCCAGCGGTTTGCACCTTTCAGAGATGAATTGTCAAAAAAATAATATGTTTTGTTAAAAGGTTTCCGCCAAGATTTTGATTTAATTTTTCTGCATTTCAATTTACTACACTAATTTTGGAGAGAACTTGTGAATACTAATATTAGAGTAATGAATTCAATAAAAATTTTATTAGGAGCCTTTATTATTTTCACTAACCTGTCAATTTTGTCTGGGCAATCGGTTTCTGTTGAATTTAGTTATGATACAGTTTTTCTGGGCAATGTAGTTCAATTGAAATATTCAATGGAAAATTTTCAGGGGGAACTGGAATCTCCTGATTTTGGGGACTTCGTTGTAGTGTCGGGACCTAATGTATCTACCTCTGTGTCCATCTCCGGGGGACAAAGATTTAGTAGGAAATCGGTTAGCTTTTTTCTAAAACCTCCTGATATCGAAGGTACTTATACAATTCCATCCCAGGTTTTTGCCGATGGGGAGGAAGTGATAACTTCAGTGGAAAAGGTTATTTTTGTTGCAGAAAATCCCGACAACATAAAACAAAACCCACAAATAGAAACGAAACGAAGTTCTCCTTTTATTCACCAACCTCCTTCACGGGAACAACCTCCTCAAAGGGGAAAAAGAAGGAAGTTCTAAAAAATTAAATGAGTAAGAAGCATATATTTTACATGGAGGTCCTATGGCTTGTGGTTTCACTCCTGGTGCCGGTAGTCTTGATCTTTCCATATTATGGGGAAATGATTGATTCTGTACCTTTTCTGCTTCCCAATTTTATTATTGGCTTTCTTCTTGTGCAGACATTGCGCCATATTTTTTTTCTTCCTCAAAGTTTACTGGGGAATTCCGGTTGGGGTATGGTTCCCTTTGTTTTTTCCAGTATCCCAATATGTATTTATATAATTCGTCAGATGAGTTTAGTGAATCTGTTTTTTGAAACTACTACGTGGATACACTCTTTTTCATATGTATTAAATCTTAATGAGAAACGCGATTTGTCCCAATATGTAAAGACTGAATTTACTATCATTTCTGTTGCTACCTTTATTTTAGCTATTGTATTGTCATTGCGATTGATAGTAGCCCTTTGGCGGAAGGTGAATAATAAAGGGAGAATTTAAATAACTCTATTTTGTCCACATTCTTAAAATCCGCTGTACGATGTTCAAAATCAGCAATGGATACTGTATATTTGATTTGATATGAATCCGAATTTAGATCCGACAAAAGAATCTTCCTCGCCGGAGGAACACCATATTGACAAGGCTTTACGACCCGAAAAATTGAATGATTTTGCAGGGCAGAAACAATTGGTTGAGAATATGGAGGTATTTATCTCTGCTGCTAACTTACGGGGTGAAGCCCTTGACCATGTTATTTTGCATGGTCCCCCGGGGCTGGGTAAAACAACATTGGCTTATATAATTGCCAATGAACTGGGTAGTGAACTTAAATCTACCAGTGGCCCTGTGCTGGAAAAACCCGGAGATCTGGCGGGATTACTTACCAATCTCAATCCGGGGGATGTCCTGTTTATTGATGAAATTCACAGGCTGAATACTGTGGTGGAAGAGTATCTGTATTCAGCGATGGAAGATTACAAAATCGATATAATGATTGAGAGTGGTCCCAGTGCCAAAAATATTCAAATAGCTCTTCACCCCTTTACTTTGGTAGGAGCAACTACGAGAATGGGTCTGATAAGTGCTCCGATGCGTGCGCGCTTTGGAATTAATTTCCACCTCGATTATTACGATCATAAGACTTTGCAGGGAATTGTCAAACGGTCAGCTAAACTATTGAAAATAGAAGTGGATGACGAAGGCTCTATGGAGATTGCACGAAGGAGCCGTGGTACACCAAGGATTTCCAATGCATTGTTGAGAAGGGTACGTGATTTTGCCCAAATAAAAGGAAACGGTAGAGTAGACCTGCAAATTTCGAGAATAGCGTTAGATGCTCTTAATGTTGATGAACATGGCCTGGATGAAATGGATAATAAGATTTTGACCACGATTATTGATAAATTTAACGGCGGTCCCGTAGGAATTAGTTCTATCGGTACGGCAGTAGGAGAAGAGGCCGGAACTATCGAGGAAGTTTATGAACCTTATCTGATAATGGAAGGATTTATCCAGCGAACGGCGCGTGGAAGGATGGTTTTGGATAAGGCGTATAAACATCTGGGGAAAGTCAAACCACAAAATCCCGATGGAGGGAGTTTGTTTGAATAAATCCTATATAGAAATCGACGGGTTTTACGTTTCCTATAAATTCAAATGATATCTTGTACTTTTTAGTTCACCGGTTTTGATCAAAATTCCTTTTTCAACTAAATCCTGAAGGTCCCTTGTAGCGGTTGCACGGGAAGTGCTGGTTATGCTAAGATAATTTTCGGCACTCAGCCCTCCTTTGAAACCTTCCATTCCTTCCCGGAAAATTCGAGCGACGACTTTTTCTTGTCTGAAGTTCATTTTCCCTTTGGCTTGGTCATAAAAACGGGTTTTTTGTATCAGAAATTCGAGGAGGTCAAGGGAGCGATTTTGTGCATCGAGGATCGTTTGGGCAAAATATACAAGCCATTGGGTTATTTCCATGTCCTTATTATTGTGCTCTAAAGCGTTGTAATACTTTTTCCGGCTATGTTGAATGGTTTGAGATAAGGCAATCAATGTTGGATTTTTTAAGTATTCAGATAAGGATTTTTCCGCCAATGCCCGTGCGATTCGCCCGTTCCCGTCTTCGTAGGGGTGAATACTGACAAAGTACAGGTGAGCAATACCGGCTCGCGTTAGTGCTGGAATTGTACTGGACTTGCCAGGTGCAGTTCGACTATACCAGGATAGAAAATCTTCCATTTCCTTATAAACGCGATGAGATGGAGGAGCTTCGAAATGGACTATAGGACGATGAATGGGACCCGAAACTACTTGCATAGGATCCGTATGCGTGCGGTAATTACCTATTTCTTTAAGATCGTTTCGTCCGTTTGTGATCATTTTATGCCATTGATGCAATAAGGAGTGAGAGAGCGGCGCATCATAATTTTGATACAAGTCCGTCATCATGTCAGCGATACCTTGTTCGGCAGGTTCTACGCGACGATGATCGGATTCCAAACCAAAATTCCGCCGTATAGAGACTTGTACACTGTCCCGATTGAGGATTTCTCCCTCAATTTCTGATGTTTTTATCGCTTCATCAGTTATGATATCTATGATAAGGATATTTTTTTCTTCTTCATTGAAATGCCTAGAAGCACCGATAAGAATACCGGATTGGTGCAGAAATTTTTCTTCGAATTTTGCTAATAATTCAGCATTCCAATGAAATTCAGGCCAGTCTTTTTTTTGCCAGTTCCAGGTCATGAGTTATACAATAAGTATTTATAACTCAAATATAGCGAATTTATGAGCTATAAATTAATGTGTTTTTTATTTTCTGAAGATTGTATTCAAAAATTGGCTGCGATCAAGGATGACCGCAACCAATTTACTACCAACTATGAAAATTTATAATTTTTTAGTCTCAAACTGTTCAATACTACAGAAACCGAACTCATGGCCATAGCGGCTCCTGCAATCATGGGATTCAATAAAAAACCAGTAACCGGATAAAGGATTCCGGCCGCTATTGGAATACCCACTATATTATATATAAACGCCCAGAAAAGATTTTGTTTAATGGTAAGGACAGTTCTTTTGGATAAATCGATGGCTTTTGGTAAATAAATCAAGTCTGAAGAGACAATAGTCATTTTGGCTACATCCATGGCTATATCCGAACCATGGCCCATAGCGACGCTTACATCAGCTAGTGCTAAAGCTTCGGAATCATTGATCCCGTCACCTACCATTGCTACTTTTTTACCGGTTTGCTGAAGTTGTTTTATATATTCCGATTTTTGTTGTGGCAATAACCCTCCTTCGTATTTTGTAATATTTGTTTTTTCAGCTATTCTTTTAGCAGCCATTGGTTGATCCCCTGTCAACATGATAACCTCAAGTCCCAACTTTTCGAGCTGATTGATTGCTTTTTTTGAATGTTCCTTGATTTTATCGGATAGAGCCAGAAGTGCTATGAGTTCGGTTGAGTCGAAAAAGAAAATAACAGTATGTCCTTCAGTGCTCCAACGGTTAAACTCAGTTTGTATATTCGACGGGAGGTCCAGGTTTTGATCTGCTACCAATTGTTTATTCCCTACAAAATAGGAGTGGTTGCCCACCATTGCTTTCACACCCTTTCCGGTTATACTTTGAAATTGTATATCCTGATTGACCTTTTCATTGAAGTCAGCTAAATGCTCTGTTACGGCATTGGCCAGAGGATGTTCCGAAGCGTTTTCTATCAGATATAACAACCCTTTTTTGGATTCGTCAGACCACCATTCACGAATGACTTTCGGTCTTCCTTCGGTAATTGTCCCGGTTTTATCTAATATTACGGTATCTACTTTGTTTGCATTTTCCAGGCTTTCTGCATCGCGAATCAAGATTCCGTGCTCAGCCCCTTTTCCTACTCCCACCATGATTGCCGTAGGTGTGGCCAGTCCCAATGCACAAGGACAGGCAATGATCAGTACGGTAATAAGTGCCAATAAACCGTGGCTGAAAGCATTTTCTCCACCAAAAACAAACCAGAGAACCATGGCAAGAATGGCTATTCCCACCACTACGGGTACAAAAATTGAAGCTATTCGATCAACAAGTTTTTGAACCGGAGCCTTACTCCCCTGAGCTTCCTCCACCCTTTTTATGATTTGTGAAAGTACGGTGTCTTCAGCGGTTTTTAATACTTCAATTCTAAAACTATTGTTTTGGTTAATAGTTCCTGAGAAAACCTCCTCTCCCCGTTCCTTTTCTACAGGGATAGGTTCTCCTGTTAACATACTTTCATCAACAAAACCATTGCCTTTTATAATTTTACCATCCAGGGGAATCCTTTCACCGGGTTTGATCATAAGGCGGTCTCCTGGTACTATTTCCGCTACTTCCTTTTCAAGGGTATTTTCGTCGTCATCGATGTACCAAACGGTAGAAGGTTGAAGACCCATTAATTTTTCTAACGCTTCGGAGGTACCTGCTTTGGCTTTTTCTTCCATCCATCTGCCCGCCAGGATAAATACTACAATGACTGCTGCGGATTCAAAGTAAATATGGCCCGGGATACCGATGGATTCAATAACTGCCGGGAAAAATGTGACGATGGTGCTGAATAAATAAGCAATTCCCGTACTGAGGGCTACCAGGGTATCCATATTCATATTTCTGTGCCTGGCTTGTTTCCAGGCAATGATGAAAAATTGACGCCCAAATACAAATAAAACCACAGAAGTAAGCGCAAATTGATAATATGAATTAAACGGTATATTCATGAATACCATGGATAATAATACAATGGGCAGGGTGAAAATAGCTGCCCAGATAGTATTCTTGCGCGCTTTTAAGTACGATGATTGTTTATTACCCGATTCCTTAAATTCTATCTCCAGATCATACCCCGCTGATTGAAGCTGGTTGCGTAATTTTTCTAATGATACGGTGGATTGATCGTATTCAATAGTAGCCTTTTTATTAGCAAAGTTTACAGTGGCCTGGGACACTCCCCTGGCAGCGTTGAGTGTTTTTTCTACGGTGGCAACACATCCCGCACATGTAATTCCATTGACTGCAACTGTTTGTTTAATTATATTTTCCATTAAAAGTGTTTTTTCCTCTCCATAGTTGTCCTACGGTCAAGCTTGAAGCTATTGGTTGGACCAACCCGAAGCATTTAGGAAATGGGGTATCCCTTTTGTTTTAGGGCAATATCAATCTCTTTCTTTGTGATTTGGGAAGTATCCATTGATATTTTTACATCCTTCGAATCCAGGTTGGTCTCTACCGATTTTATTCCTTTTAGGTTGTTAAGTGTTTTTGTGATCGTTTCTGAACAACCTGTACATTTCATATTTTTTACTTTAAAAACTTCTTCTTGTATCATTGTGTTGATTTTTAATAATTTGATAATGGATCAAAGATACAGGACATTAAATGTGAAGTGTTGCAGAATTTCATTTATGTGTTGCAAAATATACAGGTAAGTAAGCAGGATTGAGGTGCATTTTGTGATCTGCCTTTAGTTTCCTTGTTTTCGTTTTACCGGTTGTATTTACTTTTTGTTTTGATCGAATTTGTATAAAATTAGTCAACGAATTGACTGAATTTGCATTAATACGATTCATTTTATAGATGAAAGTATATAACTCATTAAAAATGAATCGTTTACTGCACAGCAATGATGTTGGTGATCGTTGGAAAAACTATTTGCCTATGAACGTATCAAAAAGCAGAACTATGAGAGGCTATGGACAAACAATTTTTTCTGGCGTACTTATGATCATCAGGAACTTGATTGGTTAGATGAAAAAAGTGGCAAATTACAAGCATTTGAATTTAAGTGGGGATCCAGAAAAAAGATGAAAATTCCAACGGCTTTTGTAAAGGCTTATCCCGATGCGTCTTTTCAAGTAATTAGTAAAAATAATTACCTGGATTTTATAACATGACAAATAAAGATAGTAATATTTTATTTTTAGGTTTAAATATCATGTAGAGATGTATTGGAAGATAGACCAAATTATAAAAAGACCCACCACCTAGCAACATTTGAAATTAAAAAAATATTGTTTAGTGGTGGATAGTATTATATTATAACTTTATAAATGGCCAAATTGCATTGTTCATTTTCAAGTAGTAGGTACCTGTTGAAAACTGATCCAATTGAATGCTTTCCCGGTGATTAAGTGAATACATATGAATTTCCCTGCTGAATACAGCTTGACCGGAAGCATTAAATATTTCTATTTGAATAGTTTCCGAAGGATTGAAATCCTTATAATTTTGAATATTTACAGTTATTTCACTTCTCGCCGGAACAGGTCCAAGGGTGGTTACCACTGCTAAAGGATCTTGTAGATTATTTGTCCGGACTCCTAATACAAAGCAAATCTCGGTATTAGGGCCGACAGAAGATAAACTACCATCGGTGGCCTTTAAGCGAGCCAAAACACACGCAGTGTCAGAATCAGAAAAGAATCCAAGGTTCATTAAAGTATCCAGAATTGTCATCGAATTCATTTCCGCAATGTTTCCCCCCATGTATTCTGATTCAAATAATATCTCTTCAAAGGAGCTGTCGACTGACCATTGCCACTGATATACAAGGGAGTCAGTATCCATTGCTTCCACCCATGAAAAACTAACAGTAGTTTCATCACTGGTGGTGTCGAGAACTATTTCATCTCCAGATTGAATAATCGATTCTTCAGAATTCGGAAAATAATTGATTACGGGGAGAATTTGCCCCCGTAATTCCCCTGAATTATAATTTGCAGAATGCACGTTGACATAGTTTCCTCCATTCCAAAAATGAAGGGCTTGCATAGAGTCCAGTGTTATGGAATTGCTATCGACGGGGAATACTGCACTGGTACTGTCTTCCGAAACCGTGTTGACCAATGGTGTCAAAACACTACCATTGGAACCAACGTAAGCATCGTGAATATGTGCACCACCCAGTATACTGGTGGCTAATGGACTGGTAAGGCCGGTGAAAGCTCCGCTTCCTGTAACATTTCCCTGATTGTATTCAAAAAGAATTAATCCTGACCCTTCACTTTCGGCTTTGGGGCTGGTGTTAGAACTCAATAAATTTGCAGAAAAGTAAGCTTGAGACAAAGGTAGTATTTGACCCCTGATTTCTCCTCCACCGTGGTTTAGACTATGTACATTAATATACATACCTCGGTCAAGCAAGGTATCAATCATCCCGTCTGTGATTAAATATCCATTATTACCTGGTAAAATTTTTCCCGATAAAGCTGTTGAGTCGAGTGATAGTGTAACCGGGCTTACAACACCACCATTTTTTCCGGCCATTTCCTGATGAATGTGTGCCCCACCGAGGATACTGGTGTCAACGGATGACGTCAAACCTGAAAATGAACCTGATAAAATAGCAGCATTTCCGCGCATTTCAGCTAGTACAAGGCCTTTTCCATTGCTCCAGACCGGAGGAGATTGTTGTGACCCCGATAAGACGGATGCTCCATATATTGAGGCGTCAAAAAGTAATTGACCCCGGACTTCACCACTATTATATTTTTCTGTGTGGATGTTTGCATAAAATTCTCGTCCTCTTACCTGTTGTATTTGTTCTTCACTTAATTCAAAACGATTGCTATCAGGCCATATTTTGGCTGACATCCTATCTTCTGAAATATTAAGTACGAGTGGAAAAGCTACTGAACCATTTGAGCCGGGTAAGGCTATATGTAAATGACCGCCACCTGCAATTTCAGTTGCAATTGGACTTGAAAGATTATTGACGGTTCCAGAGATGGTCAATAAATTTCCGCGTAATTCTCCTTTAAGGGCACCATACCCTGTGGAAAGGGCAGTACTTATTTGTTGAGAACTCGTCAAGGGAGCTGTAAAATTGATAGGTGCATCGGGAATTAATTGTCCTCTAATTTCACCACCAGGGGATTCTGAAGAATGAATATTTACATAAATTCCACGAGAAAGTAAAGTCTGTAACATTGCAGAATCTGTAGTGATAATATTACTGTCGACTGGAATAATCCCGCTGCCATTTTCGGTTGTTTCATTCCATAAGGGACTTAGCACCCCGCCGTTTTCTCCAGCGTGACCCGAATGGATATGAATTCCACCAGCTATATCTGTTGCCAAATCACCTTGAAGGCCATGATAAGAACCGTAGATTGCGAGATGATTTTCATTCGTAACTTCTCCAATAGTGGTGCCCGAAGCCGTAGTAATATAAAAGGGCACTTCGTTCATTCCGGAAAGATGTGATCTAAATATCATTTTACTGGAAGCCGGGACAAGTTGACCTCTAATTTCTCCTCCGGGAGCAATTAAGCTATGAATATTAACATACATCCCCCGACTCCATAGTGCTTCCAGTTGATCTCCGGTGACTTCTATTGTATTATTTTGTACTTCAAAAACTCCGGATCTTCCTGTGGAGTCAATAGTGGCTACAAGAGGTACTTCTACGCTTCCGTTAGTTCCTGGTAGCGCCATATGTATGTGGGCCCCTCCTGCTATTTCCGTTGCAAAATCTCCTTCCAATCCACTAAAGGACCCACTGAATTTCATTAAATTATTGGTATCAACAGTCATTACTACACTGCCACTTGCTGCTGTCATTACTGAGGGGTTTTCATAGCCTCCAAGCAGGTGGGCAGAAAAAATATGGTTTGTCCATTCAGTTATCTGTCCTCTGATTTCTCCACTTCCGTATTCGGTTGAATGTACATTTATATAAAGAGCTTGATTGTTCAATAATTCCAATTGTTCGGTGTCGAGAACGAATGAATTATCCTCCTCTGAAAGTGTACCCGAAGTAAGGTCATCTGCAAATTCTGCAATTAATGGAAATACTACGCCTCCGTTCGTGCCAGCCAAACCCGAATGAATATGTAACCCACCAGCTATTGAAGTGTCAACACCTGATTGAATGCCCTGGAAATCACCGGATAACTTTAAAGTATCACCTGCCAACCAAAGATTGATGGTTCCGCTTGCCATTGTCAATACCGGGGACGGTTGGCTTTTTCCTGTTAAATGAGCTATATGAGTATATTCGGGAGCTTCTGTTTCGTTCACTACCTGAATATTGTCAATATCCACAGAAGCATCTATTTGTTCGCCGGTCCAGGATGGTGCTGAATTGCTAACTATTCTCGTAATCTGTACATCAGACATGATCGACGCCGGATCGGAACCACTTATCACGGAAAGATCGTCAGGTACAATAGAAAATTCAATGGTAGACCATTCGTCACTGGGTTCTACAACTATGCCATCCGTACAAACCCTGTTGCCTGTGTTCGAAGCTCCGAATGCCAATCTCAGGTTTACGCTATTAGAACCTGAATTCCTTACATCCATTGAAATTTTCTGAACGCCTGTGGAGGTATAATTGCCGGTCCATTTATCCGATTCGTTAATAGTTACCCATTTGCCTCCGGCACCGGCACTTCCGGAAGATTCATTTCGCAAAAAAGCATCTCCATCTCCTGCAGGACCTCCATTTGATATTATTTCCGGTCTGTTTGGACTCATATCGGGCTCATCCCAACCATCTTTCCCACCGCTAAAATCACTTATAGAAGTCATAGAAATTTGGGAATAACCCTGAAAGCAGAAGAAATATGTAAGTAAAATGAAGAGTAAATGTAAGGTTTTCATCAATTTTAAATTTTAGTGATATACAAACAACAAGGATACTTACGTAGCTTTTGGGCTATTAGATTTATAAAATAGTAATTTTTAAAATAAAAATGAAATATAATTAGTTTGAATATTCATATATATGGAGTTAAATATTTTGTCTTAATCCTTAAGTAGTTGTTAATTGTTTATTTGGTGTTAAATTTGAAAAATATAAAAGGTTTAATGTGGGTTTTGAAGTAGTACATCTTTGACTTTTAGGAACCCATGGTTTATGGTTATTTGATTCAATTTTGAAGCCAATATGAGTTTTTCGTATTAAGTGTTTTCTATGGCGAAGGAGATTTTACGGGTAGGAAAAATTCACAAGAGAGGGCATGGGAATAAATCCACACTTGGGATGTTGAGCCCAGTTGATTTCCTACGTATCCTTATGTTTAATCTATCGATTGTTTTAAAGGAAAATATTCTCTATTTATTTCTTTATATTTCTGGTTGAACGAAAAAAAATAAAGTATGACCAATTACTTAATTATTTCATCGAGTATTAGAACTAATCGTCTTAGCCACCGGGTCGCACTCTTCTTCGAAAATTATATCCAGGAGAATGATCTCGGAACAAGTGAAATTTTCGACCTTGACAAGGCTGACTTTCCCTTATTTGATGAAAGGTTATCAAATAAAAAAAATCCTTCGGATAAAATGCTTCAATTTTCTGAAGATGTTCAAAAGAATGATGCTATTATCATAGTCACACCGGAATATAACGGAGGATATCCTGCTAGCTTGAAGAATGCAATCGACTTATTATATCCCGAGTGGTATAAGAAACCGACAGCTATTGCTACGGTTTCAGACGGTAATTTCGGAGGTACACAAGTTATTTATTCCCTTCAATTTAGTTTGTGGAAAATGCGGGCGTGGGTTGTTCCCGTTCGGTTTCCGGTTCCGAATGTAGATAAAGCTTATAGCGAAAATGGTGTGCCCTCAAATCCTAAACTATCCAACAACAAGGCCAAGGTGTTGTTTGAAGAACTGGACTGGGCAGTGGAAGCAAAGAAAAGAATGGCTGATTAATATTAATACACTTCACTGATAAATGTACGTTGTGGTATGGTAAGTAATTAGAGAATGCTCCAATGGACCAAAAATGTTCAATAATTATCCCTCATAGAAATCAGCCGGAAAGATTAGCTTCCTGTTTGGATAGGTTATTGGAATTAGGGTATGGGAATCATGAAATAATTGTTGTAGAGAATAGTGATTCTGTACCTGATTTTTTGGAAAGATATCCTGTAATTATATGCACCACAAATAAATTCCCTTCACCGTATGTTGCCCGGAATATAGGGATAGAAAGAGCTTCAAAGCCAATTATTACCTTGCTAGATGTTAATTGTCTGGTTGAAAAGGGGTGGTTAGACTCCGGTTTGCAGGAATTGGAAGAAAATTGCATTGTTTCCGGAGTCCCCATTAAACCAGACCCTGAAAAAATAAATAATTGGCAAAAATTTGACTACTTATATTCCTCTTTTTCAGATTTAAACACTAATGAGTTAAAGGCTTTGCCTGCAGGGAACCTGTTCTTTTATAAATCTGCTTGGATAAGTATTGGGCGGTTTCCAGAGGTAAGGTCATTGGGGGATATGTTGTGGACTGGCAGAGCATCTTCAGAAGGTTATAAATTAAAAATTGCAGGAAACTCAAAATTTAAATATTCATTTAAATCAAAGAAGTCTTTTCTGGCAAAATATCGAAGGATTGGTTTTGGTATGGGAGAAAATCGTTTTGTACTAAATTCCAAATGGTATATTATTAAAAACGTTCTTCCCCCTTCTCCTGCATTTGTGAAGAGATTTTGGAAAAAAAATAATAGCGAATCCATGGGGTTAAATTTTTTTGAAATAGTATTTTTCTGTTGGTGTGTAAAATTGCAGTATGCGAAAGGATATTTCAAATATGTCACGAAAGGATAACCCGCATTTGCTTGTTTTGCCGCCATGGTTTGATCTGGGATTTTCAGGGTTATTTGCTCAAATGTTTCATCGGTTTACCGAGGATATTGCGATGCATACTCGTTATAAGCCGGGCTTGATCTATGGCGAATATCACATTGGGCAATTCAATTCTGAATGGATAGAAAAAGAGGGGTTACGATATAATTTTCTGGGGCAAAAAAAGTGGACATTGCCAAAAGTTGGTTTTGGGTGGAAACAGTGGTTGGGTAATTATCGGAAATTATTTCTTAATTATCAAAGGCGTTATGGAAAGCCTGACTTAATACATGCACAATCCATACTTGGTTTGATCGTCGCTGCTAGCTTTAATAGCCGATACGGGATCCCATTTATATATACAGAACACATGTCCTCACTAATCACAGGGGATTTACCGGATAGGCTGTTAAATAAAGCTTTAAGAAGTGCTGTAAGCGCTAATAAAGTAACTGCAGTAAGCCCTGTTCTCAAGGAAAGTATGGAACGTATTTATGGGGTACCCACAGAATATGTTCCGAATTATATAGATAGTGGGTTTTATATCCCGCCAATAAAAATAGTCCAATCGCCTGATTTTATTTCCATAGGCAGTCCTGCGCATACCAAGGGTATGGACCGTTTAATTGAAGCTTTTGGAATTGTAAAAAAGAAAGTCCTGAATGCCAGACTTACCTTGGTTGACGATATTAAAGGTGCGGAGGATTTACAGGATAAAATTAAGAATATGGGGCTTGAAGGTGCAATTCACTTTGCAGGTGCTGTAAAAAGGGAGGGTATTAGATCTCTTTTGCAAAATTCTGCTGTATTGGTTTCCGCTTCCAGAAAAGAGAGTTTTGGCCTTACGATGATAGAGGCTTTATCTTGTGGGATCCCGGTCGTGGCTACCCAGACAGCGGGTTCGGAGTTAATTGTGACAGAAAAGTGTGGAGTCATTATTCCACAAGGGGATATTCAAGAATTGGCAAATGGCATGATCTCCGTTTTTCGTAAACGAAATAATTATTCGCCAAATGAATTACATAATAATGTTAAGGCCAGATTTGGCAAAGAAAAAGTACTTAAGAAATGGGAGGCTATTTATGATGAGATTTTAAATGGTAATTTTTCGAACTCTTGAAGCAATTTTCCATTCTTCACCCTGCCAAATATTATCGCGAATAACTTTGACCGAGTCATAAAGAGCTACAGTAGGGCATATGTGAATGGGCATTCCATACAATACATCGCCTACTTTAATCCCCTTTGCGAAATCACCTTGTATTACCAGGTGTTCCTCACTTTGACCTTTAAAGTTACCATCCTGAATTTCCGGAAAAAATACCCTTTTCTCCAATGGGTTTTCTGCGGCGACGGATTTGTGGCCCAAATCCAGGCAGATTGTATGTTCTTTGGGTTTGGAAATGACTCTTGATACCAGCATCGCGGCGGGTAAAAAAGGTTGTTCCGGACAAATATCGGAATATCCTTTATCCCAAAAGACAAAGGTTCCGGGACTGCACTCTATACCTGGCCTTTCAGCATGAATGGGAAAAGTGGGAGATCCTCCGGCAATTATTTGAAGTTCAATACCCTTATCTTTTATGTTTATTACGGTTTCTTCGACTTTCCGGAAACCTTCATCACATTCCTTTCGCCGTTGTTCGAGGTCGACGGTGTGGATATGACCATCGTAGGCGTGAAGTCCCTTTACAGATATTCCTTTTAATTTAGATAATGACAATACCAGGTCGATGGTTGGATCACCCGGCAATATACCTGTTCGTCCCATACCGACATTCAAATCGATATAGGAATTAATTATAATATTGTTATCGGCAGCTACTTGGGATATGTGCTTTCCTGAGGTAATATTATCCACCAGACAAGAGAAATGGGTGTTGGGGAAATTTGTTATTAATTTGATTAAACGATCCACTTTGGGTCCAACGGGTTGATAGGCTAATAACACATCTTCCGCTCCACAAAGTGCTAACATTTCTGCTTCTGCAATGGTAGCGCATTTAAATTTTTGGATACCTCGATCCATCATCAATTTGCAGACTTCGGGAGATTTATTGGTTTTGACATGGGGGCGAAACCGGTCTACCTCTCCTATCATTTCTACAGCCGATTCAATATTGTGAATTACGCGATCGTAATAAACAACTAATGAAGGGGAGTCTAAGGATTCAATATTGTTAATAGTATACCAGGGCTGGGACATATCATTTTCTTTTATGGGAATCAAATATAATTAAATATCAAATCCTTTTACCAAATCTATTAATTCCTTTCGAAAAAGGTATTCAGCTTCGCTACTGATGCAACTATATCGACATCTCCAGGTTTCGTACCCCCCCTTTTTCATCTCTTCGGCAGGAGGTACATAGCCAATATTCCCATTCGCTAAGCCAATTGTGAAATAGTGATCCCCTATTTCGTTTTTGAGTTTAAGCCCTGTTTCGGCAAAAAATTCACCAGGAAGGGTTCCGAGCGTTAAATCACCTATTTTAAAGGCTTGAATTTTTGCCTCCCGACTATTTGGAAACTCATTAAGTAGTATTTGTTCGCGCGCATAAATTTTTCTCAAATTATCATCGTTGTATTCATACGAATCATAATCACTAGCCATGATTATCTCAGAGGCTCTTTTAATCTCATCTATTCCTGGCTTTCGTGTGTGAATAGGTAAAGGTTTTATTCGTGCAGAAATTTCCGGAAACTCATTCCACCTGGAACCGGAAAATGAACGAAATACGGTATCCGCAATATCCTTTCCAATTAATTCACTTTTAGCAAAATATTCTGTAGGGTATCGTTCCGGTTGCTGAAAGTCCCAAATATTGATATCCCCACTGGTCCCGTTGGTCATAATCCCTACAAAATCACTGTTCGCTTTTAATAATGATTTGATATTTCTGGCAAATACCCCAAAATAATCAGAAGAAATAGTTCCATTGGGCCAATCTCCCACATAATGCAGAGAATAATTACCTAAAACACTGATCCATTCTTCATCAGTTGATTTTACGCCAATAAAACTAACTTCCGGATCCGGATTTGATATGGGGTGATCAATGTATTTTTCCAGGCCTATTGGGTTGGTTTTAATAGAATCTATTAGTCCGTTGACGGGATTAATAGGTCTATATTCTGGTTTCATTTGATATCTTCTACACAATACGTGATCGGGTACTGAAACTTTTCCATTAGTTATTTTAGCAGGCTGTAATTTGTCAATGGCTTGCTCTACAGAAAGCACAATTTTCTCCGGTAGCGTCCGTCGAAAAGCTAAATCAGGCCCTCCCATGTGAACATCTTCTATGGAGCCTGATGCATGGGTGTGCGTGCTGGAGATCATTATGTTTTTATCCGGAATATTGGTCTTAGTAGTTATTTCCTTTTTTACACTTTCGATAAATTCGCAAGACATACTACAAATATCGACAACGATAATTACAATTGTTTCCCAGCTTCTTTGCAGAACCAGAGCTTTGGAATACAAATCATCATGGATGTGTGTGGCGTAATGAGCTACAAAATCTCCATTGATCCTTGTTCCTAATGGAGGCGTTATTTTTACTTGAGCCGCTCCGGCTTTAAAAGATTTTTCGATCATGTATTATTTTTTTTACCACTTAGACACGCAGACCACTAAGAAGCACTTAGCAATTTCTCTTAGTGCGCCTGAGTGATCTCAGTGTCTAAGTGGTTTGGTAATCTATTCCACGCATTTCTCAAAAACCGAATCCAGTTTCCGCTAAAAATATTGTCAATATCTTCATCTGAATACCCCCTTTGGGATAGCAATGTTTCATATTTTTGTAAATCGCCAATTGTGTTCATATCCCAGGGTGATTGTTCTGTTCCAAAGATACCGTCAAGATCACTCCCAATGCCGACGTGTCTTGTATTGCCTGCAATCTGACAAATATAGTCCCAATGGTCGATCAAATGTTCTAACTTTATATCTAATTGCCATGGATCAGAAACCGTGTCTATGAAACGAATGTCCATAGCCCAGCAGTCCAGCATCCCGCCAATTACAGCTCCGCGTTCTATAAGCCTTCTTATTTGATGATCATTCAGTTGACGTTGGTTGGGTACGATATTGCGTACATTATGATGGCTTGCCCAAATCGGTCCCTGGTACAAATCCAGGGCCTGATCAAATCCTTCGTCTGTTAGGTGTGTAACATCCAGAATTAATTGGTGTTGGGTTCCCACCCATTCATTCATTTTCTTTAAAAGTTCCAGTCCCAAAGGCGTTATTGGACCTTCCATTTTTGTGCCTGGGGCATACCTTCCCGGTCCAAAATGGGATAGTCCTATTGCCTTTAACCCATATTCTACTGCTTCTTCCAAATATGAAATATCAACCAATGAGTCTGCTCCTTCCAAACTTAATATATATCCTATCGGTTTGCTCACATCCGGCAAATCACTTTCCCACAATTGTATGTGATTTTCTAATTGGTTAATGTTGGTGATCTGCGTCATTTCTCCGCACTTTTCCATTTCACGGTACCAGGTAAGTTGGGCCTGGGTCATGGCCCAGGCTTGCTGAGGTGAATGCCAACCCGGAAGACCACTTGTGCGCGGGGTATATCTTGCAAGTTGCGTAGCTACAACCAATCCTATTTTACTGTTCCTCATTTCGGGCAAGCAAACGGTACCGTTTCCCCGGTCCGGTTTATCTGTCATATTTCTTTCCCGTTCACGAATTTCATCGATCGGACGGCTAAGATCCCGGTTCCACTCCATGGCATTCATAGCCAGGTCGAGGTGTGCGTCAAATATTAATTTTTTTGGTTTCATATATCTTTTTTACCACTTAGACACGCAGTGCGCTAAGATTCACTAAGAAAATTACTAAGTGGATCTGCATGTCCTTGGTGCCTAAGTGATTCTTATAAAATGGCAGCAAGAGATTTTGATAAAAACCTAAACCTTATCTTGGAACGGTACTACTTTTAGCACTTTCCTTTACCTCCTCCAACCAATCTTCAAATGGATATTTCTCCATAAGTTCCTTTATTTCATAGCTGAATTTACGTGTCTTTTGATTCCATTTTCGAATATCATTCTTATCATATTTGTAAAATCCCTCTTTTACCTTCATTCCGTATTTCTTCTTTTGTAATTTTTCAACAAAAAAATCTGGCAGTTTGGTGGCATTCGATAACTCTTTGTTTAGTTTTTTCATGACTACCCCATATGCGTAAGTACCCATTACGTCCATATATCTAAAATTTCCGGCAAAGGGCATATACGTTCCTGCATCATTTCTGCAGGCACGATCAATATCTTCCACTTTTGCATACCCCTTTTCAATTAAGAAAAATGCTTCTCGTGCCATTGCTGCTAACATTTTAGAACGAACTCCAGTTTCTCCAGTGATAATATATGGGTCCTTCCCGAGATACCTAATGGCAAATTTCTCCAAAAAATCAACTACGGAGTGGTGGGTTTTTGTGTTGGCAACGAGTTCAAGGAAGAAATTTGTGTGAGCCGGCTCTGTCCAATTCATTCCCAAAATGTTGCCGGGATATTTAGCATCATGTTGAAACCGACTCAACGGAATGTAATTTGTACAAATACCAATTATCAAATCTTCATTAGTATTATTTTCGATACGGTTGATAGTATCTTTGTGATAGGTTTCTGTATCGTTGTCAGTAAGAATAGCCAAAAAGAAAGGCTCTTTATCAGATATCTCCTGAATGTATCTGATGGATGGTTTACATTCTTCTTTTCCTGTTTTTTTGATATCCTCCAGATGTATAAGGATTCTTTCTTTAACCATAAGGGTGTTAGATACCACTGAAACCGGAAAACCGGCTTTAGCAAAATTGATACTTACACTTGCGGTTAAATAGCTGTTGCCAATAACAAGTACTCTATTATTAGATAAGTTTTGGTCAAATGTTTTCATTGGTTTGTTTTACAATGTTTTCATTACTTTCTTTGCAGCTTCTATTGCCTGATTTACATCATTCTTCGTGTGTGCAAAACTGATGTACCAAAGACCCCTTCCAATAATCCGAATACCTTCGTGGTGCATACCGGCAATGAATTTTTTCAACTTGGTATTGTCGTGATGAAGGGTATCTCTGTAGTCATTGAGTGGTGCATGATCAGAAAATCCTGTAAAGACCATGGGCCCCGGTCCACTTACAACCAGGTTTTGTCCGGATTCCTTGCCTGCATTCAGGAGGCCTTCTTTTAACATCGTACCCAGTTCAAATAATTTTTGATGGTCGTAATCCTGTTCAATTACTTCTAGCGTGGCCAAAGCAGCTGCTACAGGTACGTTACCCGAATTCAAAGTACCTGCGTGAATTACGCTTCCTTCTTCGAGTACTTTCATCCATTTCTTTTTCCCTACCAATGCACTAAGGGGAAATCCATTGGCTATAGCTTTGGCAAAAATGGAGAGGTCGGGTGTAATACCAAAGTATTTTTGTGCTCCCCCCGGTGACATCCGAAACCCGGTAATGACCTCATCAAAAATAAGGGCAATATTGTATTGGGTGCAAAGATCTCGAAGACCTTGCAAAAAACCACTTGAAGGAAGTATACAACCCTTGTTGCACATAATAGGTTCTGTGATAATGGCAGCTATTTCACTTTGGTTCTTTTCAAGTTTTTCTTTTACAAGGTCAAGATCATTCCAGGGTAATATGTGAAATTCTTCATTAACCCTGTCGGGGAGTCCTTGTGACCATGGGAAGGCATGGGGGTATTTGCGCGATCCCAGGTCTTCGGGGGAGGGTTGTGACAAGCCCCAGGAAACATTGTCCAACCATCCGTGATAGTGTCCTTCAAATCGGATGAATTTCTTTTTCCCTGTTACTCCTCTTGCTACTCTCAATGCTGCCTGGACGGCTTCCGAACCGCTAAGTGAGAATCGTATAAGTTCTGCGGAAGGGATTAGTTTTTGCAATTTTTCAGCTAATTCCAGTTCTTGTATATGTTGGCCTGCAAACAATTGTCCGTTTTGAGCATATTCGTGGGTGGCAGCTAAAACCTTTGGATGGGAATGCCCCAGGATAAGAGGACCCTGACTAAGGGTGAAATCCAGAAATTCATTTCCATCTATATCGTAGATTCTACTGCCTTTCCCATGAGAATAAAATAATGCATGAGGATAATTGTACTTTCTAAATTCGGATGATACACCTCCGGCCAGTACTTTTTTAGCCCTTTCAAGGAGGTCCTTTGATTTTGTGTGATTATGTATTTTCATAGGAAAGTTGTCAATGATCGTTATTTTCAATATCTGAAATGTATTTTTCTGTCAGGTGAAAAATTTCTCTGCTAAAATCCGCAAATGCTTGATCCCAGTTTTTAGCTTCTTCGGGCGAGTAATTATACAGGCCTTTTTGATTGTGGATCCCCCTGGCATTATTATCTACTATGGATTCCATTACTTCAGGTACAGCTTTTGAATTACTCAGCATCGGAAGTAATTGAGCCAATTCTTCCCCAAAGGATTCAACACCGATGTAGTCCATTCGTTCGAAAAGCCCCATTATAGAAATCCAAGAACCGACGTCGTAGCGAAAAGCCTTGTCCAGGTCATCCAAATCGGCCACACCTGCTTCGTATTGCGCCAGGCCTTCCCTATATACTGCGTACATTAACCGATTTGTTATAAAGCCCCTTATGTCTTTGCGGAGCAATGTGGGTTCTTTATTCCAGTTTTCAGCCCATGCGACAAGTTTTTCAGCATATTCAATTTCCGTTTTATCTCCACAAGTAACTTCCAGAAATCGGGTAGAAAATGCGGGCTCTGCCCAGTGTAACCCCAAAAAGCGTCCGGGGTGTTTTAAATGCTGCTGAAGTTGGCTAATGGGGATGGCGGAGGTATTCGTCCCTATAATTGCTTTGCTGGAAACAACGCTTTCTATTTTATTGTAGACTGAGATCTTAATCTTTTCTTCCTCAATGACACATTCGATAACTAATCTACAATCTTCTAGCATTGCATAGTTCTCAGTGATAAGTAGATTTTCAAGATAATCATTTAAGGGTTTGTCTAATAGCCCTAATTGTTGGCACTGGGTCAATTGGGATTGAAAAATTGTACTTGCTGTATTCAAATCGCTTGGAATTGAAGCTATAGCAACTACGGGATGGCCTGATACCAGCAAAGTGGTAGCGATGCTTGTTCCCATGAGGCCCAGACCAACAACACCGACTTTAGTTTTTCTGGCAGGTTTGATATCCGAAGGTCGTTTTTTCATTTAATCAATTTGTAAAGACAAAGCTTATTTGTTTAATATTCTCATTTTGGTCTTTATTAACATCATAATACGCTAGATCTTTTATTAGGTAAGGGTAAATTAATCTTCACTATTTACTATATAAATTATTCATCTGCTATAGCTTTTTACCAAAAGATCTCATTTAACTTAAATAATAATACAAAGGTAATTTCGATTTGAAGTCCCATCTACTACTTTTATGTATAAATGCTATACTATTTTTTAGATATAATAAAGGTTTGTATTCGTTAGTTTCTTTTATTGGTTGGGTGTGATTGTTTTGTGTACAGGGATGTCCAAATGTGAAATTCAAATGAGTAGTTTTTATTGTATAAAGTTGATTACTAACTGTATATAGGTAAATAATATTGAAGTTTAATGGTCGAAAAAATAGAGTGTGTTGTGGCTATATTGCAGAATTATCTGTTTTATTCTTTGCTGTTTGAAGGTTATTTGATGGATCGAAAACAGGTTTTGAAAAATAGTATAAGTAATGTAAATAAAAGTAGTAGCATTGTGTATCAGGCCTTTGTAAGTTTGTATCGTTGATTTTATTACAAATTTTTAAACCTCGGTGTTATGAAGACAACTTTAATTCATATTATTCTTCAAGTGGGAGTATTTATACTCTGCTTATTTACAAACCTTACAGTGACGGCACAGGAAAGCCAGGGGCAGGTAACGGGGAAGGTTACGGATCAGGCCGGTGAACCCCTGATAGGCGTCAATGTGCTGGTGGAAGGCACGAACAATGGGACTTCGACGGATTTTGAAGGTGAGTTTACATTGCAGAACGTGAAATTGGATTCAGATGCCCTGGTAATTAGTTATATAGGGTATAAAACAATAACATTACCAATCAGTGGAGAATCGAACATGACAATCACTTTGGAATCTGATTCTGAAGTGTTGGATGAAGTGGTAGTTGTGGGGTATGGGTCGCAGTCTCGGGAGGAATTGACAACATCTGTTACCAAGTTAGATGAAAAGGTATTAGAGAATGTTCCATATGCTAACGCCGCGACTGCTATGCAGGGCGCTGTTTCGGGAGTTAGGGTTCAAACTACTACAGGCCAGCCTGGAGCATCTCCACGTATAATTGTGAGAGGTGGGACTTCTATCAATAACCCAAATGGAGCTTCACCTCTATATGTTATAGATGGTGTTATTAGGTCGAATATGGATAATATTGATGCTAACGATATTGAATCAATACAAGTACTAAAAGATGCTGCGTCTACAGCTATTTATGGGGCAAGGGGATCAAATGGAGTAGTAGTTATAACGACTAAATCCGGAGAATCAGGAAATAATAAAATCAGTTATAATTATAATCTAATGTTTTCGCAAGTAGGGAAAACATATGATATGGTTCCCGCTCGTGATTTTATTAAATTCTACAGGCAAGGGGTTGTTGCTATTTCGAGAAAAATTCCTGAAAGATTAAGTTTATTAGATCAGGCCACTCCGGGAGGTACTGGAAATGACCTTACAGCAAATACATCCTATACAACTCAATATTTAACTTCAGAAAATGAACACAAATTGAATGAAGGATGGGAAAGCATGCCTGATCCGGTAGATCCATCCAAAACTATTATATTTAAAGGCACAGATTGGCAAGATGTACTTTTTAGAACTGGTGTTTCTCACGATCATTCATTGTCATTTTCGGGAGGGAATGATAAAGGTACTTTCAATTTAGGTTTAGGATATTTAGATAATGAAGGCACTGCAATAGGTACTTTCTACAATCGATTTTCTTTGAATTTTAATGGCGATTTAAAAATTAGAGATGATCTTACCGCATATAGCAGATTGATATTTTCAAAATCGTCACATCGAGGTGAAGGATGGGGTTATGAAAGGGGGCAAGCTATTGCACCTACTGCAAAATATAGACTGGAAGACGGAACCTTGGCCAGAAATGCCCATCCTTCATATAGAAATCCCGAGTATTATAATAATTCCCAGGACATTAAAAATGGTGAAGATAACTTAACTATTGCAATAGGTGCTGATTGGGATATTTTACCTGGGTTGTCATTTGAACCACAAATATCTATGTTTAGTACTGCAATAAATGAGCGGTTTTTTCAACAAGCATCATACATTAATAGTCCTACAACATTTGTGGATACAAGAACAGCCACAGGATATCATTCTAATCTTACGCAATACCAGGCTGATGCGATTTTGTCCTATATTAAGTCTATTAATAATACGCATAATTTCTCGATCAAAGGTGGATTTTCGTATTTTAATAGAGAGAATAGTTCTTTGGACGCTAGGGGACAAGGTGCTGCATCTGATTTGATACCAACGTTAAATGCGTCGGCTGTCCCAGTATCTGTTAGTGGCTTTGAATCACAACAATTGATTTTAGGTTATTTTGCTAGATTAAACTATAATTTTGACCAAAAATATTTAGTTTCTTTAAACGGTAGATATGATGGGGCTTCTAACTTAGGTGAGAATTACAAGTGGGGCTTTTTTCCGGGAGTATCATTAGGTTGGAATTTACACCGTGAAGATTTTTGGAATACATCTGATTTATTATCCCGATTGAAATTGAGAGGTAGTTATGGTGTCAATGGAAATATTTCTGGTTTAGGAGATTATGAATCACAAGGAGTTTATAGTGTTGGAAGGCAGTACGGAGGTAATTCTGCTATTTTAAATACTGTTTTGGCCAACCCGCAACTTCAGTGGGAAAGATCTAAAACAGTTAATTTTGGAGTTGATATTGGCTTGTTTAATGATAGAATAAATATTATTTCAGATATCTATAGTCGAATAACAGATAATTTGTTGACAAGCCTCCCATTGCCACCCACAACTGGTTTCAGTAGTATCAGAACAAATTTGGGGAGCTTGGAAAATAAAGGATTTGAAATTGAAGTTATGTCAAAAATTCTTCCATCAACATCTGATTTTCAATGGGATTTGTCATTTAATGCTTCATTTGTGAAAAATAAAGTTGTTGAATTACCTGATAATGGAATAGAGAATAATAGGGTTGGGGGTTATTATTTGTGGGATCCCTCCATTAATGATTATTCCTGGCAAGGAGGAATTCAGGAAGGACAGGCACTTGGTAATATCTATGGGTTTGTTCAAGAAAAAATATATGCAACGGATGAAGAAGCTATGGAAGACCCCGTTGTGGATATGATAGTGACTGTTACAGACAAAACAAAATACGGTGGTGATGTTAAGTGGAAGGATGTTGATAATAATGGGGTTATTGATTTAAGAGATCGTGTCTATATGGGAAATGTGTATCCAACTTGGACTGGTGGTATTTCAAACTACTTTAATTATAGAAATTTCACTTTAGGTATTAGAATGGATTATACAGTAGGGCATACTAAATATGACTGGTCCAGAGCATTAATTTTGGCTGTATATGGCACGAGAAGTGGTTTAACATCAGATGTGTATGATTCTTGGCAGGAGCCAGGTGATAATGCTTCGTATCCTCAAGTATACTGGGCAGATCAACAAACTCAGAGAAATATAGCAAGGACTCAGGGAGATGTAAATGGAGGGAATTCTATATTTTATCAGCCGGGTAATTTTCTTGCGCTAAGAGAGCTAACCCTATCTTATTCCTTTCCCAAAAAATTGATTGAAAGAACCGGATTATCAAATTTAAGTTTAAATGCAACTGGGAATAATTTACATTATTTTACCAAATTTAGAGGACTGAGTCCGGAGGATGGCGGTAGAGATGCAGGAACTTATCCTATACCTAAAAATGTGGTGTTTGGACTTAGAGTAAACTTTTAAAATAAACGATATGAAGACGTTAAGAATATTTATACCTATAATCATTTTATTTACTATTTCTTCCTGTGATGAAGAACTTAATTTAGAACCAATAAGTAATATTTCAGATGCAACATTCTGGAAAACCCCTGATGATGCTACAGGGGCATTATATGGCATGTATGACAGATTAAGAGTATTAGCCGACAATAGCAGTTTATTATATTGGGGTGATGGTAGAAGCGAAATTATGGGATGGAGTTTTGGAACGGGTCCTAATATTTATTGGGAAAACCTATTAGATGCTAATAATTCTGGAGCAGGATGGAATGGATTATATACCTTAATACATCATGCTAATTTAATTATTAATTACGTCCCGGAAATAGAATTTATAAATGAGAATGATAAGAATAAAATATTAGCACAAGCGTATGCTATGCGCGCCTTTTCCTATTACTGGATTACAAGATTGTGGGGTGAATCTGTAATTATAACTGAACCTACTACAGACTTTTCTCCAGCATCCATACAGAAGGAGAGACGACCTATAGAAGAAGTATTTACATTAATTAAATCTGATATTGATGAAGCACTGATTTTATTCAAAGATAATTCCATTCCAGAAGGTAGATTCGAATGGTCGAAACCTTCAGTAAATACCCTTAAAGCTGACGTATACCTTTGGACAGCTAAAAAATTAAACGGAGGTGAAGCTGATTTAAACAGTGCACTTACTGCTTTGAATGAGGTAGAATCTGCGAACGTTGAACTCTTGGAGGATTATAATAGTATCTTTAACTACGATAACAAAGGGAATAGTGAGATTTTATTTGCTATTCGATTCCAGGAGTTTGAACCTGGTGAAAATTGGGGACGAGAATCTTATATGGCCAATGGTTATGTGCCATCAAATCTTACCCAGGAAAGTGCAGAAGCCATTGGAACAATGGGAACTGTCGGGGGAAATTATACAATTTCCGAATTAGTCAGGTCCCAGTTTAGTGAGTTGGATCAAAGAGGCAATGGAGCTACTTTTAAAGATGTGTATACCATTGAAGATTCAGGTGAAGTTCAATACTACACGACTTTTTGTTCTAAATATGATGGCACTATAACTGGAGGTGTTAGATTATTTGTAGATGATGTAGTAATTTATAGATATGCGGATGTATTATTATTAAAAGCAGAAATTAAGAATGCGCTCGGAGAAGACCCATCTTTGGAAATAAATCAAATCAGGGAAAGAGCATATGGCGAAAACTTTGAGCAATTTAGATTTGAGAATGGAACACGCGAATACAATGATGAAATAATTTTGCAAGAAAGATTACTTGAGTTCTCATTTGAAGGAAAGAGGTGGTTCGATCTTTTGCGTTTTGATAAGGCATTTGAATTAGTCCCTTCACTCCAGGATAGAAGTAGTGATAAGTATTTGGAATTATTCCCCATATCGGAATCCATACTTGCCCTAGAGCCTAAGATTTCACAAAATCAAGGGTATTAAAATATTAACTTTGTTAATCCATAATCCTTTGGGTAATTAGTTTGGAATCGATGTAAGAAAGAATGTGCTTGCAGGAGTATAATATTGATTAAACCCTTGGTGGATAATCAGGGTTAAATACATATAAAATATCGTTTTCTGACATTCGGGTTTCTTTTTTTCAAGATTAAGTATGGAAAGTAATTATACCTCAAATTGGTGAATAATACGTAATTAAAAATTGATTGTAACCTGATAAAGATTTTCTGTTTGTCGGTGCTATGGGCAAGGAACTTTATAGAAATAAATATGGTGCGTATACATTTTATAAAAGAGTGATAAATAGGACGGCGAATACAATTTTAAAATACCATATTTTTTTATGGTTAATTATAGCAATATCCTAGATTTTTATTGGGATATAGGGTATGTTTTTTAAAGGATAGATTAATATAATATTATCAATTGCTATCAAATATGTTGATAAATAAAATTTATTGGATTCATTTATTGATATTTATTTTTATAAAATTTGAAGGTTTTTCTCAAACTAAAGTCGAAGTTGGAGAGCAAAGTGAAATTGTAAATATTGGCAAGTCAAAACAATTATTTATTGATGATGCCTTAATTGATTTCTCAAATGATGTTGATTTTGAAATGCACTCCCCTTATTCTGGGGGAGAAGAATTATTGATAGCAGATCTTCCCTTTGAAAAAGGGGGCTATGTCTATTTGTATTCAAGTGTTCTAAAAGATAAAGAGAGTGATAAAGTTAAAATTTGGTACGACTTCTTTCGGCCTAAAAGTGAAGATAATCCATATGATCACGATAGACACATTGGATACGCAGAATCTAATGATGGCATTTATTTTGTAAAGCCTAGTTTAGGATTACATAGTATTGATGGAAGTAAAAAAAACAACGTTGTAATTCCTGGTATGATCGGAGGTAGTTCCGTTTGGCAGGATCCTAAAGCTTCACCTGAAAATAGATATAAAACGCAAGCAAAAGTTTATCCTTCAGGTAAATTTTATATGCACAGTTCCCCGGATGGAATACATTGGAATTTATATTCAGATATTGATCCTCGGGGCCCTCATGATACGCAGACAATTATCTTTTGGGATGAAAGCCTTCAAGAGTATTTGTTCTATGGTCGTTATTTTTTGGAAAATAACGGTATTAGACAAAGAGGCGTAAGACGAGCAATTATGAGTAATAATTTTTCTGACATAAAAAATACTGGACTTGCTATTTTGCCGGATATTCAGGATAAAAGTAAGTATTCAGATGTTCAAGAACGTGGGAATACGGTTGATTATTACGGAGCAACAGTTTTTATATATGAAGACGTGTATATAATGTTGGCTCAATCGTTTTGGCATTGGAATCCCAATACCGAGTATCAAGGGACTGAAGAACCGGGGATGCGTGATATTAGGTTAGCAGTTAGTAGAAATAGTATCGATTTCAAAAGAGTCGGAGAAAGAAGACCGTTTATGTCCCCCGGTCCTTTAGGCAGGTTTGATTCGAAACAAATTTGGGCTATGCCCAACCCTATAATCATGGGGGACGAGATTTGGATTTATTATTGTGGGGTTAACTGGGACCGGGCTGGAAGAGTGGATCCATATGCTGAAGGAGGTAAGAAGGAAGCAGCTATAAGCCGGGCTATTTTGCGTTTGGATGGTTTTGTCTCACTAAACGCATCTTACAACGGTAAGGGAGAGGTTGTTACAAAACCAATTATTTTTTCAGGTAATTCACTTGAACTAAATGCGGATACCGGAGCCGGAGGGAGTATTCGAGTAGAGATTCTGGATAACGACGGAAATATTATTTCAGGGTTTACCAAAGAAGAATGTGATTGGGTCGTAGGTAATTCAGTGCGACATTTAGTGAATTGGAATAGTAAGGAAGATCTTGAAGATTTAAATGGTCAACCAATCCGACTCAGGTTTTTGATGAGAGATTGTGAATTATATTCATTTCAATTTAAATAAATTTTAAACATAAATTAAATGATAAGAACAATACAGGTAGTAACAGCAATATTATTTTTTCAAGTATATTTTTGTTTTGGACAAGAAGTTATTTCAATCGATAACAAACGAGAACTATTTATCGATGATTTCTTATTAGAGGAAAAAGATAATATTGATTTTAAACTTCATCAACCGAAAAGAAAGGGAAAGGTATTATATTTTGATAAACCGTGGGAAGGAGCCTTCAGTTTATACACTACTATAATTAAGGACGGGAATATATATAGAGCCTATTACAGAGGTGTCCCAATAGCAGGGGAGGATGGCAATTCTAGAGAGGTTACTTGTGTAGCAGAGTCTATGGATGGAGTTCATTGGGTGAAACCCAAATTAGGAATTTATGAGATCAATGGTACGTTAGAGAATAATGTGATTCTTGCGAATGCAGCACCTGTAACTCATAATTTTAGCCCATTTATTGATAAAAATCCTGATTGTGATACGGATGAAAAATATAAAGCGATAGGCGGTACACTTGAAAGTGGCTTGATTGGCTTTGTTTCAAAAGATGGTTTGAAATGGAAGAAAATTAGTGAAAAACCTATTTTTACCGAGGGAATTTTTGATTCACAAAATGTAGTTTTCTGGTCTGAATCTGAAAAAAAATATATAGTGTATTTTAGGACTTGGACAGGAGAAGGGTATACTGGAATTAGAACGGTAAGTAGAAGCACCTCTGAAGATTTTATTCATTGGTCTGCTCCGGAAAAGATGACCTTTGGAGAAACACCTTATGAACATTTATATACGCAACAAACCAGTCCTTATTACAGGGCACCACATATATATGTGGCTATTGGTGCTCGATTTATGCCGAATAGGCAGGTGGTTTCTGACCAACAAGCTGCACAGTTGAATGTCAATCCTAAGTATTACAAAGATTGTTCAGATGCAATTTTTATGACGAGTCGCGGTGGGAACGAATATGATCGTACTTTTATGGAGTCATTTATTCGGCCGGGAATTGGATTGGAAAATTGGGTGTCTAGAACTAACTACCCTGCCTTGAATGTTGTACAGACAAGTGATACTGAAATGTCAATTTATGTAAACGAGGATTATGCCCAACCAACCGCTCATCTTTCACGTTATTCGATCAGAATTGATGGTTTTGCTTCATTGAATGCTGATTACACAGGAGGAATATTCGTTACAAAACCATTTATTTTTGAAGGAAAAGAATTAGAATTGAATTATTCAACATCTGCAGCGGGTAGTATAAAAATCGAAATTCAGGATATAAACGGAGAACCCATTCCGGACTACACTTTATCCGAATGTCAAGAAATAATTGGAAATGAAATAAAAAGGACAGTTAGTTGGAATGGAAAAACAGATGTAAGTAAATTGGCATCAAGAGAAATTCGATTGAAATTTTTTCTAAAGGATGCTGATTTATTTTCATTTAAGTTTAATTAACCTTTCCTAATTTAAAAATATGCGGTTTAATAAAGAGATAAATAGAACAGACGAGCATCTTATCACGAAGGAAATTAAAGATTTTGTTCCATCGAAGGTTTTCGATATCCACGGGCATCTATATAATTCGCTACATTATAAAGAAGGATCATTTTCATGGCTTGAGAAGGAACATACTCTGGGGTTAAGAGAATATAAGGATTCAATTAAAAGAACAATTGGTCACGAGTCTATACAGGGGTTGTTTTTCGGCATGCCCCATAAGAGTGGTAAAAGGAAAGAGATAGACGCCTGGATATTAAATGAAATAAAAAGTGATCTTGGGAATAAGAACTATGGGCTAAAATTGGTTAGTCCTGACGACGACCCTACAGTAGTTGCGGAAGAATTGAATAGCAGAAAATTTATTGGTATAAAGGTTTATCATGTATATGCTGATCGTGCAGATACGATGAATGCATCCATAACAGAGTATGCACCAGAATGGATGTGGGAGCTCCTTCATGATATAGGAGGAGTTATCATGTTGCATATTGTAAGAGAGCAGGGTATAGCAGATCAGAATAATCAAGATGAATTGCGAAGGTTGAGTAGAAAATATGGTCGGGTAAAGATTATATTAGCACATGTAGCCAGAAGTTTTAATTATAGGACAGGGCAAAGAGGGCTGGAAAAGATATTTGACCTGGAAAATGTATTCGTTGATACTTCTGCTATTTGTGAGAAAGAAGCCTTTTCAGCTGCGATCAAAAGCCTGGGACCTAATCGTATTTTATGGGGCTCTGATTTTCCCGTAAGTGAAATGCGTGGTAGATGTGTTACAACAGGAGAGCATTTTTTTTGGTTACATCCTGAAATATTGAAAAAAGGTTTTTCTGCACCGACCAGCACCCAAATGACTTTAGTTGGCATTGAATCACTTATGGCCTTAAAAGAAGCTTGTGAAATAGGTGGACTATCAAAAGCTGATATAAATAATATTTTTTTTAACAATGCAATTAATCTGTTGGATTCAATTACGCATACAAATATAAAAAAGGAAAAAAATACAGGATCTGACCTTTGGAAAGAAGCACGAAAGGTTATTGCAGGTGGTACGGGGTTGATGTCCAAAAGATCGGAAATGTTTGACGAGGAAAATTGGCCCGCTTATTATAGCAAATGCAAAGGTTGTGAAGTATGGGATTTGGATGGAAGAAAGTTTATAGACTTTGTTGGAGGAGTTGGTTCGATAATGTTAGGCTATGCCGATCCGGATGTCAATGCCTCAGTGACGAGAAGAATGTCTATGGGAAGTTACTGTTCTCTTATTAATCCGGATGAAGTAATCTTAGCAAAAGAATTATTGAAATTACATCCATGGGCAGAAGGAGGAAAAGTCAAATTCGCCAGGACGGGAGGAGAGAGCATGAGTATTGCCATTCGAATTGCAAGAGCTAAGACAGGTAATAGTGGAATTGCTTTCTGTGGGTATCACGGTTGGCACGATTGGTATCTTGCAGCAAATATTGGTGAAACCAGTGCCCTTGACGGTCACCTTATACCCGGACTAGAACCTACAGGTGTTCCGAGAGAGTTAAAAGGAACTTCAGCTCCTTTTAAATATAATGACCTTGAGAGTTTCGACAATGCAATTGATCAACATGGTTCCAATCTGGCTGCCGTGGTTATGGAACCCATGAGATCCCAGTATCCTGATCCGAATTTTATAGAACATATTGTTCGAACTTGTAGGGACAAAGGAATTATTTTGATTGTTGATGAAATTACCAGTGGGTTGCGGTATGGCTATCCCGGAGCGCATATGAACATTAATCTACATCCGGATATAGTGGTTTATGCTAAAGCAATGAGTAACGGGTATCCTTTCGGTGCCATTGTTGGAAAAAAGGAAGTCATGGAAGGATCAGAAAATAGTTTTATCTCTTCAAGCTATTGGACTGATGGAGTAGGTACGTCAGCTGCCTTGGCAGTATTAAATAAGATACAGGAATTGAATATTCAAGCAACGCTTTGGAAAAAAGGTGAGGCGTTTCAAAAACAGCTTAAAGAATTAGCACAAAAATACCCCGAGTGTGAAATAAAAATTGGAGGAATGCCGGTTTCTCCTACGATGACTTTTTTATCAGGAGAACACTCGCAGATTATGAAAGTTCTTTTTATTAGAAAGATGCTTAAACAAGGTTTTTTAGTGTCCTCATTGTTTTATCTAATGCATGCACACCAAGAGGAACATATCAGGAAACTTCTAATTTCTATGGATGCAGTGCTTTGTGAATTGAATGATATGGTAATCAATGGAGAAATAGAAAATGAAGTTTTCCAAAATAAAAATAACAAAAAAGGATTTGCTCGACTAGCTTAAAATACTATGAAAATGAATGGAAATTTGAAAACGTTTTTATGTGGCTTTTTTTTATTGGCGGTATATTTTCAAACCTTTGGACAAGTTCCTATTTCTATTGAAAATCGTCGCCAGCTCTTCCTTGACCATTACATCCTTGAAGAATTGAATGATGTAGAGCTGAGGCTTCATCACCCGGTCAATGAAGGTCCGGTATTAACCTTTGACAAAACATGGGAAGGTAACTTTAGTGCGTATTGTACGATTTTGAAAGACGGACCGATTTACAAAGCGTATTATCGAGGGGTACGAGATGCCGGGAGTGATGGAAGGGATTCGGAAACCACTTGTATTGCCATCTCGACTGATGGTACTCACTGGACAAAACCTGATCTGGGAATTTATGAAGTAGATGGTACGAAGGATAACAATGTTATACTGGCTCATGCCGCACCGGTAACTCACAACTTCAGTCCTTTTATTGATAAAAATCCCGATTGCAAACCGGATCAAAAATATAAGGCATTAGGAGGAACGAAGAAAAGCGGTTTGGTCGCCTATGCTTCTCCAGACGGTATACATTGGAATAGACTACAAGAAAAAGCCGTTTATTCCAATGGTGTCTTCGATTCCCAAAATGTGGTTTTTTGGTCTGAAAGTGAAAAGCAGTATATATGCTATTTTCGAACCTGGACAGAAGGGGGATTTACAGAATATAAAGGATTCCGTTCTGTAAGCAGAACTACGTCTAAGGATTTTATTAATTGGACGGATCCAGTAAAAATGGAGTTTGGAGGTACCCCCTATGAACATCTCTATACTCAGCAAACGAGTCCGTATTTTCGGGCACCGCAAATATATGTGGCTATAGGAGCTCGATTTATGCCCAACCGGCAGGTACTAACGGATCAACAGGCCGAAGAGCTGAATGTCAATCCCAAATATTTCAAAGATTGTTCGGATGCCATTATTATGACCAGTAGAGGAGGCAATCAATATGACCGAACTTTTATGGAGTCGTATATAAAGCCGGGAATTGGCCTTCAAAACTGGGTTTCACGATCCAATTATCCGGCACTGAATGTAGTACGAACGGGGGAGACAGAAATGTCAGTGTATGTAAATGAAAACTATGCCCAACCTACCGCTCATTTGAAACGGTATTCCATGCGATTGGATGGTTTTGCTTCTTTGGAAGCGGGTTATAATGGGGGTATGGTATTGACAAAACCCTTTACCTTTGAAGGAAAAGAATTAGAAATCAATTATTCTACATCGGCTGCAGGCAGTGTAAAAATTGCATTGCTAGATGAAGATGGGAATGAAATACCAGGTTTTGGTATGGAAGACTGCCAGGAAATTATTGGAAATGAAATTGCAAGAATCGTTGCGTGGGATAATGGAACAGATGTTAGTGTTTTAGCAGGAAAGACTATTCAAATAAGAATGCATTTAAAGGATGCAAATGTATATGCTGTAAAGTTCAATAATTAAAAACACAAAATATGAAAACCCGATTCTACTTATTCCTTTTGATTTTTGTGTCTTTTAATTGGGGTAAAGCTCAGCAGACTATAGATGTCAAACATGAGCGTCAATTATTTTTAGATAGCTATATAATTGAGAATCTTGATCAAGTGGAGATGGTTTTACATCAGCCTAAAAATGAAGGCCCGGTGTTGACTTTTGATAATGAGTGGGAAGGCCATTTTTCTGGGTATACGACAATTATTCACGATGATGTTTACTACCGGGCTTATTATCGTGGATTGCGCGATGCTTCGGCACACGGGGGGGCGGAAGAAACTACTTGTGTCGCCTTATCCATCGATGGGATCCACTGGAAGAAACCTAATTTAGGATTATTTGAGATTTCGGGAAACAGGGACAATAATGTGGTATTGGCTAATGAAGATTGGGTTACACATAATTTTAGTCCTTTTATCGATAAGAATCCAGGTGTTAATCCCAATGAAAAGTATAAGGCTATTGGTGGCCATATTCGAGAGGGAGGATTATTTATTTACACTTCACCTGATGGGTTTCGATGGGAAAGGTATCATCCGGATCCGGTAATTACTGAAGGACCTTTTGATTCACAGAATGTTGCTTTTTGGTCTGAATCTGAACAACAATATATTTGCTATTTTCGAACCTTGAGAGACGGATTCCGATCCGTCAGCAGAGCAACTTCGAAAGACTTAATACATTGGACCGATCCGGTCATTATGGAGTTTGGCAATACCCCTTTAGAACATCTCTATACTCAGCAAACGAGTCCGTATTTTCGGGCACCGCAAATATATGTGGCTATAGGAGCTCGATTTATGCCCAACCGGCAGGTACTAACGGATCAACAGGCCGAAGAGCTGAATGTCAATCCCAAATATTTCAAAGATTGTTCGGATGCCATTATTATGACCAGTAGAGGAGGCAATCAATATGACCGAACTTTTATGGAGTCGTATATAAAGCCGGGAATTGGCCTTCAAAACTGGGTCTCACGATCCAATTATCCGGCACTGAATGTCGTACGGACGGGGGAGACAGAAATGTCAGTGTATGTGAATGAAAACTATGCTCAACCTACCGCTCATTTGAAACGGTATTCCATGCGATTGGATGGTTTTGCTTCTTTGGAAGCGGATTATAATGGGGGTATGGTATTGACAAAACCCTTTACCTTTGAAGGAAAAGAATTAGAAATCAATTATTCTACATCAGCTGCAGGCAGTATAAAAATTGCATTGCTAGATGAAGATGGGAATGAAATACCAGGTTTTGGTATGGAAGACTGCCAGGAAATTATTGGAAATGAGGTCAAAAGGGTTCTGAGCTGGGGAGGAAATCGGGATCTAAGCAGGCTTGAAGGGAAAACCATCCAACTGAAAATAAACATGAAGGATGCTAATTTATATTCTTTTAAATTTAATGAATAAAGTTTTATTAGAAATAATACTTTTCTCTGATTATTGTCAGGTCTAATGTTTTTTGGTTACAAGGTATTTCGTACCTGAAGAATGATTTCTTAATATCTACGTTACTAGATCTACGTATAAACGGATGTGTATACCGCAAAATAATATATCATAAGTGAAAAAAAATATAAGCTATGCATTGCAGTATTTGTTAATTTGCCATTTTTAAATCATCTAATCAAATCAATTTTACATTGAAGAATATAAATGGCCTTATCTTGTTATTAATTGCTTTTTTCGTAATTCCGATAGGTAAGAGTTTCGGTCAGGAATCGATAGGCGTCAAAAAACTAACAGATATAATAATTTACGAAAATGCTGACTTTCACTCGGCATTTCCTTCCGTTGTAAAAAAGGAGGATGGCGAAATAATTGTTGCCTTCAGAAGGGCTCCTAATCGTGCTATTTTTAATGAACCCGGAACGAATCATGTTGATCCCAATAGTTATTTGGTCTATGTAAGATCCCGGGACAATGGTCATTCCTGGACAAAGGAACCGGAATTGTTATATGCACATCCATATGGGGGATCACAAGACCCATGTCTTTTGCAACTAAAGGATGGAACGCTCATTTGTGCAAGCTATGGCTGGGCATTTGTACGAGAATCCGGAATGGATAAATTGAAAGAGCCGGTTTTTAAAAATAAACATGGATCGGTATTTTTAGGAGGATATTATTTGCGTTCTACAGATGGTGGGGAATCCTGGGAAGGTCCGTATTATCCGCCGACAGTTCCCCAGGAAATGAAGTTGACACCAATGGGCGATCCAATTCCTGCTTACAATCGGGGAGCTATGTATGAAGGTAAGGATGGTAGAATATTTTGGGTAGTGGCGGGAAGTGATGACCCGGAAAATACTCGCAAGACGGCTACTTGTTTGCTCATATCCGAAGATAAAGGAATGTCGTGGAAATATTCTTGTCCTGTGGCGACAGATGAAAGAGCTGCGTTTAATGAAACATCCATTTATGAAACACCTAAGGGAGATTTAGTAGCTTTTCTAAGAACTGCTGGACTTGACGACCAGGCATGTATTGCTCGTTCTACGGATGGTGGAAATTCCTTTGGACCCTGGAAAAAGATGGGCTTTCAGGGACACCCGCTTCAGGCAACAAGGCTACCGGATAATCGGGTATTATTAGTCTATGGATATCGTCATGAGCCTTATGGCATCAGAGCGCGAATTCTTAATCCTGAATGTACGGATTACGAAACAGCCGAAGAGATTATCCTTCGAACAGATGGGGGAGGATCGGATATTGGCTATCCCTGGGCTACAGTAATTGACGATAATCAGGTACTGGTCACCTATTACTATAACCTAAAAAACGGAACCAGGCATATAGCCGGTACTATTTTGGAGATTAAATAGGATTTTCAGGTTCTTGTCAGGTCGCCCGACCTGATATCCCTAAATCAAAACAAGGTCAAAAATTCCCATTTATATTGATTACATTCCTCAAAATAAGAACAAGCCGATAAATATTTATATTGCTCAGGAAATTCCGCATATCCAGCCCTTACCGGATTGTAATGAATATAATCTAATTTTTGATAAAAGAAGTTCTCAGAATGAATATCCAATGATTTTGATCGATCCATTCACACTTGATACTCCCGATCCTTCCGGGATGCTTTTAGTAATGAAAAGATATCTACAGCATTGTCTTCCCTCAACTTTTGCAATAACTGATTAGCCGTAAATTTCAGAAATCGATTTTGAACAGATGACAACCCTTTAGATGATTCTATTTGCCAAAGTACGTGGATATGATTGGACATTATTACAAAACCATAAATGGTTACACTATGATCATTAACCAGGAAGTTAAACGAATTGGTTATGACACCTTTATACGAATCATTTTTTAAAACAGCAAGCCAGGTTTTTTAACGTACAAGTTGTAAAGAATATATCCCTGGAGTAATGGTATCCCATGGAATATTGAAGATATTGAATTATTTCCAATAATCATTTAGAAATTATAACACTTCTCCTCCGGTTGGCATCAGTGTCTCATGACCTGATGCACCAATATCTTTAAATTCCTTGTTTTATACTTCTAATTATCATCAAATATACTATAGATTCGGGAGTTGTCGATATTGTCAGGAGACCCAGAAAGCATTCGGGGCTGACAAGAATCACATTGAGCCTATAAACCCTTACCTTGCTTTTAGGCAGGTATTACCCAGGGTATTATGTACAGTCATAGCGCATCCTATAACCTTGTGAGTCAATTGGTTTATTTCCTCTTCAATCCTGACTATCTTATAATCAATTTATTCCTGTTCTGACAATATTGACACTTAAAATACAAAATTTTTATATCTTACAATATGCAATTATTCAATACAAAAGACAGAAGATCCTTCCTCAGGAAGTCACTTGTCGGTGGCATTTCGTATTTATGTATTCCATCCACTTTTGGCCAATTATCCGGACAATTAGGGTATACTATAAGCCATACAATTCCTACCCGACTATTTGATGGGACAAAATGTTGGGTTCATCCCAGAGCGGGTATAGTTCCTAATCTGGGACATGGATCATTCCCAAGAGTGGTAATGACTATGAACACGTTGGACCTGGAGGGAAGTGATGTGTTCAAGGGTATGTTTGGATTGTATTCTAATGATATGGGAGAACACTGGACGAATGTCGAAAAAATAGACAATCTTGCTCCCCGATTTGAGGTTTTTGATGGAGAAGAGAGACCAATAGCTGCAAGTGATTTCTGGCCTAAATACCACAAGAAAACAAAATCCTTATTAGGGATCGGTCACACAGTAGTTTATACAAAAGACTGGAAAGTGACAATGCCCCGGCCCAGACATACTTCTTATTCTATTTATAACTCAAATAAAGGAGGATGGAGCAAATGGTCAAAACTGGATATGCCTAATGTCGAAAAATTTTTTAATTCCGGGGCGGGATGTGCTCAACGATTTGACTTACCTGATGGCGATATACTCTTGCCTGTGTCCTTGTACCCTAAAGGAAGGAATTCCCATATAACGGTATTAAAATGTTCTTTTGATGGTAATACATTGGCGTACAAGGACCAAGGCAATCAATTAGGGATAGATAATAGTACCCGTGGATTACACGAGGCATCAATTACTTATTTCGACGGCAGGTATTACATGACAATTCGGAATGACAAATTAGGATTTGTCTCGACTAGTATGGATGGTATGAATTTTACCCCTATCCAGCCCTGGAAATTTGACGATGGATCAGAATTGGGAAGTTATAATACCCAACAGCATTGGGTGACCCATAGTGACGGTTTGTTTTTGGTTTACACCCGTAGAGGAGCGAATAATGATCACGTTTTCAGGCATAGGGCTCCGTTGTTTATGGCGCGTGTTGATCCTGAAAAGCTATGTGTTTTACGAGAAACAGAGAGAGTGCTTGTGCCTGAAAAAGGGGCTCGGCTGGGGAATTTTGGTGTGGTAGATGTGAGTCCGGATGAGACCTGGGTGACGGTATCAGAGTGGATGCAGCCGGAAGGTGTGGAAAAATATGGTAGTGACGGGAGTGTATGGATTGCACGAATTCATTGGGACCGTAAGAATCATTTATTTACCTTTTAATTCACTCAAAAATCCTCATCAAAATAAATATCTCTGGCTGATAATTAGCACTCAATCTAATAAATCCGTTGTTCTTTTGGGAATTCCCCACCAGGGAAAGCTGCAGGAATCAATACAGTAATCTTCTGTTGGATATGATGCATTTGGCAGAGGAGTGAAGGGAAAAATCTTTAAGAATCAAGGGCTATTGTAGTCAATCTTATATAATAAATAGTGATGGTTATTTTGGATTTCAAATAAATTCGACCGATTATTTTTTCAAAATCAATGAATAATTAATATTTTTTTCTATATTCCGGTAACGTTACCGAATTTGTTAGATTTTAAACTTTATATTGATATAATAGGGGTTGGATTAGCAATTCACAAATACTAATTAGTTTATGACAGTTCGTAAAAAAGATCGTCGGAAATTTATCCAAAGTAGTTTGTCAACAGCAGCTTTTATGGCCTTTAGCCCCTATAATTCTTTAACTTTTCTTACAAAAAGGGAAGAAGAATATTGCCCCAAATCAAATCAGACCTGGATTGAAATTCAGGATAAAATTTATGGTGCAAAGCCTGGTGGATTGGGACCTTTGGGAGGAGGAGTCGGTTACAAACAGGCCATATCAACGGGTACAGTTATAGCCAATAACCTTGATGAGTTTATTAAAGCTGTGGGAGAGGCGAAATCCGGACAGATCGTATTTGTACCCGGGAACGCAATCATCGATTTCACCACCTATATTTATATCGATCAATTCGTATTGGAAATTCCAGAAGGGGTAACTATAGCCAGCGATAGGGGAATCAATGGCTCGCTCGGAGCCCTATTAACCAGCGATGCCCTAAAAACGCCTGTCATGATACGCCCCCAAGGACCTAATGTGAGAATTTCAGGATTCAGGATAGAAGGACCTAACCCCAAACGGTATTTGGAGCACCATGCCAAATCATTTGGACCAGGGGGACAAAGACATGAATATTATTACAAATTCCCTACATCTGTAGGCATTGAATGTCATTTTCCGAAGGTAGAAATTGACAACTGTGACTTGTCCGGATTCTCCCGGGCTGCAATTAGTTTGAAAAAGGGAGAAGATCATATGGTTCATCACAACATGATACACAAATGTCAATATAATGGGTTGGGGTATGGAATCAGTCACGATGTAGCCTCTTCAACCATAGAATATAACCTTTTTGATGAAAACCGACACTCCATTGCCGGTACTGGGAAAATAGGTTGTAGTTATATAGCTCGTCACAATGTGGAAATGGGAACTTCTCTCAGCCATTGCTTTGATATGCATGGAGGTAGGGATCGCAAAGATGGTACACAAATCGCAGGTACCAATATAGAAATATACAATAACACTTTCAGGGCCCCCGAGTTTGCAATTGGAATTCGTGGAAAACCGGAAAATGAAAGTCACATTTACCAAAATTGGTTTGTTAAGCATCAACTTACGGACGAAGCTGTGAGACCATATGGCTTTGATAACATCACTGTATTTGACAATATTTACGGAAAGGAACCAACTGCTGCGAAATAAGTTATAAACGGAATGACAATAATTGTCTAATGGAAATACAAAGAAGAAAATTTATTAAGCATTTTTCAACCCTGGGATTGGGATTATCTGCCATAGGACCTTCTATGGATAGAATTGCTCAAAGTTATTACAATAAAATTGAATCCGAAGGTGAAACCCCGGTGCTATTTTTTGATGGTTATACGGAAGTTGGTCCTCAGAGGGTATCACATTCCAAAGAAAGGAAAAAACTTGGAGACTTAATAAAAGAAATGGATTACTGCTCGATTTCGGGTGCCTTGGTGGCTTCCACCATGTCATTAAGTTATGACGCCCATTTTTCTAATTTGAGGTTGAGCAAAGATCTGGAACCATATCCTTATTTATTTGCGATTTGGAATGTAATGCCTCATATAACTGGTGAATTTCCAAATCCCGAAGAATTGGGAAAACATATGAAGGAGCACAATGTAAGGGCTGTAATGATTCACCCAAAATCCAATTCCTGGGATTGGAAAGGAAGCCATTGTGATGAATTGTTTAATTGGTTGAGTGATCAAAAAATCCTGACCATTATTCCCAATTTTGGGGAATTAGGAACATGGAATGATGTCGACATTTTCCTTAAAAAATACTCCCAACTCCCGGTCTTATTAAAAAATATTTCCTGGGCGGCGCAGCGATATGTTATTCCTTTGGTAAAAAGACACTCCAATCTACATATCAGTTTTGAAACCTTTCAAATAAATGAAGGACTGGAATATTTTCACGAGGAAGGTTTGACTGACCAATTGGTATTTGCATCCAATACCCCTACAATGTCAGCCGGAGCACATAGAACCTATGTGGACTATGCCCAGATTCCAAGAACTGCAAGGGAAAAAATTGCGAGTGGAAATCTCATTCGCCTTTTACAAGGGCAAAAGCCACCCAAAGAAAAGAATAACAGGAATGAAGACATTCTTATGAAATCCATCCGTCGGGGATTAGCGCTTCCTATACCTATTATTGATATGCATATGCATATTCTTCATGAAGGCCTCCATGGTGCAGGAAGGCATTACAGGATGAAAAATGGAGGTCCTTCAGCGGTTTTTTCGCTAATCAATAAACTTGGATATGCTGGAGGAGGAATTATGAGTTGGGATGGTGTTGTCAGCCAGGATGCCCGTTCCGGAAATCATACGACGAAAGCTGCATTGGACTCCTCTCCTGGAGGGTATTGGGGTTTGGGAACATTTGACCCCACACAATTTACCCAAAGTGAGATGAAGAAGATGATTGAGAATGTATATAGTGACCCAAGGTTTATCGGGATGAAACCGTATTTGTTATACGGGCGCGAGTACCATCATCCGTCTTACGATGTATGGTGGGAATACGGAAACAAAAACCATTTCTACGGGCTTCTCCATAATTCACGATCCGACCTTTTGGAGACGGATGTGCTTGCTGGGAAATATCCGAATGTCCGTTGGATTATTGCCCATGCAGGCAATAGCTTTTCCATGGCGGAGAAATCCATTGAAATAATGAAAAAGCATTCCAATGTCTTTGCGGAAGTAACCTATACGACGGTTCCACTAGGTGCAGTAGAATATCTTGTAGAGGAAGCTGGTGCAGATCGAATTCTTTATGGATCAGACCTTCCTATGAGAGACCCCCGTCCGCAATTGGGATGGGTAGTTTTCTCCGATTTGTCACTGGAAATTAAAAAGAAAATCCTGACTCAAAATGCTATAAATGTTATTGAACCTTGTTGGAACCGTCTTCCGGCAAAGTCTCGACCTACCATTAATTAAATAAAAATCAGATAAAGATGAAAAAGAAAATATCTAGAAGAAATTTCGTAAAATACAATTCTGTAGCGGGTTTAGGAACAGCTGCAGGTCTTCAGATCACCGGAGACGTATTCAACATCGGGAAAAATTCATCCTCTACTCCGGCAATTTTGGGAGGGACTCCATCCATGGGGCACGATTGGCCCGACTGGCCTATATGGAAACCACAAATTGATGAAGAGCGCGTGATAGAGGTTATACGAAGTGGGGTTTGGTCCAGAGCTGCAGTTGTCAAGGAATTTGAGGAAAAATGGGCAGAAACCCTCGGGGTGAAACGGTGCCTTACCGTAGTCAATGGAACAAATGCATTAAATGCAGCTCTTGCTCAATATGAAATAGGATGGGGAGATGAAGTTCTAGTAACTCCATACACCTTCATTGCATCTGTTTCTTGTATCCTCTTTAATGGAGCTATTCCCGTATTTGTAGATGTAGATCCGGAAACTTTTCAAATGGATCCCGCAAAAATTGAAGAAAAAATAACTTCGAATACGGCGGCTATATTGCCGGTTCATATATTGGGTTTACCCTGTGATATGGATCCTATTATGAAAATTGCCAAAAAGCATAAACTCAAGGTAATCGAAGATGCTTGCCAGGGTTGGTTGGCTGAATACGATAATAAAAAATTGGGTACAATCGGTGATGCCGGATGTTTCAGTTTTCAAAATTCCAAAAACCTTCCAATGGGGGAAGGAGGGGCTATCGTAAGCAACGACGACGAGTTTATGGATCGTTGTACTTCTTTTCACAACTATGGGAATCCATACGGGTCAGTTTCCGGTGAAGTAGGTGCAGGAACAATTCGTATCGGTACCAAGCTGAGAATTACAGAATATCAGGCTGCCATTGGACTGGCCCAACTCAAAAGACTGGAAGATCAAACTGAATTACGAAGTAAGAATGCAGAACTTCTCAAAGGTAAAATCAAAGATGTTCCCGGAATCCTGCCGTATCGTTTATACGACAAAACAAATCGGGCAGCTTTTCACCTGTTTCCATTCCGATATAAAGAGGAAGAATTTAAAGGGCTTTCGAGAAGTAAATTCCTGGAGGCTCTTAGAGCAGAAGGAGTTCCTTGCTCAAGTGGATATAGACCGCTGAATAAGATGCCGTATCTGGAAAATGCTTTTAACTCCAAATTCTATAAGAAGTTTTACCCCTCAGAGCGCCTGGATTACGATTCATATGCTGAAGTCAATGAATGTCCCCTAAATGATCAATTGTGTGATGAAGCAGTTTGGTTTACGCAAAATTTATTGTTGGGAAGTAAAGAGGATATGAATAATATTGCCAATGCCATAGAAAAAATATATAAAAATGCGGAGAAGATAAAATAATAGCACTGTGACAGGGTAAAGATTGAATGTTTTAGTGGTTTGTATCAAGAGCTCAATAAGTCATAAAGAAAACTTATATTAGTATTTTGGAGCAATAAATATTGTATATGTTTTCCAGCTTTGATTCGACACTTTCCGATTGCTAGCTGTCGCCAGAGGCTTTGGCCGACGACGACCAAAGTCTCTTAAGGGGTGCAGTGGCAAGGTTGTTTTGAAATCCAATGTAGGGCTACTGCAATCTACTCCCTTCGCAAAATGTTCCCGTTGGGGATGGGATTAATAGGAAAGCCCGTGTGGAAATGTCCAGGCTGAAACGCCAGCATCCGAAGTATGTTGAGAATTGGAAGCATTGATTGTAATGTCCCTGCCCGTATGGGGTAAGAGGAAGATTGTCTCTATTGTTTTTTGTGTAAAACATTAGGTTTTTGTTGATAAATTTAAATCCAAACCCAATTGAACCAATATCAAAGGTTATATATTTTATTACTCTTTTTCATCCTTTGCCTGTCTTCGTGTAAGAAAACTGAACAAGATGTGGATTGGGCTGAATATCTTGGAGGCCTGGATCGAAATCACTATTCCATTCTTGATGAGATCAATGCAGAGAATGTAAACCTGCTGGAGAAGGTATGGGAGTACAATACAGGAGATAAGGGGGAAATGCAATGTAATCCATTAATTATTGACCGGCATTTATTTTCTACAACTGCGACGAATGAGGTTATTTCTCTGGATGCGACTACAGGCCAATTTATTTGGAAGTTTTCAGCATCAGAGGATAAATCTTTTTTAGTAAACCGCGGAATTTCTTTTTGGAAAAATGGTGATGATAAAAGAATTTTTACGGCCTATGGGGAATGGTTGTATGCATTGGACTTTTACACAGGAAACAAGATTGCAACTTTTGGAGAAAATGGCAGGGTTCACCTTAAATCCGGCATGGGAGAGAATTCAAAAGAGAAATTCGTTACATCCAGGACTCCGGGTACTGTTTTTGACAATTTGATAATTATGCCTTTGGTCGTTAGTGAAGGGAATGGAGCTGCCCCTGGGTATATTCAGGCTTTTAATACGGTAACAGGAGAACTGGAATGGGTTTTTCATACGATTCCCAGGCCAGGTGAGTATGGATACGAAACCTGGCCCGAAAACGCCTATAAAAGTAATTCTGTAGGGGGAGGTGCCAATAGTTGGAGCGGAATGTCCCTTGATGAAAAGAATGAAATCTTGTTTATTCCTACGGGGTCTGCTTCACCCGATTTTTATGGTGGTGAGCGAAAAGGTGAAAATTTATTTGCCAATTGTATTATTGCATTGGACGTACGAACCGGTAAAAGAATTTGGCATTACCAGGTGGTTCATCACGATATTTGGGATCGTGATTTACCGGCTCCACCTAACTTGTTTTCCGTCCGTAAAGATGGTCAGGAAATTCCAGCTCTTGCTCAAATTACCAAATCGGGACATGTGTTTGTATTAAACCGACTCACAGGTGAACCGATTTTTCCAATTAATGAAATTCAAGTACCGTCTTCTTCCATTCCCGGTGAAGAAGCCTGGCCGACCCAACCTGTTCCTGAATTACCCCAACCCTTTAGCCGTCAGGTGATAACTGAATCAGAAATAAATCCTTATTCGCAAGATAGGGATTCACTACACGCAGTTTTTCGTCAGGCCAATAAGCCAGCTTATACGCCCCTAAGTGAAGAACCCACTTTCATTTTACCGGGGAGCCATGGTGGGGCGGAATGGGGCGGTGCAGCAATTGACCCGGAAGGTATAATGTATATTAATTCCAATGAAATGGCTTGTGTTTTTAGTTTGAGCAAAAATACTACCACTCAAAGTAGCAACTCGATGAGCTTCGGTGAACGCCTGTATGCTATCAACTGCGAATCTTGTCATCGTCCCGACAGGAAAGGGATTCCTTCTAGCGGTTATCCTTCTCTAATTAATCTACAGGATCGGTTGTCAAAGGAAGATGTCGGGACAATAGTACAAAGAGGGAAAGGAATGATGCCGGGGTTCCCCCAACTAACCGAAAGGGAAATGGTCCAATTATTAGGATTTCTTTTTTCCGAAGAGATAGAACCTTCAACACATCCAGTTGAAAAACAGGCAAATGGTCCAATTCAGTGGAAGTTTAATGGGTATACTCGGTTCAAAGATAAGGCTGGTTTTCCGGGAATTTCACCTCCCTGGGGAACTTTGACTGCAATTGATCTCAATACAGGGCTTCATAAATGGCAAATACCAATTGGTGAATACCCGGAATTGAAAGAAAAAGGAATTGAAAATACCGGCACACCCAATTACGGGGGACCACTAGTTACTAAAAATGGTTTGATATTCTTAGCAGCTACCACAGATAAAAAGTTTCGGGCAATTGATAAGTCTTCCGGACAAGTAATTTGGGAAACAGATCTGCCTTACCCCGGTTTTGCCACACCAAGCACTTATAGAATTGATGGTAAGCAATACATAGTGATTGTATGTGGAGGGACTAAAGCGGATGCTCCTAAAGGTGATGCAATTGTAGCTTTTGCATTACCTTAATCTGAATTCGAAAATGCTAAATTCAAATACCATACTAACCAATTAAATAATTAAAATTCAAACAAATACAATTCTTTTGATTGTTCAATTGAAAAATTGAAGTTTTTTGTATAATAAAATATTTAATCGAAATATTTTATTATAATTTGAATATTTACTATATTCGGTAACGTTACCAGCGAAATTTTATTCTGACGAATTCAACAAGGAGTTTGTCTGGTTATTTGATTGCAATAAACATGAATAGAATAACCTCATAAAGGCAAGGAAAGAAATAAAATAAGCACTGCAAGCGGAGAGAACCTATGGATATCATTTTTATAGAAAAAAATAAAGCTTGACTGAAGTTATAATTTAGTTTTATATGTATTGGCCAGTTATTTGCCATAGCTGGTGAAGAAAAGAAGGCGTGAAATCCGATAAAAGATATTGATTTATATATAGAACCACACCACAATCCCAAAGTTGTTCATGCGGAAAAAATATACTTTGGCAGATAGTTGAAATTTAGTGACACTCGTCATTGAGAAAAACAATGGATTTAAAACAACTGATTTAATGGAAATTCTATTTGTAGTACAGATTGCTTCGATTTCGAGACAATCCAGTATTATTAACAGAAGATATTGGAATTAAGTGCATAAAATTATCTGAACTCGACGAATAGTTATTGATTCAGAGGGAACAAAAGTGGAAAATACAAGACAACTTGTTGAAGTTTTGTCGGTATAAAACAACGGGCGGGAGCATAGTAGATTCGACTTGTCAATACGGGCTTGAGAATTTTTTTATTATGGAGTTACCACTTAAAAATTGTGATCCTCCTCCTAAATGAGGCTCTAAATTGGCTACTATATAATCACGCTTTTATTAAACCTCCCTCTTCAAAAATGCTCTGAACTCTTAAATTCTTCGAAATCAAATTACAATATCAATATTAATAGGAATGAAAAAGAAATATAAGCGTAGGCAGTTTTTAGGGCAATTAACAGTAGGAAGTGGACTGTTGATGAGCGATGGGTTTTGGAAGGTCTTATCGAAGCCGGGTATGTATAGAAATGAACCCTTATTTGATTGGTCATTATGGAAAAAATACCGGGAAACCGTCAAACATCCTTGTCTCACTATAAAACCTGTAGACATTGAAAATGCCCATAGAAACATAGAAAAATACAAATGGGCAAGAAATTATTCTTCTAATATTGAGAAGACAGCAAAATACTACCTTCCCTATATCGAAGGTGAGTCACTGAATACATTAATCACTAAGACGACCCCGGGGCACAGTCGTATGACACCTTGTCCGGCTTGTCGCGATAAGAATTTGCCAAATCACCCCGGAGGATTTTGGATTTGGGATATTGACACTCCTGAAGAATTAAAGTGCGAAGTTTGCAACACCATATTTCCCAATAAAGATTATCCTGAGACCATTCATCTCCATGCCACCTGGGGCGCCCCACAGACGATTAGTTATTTCGGGGGAGAACCTTTTGAAATATTTGGATTCAAAAAAGGGCGTCCTAGTTTTTCCGCAAATATCAGGGCTCGGAAAGTCCGTTGGGCAGCAAATTACAGTCGACTACTTGCAGAAGCATATGTCTTAACGGACCAACCTCAATATGCGGATGCATGTAGAAAAATCCTATTACGTCTTGCCACGTGTTATCCCAATTGGATGGTTCATGTGGGGTATGGAGAGTTTGCGGATATGGATCCGAAAATAGCTTCCTTACGGATCAAGGATTTGCCTGAAGATGAATTGACGCCCCCTCCTAACAAGCCCGATCGCCAATTATGGACAGGATATTGGTCTGCCGGTCGATCAATCGGGAGAGGATTTGAGGCTACTTTTGTGCGAAAAGTAGTAGAAGCCTATGACCTGACCTGCTCCGCATATCGCGACGACAGATCTCCTGTCTATTCAAATGGAGAAAAAATACAAATTGAAAAAGACCTACTTCTGGAGAGTACGATTCTTCTTGTTTGTGATAAGGGTAACAATAATAAATCGATTAACAATCGGCCGGCAGTCGGGTTGGTAGGTATGTGTGTTGGGCATCCGGAGTTGGTTCGATTTGGATTGGAAGGATTTGAAAAAGCAACTAAAGAATGGTTTTTGAAAGATGGAACCACAAAAGAATCTCCCTTTTACGGTTTAATGGCTCTGGGAGGCATTTGGGATCTTGCGCAAACCATGCGAGATTATAGTGATCCCCATGGTTTTACAGATATTAATGGAAACAGGATTGACGGAAAAAACCTTTATGAAGAACCGGCCTACCAACAGATTTGGGAAGCATTTTATAAAGGTCTGAGAGGGGATCTTACGTACCCTCCTTTTGCCGATTCTTTCCACAATCTGATATTAGACCCGTCATATTTAGAACTTATGGTCGCTAATTACCCGGAAAATAAGCTGTATCTCTCTCTGTTGAAGAAAGCTTGTGGGACAGATCTTTCATTACCAACCGGTCCGGTCCCGGATTCCTATTTTGAAGAAGATATAGAAAAAGTAAAAATGATGACGCTGGCATTTCCATACGATTTAAGCCGGGCAAGCAGCCCTTCTTCTTTTTCTTTGTATTACAGGAAGCCGAAATCAGTTGACAGGTATAGTCCCCCTATTCAGTTTACTGACTGGAATCCTCCAAATCTTCGAATCGGACACTTGAGAACTGGAAAATATGGACGTGAAAGTTTACTATTACTTAACGCAAGCCACTGGCGTGGACACAATCATTCAGATAGTCTAAATCTATATTACTGGAAGAATGGTTCTGAGATCTTGTCCGATTTTGGTTATCTCTGGGATCATCCTCAAAAGAAAATGAGCAGTCGGACTCTAGCCCATAATACTGTATTGATTGACGAAAAAGATCAAATTTCTGTAGAAAGAGGCGGGAACATGAGGCATTTCAGTGCTTCTACAAATGTAAAGATGATGGAAGCGGAATCTTCGGCTTACATGGAGACATCATTGTATAGAAGAACTACTGCTATTATTGATCACGGTAAAGGGCGAAATTATATAATAGATTTCTTTAGGGTCAGAGGAGGTGATATCCAGGATTATGTATTTCACCTTGACACGCTAAATTTTGAAACTTCGACACCGTCTAGTTGGAGTACGTATCAGGAGTCATTATATGATTTTGACAAGGTTCAAAATAATAGTAATAAGGGGTCCTGGCAACTTATTTGGACTGCGGGTGAGAATATGAAATCCCGCGGATGGATGCTAAGTCATCCAAATGAGACTTCTTTTATTGGACGCGGATGGGGACAAAAAGACTGGGAAAATTCAGATTTTGGGGCAAAGGCTACCTATATAGTCCGACGATCCCGGGGAAAAACTTTAAAAACATTTGTATCGGTTTTCGAAGGAAGTGATTCGGGTGAGTTTTTTATACGCAATGTGTCTTATGATACAGACCAAAATCTTTTAATAATTGATACAAATGAAAGTAAAGATTATATTATGTCCGCTTTAGATTATAAGAAATTAGAGGTACCTGTGGGATCAAAGTCAGAAATATTAGAAGGGCATTTTGCAGCTGTTTCGGTCCGGGATGATGAAATCTTATTTAGATCTTCTGTACAACCATGAATTACTGAACTGGTTTATTTATTTCTCTTTAATGAGTGTACAGGTATTGATGATAAAAATGTAGTGATAAGCTTAAAAAATATAAATGTGAAAAAAATGCCACTTACATTGCTTAGTAACCAATTTTACATTATTCTGCTGTTAACTATTTTTTGTCCGGCTATAGCTATTGGGGAGTCCGGGGATGAAATGCTATGGAAAGCGGGAACAGCCCGAATCAATATCACTCCCGATGAATCAATATGGATGGGTGGGTATGCATCCCGCAATCATCCTTCGGAAGGAATACGTCAGGATGTTTGGATTAAAGCAGTGGCGCTGGAAGATAGAAGTGGCAGGAAAGGAGTATTGGTCGCTATGGACCTGGTCTTAATTACTAAAAAAATATCAGACCGGATTCGCAACCAAATAAAAAATCAATATGGTCTGGATAAAGAACAAATCATTCTTAATGTATCACACACACATTCGGGGCCTGAGTTAAATTACCAAGAATGGAACATGGACGATAAGGAAAGAGAAAAGGTTCGCTCTTTTGCCAGGGAACTTGAATCCAAAACAGTTCAATTGGTCGGTAAAGCGCTAAATGATTTGAAACCCGCCCAGCTGTATGCTGGTAATGGACTTACGAGATTTCAAGTCAATCGACGGAATAATAAAGAACACGAATTAAAAAGCTATTCAGAATTAAAGGGCCCAAACGATTATGCTGTACCTGTGATTAAAATAATGGACAAAAATAATATTAAAGCCATTGTATTTGGTTATGCTTGTCACGCAACCGTTTTATCCGATTATTTAATCTCAGGAGATTATCCAGGATATGCTCAAAAAGTATTGGAAGAAAAGTATCCGGGAACAACAGCTCTTTTCTTCCAGGGTGCAGGAGGCGACCAAAATCCTTTACCTCGTCGTGAAGAAGGGTTAGCCGAACAATATGGCCTGGAATTATCTGCGGCTGTAGATCGGGTATTAAAAAGAGAGATGCGACCGTTGTCATCAGAATTAGTATTTTCTTATTCCGAAATTGAGATAGGGTTGCAGAAGGAGCCTCTCTCCCGGAAAGAGCTAGAATCAATTGTTCGCGATGATTCCTATCCTTCGTATCAAAAGCAGCGGGTCCGTATAGTTCTTAATAAAATGAATGGCGGAGTTAAATTTCCTCCCCATTATCCGTATCCGGTTGAGGTGTGGAAGGTCGGAGAACAAGCGATTTTTGCTTTGGGTGGGGAACTACTGGTTGGGTATGCGATAGAATTAAAGCGTATTTTCGGTGATGATATTTTTGTGTTTGGTTATTGTAATGATGTAATGGGATATATACCCACAGTGGAAGTCCTTCGGGAAGGGGGGTATGAGGCCAATCGGGCTCCGTATTTGAAAATGTACTCATGGGAACCTAATATCGAATATCTGATAATTAAAGAATCAAAAATATTAGCCAAAAAAGTGGGAGTTGAAATGCAATAACTATCCACATGATTATCCCGATTGATAGTTTTTTTAGAAATAAAATTTATGAATAGAAGGAAGTTTATCAAAAATACCACTTATTCCGGAACAGGACTTTTCATTTCCAATCAGTTGATTCCGGTTTCGGAACAAAAACCTAAGGGGGATGAATCTTATGATATCATGAAGGAGGTAAAAAAATATAGGAAGATAGACGCTCACGCTCATGTATATTTTACAGATGAAAGCCCCGGAATTCAAATTGACTTTGCGGATAGGTTACATATCGATAAGTTAATGATTTCACGAGCAATGGCTCCCCATAGTAAAGGGACTCCTGAAGAATTCAAAAAATGTAATGACCTAGTACTTAAAAGCATGAATCAATACCCTGACCGGTTTATTGGAATGCCTGTAGTGAATCCAGTCTACGCAAAAGAATCACTGGAAGAAATCGACAGATGTCTTGATTTAGGGATGGTTGGTATTGGTGAGCTATACAACCACATAAAAATTAATGATCCATTGTATTATCCCATTATTGAAAAATACATTGATTTAAAAATGATTATTCATATGCATTCTGCCATTGGCTATTCACGTGTAAAACTTAATTCCCGTGAACCGAAAAATATTTCCCTTCCTGAAGATTTTGTGGATATTGCCATGCGTTACCCTGAGGCTATGTTTCAGTTTGCGCACCTGGGAGGAGGCATTGATTGGGAGTATGCCTGCAAGACAATACAAAACTGCCCTAATATTTATGTAGATGTTTCAGGAAGTAATAACGAATCTAAAATAATTGAGTTTGCTTTAGAATATTTGGGAGAAGACAGGATTTTTTTCGGGTGCGATAATAGTTTTTATCAGGGAGTCGGACATATGCTTTCGGCAAAATTGACCGATAAACAACGAAGAAAAATATTTTTTGACAACTACAATAACATTCTCAAAAAATCAGGTAACCATGTTGATTGACAGTAATGCATATATTGGGCACTGGCCATTTAGAAAGTTTGAGGATAATAATCCAGAAGCACTATTAAATAGAATGAATGAATTTGGCACAGATCTATCTGTGGTAAGTAATCTCAACGGAATTTTTTACAAGAATACACAAAATGCTAATGAGGAGTTACAAGAAGTAATACGCAGTAAAAAAGCGTTCAAAGACAAATTTATTCCCTTTGCAGTAATTAATCCTATATATGGGGGGTGGCGGGAAGATTTTGAAAGATGTACAACTGTTTTGGGGATGAAAGGAGTCAGGCTTTACCCAAAATATCATTTATATGATATAACAAATCCTTCTTGTATTGAACTTGTTAAAATGTGTCGCGATAAAGGGGTTCCTGTGGCCTTTTCATTGCGAATGGTTGATAAACGAACCAGTTCCTGGATGGACATAGAAAATGAATGGGCGCTGAAAGATATTATTCCGATAATAAGAACCGTTCCGGATGCAAAATACATAATTTGTAATGTGGCTAATAGTTCAAATCTAAATGATGAGGATACATCGCTATTAAAGCAAACCAGTATTTTAATCGATTCATCAGGAAGGAACCTAACTAATTGGGCCGAATTGTTTTCAAAATACGGTGCTGATAAATTTTGCTTCGGAAGCCATTCCCCTATTCTGGACTATTGTACTGGGTTGTTGAGAATTGAATCCCTGAGAGAAAATGAAGCAAAGGAAATTACAAAAGATTTATTGCGGTCTGGAAATATCATAAAAATGCTTAATTTATGATCAGGAGATAATTATTTGTATAGTTGGAATGCAAGGTGTAAATACAATTATGAATGATGGGGCAATGTAAAACTACTTCAACTTGGAAGGATTTGGCCAAAATAAATTTGCGTTCTTATTATATCCCAATAATCTGAATTGTCTAATTGCTTTAATGCCAGTACGGTTGTTTCGAAATTAAATTTTGTTTTTATTGAAATTGTGCAATAGTATTTATATTATTGATTTTTTCATTCTTTAGAACCAATAATTATTGAATCTTCACTTTTAATGAGACATAAATAGAAGTATTTTGGTGAGAATGAAAAATACTTAACCTTAATTTTCTGACTTTGCAAAACATTCCCTATATTCGGTAACGTTACCGAATATCTATTGATTGGGTGAATTATTATTGTGGAAAGACGACTCTATTTTGTAATCTATTCCGAAAGAATATGAAATTGTCATTGCCTTTGGGCAAACTACAATATTCGATGGTTCCCTTTTGGTAAATGGCTGAATATGAGTATGAAAGAAACAGAAATTGCCCTTTGGAATTCATTTAGGAATGGAGACAGAGAGGCATTGTCCACAATTTTTCGGTCACATTATTCATTTCTATACCAATACGGGTACAAAATTTGTGGTAATAGTCAATTGGTAGAAGATTGCATTCAGGATCTTTTCCTATACCTTTATGAGACCAGGAAGACACTGGGAGATGTTACATACATTAAATCCTATCTTTTCAAATCTTACCGGAGACGATTGCTCAAAGAAATGCAAATAGCCAAGGGTGAAACAGTAAACCAATCGCATGAGAAATTGGTTGTTGAACCACAAGAAATTTATGTCCTCCCGGATGAAGATGCTGTTCGAAAGAAGATTATCGCGTCAATGATCAATAAATTGCCTCCGCGACAGCGAGAACTAATATTTCTCAGATATTATAGCGACCTGTCCATTGATGAAATTTCAGAAACGCTATCCATTTCCTATCGAAGTGTTATTAATACACTGTACAAAGCAATGATAAGATTGCGCAAAGACCAATCAGGTTTGCGAAAGATTGAGCATTTGTTATTTCCTATTTTATTAATTTTGTTTTCTATATAAATAAGGGGATAAACTCCTTGCCTGATAGATAGGTAATACTATCTCGCAGGTTTTTACTTTGCAGCAGAAATTACCTGGTATCAATTCTAATTATTCATACTAGAAGTCCCGGGATCTCGGGATAATGTGGATAGGATTTAGGAATTTGTTTTACCAATTTACAAGGTCCATATTAAAGAAACTGAAACATTTACCCGGGAGTTTTATAACTACCATTCGAAGATACTTTTGCCATATTAATCCGCAAAAATCATTAATTTCCCGTACTGCCTTATCAGTCTGCATCAAGTATACAAACGTTTTGGTTTACAAGTGATCACAAAGATTGATATTTACGAGTATCTCTGGATGTGGTGGTATCGAGAAGACAAGTATTATGAAGGCCTGACCGGGAATGCACGCCAGGGCCTGCCTGATTTCAGGATGTTTAATATTAATGGTGGTGCCCGGTCTGAGAAAGTAGACCACTTTGTAATGTCCTTCAAGTTGGACATGAATAATTTTGTGTCACCTCATAGATCCCCCCCGGCGATGTCAATCGGTACAGACTTTATAGGAACAGTATCTGTGGGACATGTGGTCTCCTGAAAACTATTGTCACAGGCCTCATTCGCATAATTTCAAATTAATCTAGTGCAATCAATCCTGGCCATTTTTTTCTTGAAGCATATGGATTAAGTAGCGCGTAAGTACCCTGGTGTAAATCTGAAATAATTTTTTTCAATAAAAAGTCTAAAAAATTGGTAGACCAAACCTAAAATATCGTCTCTATACATATAGATAGTTGAAATGAAAGTAATTACAATGAATTTGTAGATGTCAAAAGACCAATATATATTATTAAAGCAATTAATTGAAGATTCATCTTTTATTGATTGGGCAAATGGTTCTAAAACCGAATCATCGCAGAAATGGGATCGTTGGATGGAAGAAAACCCGGAACAAGAAGAACTTGTATCCAGAGCCAAATTGATTGTTACCGGTATTCGTTTCAATAAGAATAAGGTAGAAGCCTCTAAAATCGAGAAAGAACTATCCAAGCTAAATGCTACCATTGACAAAAAGGGAAGCATTCTTCCCACTATTAACCAGGTGAAAAGTAACTGGTCTCCGTGGAAGATTGCAGCGTCGTTGCTAGTCTTAATTATGGCAGGTTTTTGGGGAATACGGGAAATATACATGAATGGAGTCCAAACTTACCATACTGACTTTGGAGAACGCCAGGAAATTACCCTTTCTGATGGGACTGAAGTAGTAATGAATGCTAATTCTACTATTGAGTTTGTGCGGAAAAGACCCCGAAATATTAAAATGAATGGGGAAGTCTTTTTTAACGTTCAAAAAAAAACTGAAACCGGAGAAAAGTTTACGGTTCAAACATCAGATCTTGATATCGAAGTACTGGGAACCGTGTTCAATGTCAATACCAGATCTGAAAAAACGGAAGTTTTATTGGAAGAAGGCTCTGTGCAATTGCATATGGTCCAGCAAGAAAGTGTTTTAATGCACCCCGGGGATTTAATTTCTTATTCTGAAGAAACGAATACGCTTGTTCGTCAGGAGAAAGTAAAAACAGATATAGTTACTTCCTGGAAAGACGGTATTTTAATATTTGACAACACACCTTTGCGGGAAGCTCTAAAACTTCTGGAAAACATCTATAATATAAAAGTGAAATATGAAAATCAAACCACCGCAGAGAAAATTTTGGTGGGTGGAATTCCGAATGACAATTTAGAGCTGAGTTTAAAGACATTAAGTAATATCTATGACTTGGAGATCGAAAAGATTGAAGATACTGTAATCATTAGATAAACATTAGTTGAATGAGTAGAAGGTAAGAGCAAATAACAACAACAAATATACGCTGAATATAAAAGGCCATTATATTCCATTGGTAGCGTTGTAATTTACTTCTACTCACCTAAATAGAAAGAAGGATTTGAACATTAATTTCTGATTTAAAATCATAAAAGATGAATGTACTTATTTACATAAAATGCATAGCATTGTGGATCTTATTATTCACAATTACACCCCCGGTCATATCGGCAAATGAAGCCCAGCCGGAAAAAAGGCCTTTGGTTGAAGTTCTTAAAGAAATTTGCGAAAAGCATCAGGTGGTTATTACATATGATGTTAATATGCTGAGCGATATTAAGATAGAAATTGCAGATGAAGAAATAGCCGATCTCAACCTGGCAATTGAGAAAGTTATATCACAAACCAATTTGGACTATAAATATTTGGGAACCAAATACTATGTTATTTACAAGGATACCCGAAAAGGGAAAAAATCCATGAGAAAAATAAAGCGGAAGCTCAACCAGATAAGTTCAATTGAATCTTCCGGTGCTGTAAGTTTGGGTATTTCAAGTCCCGACAAAAAGGACAAAACATTGAGCCTGGTCAATGCCCTCAATTCGTTTTACGATGCGATAACGGTGTCAGGTACGGTAACGGATTCTGAAGGGCAACCTTTAATCGGTGTAAATGTATTGGTCAAAGGAACTACAAATGGTACATCAACAGACTTTGATGGTAATTTCACGCTCAATAACGTGGAAGAAGACGCTAAATTGGTGTTTTCATATATCGGGTACCAAACCCAGGAGATAACCCTTGAAGGACAAGAATTGGTGAATGTGGAGATGGTGACTGATGCACAAACGTTGGATGAGCTGGTAGTCGTGGGATATGGAACGGTCAAAAAAAGTGATTTAACAGGGTCGGTTCAAAGAATTGATGGTGAAGATTTTAAAAATCAAAATCCAACACAAATCGGAGAAATGCTTACCGGGACCATAGCAGGGTTTAATGCCAGTCAAAATCCATCTGCGGAGGGTGGAAGTTCATTAGAAGTCAGAGGGCCAACCTCCCTTAATGCAGAAACCGAACCTTTGATTGTATTGGACGGAGTAATTTTTAACGGTAATTTAGCTGACATTTCTCCAAATGATATTGAGTCTATAGATGTTCTTAAAGATGCCAGTTCTACCGCAATATATGGTTCACGAGCAGCTTCTGGAGTAATTATTATTACAACTAAACAAGGAATTTCTGGTAAACCGACAATAAGTTTTACTACAGATTTAGGGTTTTCCGAAGTGACAAATACTGATATTAGACCACTCAATGGGGAAGAATATACCAATTTTAGAAGAGATCTATTAATTACAGAAAATCCCAATCAGCCAAATTATTATTATCATAATCCTGAGGATCTGCCCAGCACTATAAGTACTGAGGAGTGGTATAACTTAAATGACAATCCTAATGCAGATATTACAACAGAATGGTTAAATAGACTTTTATTCTTCCCCACTGAAGTGGAAAATTACCTGGAAGGAAATTCAATCGATTGGATAGATAGAACTATTCAAAAAGGAATGAGACAAAATTATGATTTAAGTATAAATGGTGGTACTGATAGAATCTCTTATTACTGGTCAATGGGGTATACTAATAATGAAGGGGTAATTGTAGGCGATCAGTTCAAAACTTTAAGGACAAGGTTAAATGTCAATGCAAAAATTACTGACTTTCTAGATGCGGGAATTAATGCACAATTTTCCAATAGAAATCAAGATGCTATCCAGGCTAATTTGGGACAAGTATTCAGAAGTAGTCCTTTCAGTTCTTTTTATGAAGAGGATGGGACTGTCAAATGGTTCCCTAATGATTATTCCGGGTTTACAAATCCATTGATTAATACTCTTTTGCAACACAGGAACGCCAAAATAAATTCTATATTCAGTTCTATTTATGCAAATGTCAAACTTCCTTTTGAAATAAATTATAAATTATCATTTCAACCTAGATTTTCATATCTAAATAACTATAATTTCTGGCCTTCGTCGACACCTACAGGATCGGACGTGCAAGGGAGAGGAACAAGAAGAGAAGCTAAAACTTATGAATGGATGGTTGACAATCTATTGAGTTGGAACAAATCTTTTGGTATTCACTCATTTGATATCACATTCCTATACAATCTTGAAAAGTTCCAACAATGGCAATCTGATCAAACAGGTGAAGGTTTTGCTCCCAATGAAAATTTATCGTATAATGCTTTACAATTTGCTACCAATCAAGTCTTATCGAATTCAGATGACTATTCCACTGGAGATGCTTTAATGGGAAGATTAAATTATACTTTGGATGATAAATATCTCTTTACCTTTTCTATTCGCAGAGATGGATATTCAGCCTTTGGCCAAGGTAATCCCAGGGCAGTATTTCCTGCAGGTGCATTTGCCTGGAAAATATCTAACGAGGGTTTTTTTAGTGGAATAGATTTTTTCAACCAATTAAAACTCAGATTATCCTGGGGGGTAAATGGGAATCGAGAGATTGGAAGATATGCTGCATTAGCTCGCTTGGCACAGAATATTTATTCAAATGGATCTAGGGTTTTGGTTGGTGTTTTTAATAACTCTCTGGCAAATCCTTCACTAGCTTGGGAGAGAACAGAAGCATTTAATGTAGGCATAGATTTTGGCATAATGGAAGGTCGCATAAGTGGTAGTGTAGACCTATATGATATGACTACGAATGATCTGTTAATGGAAAGGATCCTGCCTCGAATAACTGGATTTGATAATGTCACAACAAATCTAGGGGAATTGCAAAACAGGGGATTTGAACTTACTTTAAATAGTTTTAATGTGGATAATTCAAACTTTAAATGGAACTCTGACTTGGTTTTCTCTTTAAACCGAAATAAAATTATTCACTTGTTTGGTGATTACGAAGAAGTAGAAATCAATGGTGAAATAGTTCGCAGGGAAATTTCAGATATTTCAAATGGATGGTTTATTGGACAAGCAATAGATAGAATCTGGGATTACAATATGATTGGGATTTGGCAAACGGACGAAAGTGATGAAGCTGAAAAGTATGGATTAAACCCGGGAGATTACAAAGCCGAGGATGTAAATGGAGATGGGACATACTCTCAATTGGAGGATAAGCAATTTATTGGATATCGACAACCGAGATATAGAATTGGTTTGAGAAACAACTTTACCTTCTTTCAAAATTTTTCTGCGTCTATTTTCATTCGAAGTGACTTGGGGCATATGGGTAATATTAATGATTTTGAACACACTACAAGTAATTTATATGATAGACTCGGAATGCGGAATATTCCTTACTGGACAGAGGCAAATCCTTCCAATGAATATGGATCTTTAACGGTAACTTCTGGTGCATATGGTGGAGGTTATAATGTTTATTTTGATCGGTCATTTATAAGAATCCAGGATTTGTCTCTATCATATCAAGTTCCCAATACTGCCATTCAAAGACTCAACCTACAAAGCTTAAGGATTTATACGTCTATCAGAAACATTTATAGTTTTAATAAATGGGAGTACTGGGATCCGGAATCAGGAAACAATCCCATGCCTAGAATATACACACTTGGACTTAACTTATCTCTTTAAACTCAAAAAGCAAAGAATATGAAATCTTTACATAAATCAATCTACTTTGGAATATTCTTCATTCTTTTTGCCAATTCGTGTACTGACCCAGAATGGTTAGATACAAAAGCTCTTTCCTTTTATGCCCCTGAAAATGTCTACGTAAATGAAGAAGGATTTGAATCTTTATTAATTACTATGAGAAAAGATATAAAGTCAGAACATTACCATGGAAGGAGTCCTATAGTAAATGAATATGCTATGTCTGATATTGGAGTGCCCGGAGCTCAGTCAAATAGGGTGGTAAAGGATTTTCCGAGCGTTTTGACTCCAGCAGGCGATGGAGGTGTTCACGATTTTCATAGTCGATTGTTTGACTTAGCTTACAACTCTATCCGAAGTGCAAACGTACTGGTTTCCAGAGTGGACAATATAGAGTGGGAAGATGAAGCAGTTCGCAATCGACTGCTTGCAGCTGGATATTTCTACAGATCGTATTGGTATTATAGGTTGGTAAATTCTTACGGAAATGTTCCTTTTATCGGAGAAGAAATTACAGGAGCTAAACTTGATTTTTTTACACATTCAAGATGGGCAATTTTAGATAAAATCCAGGAAGATATGGAGTGGGCAGTGGAATGGCTTCCTGAGACCAATGACCCCGGTGCAGAAACCGTTGGCGCAGGTAATCATTTATTAGCAAAAATTGCTTTGGCCAATATGGATTACGATCGTTCAATCCAAGCAGCGACAGATGTCATAAATGGTCCCTATGAACTCGTAACCGAAAGATTTGGCATTGATGCAAGTGACCCTAAAAGAAATGTTATTTGGGACCTTCACCGGACAGAGAATATTAATCATTCAGCTAATACTGAAACCATTTTTAGTGTAATTGACCGGTTTGAAGACCCAGAAGGAGCCAAGGTTGCTGATGGCCACTTTCTGGCGCAGGCTTATACACCAGCCTGGTGGCATTCCAGAGTACGTGACAGTGAAGGGAATAATGGGATGATTGACTCTGGTCCGCAATATGATACACTATTCAGAGGGAATGGAAATGCCAGACCTACTCCTTATTATCTTTACAGGATCTGGGATTTTGAAAACGATATCAGGAGAAGTGATATCAATTGGGTTGAATGGGATGAATTGTTGTATAATAACCCTGCATCAGTTGATTTTGGAGAGCCGGTAAACAGGTCCAATTTTGCTACACCAACAGACACATTCCAACATAGTTACTCTTTCCCAAACTACATTGTATTTGTTCCCGAGCAAATACAAGTTACCAGACCAACAGGAGGTAATGGTGATTTTTATATTTTTAGATTAGCAGAAACATATTTATTAAGAGCAGAAGCCTATTTTTGGCAGGGAAATCTTTCCGAAGCGGCGTCTGACTTGAATATTGTCCGTCAGCGAGCCGGTGCACTTCCGATATCGGAAAATGAGGTTGACATTGATTTTATTTTTGATGAACGAGCCCGTGAACTTTTTGCAGAAGAACCACGCCATGGGGAAATGGTCAGAGTGTCGTATATTATGGCCCAGGGGAATATGAATGGTTATTCATTGGATAACTTCAGTGATAATAACTGGTTTTTCGACAGAACAATGGACAAAAATTTATTTTTTCAGATAGAATTGCAATGGGGGTCTCAATCTTATCGGTTGGCACCATATAATGCACTTTGGCCTATTCCTGAGTCTGTTATTGCGGCAAATACTTTGGGGGTTATCAATCAAAACGAAGGATACTCAGGAGCCGGGAATAATCAACCTCCACTTGAGACCATTGAATAAATACCATTGAATTGACAATCTACTATGTTTATACTATTCAAAATTAGACCTCTATTTTGTTTGGCTTTATTGTGTTCTTTAAATTCAATACAAGCCCAGCACACAAGTCAACATATTGGCGATTCAGATGAAAAAGATTACCCTAATATTCTGATTATTACAGTAGATAATGTAGGGTATGGTGATTACTCGTTGTTTAATGCAGAATCAAAAATTGTAACTCCTACCCTTGATAGGATGGCGAAAGAGGGTGCTATTCTTACCGATTTTTATTCTGCTGGTGCTACCTGTACTGTTTCGAGGGCTACATTATTAACGGGTAGAATACCTCAACGAAATAGACTTGACTATCAACTCTCAGGGCTGGAGGGGAATTATGGTATTGGGTTGCGACATTCCGAAATTCTATTACCTGAAGTAATCAAAAATAGTCCGGGCAACTATGCTACGGCTGCATTTGGAAAATGGAATATAGGCTTTGCCCCCGGATCCAGACCAATAGACCGCGGATTTGACGAGTATTTAGGTATTGCCTCTGGCAATGCGGATCATTTTTCTCATGTATATGCCGGGAAACATGATTTGTATCAGAATAATGAAACTATCAACAGAAATGGTGAATACAGTACAGATATATTTGCTGATGCTACTATAGAATTTATTAGGAAGAGTAATAATCAATCAAGACCATGGTTTGTGTATTTACCCTTTGATGCCCCGCATTCACCTGGAGAACGAAATGTACCACCTGGTGAAATCAATAAGTTTCAGGCTCCGGAGTATGCATTTAAGCCTTATGACTTTACTCCGGAAGAAACCAATCCCCAAAATAGGTACAAAGCCGTTGTCACAGCAATTGACAATGCTATAGGAAGAGTCTTAAATGCGCTGGATTCTATGGGTGCTTTAGAGAATACTTTTATTTTCTTTTATTCAGATAACGGAGCCAACGTAAGTGATGTTCAAAAGAGAATTACAGGAACTCAGTTTAGTACTAATGCACCATTAAGGGGCGGCCGTTCGACTCTATATGAGGGTGGAATTAGAGTTCCTGCACTGGCTATGTGGAAAGGAACCATTCCTGCAAAAACTGTTATAAAAACACGCTTGTGGTCTCCGGATCTTTTTAGAGCCTGTGTAAATATAGCGCACTCGACATTACCCCAGGATCGATTTTTTGATGGGCACAATCCACTACCAGTATTGATAGGAAAAACTCAACATTCTCCTCATGCTACATTGTATTTTGAAGACGGCGAGGATGATGCATTGTTTTGGGCAGATTGGAAAATTGTTAGGGAAAAATCAGAACAACCTTGGCAACTGTACAATTTAAAAGAAGATATTTCAGAGGTTAATAATCTCGCCTCTGAACGACCAGATTTGGTTTATAAGCTAAATGCTGCTTTTGAGCAAAAGAAAAATGAAATAATATCTTACCATAAAATTCAGCAAAATAATTGCGAATGCAATTGTAAGTAATTATAAATTTGAAGTTACAAATGAAGAATAAAATAATGTTTATATGGCTATTCCTTTTCATTTTGACAGGTTATAGTACGAGAGGAACTGCACAAATAGTAAATTACCGCCCAAATTTTATTGTTGTTGTCACAGATGATCAGGGATATGGTGACGCTGGATATTCCGGCAACGATAGAGCGATAACACCTAATCTGGATAATCTGGCAAAGACCGGTTTGCGTTTGGATCGTTACTACAGTGCGCCTGTATGCTCGCCTACAAGGGCAAGTATTCTTACAGGACGATACCCTACCCGATTAGGTGTTTTTTCTTGGGGCCATTCACTTAGACCTCAGGAACAAACTATTGCAAGCGTTCTAAAAGAAAATGGATATCAAACGGGATTTTTCGGAAAATGGCATTTGGGATCCATCCGTTCAGGGCAGCCTACTAGTCCAGGGGCACACGGATTTGAAACCTGGTATGCAGCTGCTAATTTTTATGAAAACGATCCCTGGATGAGTAAAAATGGAATACCTGTAAAACTTGAAGGAGAAAGCTCTGATGTGACAATTGAATTGGCATTGGAGTATATAAATGATATTAAAGATAATGATGAGCCATTCCTGGTTTTCATTTGGCTGGGATCACCCCATCTCCCTCATGAGGCAGAGGATTATCTAAAAAACCTCTATCCTGATGAACCGGAAAATATGAAAAATTATCTGGGAGAAATAACAGGCATTGACCTTGCTATAGGGAAATTAAGAAGCAAATTAAAGGAAATGAATATTGATGAAGAAACTCTTTTGTGGTTTTCAAGTGACAACGGGGGCAAATTCCCAGAAGGGAATAATGGGAATCTAAAAGAACAAAAAGGAACATTATACGAAGGGGGAATTCGTATACCTGCATTGATTGAGTGGCCTAATACAATTCGTACCAATTCATCTAATGTAACAGCGAGTACAGTTGATGTATTTCCTACATTCCTGGAATTGGCCGGGGTAAATTCCTCAGATGCAGCCCATCCGTTGGATGGAATTAGCCTGGTTCCCCTTCTTGAAGGAGAAATGAACTCAAGACCAAAGCCACTCGGGTTTTGGAGCTACCCGGAAATCAAAGGTCAGGGAATGAAAAGTGACGAAATCATTATGAATTATCAAAAAGTATTGGCTGGAGACATGGATGTAAAAGACTTGAACGAAGGCTTACTAAATACCCCTGACCGGGATTATCCCGGACTAGATTCTTATCCTTACCCTGGCTCCTTAGTGTGGATAGAGAACAATTGGAAACTACACCAAAGTGGTGAATCATATGAATTATACAATCTTTCTGAAGACCCTGGTGAAGAAAAAAACCTTGCAAAAAAATTTCCTGATCGGGTAGATCACATGAAGAATGAGTTATCAACCTGGCAACAAAGCGTTGTAAAAAGTATACTTGGAAAAGATTATTAATAGATAAACCGATATAAAAATGAAATATTTACCAATTCATGCGGGAATTAACATAATTACCGCATTTTTTCTTTTTACTATTACTGTATTTGCCCAAACAAAGAATAATGAGAAAAATCCACCCAACATCCTCATTATCACTGTCGATAATATAGGATACGGGGATCTTCCCATGTATAATAAGGATTCTCCGATCATAACCCCCAATTTGGAACAATTGGCAGCTGATGGGGCAAAACTGACTAGTTTTTACACTGCCGGCGCAACATGTACCGTTTCGAGAGCTTCTTTACTAACAGGCCGTATCCCAAGAAGGCATCAACTCGTCAACCAGCTTGGAGGTATTTCCGGTAATTACGGGGTCGGACTTAGGCAATCGGAAGTGATTATTCCCAGGATGTTGGAAAGTTCACCGCACCAATATGCCACCGGAGCCTTCGGAAAGTGGAATATTGGTTTCGCCCCCGGATCAAGACCTACAGATCGGGGCTTTGATGAATACCTGGGCATTGCATCGGGTAATGCAGACCATTTCACCCATGTATATGCCGGTAAAAAGGACTTGTATCACAATACGGAGTCTATTAACCGAACGGGTGAATACAGTACAGACCTATTTGCTAATGCTGCAATAGACTTTATCGAAAAAAATACAGATCAATCCATCCCCTGGTTTGTATACCTGCCATTCGATGCTCCCCACCATCCGGGAGACCGGAATATTGATCCAGATGCAGAAAATATCTGGCAGGCTCCCGACTATGCTTTTGAGCCCTATGGACTATCTCCCAGGGAAGAAGACCCCCAAAAAAGATTTAATGCGGTGGTTACAGCGGTTGATATGGCTATAGGTAGAGTTATGAAAAAACTTGAAGAATTAGGGGTGGCTGAAAATACATTTATTTTCTTTTATTCGGATAATGGGGCTTTTTATCCGTACATTGAAAGTGGAATTCAGTCCAATGCCCCGTTGAAAGGTGCAGGGGTAACGCTATGGGAAGGAGGAATTAGAATACCTGCATTGGCCCGATGGCCAGGGAAGATCCGGGAAGGCTCGGTAATAGATACCCGCTTATGGTCTTTGGATTTGTTCCCTACATGTGCTAAATTAGCCAATGCCAAAATGCCAGAGGATCGTTTTATTGACGGGAAAAACCTGTTACCCAATTTAACGGGTGAAACAATTCATTCACCACACTCCACCTTGTTTTTTGAATATAGGAATTTTTCGGCATTGCATTGGGGGGATTGGAAAATACTCAGGGAAGGTGACGATGAAGATTGGCAATTGTATAACCTGAATGAAGATTTATCCGAAAGCAATAACATAGCTGCTGATAATGAGGAAAAAGTGATTAAACTAAGCGCCGCATTCGAACAAAAAAAAGATGAGATCAATAATTATCTCAAAATAGAACATATGTTTCAAAAAGAAAATTAATGATAAGTTTTAAATTTTACAGGGATGATTGGAATAGAAAAGAGAGCACAAAGGGTTTGATTCCCTTATTTTTTGCTTTTTCATTGTTGTATATTTTTCCTGCATATTCCCAACAAGTGGAGGGGAATGATCCAAATGATAAGCCCAATGTTCTGTTTATTATTTCTGATGATTTGACAACAACCGCATTGTCCAGTTATGAGAATTCCGCCTGTAGTACTCCGAATATTGATAAGTTGGCTTCAGAAGGGACCCGGTTTAACAGAGCGTATTGCCAATACCCTGTCTGCGGCCCCTCAAGGGCTTCGCTAATGTTTGGTTATTATCCAACCGCTACTACTACTTACGGATATGTCAGTGGGAGAGAAAACGTAGGTCCGGAAAAGGAATCCTGGGCACAATTTTTCAGGAACAATGGGTATTTTACGGCAAGGGTTGGGAAGATTTTTCATATGGGGTCTGTGGATATTATGAAAGGAAGAAATGGACAAGACGATCCTGCTTCCTGGGATGAAAGGTATAATAGTCCGGCCCCGGAAGTTAATGCCAGGGGAGAATCCGAACTGGTACAAAAAAATCCATTCGGCACCCGCCCCATCCTGAAAGGTGAAGATGTCAATGGAGGTAACCTGATGAATATCGTCAAGACAGAACCCGGAGTGGAGCATACCGATGTGAAAACAGCAGAAAAGATCTCAGAACTGTTGCGTGAGCACAAAAATGAACCCTTTTTTATAGCAGCCGGACTATTCCGTCCACACGTTCCTTTCGTTGCACCGAAAACATCATTTGAGCCTTATCCGCATGAAGAAATGGTATTACCACCGAAAGTAATAAATGACTGGGATGATATTCCGGAACAGGGTATCAATTACGTTACCAGTGTCAATGGACAGATGACCGAAGAACAGGAGAAAAAAGCTATTGCAGCGTATTATGCCTCTACGGAGTTTATGGACGAGCAGGTGGGAAAAATATTAAGTACACTGGAGGAAGAAGGACTGGATGATAACACCATAGTTATTATGACATCTGATCACGGGTATTTGTTAGGGGAACACCGATTCTGGATGAAGGTGAGTCTCATGGAAGAATCAGTCAGAGTACCCCTTATCATCAAGGTACCTGGAAAGGAACCCGCGGTTTGTAATTCTTTTGCCGAGTTAATAGACTTATATCCTACCATCGCGGAGTTGGCTGGGTTGGAAGTTCCGGTAGGTATTCAGGGAACTAGTTTAGCTCCCCTTTTTGACAATCCTGAATCTGAAGTAAAGGATATGGCTTTCTCTGTCTCGCAAAGAAACGGTAGAATGGGATATCTGGTCCGCACTGACAAATGGGCGTATATGCAATATGGGGACGATGGAAGCGGGGGAATGGAATTATACGACATGCAACTCGACTCGAAACAATTTAACAACCTTGCCAATCACCCAAGGTATAAAAGTATGGTAGATGAAATGCAAAAAAGGTTGAATGAAAAATTAATAGACGTTAAGACAAATGACCTAAATATCAAATATAGTGGTAGTAATTAACTTGTGGATTACCCGACTGGCAGATCATCGGATATGGGTGTTAGTTCGGGTAACAACTTGATTTTCAAACCAAATAAATTTTATGCAAAGTGCTGAAATATAATAACTTGAATAGCTTTGTTTTGTGATTCTTTATGCTATTCTTTTCTGTAATGATTAGAAAAAAATCCTAATTTTTTTATCAAATTCCAAAGATTATATGTATTATTGGTAACGTTACCGTAGTCTTATATAAAGGTTACGGGTATCTGAGGTTGTGAAAAGAGTTTATTTCGACTCAATTAAGAAAAAGGTTCGGATTAAATTTTCCTCAGAAGCGAAGAAAAACATGTTGACCAATGAAGCAAGATGTCGAAGATGGTAAATTATGGAAATCACTTAAATCCGGTAATTTAAATGCACTGGAAAAAGTTTTCAAATCCCATTATGCATACCTGCATAATTATGGCTTGAAAATGGTCAATAATGTTGACCTTGTTGAAGATTGCTTGCAGGACCTGTTTTTGCACATTTATGAAAACAGAAAAAATCTCGGAGAAGTAAAATATATAAGATCCTATCTGTTTACCGCATTCAGAAGGAATTTGTTGTACAGGATTAAGCAATACAATAATAAGATCGTTGCCAGTGATGATGTGGAACTCCGCTTTACTCCTGAAGAAACCGGACTGACCGACCGGGAAGTATTCAGGAATGAGGTTCTATCCGACATGTTAAATAGTCTTTCCCCCCGACAGAAGGAATTAATCTATTTGCGTTATTACCAGGAAATGTCTGTTCAGGAAATATCCAAGACTATATCAGTAGCTCCCCGGGGAATAACTAATATGCTTTACAAAGCTATGCTCAAATTAAAAAGTGATAAAATATCATTACTTAAGCTGGAAAAATTAATAACGCTGGCAATACTTATTGTTTTTGGCAATTTTTAGTCATTCCTTTTTTCTCGATTCAAAGATATTTTTAATAAAAAGTAAAAAAAATTGAAAATCCAGGTGATTTTCACTGAAATAATTCCTCTATATAAATAGTAACACAAAACTGTATGACCGGTAAAGGGAAATGGACTGTTGAAAAATTAGTAGATGACGAGTCATTCGTTCACTGGGTGAAGGGAACGAATGACGAAGCAGTAACACGCTGGGAAGAATGGCGGAGAACCCATCCGGAATACAGGGAGGTAATGGATAGGGCTAAATTAATCGTAGAAGGGATTAATTTAAGGTCGGGCTATTTGTCTCAAAAGGAAGTAGCTGAGAAGTGGGACATCATTCAAGGTCACATTTTGGAGAAAGAAAGGAATACGTTTTTTTCTATAAAAAATCTCATGAGGGTTGCATCTATTATAGTCGTTCTGATCATAGGCGGATTGTATGGGTATAATCAATATTGGAATGCAGAAGTGGTATATGCCAGTGACTTTGGTGAACGCAAAACAATAGATTTACCTGACGGGTCCTCAGCTGAACTCAATGCCAATTCTGAAATTAGTTTTGTGCGCAAAGCTCCGAGAAATGTCAAAGTAATAGGTGAAGTTTTTTTCGATGTTCGCAAAGATTCAATTAATCATTCTCTTTTCACAGTTAATACTCCAGACCTGGATATAGAAGTTTTGGGTACTGCCTTTAATGTGAATACAAGGCAAGAGAAGACCAGAGTTATGTTAGAGAGGGGAGCCGTTCAATTAAAAATAAAGGACTATGGTGACGTATCCATGAAGCCAGGCGACCTGGTAACATATTCATTACAGGATCAGAAAGTAGTACGTGAAGAAAATGTATCATCAAAAAAGTATACATCGTGGAAGAAAGGAATAATAATGTTGGAAAATATTACGGTTGGCCGGGCACTGGAAATCATGGAAGAAACATATGGTGTTGAAGTAATATTCAGAGATAGCTCTATGATTAAACGCACGATTAAAGGGGGGATCCCAGGTAACGACTTGAATTTGAGCCTGGATATTCTAAGAAAAATGTATGGATTAAACATTGAGCGCAATGAAAATAAATTGATTATTAAATAACCTCGAAAGCAAAGCTTAAGGATTTTTTAAATGTAAAAAATAGAATATGAATTCATCTGTTTACACTAAATGGATGGGCTGCTTGGCTATTATCATAGCATTGTGCAGTCCTGACTTTTTAAAGGCGGAAGCTCAATTGGAAGAACGGTTGCTAATTGAAGTGTTAGAAGAAATAAGTGAGCACTACAAAATCGTCATCAATTATGATACGGAATTGTTGAAAAATGTAAAGGTGCGGGTTGAAAAAGCTGAAATGGTAAATGCCAATAAAGCGATAGAAGCCGTTTTGTCACAAACAGATCTGAAGTACGAATACCTGGGAACTCGGTATTATGTAATTTATAGCCAAAAGCTGACTGAAGCCAAGACGATACGCAAATTAAAGAGAAAGCTTAAGCAAATACGCCAAATTGAAGAAAAGGGTAAAGTCAAGGTGAAAATTAATCCTTCTCAAACCACGGAAAAGTTAAGTGAAATCAATAGAGCGTTGGCTGTATACTTACAAGGTATAACCGTAAGCGGAACTGTGACAGATGATGAGGGAGAACCATTAATTGGCGTAAACGTCCTGGTAAAAGGTGGGAACAATGGTACTTCTACGGATTTTGACGGTAATTTTGAGTTGCTGAATGTGGAAGAAGATGCCACTTTGGTTTTTTCATATGTTGGATACCAAACGCAGGAAGTGGCTGTGGAAGGCAGAGAGTCGATCCAGGTAGAACTCCTTTCCGATGCACAGTTATTAGATGAACTGGTAGTCGTAGGATACGGAACAGTAAGGAAAAGTGATCTGACAGGATCTGTTGGGACAGTAGAAATGAAAGACCTTGAAAAAGCTCCTGTGGGGTCATTTGCGGAGGCTTTGGCAGGTAGAGTATCAGGTGTGAGGGTCATATCATCAGATGGGCAACCTGGAGGAGGTATAGATATTATGATCAGAGGGGTAGGTTCACTTACGCAAAGTACAGCACCTTTATTTGTAGTGGACGGGTTTCCTATAGAAGGTCTTGACCCTGCTACACTAAATCCGGAAGATATAGAGTCAATTTCAGTTTTAAAAGACGCTTCTTCGACAGCTATTTATGGGTCAAGAGCTGCGAATGGAGTAGTATTGATTCAGACCAAACGTGGAAGTGTAGGGAAGCCTGTTGTTACGTTGTCGAGTTCAGTTGGATTTCAGGGGAAGCCCGAAAAAATGGAACTAATGAGTCCTTATGAATTTCTTAAATATCAAATGGAATTAAACCCCAATCATTCCTCAACATTATCTTACTTTGAAAATGGAGAAACCCTGGATGATTATAGAAATGTTGAACCTATTGATTGGCAAGACAAGGTTTTTCAAAACGGTGCCGTTCAGATCCATGACCTGTCAATACGAGGTGGGAATGATGAGACTAAATATTCAATCTCCGGTTCAATGTACGATCAGAATGGAGTGATTATTAACACTGGTTATAACCGTTATTCAGGTCGGTTCACACTTAATCAAAAGGTAGGAAGGAGTATCGACATTGGTGTTAGTGCAGACTATGCTGGAACGAATAAGTCGGGCCAGGTCATTAGCACCGGAGCAGGGAGTTCTAGTCCTTCTGCTTATGTACTGATGCGTACCTGGGTATACAGGCCGGTTTTGCCATCAGGAGAAGATCCTGATGAATTTTTTAGCAGTATTGTGGATGATGATGCTGTTACTACTTCGGATTTCAGAGTTAACCCGTTTATTGATCTGGATAATCAGCATCAAAAAGATGGAAACAATATATTAAATGCAAATATCAGTGCCAATATCAAGATTCTTGATGGATTGACATTTAAATCAGTGGCAGGGTTCAGAGAAAGAAGAAGGGAGTTGGAGAGATTTTATAATTCGAATACTTCCCAGGGAAGTGATCGTAACCCATACAATATCAACGGTGTAAATGGATCTGTAAGTAATCTAAATTACCAATATCTTTCCAACGAAAACACTCTAAACTATGAGAAGAATATAGGTGAACATCAAATTAAAGGATTGGCACTTTTTGGAATTAATCAATATAAATTTGCTGAGAACGGATACGGAGGTCGATTATTGCCCAATGAGGAATTGGGTATCGATGGATTGGACCAAGGACTTGCATACAATCCTGGCTCTTCATCCAGTCTCAACACAATGGTTTCTTATGCAGGAAGACTCGACTATACTTATATGTCGAAATATCTTCTTACATTGACATATAGGGCGGATGCTTCTTCAAAATTTATGGATCCATGGGGATATTTTCCTAGTGCGGCAATCGGCTGGAATTTAGATCAAGAAGAAATTTTTAATGAATTATTCCCATTTCTTTCGAAAGCAAAAATAAGAACAAGCTACGGAAGTACTGGGAACAATAGAGTTGGTGATTTTTCTCGCTTCCCCAGCTTGTCACAAAGTTTAAACGGCTATTCTTTTAATAATGCTACTCCCACTCAGATGGTGTATGTTTCTTCAGTTGGAAATTCAACTTTGAGATGGGAAAAGGTTAATACTGTCGATTTCGGTTTGGAATTAGGTGCTTTCCGTAACAGAGTCCTATTAGAATTAGATGTCTATAGAAGGAGTACGGAAGATATGTTATTGAATACACAATTACCACCTACAACTGGATTTAGTTCTGCATTCAAAAATATTGGAAAGTTGAAAAATGAAGGGCTGGAAATAACGCTAAATACAATCAACTTTGAAAGGAAAAACTTTGGATGGACAAGTAGCTTTAATATCAGTTTTAACAAAAATACAATTCTGGAACTGACAGAAAACCAGCAAGCGTTATATACAAATGGAAGATATGAATCTCAATTTAACAAACCCCTTTACATGGCTGAAATTGGAAAACCTGCGGGAACGATGATTGGCTTTGTATGGGAAGGAAATTATCAATTTGAAGATTTTGAAAATCCTTCAGATGGTGTTTACATTCTTAAGGATGAAATTCCATCGAATGGAGCTATACGGAACACGATAAGACCTGGAGATATAAAATACAAAGATTTAAACGGAGACGGTACAATAGATAATAATGATTTGACTATTATAGGCCGAGGCCAGCCACTACATGTCGGAGGTTTATCGAATAATTTTCACTATAAGGGACTTAGTTTGAATTTATTTTTTCAATGGGCATATGGAAACAATATATTCAATGCAAATCGGCTAGCGTTAGAAGGAAATAGTAATGGAAGAAATCTAGTTAATCAATTTGCATCATATGTTAACCGTTGGACGCCCGAAAATCCTACTAATGAAAATTATAGGACAAGAGGACAAGGTCCTATTGGTTTTTATTCTTCCAAAACGGTGGAAGATGGATCATATTTGAGATTAAAAACTTTGTCTCTGGATTATGCCCTTCCCCAATCAGTAATTGGCCGAACCCCTTTAAGTGGATTGACTTTTTCTATAGCAGCTCAGAACCTATTGACATGGACTAAGTATACGGGGTTAGATCCTGAAGTTTCTATACTGAATCCGGTATTAGCTCCAAGTTATGACTTTTCAGGTTATCCACAGGTAAAGACAGTAACCTTTGGGCTCAAAGCTGTTTTTTAATAACAATTAAAAAAGAAAAAATGAAAACGAAATATTTAGTCATAAGCTCCATAATAGTTTTAAGTTTTTTTTCATGTAAAGATTTCTTGGAAACTAAACCTACTGACTTTTTGAGCCCGGCAAATTATTACGAAACTGCTGAACATCTAGATTTTGCCCGTGCCAGCGTGTATGATATCCTGACTTCATCACCAGTATATGGTGTTTATGGTCAGTATCTTTTGGCCTGGGAAGCGGACATAGGATATATGAATCGATCTACATTGACCACTGGTCCCTGGAATTATAATTTTTCATCAGCGGATCCCTATAGCTCAAATTTTTGGACATATTTATATCGAGGAATTAACAGAGCAAATGTTGTATTGGCAAACCTTGATAAGAATTTGGAAATCAGTCAGGAATTCAGAGACAGAGTGAGAGGAGAAGTATTGTTTTTGAGAGGATATTTTTATTTTCTATTGGTACAGACTTATGGTGGAGTGCCTTTGCTTATAGAACCTACCGCGTCTGTTGATGATGTCAATGTTCCAAGAAATACAATCCGGGAAATTTATGATCAGATACTAAGCGATATGGAAACTTCAGAACCTTTGGTAGAAGGTATTACAGAACTGGGTTTCGGAGGGGCGGTTAATAAATCAGCCGTCCGGGGTATTTTGGCAAGAGTGAATCTTGCAATGGCAGGATATCCTTTGCAGGATGAAAGTCGCTATGAAGAAGCTCGCAATTGGGCTAAAATGGTAATAGATGACCAGGTTGCACAACATGAAATTAATTCGAGTTTTCCGGACATTTTTATTAAACTGGCCTCAGATCAGTACGATATTAAAGAAAGTATTTGGGAAGGTGAACTTTATGGTAATGGATTGGATGAATATAATGAAACAGGGTATATAGGTTGGATTAATGGTCCTATTGGGTATGCAGGTTCAGGAACGGGAAGAATGGTTTATTATATGAATATTACGGCCAAATTTTATAATTCATTTGAAGAAGGGGATGCAAGGAAATGGTGGTCAGTGGCTTTGTTTCGGTATGCAAACACTGATGTTAATGGAGAAAAGTGGTTCGATTTTGATCGCCTTCCAACTACAGAAGCTGCTAAATATAATCTCAAACCTGCTAAATGGAGAAGAGAATATGAAGCGGTTTTACCTAAGTCCGAAACACGTACTCCAATGAATATGCCAATACTGAGATTTACGGATGTCCTTTTAATGTATGCAGAGGCAGAAAATGCAATAAATGGTCCTTCTCAGGAAATTATAGACATTGTAAATAGCATCAGGCAAAGAGGGTGGTCAGATGGTGTTAAAGAAATTGAACTGACCAATGGAGGAAGTGGGTACACTGAGGCTCCTGAAGTGGTTTTTTCTGAAGAAACAGGAAACGGTGCTTCTGCTACAGCAATTATAGATACTACAACCGGGCAGGTGGTTGATATTGTAATGGACAGAGATTTAGATGCGATTACTTATTATGAAGAAGGCCATTATACAGCTCCTCCTGTAATAAGTCTTGAAGGTGGCGGTGGTTCCGGAGCGTCTGCAATTGCTACAATTCACTACAAAGAAGACGCTAACCTCAATACTGGGGAAATAACAACTAAAGAAAACTTCCTAAAAGTCATTCAGGAAGAAAGAATGCGTGAATTTAGCTTTGAATCTTTGAGAAAATTTGATCTTTTACGCTGGGGTAAATTTCTAGAAGTACATCAGGAAATGGCTGATGATATTGCACAAGATGCCCCGGGTGCTTGGTATATAATTAATTACTCGAATGTAAGTGAAAAGAGTTTATTGTGGCCCATTCCATCCAATGAAATGACAGTAAATCAAGCCATGGAGCAAAATCCGGGATGGTAATATTTAACGAAAAAAATCGAATAGAAATGAAGTTTAATAATTTTATCATATTGGCTTTTATCTCGATAGTTGCCCTTTCATGTGAGAAAGACCTGTCGATAACAGATACACCTGATCTAAATGTGAGTTTGGAAAAATCTAATTTTAAAGTGGATGAAGAAGTTGTATTCACATTTACAGGATACGCTGAGATAGTTTCTTTTTATTCCGGAGAAGTATTTAATGACTATGACTACAAAGATGGACGGGTAATAGAATTTCCGGATCAAAGTGCGATACTATCCTTTCAAAGTGGGGTTCGTGAAGGAACTCAGGAAAATCAGCTTTCTGTACTTATATCCAACGACTTTGATGGAGATACAAGTAGCTTAGAAAGCGTAAAATCATCCAACTGGATAGATATTACAGACAGTTTGACTTTAGGAGATTCTGAAGATTTCACATCGTCAGGGAATTTTGATATTTCTGAATACACTGAGGGTAATCCGATTTATGTAGCTTTCAAATACATTACAAGACCACAGTTGGAAAACGGAGATGCCCGGATCTGGATGATCGAAAATTTTGCAGTTAAAAGTAAAGATTCCTTCAATGGGAGTCAACTGAATTTTGTCAACCAAAATACTGCCGGATTTTATGCTGTAGATGAAGATCCCATCAATACACCATCTAGAAGTACAGTAACTAGTACGAGATTGAGTATATTGGGGAATAGTTATGAAGATCCGGAAGATCCGAAATATGACCCTGAAAACCCAATTTACGACCCGGAGAATCCAATCTATGATCCCGATAGTGACGTGTATGATCCTTCTGCTGAATTACCAGAATATGAACCTTATGACCCCAATAATCCAAATAATGACCCAATGAGGGAAACTTGGGTTATTACAAAGCCCATATTTACAAATGAAGTGGATCTTGGACCTGATAGAGCTGTTGGAATTCGTGGGATACAGGACCAGAAACTAGTTGAGTATACTTATTCTTATTCCAATCCTGGAAATTATAAAGCTGTATTTGTAGGTAAAAATGCCACAAAAGATGAAAGTGTATCCATTGTTAAAGAAGTTGATATTACAATAGAACCTTAATGAGTAATAAATCAAAATACTTATTAAAAGTAATGTTGTTTTTTTTCGCTTTTGCATACGTAAACAAGGTTTTTAGTGATAGTAGAAACCTGTATTTTGAAACATACTATCGGGACACTGTTCCTGAAATTATTATAACTGAAGGCCGGTTGGATTCTCTATTCGAAAGTTTTCCCAAAGACGATCCATGGGAAAAAACCAAGGATGCCAGTGCTCTGAGCTGGAGAGAATCCTATACGCTCAATGCTTTTATGGATTTATATGAGGCTACAGGAGATATAAAATACCTTAAAGAAGTGGAATCACGAGGAAAAAGATTGTTGTCTCATAGAGATGACAAAAGAGGAGTGGTAGATGGATCGGGAAAAAGTAGGCCGGCTTGGAGTATGGCTTCAAAATATGTAGTGGCTACGGGAATTTTGAGAAATGCCCAGGGAGACACGGTGATGGTATTACAATCCACACCATCTGCTTACAACAATCAAACGAAAATTTATGTTAAGCCACGCCCGGACCAGAATACTTTTGATATGACAGTGGTTAATGAACACTTTAAAAGAGAAGAACACTTTGAAAATATCAATTTGAATTCCAATTCCAGTAGGTATATCGAAAAGATTGTTAACGACCCCCTGGCTCCATATTCCACAAGATCTGGCACATATTATGAGAAATCAAATTTAGTAAGAGTAGAATATGTGAATCCGCGAATAGGTGAAATTATGAAGCAATCCATTGAACTTGATCCTATTCCATTGGCCTTTATGGGATATATAGGAATTATTTATGAACCTTTAATTAGATTTTCAGAAATAGTAGCCAATAATTCAGATTTAGATCAGTTTGATTCTTCGTCAAAATTATTCATTCGATCAGCAGAAGAATCTTATATGGATGCTTCTCAAAGGCTTTGGGTTAATGGACCTAATTCCAATGAGGGCTACTATCTAATGTGTGAAAAAGGGGAGTCTATGCCTGCAGATAATGTAGGTCAGCCATTTAACTATCTTGGAAAGCATGTTTCCGTAGAATTGGCATTATATCGCATCACAGGTAAAATTGATTATAGAATTCGTGCTGAGAAAATGGCGAATCTTTTTAAAAACCGATTGGAGTATGATGCACAGAAGGATTTGTACATTTGGAACTATTGGTATGAGCCTATGACTACTGTAGGCTGGAAGCCCGAAGACAGTATATCCTATAATGTTAAAGTCTTTCCCGGAAAAGCTCGTACTGAAGACATATCTCATGGAGCTTTAGATATCGCCTTAGTGATGAATGCATATTCTATGGGGATTGAGTTTTCAAAAAAAGATGTTTCGAGATTTGCTAATACTTTAATAAAAAATGTGATACTCGAAAATTACATCGGTGTAAGTCGGTGGGTAGATGGAAAGGGGGAATATCCAGGATATTTTAATGCTTTACACCGTTGGCTCCCACTTGCGAAGGTAGTGCCTGATGTTTATGAACATATTGAAAAAGCCTATTTTAAACGTGGTGAAGAAAACTTTTTTTTCTCTGCTAATCTTTTAAAATGGAAAACTAAATTGGGATATAACTAGTATTGATTTATCTATTTATTGTTTCTAAATACTACTTGGATGAGTCAGTGTAATAATGAATGGACGCGAAGAGCTTTTATAAAAACAAACACCTTAACCAGTTTTTCTATTCTACTCCCAGGTTCCACCTTTGATAAACCGAAAAAGATGCTATCTATAGCCCCTCGCTATCACCGATGGCATGTAGACCCGGGAGTTGAATGGCTGGAATCCAACACGGAATACCATTATCTCGATTGGAGTATTCCAGTGCCCAATACGGCATTGGTATTGGTAGATGTATGGCAAAGGCATTACCTGAAAGATACTGAACGGCGATCTGAAAAAATCATTAATCAAAATCTTGTACCGCTTCTTGAGAGCTGCCGGAATAATGGAATGAAAATTATTCATGCTCCTTCTCCGAAAGTGGCCCGTCAATTTTATACAGAAGAAAATTATACCGGTCCTGAAAAAAGTGAGCCAGACCAACTTCCCTGGCCTCCCCTTGATTTTCGAACTAAAAAAGGTCAGTACGAAAAGTTCGCAAGACCGAACGAACCCAGAGAAGTGGAAAAACAAAACTTACCTCCACTGACAATCCACCCTAAGGTTGTGCCCTTAAAAGATGAGCCCATTGTTGTATCGGGCCGGGAACTACACGATCTTTGCCGAAAAGAAGGGATACTATTCTTGTTTTATGTGGGATTTAATACCAATGCCTGTATGATAACCCGGGACTATGGTGTCCTGGAAATGAGTAAATACGGATACGAGATAATTGTAGTCCGGGATTGTACCACGGGAATGGAATCATCTACAACTCACGAAACTTTGGCCCAGACAAACAATGCCATACTCTTTTTTGAAATGTTTGGACAATATTCCATCGAATCCCAGGAAGTAATTAATGGTTTTACATCATAAAAAATTAACAACTATGTCCTATTCCAAAATATTCAATAAGATTACTTCGATTCTTTTATTAATTGCAGTATCTTTTTCACTATCCTATACACAGGGAGTTAGTTCTAAAGATAATACGTTAGCATTTCCGCCAAAAAGCCAAAGTTTAATTTACTCAGAAAAGGACATTGCATATGCTCGTGAAAAAATTGAAAACAATGAAACCGCTCGTCAAATAGCGGATGCTATTATTCAATCTGCCGAAGAATGGTCGCGTTGGGCAGATAAGGATTTAATTAAGCTTATACCGGAAGCAAGTGTACCCCGGTCATTTGATTTGAATGTAAATGGTTGTCCTGTTCACGGAGATAGCATCTTTAAAGTAGGAGATAAATATCCCTGGATTCTGGACCCGAAAAAACAATTCAAAGTCCAATGTCCTATTGGAAAGGAATACTATCCTTCCAATGATTTTGAACCCTCAGAAGTTGAGAAAGACCCTCTCTTACTATCTAATGAAAAGAAGTATGTAGATAAAGGATGGGGTTGGCTAGCACCGGACGGAGAAAAATATTGGTTTGTGGCTTATGCCAACCAATGGTTTTTCAGGGATTATGTCCAACCTGCAATACAGGATCTGGGACGTGCATATTTACTAACAGGGAAAGAGATTTATGCGCACAAAGCTTTGGTTCTTTTACATCGTCTTGCGGAGGTATATCCTGCAATGGATTATGAGGATCAATCACGATACGGTCAAATGCAAAAGAAAAATGGAAGTATATATCCGGGGAAAGTACTTAACAGGATATGGGAAACCTGGTTTATCCAGGATGCCGCAGAGTGTTATGATATGGTGTGGAGTTCCATATCAAAGGATCAGGAATTACAGAACCTACTTTCCAAAAATGGTATCGAGATTCAATCTTTCATTGAGTCCAACTTACTGGAAGAAGCAGTGGAAGCTTATTTGGAAAGAAAAATCCAGGGAAACTTTGGCATGCATCAAATTGCACTATTATACGTACTTATGGCCCGCCAAAATATGAATAATGCCGAACTTATTGATCGTTTAATTAATCATACTAGTAAAGAATACCTACAAACAGGAGTCAATTACGCACTGTATAATTTTGTTTTTCGGGATGGTATGCCAATGGAGTCACCCGGGTATAATTTTTTGTGGCTCAAATCAATTACACGGTTATTTGAAAACCTAAAAGATTTTGATATCAATCTATTTAAAGATGAAAGGGTCGAATCAATATTGAGAAGTCCTCTGGAGATAACCGTAGACAACAAATATACGGTAGACATCGGAGATTCAGGTTCTACCCTGGGAGGTGTAATTGGGAGAGATGAGAACACCTATGCTACAGCTTTTCGAAACTATGGTGATTCTGCATTCCTAACATGGATTGGACCTTTGCTCGAGGGAAAAAGTACTGAACAATTAGCAGATAAATCAAGATTTGAAACTTTATTTCATCCGGATATTAAAGTTAAAACCAAAGCTATTGAAAAAAGGGAATCAAAACTCTTTGCAGGCTATGGCATGGGGCTATTACAATCAAAAAATAGCTCTAGCTCTTTGGCTCTTACTTATGGAATGCATGGCTCACATTACCATTGGGACTTTTTGAATTTTGAATTGTTTTCCCACGGTCAAAAAATGATGCCTGATTTCGGGTATCCAGATGCAATGAATGCTTATGTTCCAGGTATATATACCTGGTCAAAAAATACAATTGCCCACAATACAGTAGTCGTAAATGCCAGTAAACAAGAAAATAACCTCCCCGGTACTTTGCACCAATTTAATTCGGGCACTTTTGTCCAGTCCATTGATGCTTCATCACCTGCCTACTCAAGCACTGAGAAGTACCGTAGACATCTTATGATGATCGACACAGATGGGGGGAACAGTTATACAATAGATTTTTTCAGAGTCCAGGGAGGTGAAAGACATGACTATATTTTACACGGTCCCCCGGGGGAAGTAAAATACAATGAAAATGAATGGAGCGATGCCCAGCCTGGAACATATGCCGGAGAAAATGTTCAACGGGGGGAAATATATGATAATAATGCAATGAGTGCGGAAGGGTACTCTGGTGGGTACACCGGATATAATGGTTCGGGATTTCAACATTTGTTTAATGTAAGGAAAAGCCTGAAAGGGGAAGGCGTTTTAGAATTTAGTCATATAAATGATCCTGATGCCAGGTTGAAACTGAGAATATTGTCTGCCAACGGGCAACAATTATCAATGGCTACTTCATTTGATCATCCAAGATCTAAGGTTCACCGTATTCAACACCTTATTAGCCATTCGGAAGCAGGTATTTCCGGCGACTCCCTTAAGAGTACTTTTACAGGAATAATGGAATTATATAATGATAAAAGCTTTATATCTTCCGTCCAAAATTTAAAGCTGGAAGGCGGGATTTGGAGCCGGGCAGTAGAAGTGGTTAGGGACAGTGAAACGGATATCATCATAAGTGACACAGAAAACTTTCGAAAAAGTCTTGAAAAGTATTCCTTGAAAACGGATGCGCGCGCTGCCGTAATTACTTTGGGTAAGGACAATAAATTGAAAAGGGTTTTTTTCGCTGATGGTACTTTTCTTTCGGTAGGAAACCAGACATTTAATTCTACTGCATGGAAAGGGACTGTGGAGAAAGTAGATTACAATAACAAAAGAATTCATTTGGCTCCTGAAGACTTAAATACCCCATCAAATATTGAATCCCTGAATAAAGGCGTGGTATTTTTTTCCAATGGTTTGAGGAAAACCGAACATCCGGTTAATACTTTGGAAGTAGGAAAGAATGAATTGATAGTCAGACCATCGGATGATTTATTAATCGGACGTATTAATGTATCACTTGTTGATGATGATAAGAATGTATTGGAAAGTAATAATGTACTCGTATTTGAAGAAACCTATATTGGGGCATACATACTTGACGAAAAATATCAGGTGATAGGTAAAGTTGAATCGATTCATGGAGATAAAATTGTATTTTCAGGTGATGTATCAACCATATTTAAAAATAAAGAGGCGGCTAATATTTGGATTGCTAATATTGCCAAAGGTGAAAAGGCTTGGTTGCAAACGAATTTTGAATGGCAATCGAAATAATTCCAGTATCTAAAAATTGTATTTCAAGCCCTGTGATTTAAATGTAATATTCTAAAAACTAATTGGTTACTTCTCGGTAATGTTTTGTTTCCAAAATGCTGTATATTGATTATTTTCTAAATGACCTATCGACAATCTTGCTTAGGATGAAATTTATACCTATATTTCGGTAACGTTACCGAATATAAAACTTACTTCGGGGCTCTTTAAATAAAAAAAGGATGGAATGATACGCCAATCAGAAAAGAGCGAAGATGACCGTCAAGTCTGGACTGCATTAAAACGCGGCGATAGAGATGCATTGAATTCGATCTTTAATTCGCACTATCTTTCATTGTATCACTATGGCGTTAAATTATGCAAGGATGAATCCCTGGTCAAGGATTGCCTCCAGGACTTATTTATATATATTTATGATAATCGGGAAAACCTTTCGGATGTAGAAGTCATTCGATATTACCTCTTCAAAGCCTTCCGTAGAAGATTGATGGATCAATTGCAAAAAAACAGACGGTGGTCTTACAGGGATCATCAAAGCCTTGAAGTCTACCTGAAACCATCTGAAGTTGAAATAGACAAGAATGAAGAGATCCGAAGAAAAGAATTGTTGACAAAAATGATCAATAAATTACCGGCGAGGCAGAAAGAGCTTATTTATTTGCGGTATTATAAAGAAATGCCACTTGAAGAAATTGCCAAAATACTTTCCATGTCCTATCGCAGCGTTGTAAATACCTTATACAGGGCAATGACGAGGTTGCGGCAGGACCAACCTGCACTTCGAAAACTGGAATATTTTTTATTCCCTGTCCTATACTACTGCTTGATTTAATTCAATATCTTTCATTAACCTGAGGTCGAAAAATAGATATTGATTCAGAGGGAACGTAAGGAGAGTATACAAGGTAGCTTGCTGAAGCTTTATCGGGATAAAGCAAAGGATGGGAACGCAGTAGATCCTCCTTCTCGATCCAAACTTGAGAATTAGTATTTTACAGATACCACTTGTAAACAGCGATTTTCTTCCTAAATGGATCTCTAAATAGTCCACAATGTATTCTCCCCTTTTAGTCGACCCTGACTATTCTTAAGTGCTCTGAATCCTAAAAATTCTTCGAACTCAGGTTATTTAATATGTCATTTGGTTGCAGACCCGGCTGTTATTTGTTACAAATCCAATACGGGAAACGTAATGGTGGAGTAGCACCGTAAATACATGGTAAGACATTTCTTTTAGCTCATATATCAAAATATTCTGGGACGGAGATCTTCCTTTTTTGAGATGTTTTTAATGTAACATGAGTTCGACAGAGAAAATAAGAGCTCTAAAGTACCTTTTCCGACATGAAATCGGTGGGAAGCGAAAAATAAATAACTCTGGGTGGAAACCCAGGGCGGAAAACAAGTGAAATTGTCTATTCTGGCATTGCTTTTTCCGCATAGCGATGCCTTCTTTCGGTACCTTAAACTTAAAAAAATGACAAAAATATTCTATAAAGTATTTGGTTTTTTACATAGTATCTTTGGCATTGCATTTTCAGCAAAAATAATGACAGAATCAAATATTCGTCGAACTGACGTTAATTTAAGACTCGAATAAAATTATTTTCAAATCAATATACCGGGCATAAAGATTTTTAATCTCTCTGGCCCACATCGGATACTTATGAACTTTGTCCAGAGCCAGGATTTTTCCACCCCGCTGGTAAAATGCGTTTGCGGTATCTAATAATGTGTTTGCAGTAAATTATATTTCACCCAGTGAAAAACATATAGCTTGTGTAGGGGGAAGCGATAGTTCCTTCAGCCACTGCAGCACCAGCGTAGTCTTACCTGTTCCCCAAGCTCCTTTGATTCCATTGAGTTTGTTTCTTCAGTCGATAATATCATAAAGATCTCTCTTAAAGTCTATCGATACTTCCTCAACCAACCTCTCATTAATTAAAACTAATTCTTCCATGCCATGCATAAGTACATGGCAGTAACAATAAAATTCTGCACAAGTCCATTTGCAAAACCTATTAAAATTCAAGGTGCTAAAGCGAATTTTTAATTTTTTTTTGAAAAAAATCATAAAAAAATGATGACCAATTCATGTGTTTTGCCTCTATAGCGGAAATGACGCAAGTATAATGTCTATGCAAAAAGGCCAATATCGAAATATAGAAGATTTCTTAAAGGATGAAACATTTATTAATTGGATTCAGGACCCGAATTCCGAATCAGCAATAAGCTGGGAGTCGTGGCTGATTGAAAATCCTGAAAAAGCCGATTTGGTCGAAAAGGCGGCCTTGGTTGTAAGAGGCGTCAAATTAAATCCAGAATATCTTTCCGACACTTTGGTGAAAACGGAATTAGATCGGTTAAACCATTATTTGGATACACGAGAAGAAAAGAAGAAACAGTTGGCTTTACGTAAAATCGGAAGTTGGGTGAAAGTCGCTGCTTCCGTTGCTTTTTTGATTCTGGCGACAGGAGGTGCATACCATTGGTACTGGAATGTTGAATTGGTTTATACCACTGATTTTGGTGAAAAAATGCACATGGAGTTGGATGATGGAACAAAAGTAGTAGTCAATGCCAATTCTTCGCTTCGATACATTCGAAAAGAACCGAGAAAAGTATGGATGGAAGGTGAGGTGTATTTTAATGTAGATAAGAGGTATGAAACCAAGGAGACTTTCGAGGTCATTACCCCAGACCTCGGAATAGAAGTTTTGGGAACAAAATTTAATGTTAATAGTCGACACGAGAAGACCGAAGTAGTCCTGCAGGAAGGGAGTGTGAAACTGAATACCGAGGAGAGCGGGTCATTATTAATGGAACCCGGAGAGCAGGTTACTTTTTCATCCAGAGATAAAATAATTGCTAAACGCGAGGCTGTTAAGACTGAGAACCATACATCCTGGAAAGATGGTATGCTTTTGTTTGATAGTAAACCTTTGAAAATTGTTTTATCCAAGCTGGCGGACATTTACGGTGTTGAAATTATATATGGAGACGCAGCGATTGCTGACAAAATACTAAATGGAGGAGTTCCCAGCGACAGTTTGGATCTATGTATCCGAACACTGCGAAAGATGTATGGCCTGGAAATAGACCTTGTGGACAAGAAGCTGATTATTAAATAAAATGGAAGATTAGGAAGAATTTTATACTAAAAAATTATATCATGAATTTATGGATTAAACTAATACTCGTTCAGATTGTGAGCATGTCGTTTTTGTTCTCTGAACCTGCACAGGCGTACCCGATCGATGATGAAAAGCGCCAATTAATTGAGGTGCTTCGGGAGCTCAGTGAGAAATATCAGGTGGTCATTACCTATGATACAAACATATTGAAAGATATTGAAGTGCAGGTTGGTGAGTTGAATAAGAAAGATCTTGAAGGGATGATCGAATCCATAATGGAGCAGACAGGATTGCAATATGAAAACATGAGAAATCGGTATTATATTATATACCGCGACACCTGGAAAGGGAACAAGTCGATGAAAAAGATTCGGAAAAAACTCAACCAGATCGAAACGATTGATTTATCCGGGAAAAAGAATAATATAACTAAGAACTTACAAAAGGTTCATAGGCTAAACAGCGTGAAAAGGGCGGTTTTACAACTCGAAACGGCAATGGTGGTAAGGGGAACTGTTACTGATGACAAAGGGGAGCCATTAATAGGTGTCAATGTCCTGGTTAAAGGGGAGAACAATGGAACTTCTACTGACTTTAATGGGAGCTTCGAATTGCAGAATGTAGATGAAGATGCTACATTGGTGTTTTCCTATGTTGGTTACCAAACGCAGGAAGTGGCTGTGGAAGGCAGGGAATCCATACAGGTAGAATTGTTATCGGATGCTCAATTATTGGATGAATTGGTGGTGGTAGGCTATGGTACTGTCAAAAAAAGTGATTTGACAGGATCTGTAGCTCGTATTGACGGTGATGATTTCAAAAGACAACCGATTACACAACTTACTGAAATGCTCTCGGGGACGGTTCCTGGATTTTACTCCAGACAATCTGCATCGGCAGCCGGAGGAGGAAGCATGCAGATTAGGGGACAGAATTCATTAAGTGCTCAAACTGATCCAATGATCGTTCTGGATGGTGTTATTTTCAATGGAAGTTTGCAAGAAATTAATCCTTCTGATATTGAATCGATTGATATCCTCAAAGACGCGAGTTCAGCGGCTATTTATGGTGCCAGGGCTGCCTCAGGAGTGATTTTAATAACAACAAATCGGGGAACAGAGGGTGCACCGAGGATTAATTTCTCGACAAAACTGGGTATTGCACAACCAACTCAAAATAGAGAGCCTCTAAATGCCGAACAATTTTTGCAATTTCGACAGGATTATCTTCGAGAAATATCAATAGACAACCCTGACATTCCACAGTATTTTTATACAAACCCCAATGCATTACCATCTTCATTAAGTTTGGAACAATGGTTAAGCTTTAGGGAAAATCCTTCAACAGATCCGTATTCCGAGTATCTACAAAGACTAAATCTATATCCGATTGAGCAAAAAAATGCTCTTGCTAATCAAACGATAGATTGGTATCCCAAAGTGGTAAATACCGGAATTCGACAAAGATATGATCTTAATCTGAGTGGGGGTACAGAAAGAGTAAAATACTACTGGTCTATGGGCTACCTGGATAATGAAGGTGTTATCAAAGGAGATGAATATTCATCAATCCAAACGCGATTAAACGTTGATTTTAAAATAACAGATTGGCTATCTGTCGGGACAAATACTCAATTTACAAATAGAGATGAAGGAGCTGTTCAGGCAAATTTGGGACAGATGTATATAAATAGTCCTTTCGGAGAAGAATATAATGAAGATGGAACTATTAATCTCAGACCCTATGGAGATCCTGGAACATATAACCCCTTGATGGATTACTATGGTCAGGAAAAAGATCGCAAGATAAATTCTCTCTTTTCGAGTTTATACTCAAATATTTCACTTCCTTTTGGCATAGAATATAAGCTATCTTTCCAACCAAGAATGTCATTTACAAATGAGTTGAATTTTTGGAATGATCAGACTATTACTGGAAGTCAGACCTATCAGGGAGGGTACGCTACCCGATATAATGCCCGCATTAGCGAATGGATGATTGACAATTTATTGAAATGGCAGAAACAAATTGGTAATCATTTATTAGATCTTACATTTTTGTATAATTCAGAAAAATATCAAAGTTGGTCGGAACTTCAATCAAACCAGACTTTTAACCCCAACCAAAATTTGGGTTATAATGGGTTGCAATTTGGTACTAATCCTTCTTTAAATAATGACGATTCAAAGCAGACTGGAGATGCTTTAATGGGACGAGTAAATTATACATTACTAGACCGCTACCTTATTACGGCTTCAGTCCGCCGGGATGGCTATTCAGCTTTTGGACAGGAACAACCTCGGGCTATTTTTCCAGCTTTGGCTTTTGCATGGAAATTATCTGATGAAAATTTTTTCCCAGGATCAGGTTTTGTAAATCGGGTTAAATTAAGAGCTTCCTGGGGAATCAATGGAAATCGTGATATTGGGGCTTATTCAGCTTTGGCACGACTTAGTTCTTCTTTAGATTATGACGGAATAAACACGGTAGTTGGTGTTCAAAACTCCTCCCTTGCTAATCCGGGATTGGTTTGGGAAAAAACAACCTCGTTAAATTTTGGAGCGGATATTGGTATTTGGGAAAATCGAATCGATTTGAGTCTTGATTATTATGTAGGAGAGACCCGTGACCTATTGATGAATAGACTGCTGCCTATTATCACAGGATTTTCAAGTGTCACATCCAATCTCGGTCGATTGGAAAATCGAGGTTTCGAAATGAGTGTTCGAAGTATTAATTTTAATTCTTCCAAATTCAGCTGGAATTCTAACTTAGTATTTTCACTTAACCGCAATAAAATAGTTTCTTTATTCGGGGATGTAGGAGAATATACTCTACTAGGAGAGACTCATAATGGAGAACTACCTGATTTTACTAATAATTGGTTCCCCGGTTATGCGGTTGATGCCATTTGGGACTACAATGTTACAGGGGTATGGCAAATTGATGAAAAAGACGAAGCAGGAGTTTTTAACATGTCTCCCGGAGATTATAAAGGTGAGGATGTAAATGGTGATGGAAAATATATAGATGTAGAAGATAAACAGTTCATAGGTTTTACAACTCCCAGATATTTGGTGGGGTTTCGAAATAATTTTGATTTTGGTCCATTTAGTCTTTCTATGTTTATAAGAGGGGACCTGGGACATAAGATTCAACTAAATGAGGCACTAAGAGGAACACTATCTCATGATAGGCGTAATTATGATTTGGGTCCATTACCATATTGGACCCCAGAAAACAGGAATAATGAGTTTGCAAGGTTACGCCCCATTCACTCTGCTTATGGAGGTGGGTTAAATATATATAAGCCTGGATCTTTTGTACGAATACAAGATTTGACATTGTCATATTCTTTTGATAGTGCATTATTACAGCGTCTTAATATTAAAGGTCTCAGTACTTATTTGTCAGGACGAAATTTGCTTACTATAGATAATTGGCCAGGTTGGGATCCTGAATCCCGTATGACACCAATGCCGAGAATAATGACTTTGGGAGTAGATATTTCCTTATAATATAAAAATATTGCAATGAAAAAAATAGCACCAAGAATAATAAATATAATTAAGTATGCAGCAACATTTGTCGTTGTTGTGTTTTCATCGTGTAATGAAGAGTGGTTGGATCCCGAACCACTTTCATTTTATGCTCCAGAAAATGTTTATGTAGATGAAGAAGGTTTTGAATCCTTATTGGTTACAATGCGCAAAAACCTTAAGGCGGAGTATTATGGTTTTTTTAGTTGGGCAACAGCAGAATTCGTGTCGTCGGACTTGGCAATTGGTGGATATGGTCCTGATTTTTCCTTTTTAACCCCAACTGGAACTCCTGAAAGATATCCTGTGGCTTCAATGTTTGGGAAAATTTATGAATTTTTAAAGAACCCAAATGTATTGATTTCCCGAATTGATAATGTTGAATGGGAAGATGAAAGTGTAAGAAATCGTCTTTTAGCTGAAGCATATTGGCATCGGGCATATTTATATTATCGTCTTATTCATTCATATGGGGATGTTCCTTTTATTGGTGAAGAACTGAAGGGAGCCAAACTTGATTTTTATACTTATTCGAGATGGACCATTTTAAATAAAATTCAGGAAGATATGGAGTGGGCGGTACAATGGATGCCTGAAACAGCTTCACCTAGGGTACCCACTAAATATGCCGGATATCATCTCCTGGCTAAAATTTATTTAGCCAACTCAGAATTTGACAAAGCGATAGAGGCGTCAAGTGAAGTCATTGATGGTCCGTTTGCTTTAATGACAGATCGATTTGGAAGCTGGTCCGGAGATGAAAACAGAAATGTTATTTGGGATCTCCATAGACATAGAAATATTCATAATGGTCAGAATACTGAAACTATTTTGGGGCAAGTAGATAGGGAAGAAGCACCGGATGGAGCTAAAACCTTCCAGAACTTTGCTGCTAATTTTATGCCTCATTGGTGGGATGTGCCTGATGAAAGTGGTTCAAGGGGAGTAGTTTACCCTTCTGATATGATGGATACATTAATGAGGGGACAAGGAATTACGGTATCCTCCCGATATTATCGTTTTGATATTTGGGAAGATGATCAATATTCATGGAATACAACTCCTGATTTAAGAAGATCGGATATCAACTGGATTGAAATGTCTGAGATAGTATATAATAGAGAAGATTCCCCCAACTTAGGAGAACCAATTCAAAAAAGATGGGCTACAGATGCTGACACTACACTTCGATGGTATTCTTGGCCCCACTACAAAACTTATAACCCTGAAAGCCAGGAAGAGAGTACCTGGGGTGGTGGGAATGGAGACTCTTATGTTTTCCGTCTTGCAGAAACATTCCTGTTAAGAGCCGAGGCATATTTTTGGAAAGGACAATTAGAAATGGCAGCTAATGATATTAATATGGTTAGGTCCAGAGCTCATGCCCCATTAATTGATCAAAGCAAAGTAACTATTGATTATATTTTTGATGAACGGGCGAGAGAATTGTATATGGAAGAACCTCGCCATACGGAATTGGTTAGAGTTTCTAATATAATGGCACAAATGAACTTAAATGGATATAGCCTTGAAAACCTAGAGCAAAATAGTTGGTGGTATGATAGGGTTATGCGTGTAAATGAGCTTTACCATAGACCGGCAAACACTTGGTGGAGGTCACAAAATGTTAGTATTGCTCCACATAATATTTATTGGCCTATTTCGCAAAATATAATCACAGCAAATACCTTAGGAAAGATTAATCAGAATTATGGATACGAAGGGTATGAACAAAATTTGCCTCCATTAGAAGAAATAGAATAATATGCGTAATGATATCTTCGATAAATCGGGAAGGCTTATTATTAGGTTTAGAGTTATATATCTATGGATATTCCTGCTAATTGGATTTTCAAAAACTGAATCAATATTTACTCAGAATTTATCTAATCAGTTTCTTTTTTATTCGGCAGCAAAAAAAAAGGAAGTTAAAATTCAAAACATCCATGATTGGGAAGAACAAAGATATAGGATATTAGAATCTTTACAAGAAGTTATGGGGCCAATTCCAGATTGGTCTTCTTTACCACCAATAACCGTACGATTCATTGATACTCTTGAAGCAGAAAAATATATAAGGTATAATATTATATTCTTGGCCAATAAGGATGAACAAGTACCCGCATTGTTATACATTCCTAAAAAAAATGGGATCTCCGGAAAACTTCCAGGAATTTTAGCTCTTCATCCAACAGGAAAGTTAGGAAAGCTTATTATTGATGGACAGGGTTTGAAAAATCGAGAATATGGCAGAGAATTAGCTGAGAGAGGATATATAGTTATTGCTCCGGACTATCCTGGTTTTGGTGGTCTATCTCACTATAACTTTGAGAACGATCCATATGCATCGGGTACAATGGCAGCAATATTTTATAACATGAGATGTATTGATTTATTATTGGATTTTACGGATGTGGATCCAGATAGAATAGGTGTAATAGGGCACTCATTGGGAGGTCATAATGCTATGTTTACAGCTGCATTTGACGAAAGACTTAAAGTAACAGTCTCTAGTTGTGGTTGGACTCAATTAAACTATTATGAACGAGGGGAAGCTGTCAACAAGAGGTACGGTGGGAGACTTGGTCCGTTTGCACAAGAGGTTTATATGCCATTGTTCCGTGATAAGTATCAATTGGTAGGTGAAAACATCCCATTTGACTTTCATGAAATAATTGCCCTTATAGCGCCTCGTGGCTTTTTCTCCAATTCTCCAATTAATGATAGTAATTTTCAAGTAAAAGGAGTGCTGAGGGGATATGAATTGTCAAAGGAAGTTTACGAGGCTATGGGGGTCTGTAATAATCTTCATATTGAGTATCCTGAAGCAGAACATGATTTTCCATACGAGATTAGGCAAAACGCCTATGAATTTATAGACAAAATACTCAAAAATAGCAGACCTTAGAAATTTTTGATTTTAAAATCCTTGACCTGGAGCCAACCGGCGGATTGCTAATTAATCGATATGCATTCTATGAGATATTGTATTCATCAGCCAATTTTAATTTTTACATTTTTCTTAATTTTTAGTCAATTAAGGTTGGAAGCACAAGAAGAGTGTGGTCTTTTATATTATAAGGGATTGGAAGGGCAAAATGTACCGGTAGAAAGCTTATATGACTGGGAAATAAAAAAACGACAGGTTATTGATAGTGTAGAGGCACTCATTGGAGCTTTACCTGAGATACCAACTCTTCCACCATATCGCAAGTATAATTTTACTTTTCCTCCTTTTGATGTTACAATATTAGATAGTCTGGTTAGGAATAAGCATGTAAGGTATAATATTTGTTTTAATGTAGCAGAAGGTGAAAAAGTATTGGCATATCTGTACATTCCCCATAAAAATGTGTTTGGGACCAAACGACCAGCTATGCTTGCCTTACCGCCTACTACAGGACGAATTTTGGTAGATGGAAAAGTCCCATATGCAAGGGAGTTGGCTGATCGCGGATATGTCGTTCTGGCTACGGAATATCCTGGTATTGGTGAATTAAAAGACTATGATTTTGAAAAGGATAGATATGACTCAGGTATAATGAAAGCAATATTCAATCATATTAGATGTGTTGACTTTTTACAAGTAAGACAAGAAGTGGATCCAGAAAGGATTGGGGTTATCGGACATTCTTTGGGAGGGCACAGTGCTATTTTTTTAGGTGTCTTTGATTCCAGGCTTAAGGTTATAGTATCAAGCGTTGGTTGGACATTGATGGAATATTACTATGTTGGAGAAGAAAGAACTTCAAAATATGGAGGGCGTTTAGGGCCATGGAGTCAGGATTTGTATGCACCTCTTTTTAAGTCGAAATACGATCTTGATGATAGCAGGTTTCCTTTTAATTTTGATGAATTAATTGCTACTTTAGCACCAAGGTTTTTTTATTCAAACTCACCGATACATGATCCTAACTTTAGCGTGGAAGGAGTGAGAAAAGGAGTTGCAAATGTAATGGAGGTCTATAAATTGTATGATGCAGAGAATAATCTAAAGATTCGTTATCCAATAGCTGGACATTCTTTTCCTGATTCAGTTCGTTTGAACGCATACCAATTTATTGATAAGGCTTTAAAGAACTTTGAGTAATGAATAGTGTAGCCTTGATTTATCCCTATTTACAATGACCGGAATATTGGTAAAAAACAAAGGGATAAAAAGAACCCTGTCAGGTTTTTATTCGCGTTATTATTTTCTGCCAAGGCAGGAAAGCAGAGAGGGGCCAGATGACCAGCAATTAAGGGGTGTTCATACATGTATTGCAAAATATTTAATCCCCCTAATACACAAGGACATATCAATCAAAATTTTGGATACGAAGGATATCAAAATAATCAACCTCCTTTAGAAACAATTGAATAAAGTATTCTCCATCAACCCGCACTAACTATGAAAAATAATTCATTAAATCGCCGAAATTTTATACAAAAAAGTTCATTATTAAGTGCGGGTTTTTCATTGGGTGCCGTTCCAGAATATAAAAACTCTAAAACAGGGAATCCATCAAATGAAATCAATGGAAATGAATATAAGGAAGACCCTGCCTCTATTTCATTTGGAATATTCCAAAGTGATATTACACCGTCGCCTAAAATACTGAACTGGGTAACCGGGAGACAATATTCGGCCGTCGAGGACCCTATCAATGTAAGAGTGTTAGCATTGAATGATCATTCGCAGCAAGTACTTATCATAAGTATGGAACTTGTATATGTAGGAGAATCTATCACCAAATTGATAAAAGATAAAATTCAAGATAAATTCGGAATACCTCATAATAATATTCTGATAACTGCCACTCACAATCACTCAGCCCCGTTCTCTCCGGTCTATTTTGAAGAATTGAGACGTGTTGAGAGAGACTTATCCTGGGGTTCTTTGGATAAATTGTCCCATCAGGAAGAATTACCTGAATATATCCAATGGAAAAGTGATTTGATTACCAAAACGCTATATACTGCTTCGGAAGCTATCCGCTCCCTGAAGCCTTGTAAAATACATATCGGTAAATCGGATATATCTGAATTGGTTCATAATAGGCGGCCGAGGCCTGTGTCAATTAAATATGAAAAGGCTAAAACCCCGGAAAATTTTTACTATAAGCATCCAGATTGGGATCCATTAGTAATTAGTGGAAATATGGACTTCGGACCTGTGGACCGGGTAATGAGCGTATTATTTTTTGAAAAGACTGATTCCTCAGGAATTTCAACACTCTTTAATCTTTCTGCTCACCCTGTATCTATTTATCCTTATTCTGATGGTTTATCCGGAGATTGGCCTGGTAAAACAGTCCGCCTTTTTAAAGATGAATTTGGGGGCGAAAGTTTTTTTGTTCAGGGAACTACAGGGGATATTAATCCCTGGAAGAGAGGTGAAAAAGCCGTAAATGTTATGGCAAATAAATTATTAAATCTCGCAAAAAGATCCTTCAAGCATTCGGCGGAAATATTATTGCAACCGTTACAATGTGAAAGTGCTTTTGTTGGGCTTCCGCTCACCGAATATGGTATAGAAAGGTCAGGACTCAAATCTATGGAGGTAGAAGTTCAGGTAATCACTTTAGGAAGTATAGCTATTGTAGCATTGCCAGGAGAGCCCATGACTGACATTGGACTAGCTATCAAAAAGGCTTCTCCTTTTCCTCACACTTTAGTATTGGGATATTCAAATGGAGTCGGAACTCAATATGTGGGAAGGCCGGGGGAAAAGGCTTATGGCGGATATGAAGTTAGTGAAAAGAGAAATTTAGGTCTTGATAATGCGGGCTTGATATTAGCTGATTTAGCCAAAGAATTGTTAGACAAGATGTATAAGCCAATTGAAGGTTAGAATTAGGAGAATTTTCTAAATGTATTTACAAAAATATTGGCGTTTTAAAAATAATTGTTAATTTTCGGTAACGTTACCGTTAAGTGGTCTTTATGACTATCACCAATTAGTAATTAAATAAAGGTCCTTCCGGCAACAATTTACTGTATTTAACAACTGAATTCTTTGGAATTTTTGAAACCCAAAAAGCCGAAGAGTTTCTGTAGTATTATTCACAGCGATATACTTATGAGTATTTCAGGAGTATTATCGCATTGAGTAATCTGGGTGTAATTGATTTTAAATTATTATAGGACAAAAAAAGTTAGTAAGATGAATGTAAAATGGTTGAAAAGGATAAGTTATACAGGTATTAACCTGGTGGCTTTCCTGGGATGGGCAATAGGTGCAGCCTTGCCTCCAAACACGTTGGATGTTAAAGCTACTAAGAATTGGGAGATTGCCAATCTGGCTATCCCCGTTTCCGGTAACGTAACCGATAAAGATGGTGAACCATTGATCGGGGTTAATGTAATTGTGAAAGGAACGAATAATGGTACTTCGACAGATTTTGATGGTAATTTTGAGCTTCAGAATGTTGAAGAAGATGCGATATTAGTATTCTCCTATGTCGGGTATCAGTCACAGGAAATTGCTGTTCAAGGAAGGGAATCTATTAAGGTTGAGCTCTTATCTGATGCGCAATTGCTGGATGAACTGGTTGTAGTCGGATACGGAACTGTGAAGAAGAGTGACTTGACAGGATCTGTAGACCGGTTGGAAATGGATGAAAAAACTACCCAGGCCAATGTCAATATTCTTCAGGCTTTATCGGGAAGTTCCTCTGGAATAAACATAGAAGGAAGAGGGGGAGCAGCCGGACAACCTTTATTTTCGATTAGGGGGCAGAATTCTCTGTCAGCCAGTAATTCCCCTCTAATTGTTATAGATGGAATAATTTACAACGGATCATTGGCAGATATTAATATCAATGATGTAGAAACCATTGATGTCTTAAAGGATGCCAGTGCTGCCGCAGTGTACGGTTCCCGGTCAGCCAACGGTGTTGTAATTATTACCACCAAAAAAGGAAGCTCAGACAAACCGAAAATTTCTTTTAATTCTTATTATGGTTTCCAGGACATGACCAACAACCCGATGCGGGTTATGAATGCAGAGGAATTTGCTGTCCGCCTGGTTGATTGGGATTATCAAAGTAAATTGTACCAGTGGTACGCTACCGACCCTGAAAGTGTTGACAGTAGGCCTCAGCGTCCTGATGTAACCAATCGTGAATTGGTATCCTCCTACTTGTTAACCCAGGAAGAAAAAGACAATTACCTGGCGGGAAATGAAATAGACTGGGTAGACCAGGTCCTGCAAGTAGCTCCTTTGCAGAATTATAATCTTAGTTTGTCAGGGAAAAGTAATGAAAAACTTAGCTATTTTGTTTCTGGTTCCTATACTGATGCGGAAGGGATCCAAATCAACGACCGGTTCAAAAGGTTGACCCTAAGAAGTAATGTGTCCAGTGATGTCAATGACTGGTTGAATTTGTCTGTCAATTCCTCCTTTTCCAGTGTAGATGAATCCGGAATTCCAGCTTCCCTGTCCAATGCGCGGGTTGCCAGCCCTCTGGTCAATAACTATATAGGTCAATCATCATATGATATTTACCTTGGAGGTGAACTCTTTCAACCCTACCCTTTGGTTCATACATATATTGATAACTCTGATAAAAGGAATCAATTGCAATTAAGCGGTAGTGCCAAAATTCAAGTTCCATGGGTGGAAGGACTTTCGTATGAGTTCAATTACTCCAATATTTTCATAAATGGAGATAACAATTCCTACCATAATTACAATACCCCATCTGGTGTTTCGAACCGTGGGTTAGCAACGAAGAATCCGTACAAAAGCAGAGATTGGATCTTGAATAATATTGTTACCTACCTTAGGACTTTTGACGACCACAGTTTCAACGGGACACTATTATTAAGTAGAGAAGGTAGAATGGGGGAGGCATCCTCATTAGAGGCACAGGGGTTTGATAACCAGGCATTGGGATATAATAATGTCGGGCTTGCTGAAATATCTACAATATCGAGTTCTGCATGGGAAGAAAACAGCCTGGCTTATATGGCGCGGTTGAATTATAGTTTCAAATCCAGATATATGGTCACGGGTACAGTTAGAAGGGACGGGTACTCAGGTTTCGGTGCAGAAAATAAATGGGCTACCTTCCCGTCGGTTTCATTGGCCTGGGTTTTTTCAGAGGAAGATCTTTTTAATAATGCGGGAGGATACTACGGAAAATTGAGGCTTTCCTATGGTAAAAATGGAAATCAGGGAATCGGAAGATATTCCAGTTTGTCAAGAATGTCCACTACGTATTACACATTTGATCAGGCAACAGTCATTGGGTTATATCCTTCAACCCTGGGTAATTCAGATTTGAGCTGGGAAACTACAAAATCATATAACCTTGGATTGGATCTTGGGTTCTTGAACAATCGACTGACTGGATCCCTTGATTTGTATACTTCTGAGACACAAGATGTGCTCGTACAACGACAACTTCCCAGGGCAGCAGGATATAGCAGTGTCTGGGCTAATATAGGAGGACTTGAAAACAAAGGTGTTAACCTAAAGGTCAATAGTATAAATATCGATAACGAACTTCGTTGGGAAACCGGATTTGTATTCTCTCTCAACAGAAGTAAGATCACTAGGTTGTACGGTGATAATGACGACGCAGACCTGGGGAATGAATGGTTTGTTGGGGAACCTATAAGTGCTTTGTATGATTACCAAATGACTGGTGGCGTATGGACGGAGCAAGAATTTTTTGCCGGGCAAATTCCTTATGATGGATGGTATCCTGGTCAATTCAGATATGCGGATCTAAATGGGGACAACGCTATAACTCCAGACTTCGATAGAACAATTATCGGGTATTCTGCTCCGAGTTATCGATTCAGTGTAAGTAATAATTTATCGTATAAAAACTTTGGGCTTAATATAATTATCAATTCTATCCAGGGTGGAGATAAGTTTTACAGGGCAGACAACGCGGATAATATCAATCCCAGGTATTATTTCCCCAATCGTATGAATAATTCACTGATAAATGACTATTGGAGGCCAGATGCACCTACTAGCAATACAACAGGTATTTACAATGAACCACCCCAACAAAGTGGAATTTATCAAAGCAGGTCTTTTGTAAGGCTGCAGGATATTACATTATCGTATTCATTTAGTCAAAACCTGCTTAGTTCTATAGGTTTGGACAATTGTCAAATTTATATATCAAGTAAAAATCCATATGTATGGACACAGTGGCAAGGCTGGGATCCTGAAACAGGGACAAGTGATACTCCGTTGATGAGAAATGTAATAGGCGGTATTAAATTCAGCTTTTAATTGATGAATTCAATTTTAAATTTAAAAACACTAGAAATGAAAAATTTCATTCATACTTTCCATAAAAAATTAGCCCTCCTTTTGGGGACATTGCTGTTGTCAATAACAGCCTGTAACGACGACATACTTGAAGAGCGCCCACTAGATTTTTTCTCTCCTGATAATGCTTATTTAACGGAGGAGGGTGTTTTACAGGGAATTATCTCTCTTCACGAAAGAGTGCGTTTTGTGTATTATTCTTTTCAGAGTTTTGGCACAATGAACTGGCGTGTTCACGGTAGTGACCTCGGGTATGTGGGTGAAGTACCGAACACCCAATCTTATCTTACCAGTTATGCAAATATTACACCCATTGCCAGGTATGTGGTGGATACCTGGAATACCGGGTTTGAAATGATTCAAAGAGCCAATGTATTGATTGAAAAGATTGGAGAACTGGATAGTGAAGTATTTGAGAACGGGGAAGAAGGTAAAAATTTATATCTGGGAGAAGCCCGTTTCTTCAGGTCTTTTGTATACCGCTACCTGGTGTCTACTTATGGTGACATCCCTTTGCTTACCGAGCCGGTGAAATCTGCCAAGGCTGATTTTGTGAGAGATCCTGCCTCTGAAATACACTCTTTAATGGTGGAAGATTTTTCCTTTGCTGCTGAACACTTGCCGGATCCGGGCGATGAGGCTTCACCGGGAAGAATTACAAAAGGTCCTGCCCTCCACTATTTGGGTGAAACCTATTTGGAACAGGGTAACGCTCAAGCTGCTGTAGATGTATTGACGACTGTTATTGATGATTTTGGATATGGGTTGATGAACGAGCGATTCGGTAATCACCTGGATAATGACGTTTTCGGTTCAGGGGATGCTTTTTACGATTTATTCGGATTTGAAAATCATAACCTCTCGGTGAATACGGAAGGTATGTGGGTAATACAGGTAGAACCATTAATCCAGGGAGGTGGACAGATTGGTAGTGCCTATATTTTTGGTCCCCGGTATTTTGATATTGGGCTTACACCTGATGGGTATGAAGAAATCCTGGGCATAAGATTTGATGGTAGATTCACCGGATACAATGACACGATGAGTCGTGGAACTGCAAATATCAGGGGCTCTAGTTTAGTCTACCACAAAATTTGGCAGGGGGACTGGGATATTGATATCCGGAATGCTGAGCACAACCTGAAGCGCAATTATTACTTTGATAATCCGGAATCTGCATATCACAGGCAGAAAATTGATTTTAGTTTGTACAATCCTCCGCGTCCAAACCCTCTGCAGGATACGACTAAAAATCTCTACCCTATGCACACCAAATTTTTGGATCCGCAGAATTATTATCTCCAGCCCAACAGAGCCGGAGGGGGTGTAACTCATAAAGACTGGTATGCATTGCGTTTTGCTGAGACACTTTTATTAAGAGCAGAAGCTTATCTGGGGATTAATAATGCGGCAGCTGCGGCAGCTGATGTAAATGTTGTCCGCAACCGAGCTCAGGCAACACCCGTTACTGCAGATCAGGTTAATATTGATTATATCCTTGATGAAAGAGCACGTGAATTGTACGGTGAAGAGTGGCGATTGATAACGCTTCGCCGCACAGGTAAGCTGATTGAAAGAGTACAGAAATATAATGATAATCCATTGGTTCCTGGAGCAGCCATAGAACCTCACAATGTTGTGTGGCCAATTCCTCAAAGCCAGATTGACTTGAATGTGGATGCGGAATTCCCGCAAAACACGGGTTACTAAAATAATAAAGCCCACTCTGTGCCCCTTGGAAAGAGTTTAAATTTATACAAAAAAGGGTTGGCGCGTGGAGTGGGCTTTTACTTTTAAGTTATGAAAATTAGGTTTTTAATACCATTTCTATTTTTTGCCTTTTATTCATTAAATGCATTATCTGAACCTATTTCACAGGATTCTCCCGATCCTACAATTGTATTTATTGTTAGTAATGACCCATTAAATTACGAAGCGCACGTAACCATACCGCGCTTTGCTAAAAAACTACAACAAGAAAAGGGGTACAAAGTAAAAGTAATCGAAGCTAAAGGGATTCGTAAGAAAGCGAAGCTCCCGGGTATTCGTTCCATCAAAAAATCCGATCTACTTGTCGTATTCTGCAGGAGACTTGCTTTGCGACCCGGTCAGATGAAAATAATCAAAGAATATATAGAATCCGGAAAACCGGTGATGGGCATACGAAGTGCCAATCATGCATTTTCCATTAGGGACTCACTTGCCCAAGGGTATGTGGATTGGTGGGAATTTGTTCCGGATGTCCTTGGATGCGAGAATAGGGGACATAGTCCCAACCCGGAACCTGTAAAGATACTACCCTCGCGAATGCTTCCCCGGCACCCGGCCACCGATGGTATAAATTTCAATGCCTGGACTACCCCGGGACATTTATATAAATCCCTTCCGTTATTAGATCCTGATGCTGATATCCTACTTGAAGGAAAGACTGGTGGATTAAAAGAACCGGTGGCATGGACAAGATATACTGATTTTGGGGGAATGGTTTTTTATACCTCCCTGGGGGTGCCTGATGACTTTATTAATCCGCAATTTGTTATATTATTGGAAAATACCGTTCAGTGGATATTAAATGAAAATAAAAAATGAAAATGAAACAGCATTTAAAAAAGATCTGGGAAGGTGGTTTATTACTTGCAATCGCTATAATATTATTCCCAAAGGAAGGCATTTCAGAAAAAAGCCATTTGGATTCAGACCCAAAACCCTCAATTGTATTCATAGTGAGTAATGACCCATTGAATTATGAAGCGTACAATACTATTCCCAAGTATGCCGGATGGTTGGAAGAACAAGGTAAATACCAGGTACAGGTAATAGAAGCAATCGGGGAAAGGAGGAAAGCCCATTTGCCAGATATTAAAGCTATAAAAAAAGCAGACCTCTTAGTGGTATTTTGTAGGCGGTTGGCTTTTAAACCTAAACAAATGAAGATTTTGAAAGACTATGTCCGAAAGGGAAATCCTGTGGTAGGGTTGAGAACGGCGAATCACGCCTTTTCCATTAGAGACTCGCTTCCGGAAGGATATGTCGACTGGTGGGATTTCGTGCCGGATGTCCTCGGTTGTGAAAATAGAGGATACGAACCGGAAGAACTGGGTACGATTGTGCGGACAGTTGACAAAAATAAGACCCACCAGATTTTAGACGGAATTGAAAGCGATGGATGGAGAAGCAATGGTCAGGTTTATAAAGTCGCCCCACTAATAGATCAAAATGCCAAAATTCTTCTTACTGGCAGTACAGAAAATGTAACAGAGCCATTTGCCTGGATACGCACTACCAAATTCGGAGGGAAAGTTTTTTATACAGCCCTGGGGTATCCAGATGATTTTGAGAATGATAACTTTATTAAGTTAATCACTAATGGGATTGAATGGGCAATACAATAAATTGACCTGAGCTCGACGAATATTTATTGGTTCTGTGGCAGGGGATGTTACGAGGTAGACTTCAGAAGCTTTATCGGGATAAAGGAAAAGAAAGGAGCAAGGTAGATTAGGCTTGTCAATCCAAGATTGAAAATAGTCACCATGGAGATACAGTTTCCACTTGTTAACAGTGAATTTCTTCCTAAATAGTCTACAATATATTCACTCTTTATAGTTGAATCTCACTATTCTCAAGGGGTCTGATTCCTTAAAAATCATCGAAATCAGCATAAACTATGAAAAACTTTACCTTTTTTTTATTGCCATTTCTAGTATTTCTTACCCCGTGTCAAAGCCAGGATCTTCCCCAATGGGAGTTGGTTAAAGACAGTGTTGCATGGTTACCAAGGGATTCTCAGGGTGAATTAGTATTTAAAGACCATCTTTGGATATTCGGGGGGTGGCACAGTTCATACGAAGCGCCTCCCCGTGATGTTTGGAAATCAAAAAATGGAAAAAGGTGGAAGAAAGTTACCGATAAAGCACCGTGGATTCATAGTGATTTGCCTATGGTCACTACATTTAGGGGTAAAATGTGGTTTATGGGTGGTTGGTACAATGGAAGACTCGAAGGTCGCTCTGCTAGTAATCAGGTATGGTCTTCAGAGAATGGAGAAAATTGGGATTTAGTAGTAGAAAGCGCAAATTGGGATCCCAGATGTGCTGCTGCAATTGTAGAGTTTAAAGGCAAAATTTGGTTACTGGGCGGTACAAATGATTATTACTATGGGGATGAAGAAAGCTTATTAAATGATGTTTGGTACTCAGAAGATGGTAAAGACTGGAAATTAGCTACGGATAATGCAGGTTGGCCACCCCGTGCTTTTCACCAGGCAGTTGTTTTAAACAACAAAATATACCTAATGGGAGGCGGAAACTACGACCCCGAATATAAAGCGTATAATGATGTTTGGAGCAGTGAAGACGGGATCCACTGGGTGCAGGAAACGGAGTCATCCCCGTGGCATGAACGAATTTGGTTTTCTTCGGTGGTTTATCGGGGGAATATGTGGGTTCTAGGTGGTTGGTCCAATAATCCATATATAAATTGGGAAGATGCCTGGTATTCTTCAGATGGGAGAAATTGGAATAAATTAAATACAAAGGGACCAATGTGGAAAGGACGACACGAACATTCTGCATATGTTTTTAAAAATAGATTGTGGATTGCCGGAGGAATGACACCTCCATTGGTAAATGATGTTTGGTCAATTGAATTACTTCAGCCTTCAAATATTAATATCAAAGAATAAAATAAAAGAATGAGCTTCAATGTAATTATTTCGATTACAATTTATTGATCTACAACAATTTTACCCTATTTGATTTGTTAACTTCAATTCTTCCCTAAATGGAAAATTTAAAATTATTATATCCTAAATAATGGATGTTTTCAAATTTATTACTATATTCGGTAACGTTACCGAAAAAATATAATTGCCCAAGTAAAGGCGTTTGCTTGGGGAGTAAAAATAGTGCACTAATATTTAACAAGATATTTGGCTAAACCCTGAATATCACTTAGGTAATTTAACTCTCTATGAATGTAAGGAGGGGCGTATGGATTTCGACTTCAAACTTCATTCATGAAAACAAAATTTCGAAAAACAGATTGTGAAAATTGATCAAATATTAAATTGTTAAAGATGAAATGGAAAAAGTTTACTCAAACCATTCTTCTCAATTCCTGGCTAATTGCGAGTCCTTTCTCAGCAATGATCGCTAATAATGGTTTTGAAGGAGAGACATTATTAAATGAAGCAAGTACAACTTATAAGGTGTTGGCTTTAGAAAAAAACGTGAACGTTACCGGTATGGTAACTGATGAAAATGGAGAGCCTTTAATCGGCGTAAATATTTTAGTGAAAGGTACGGATAACGGGACGTCAACGGATTTTGACGGTTCATTTACCTTGCAGGATGTAGCAGAAGATGCTATTCTTGTAGTAACCTATGTCGGGTACCAAAAGCAAGAAATTGAATTAGAAGGAAGGACTAGTATTGACATTCGCCTTCAATCTGATGCTCAAATGTTGGACGAACTCGTAGTCGTCGGGTATGGAACTGTAAAGAAAAGTGATTTGACAGGATCTGTTCAGCGCGTTGATGCCGCTAAGTTCAAAGACCAATCTATGACACAGTTGACGGATATGTTAACGGGCTCTGTGGCAGGTTTCAATGCTAATCAAAGTACATCGGCAGCAGGTGGTAGTTCACTGGAAGTGAGAGGACCTACTTCCTTAACTGCGAATACGGAGCCATTGATTGTGCTGGATGGTGTCATTTTCAACGGTAGTTTGCGAGATATCAACCCCAATGATGTAGAAACCATTGATATTCTGAAAGACGCCAGTTCGGCTGCGGTTTTTGGATCAAAAGCGGCATCAGGGGTAATTCTTATAACTACAACCAAAGGAAAAACAGGGAAACCAACCATTAATTTCTCAACAAAATTGGGTCTTACAGAAGCTACATCGGATGCTTATGGCGTTCGTGGACCGGATGAATACATTGATTTTCGAAAAGCTTATTACCGTGGGAATGTTCAACCTTTTCCGGATTATTACTGGGATGACCCGGCAAACCTAAGTGAGGGAGTTTCTTTAGACGAATGGAGAAACCTCAATCCCAATCCACTACCCGATAATACAAGGGAATACCTGTCAAGGTTAAACTTTTTTCCAACGGAAATAGATGCCTATCTGGCAGGTGAAACCATCGATTGGTTTGATGAAACCATGAGAACCGGGTTGAGGCAGGAGTACGATTTGAGTATTAGTGGTGGAACGGAAAATTCTTCGTATTACTGGTCTGTAGGCTATGTTAATAACGAGGGAATTATCCGTGGAGATGAATACTCTACCATCCGTTCCCGGTTAAATGTCGATTTTAAGGTTACCAATTGGTTAAACGCTGGTGCAAATACGCAATTTTCAGTCCGAGATGAAAGTTCAGTTACAGCAAGTATCGGTGGAATGCAGACCACAAGCCCATTTGCTCAAATGCGTAATGAGGACGGTACATTAAAATGGTATCCCGGTGATTACATAGGAGGGCAAAATCCATTAATAAATACTTTGGGGCAAGATAGAGATCGTAAACTCAATAATTTATTTACTTCATTATATGCCAAGGTTACATTGCCTTTTGGAATAACCTATAAGCTTTCATTCCAACCTCGAATAGAAGATTTGCGTGATTACAACTATTGGTCTCCACAAACCATTGTTGGAGGGCAAAACGTCTCTGGAGGAAGAGCAGACAGAACTGACTTTGCCAGGTATGAGTGGATGATTGATAATCTCGTGAAATGGAATAAGACATTCGGCATCCACAATTTTGACGTCACCCTATTATATAATAAGGAGCAAAACAGAACCTGGAATAGTTATTCGGTAAACAATACTTTTCAACCCAGTCCGGTATTGGGATATTCAGGCATACAATTCGGTATTAACCCTGCATTAGATGCAAATGATACCAAAATTACGGGTGATGCCATGATGGCAAGGTTGAACTATACATTGATGGATAAGTATTTAATTACCGCTTCTATCAGAAGGGATGGATTTTCAGCATTTGGTCAATTGAATCCGCGTGCTAATTTTCCTGCAGGAGCCTTTGCCTGGAAGCTATCAGAAGAAGATTTCTTTAATATCAACGGCATTGACCAGGCGAAAGTGCGATTATCCTATGGTGTAAATGGTAACAGAGATATCGGGGCATATTCTGCGTTAGCCCAGCTGACATCAAATCAATATTACGACGGATCGCAAGTGCAAATTGGGGTATTTACTTCTTCACTTGCCAACCCCGGATTAATTTGGGAGGAAACAGAATCTTTTAATGTCGGAATTGACCTGGGTATATTGGAAAACAGGATCAATGTTTCTCTGGATTACTACGATATGACAACTCAAAACCTCCTGGTAAACCGTACCTTGCCTAGAATAACAGGTTTTTCTGATATTACTACGAATATTGGAGAGTTAGGAAATAAAGGGTTTGAAATGATGATTAACTCTGTTAATATAAGTTCAGAAAACTTTAATTGGAGAACGACTTTTAATCTTTCATTGAACCGAAATGAAATCATCTCACTATTTGGGGAAAGTGGAAACTATACGTTGGAAGGTCAACAATACGAAGGAGAGATTCCAGACTTTGAAAATGAATGGTTCATTGGTCGTCCTATTGATGCTGTATGGAACTACGATATTGTAGGTGTTTGGCAAGAAGAGGAAGCGGATGAAGCAGAAACGTATGGTTTGGAGCCAGGTGATTTGAAGGGTGCTGACCTCAATAACAATGGGACCTATGAGGCTCTGGATGATAAGACTTTTATCGGTTACGAACAACCCCGATATAGACTGGGCTTGCGTAATGAATTTAATTTCTTACAAAACTTTTCCGCTTCCATTTTCTTAAGAGCGGACCTTGGTCATATCGGTGCATTTTCTCATGCCATCCACAGACACTCAACATACGACAGAAGAAATACTCCGCCTACACCGTATTGGACTGCTGAAAACCGATCCAATGAATGGCCTCGCCTTGGCCAAAATGACGCACCTTACGGAGGTGGAATTATGGTCTTCAAATCCCGTGAATTTGTACGAATCCAGGATGTTACTTTGAACTATACGTTGCCATCTGAAATAGCACAGGTTGCTAACTTTCAGAGTTTGCGGGTTTTTGCATCGATCAGGAACCTTGCCACCTTTACGGAATGGCCAGGTTGGGATCCGGAGTCAGGAATTAATTCGCCGATGCCAAGGACGTATACCGTCGGTTTAAGTATGTCATTATAGTTTCAAACTTAAAAGATATAATCATGAAACGATTAATAAAAATCAATATATATACATTAATAATCATTGTGCTTGCAACTTCTTGTTCCGACGATGATTTTCTAAAACCGGAACCACTTTCTTTCTTTGCGCCGGAAAACATTTATGTAAATAAAGAAGGATTTGAAGCCTTGTTGATCACTATGAGAAAGGCCTTAGTGTCTGAAAATACCGGTAACCGGGATTTAATGCACCATCAGTGGAATACTTCCGAAGCTGCTGTACCCAATGTTCAGTTGGACATGACTCAACTAACTCCCAGTACGGATCGGTATTCCAATTATGTGGGACAAATAAATAACATCTATGAATTTATTAAAAATGCCAATGTAGCCATTTCTAGAATTGACGACATCGAATGGGAAAATCAGGAAGATAGGAATCAAATACTGGCTGAAGCTTATTGGCACAGATCTTACTGGTACTATCGATTGGTCCACAATTACGGAGATGTACCGTTCATCGGGGAAGAAGTGCAAAGTGCTCGTTTGGATTTTAACACCCACAGCCGATGGGCTATACTAGATAAAATTCAATCCGATATGGAATTTGCTGTACAACATTTACCAGAAACGGCAATTCCCGGAGCAGTCACCTTAGGTGCCGGCAATCATTTATTATCCAAAATTGCACTGGCGAATATGGATTTTGACAGAGCCATTTCGGCTTCCTCGGAAGTTATTAATGGTCCATATGCGCTTATGACTGAGCGGTTTGGTGTGGATGCGGGTGATGCAAGCAAAAATGTAATTTGGGATTTGCACAGACCCCAAAACAAAAATTTATCAACGAATACTGAAAATATTCTTTCGATTGTAGACCGGTTTGAAGCCCCGGATGCTGCTAAGAGTGTTGGTACATATTCCATGAGAACGTATCACCCCGCATGGTGGCATTCCCGACACAGGGACAGTGAAGGGAATAGAGGAATGATTGATGCCGGACCTCTGTATGATTCACTTGGTAGAGGAAATCCGGATGCTGCCCTTTCCGAATGGTATCAATATGATGTATGGGAAGAGGATGATTTTGAATGGAGTAATACACCAGATTTGCGTAGGGCTGATATTAATTGGAAGGATATCAATGAAATGTTTTATAATAATACGGAATCGGTAGACTACGGCGAGCCATGGAGACTGGAATATATGACGGGAGATCCCTACAGTGTGCTTAGCTCAATGTATGCGATGCCGATTTACAAAACTATGGTATTTGAAGGGGATCCTGCTACAAGACCTAGCGGAGGGAACGGCGATTGGTATGTATACAGATTGGCCGAAACCTACTTGATCCGGGCAGAAGCCTATTTCTGGAATGGAGACTTGGCGTCTGCGGCCAATGATATAAATATGATTCGGGAGCGGGCGCAAGCCGAACCCATCTCTCCGGATGAAGTCACGATAGATTATATCTTTGATGAAAGGGCTCGAGAATTATTTGCCGAAACGCCGAGACAAAATGAATTGGTAAGAGTCTCGTTTACTATGGCAGCTATGGGAATCAATGGATATTCTGAAGAAACCCTTGCGGATAACAATTGGTACTACGACAGGGTAACAGGATTAAATTTCTTTTATCCACAATACTCCGGGCCCAGAACCCAAACATTCCTGGGATTGGACTTGCCTATAGGAGATAAGTTTATTGTCATTGGGCAATCACCGACGATTGAACCGCATCACTTTTTGTGGCCTATTGATGACCGTTTAATTAACGCCAATACGCTCGGAACTATAAATCAAAATATTGGGTATGCTGGCGCCCAGAACAATCAGCCACCATTAGAAACTATAGAGTAATGCTAATTGAATTGTAAAAATTGATAGTTATATCAGGAAAATAAATCCATTGAAATTGTTTTATGCCATGGCCGACTTAAAAGTAAGTCTGCCATGGTTATTTTGTAAGAGAAAATGATCTAAATTAAATTGAAAAGGAAGTCACCAATAATGCGAATTGATCAAAATGTTATAAAAACATGCACTCTGCTTTTAGCGGCTGTTATGGTTTTTATTTCATTCAATAAAGGAATTTGTCAATTATCATCGGAGACTTTTAACTTCTATTCCACTTCGGAAAAAAAAGAAATTTCATTTTCTTCTCCTGCAGAATGGGAAACGTACAGGTATTCCATTCTTCAGAATCTTCAAGAGGTTATGGGGCCACTCCCCGTGGGTATTGAAGCAGAGAAAGTTGTATTCCAGGTTTTAGATACCTTTGAAACGGACTCTTACATTAGGATGGAGGTAATATTGGAGGAATCCCGGAAAGAAAAAATACCGGTATATTTATATTTACCCAAACGCACGAGTACCTCTGGCAAACTTCCAGCTTTAGTTGCTTTGCATCCGACGGGCGCGGAAGGGAAAAAAATAGTAGATGGCCAGGGGAAGGCCAATCGGGGGTATGCAAAGGAATTGGCTGAACGAGGATATATTGTTATTGCACCGGACTATATTACTTTTGGGGATTTAAAAGATTTTGATCTCGATAATCCACAATACAAATCCGGTACCATAGCTGGTATTTATTACCATATGAAGTGTATTGATTTTCTTACCCAATTAGAAGAGGTTGATATTAACCGCATCGGTGCAATTGGGCATTCATTGGGTGGACACAATGCCATGTTTCTTGGTGCTTTTGACCCAAGAGTGAAAGTTGTTGTATCTAGTTGTGGATGGACCCAGTTTGAAAATTATGACATCGGAGAATCAGCTATTGAAAGATACGGTGGAAGATTGGGACCGTGGGCACAGGAGCGATATATGCCACTCATTCGTACGAAATATGATTTGGAGGGTGATCAACTTCCCTTTAATTTTCACGAGGTCATTGCTTTAATGGCTCCGCGTGCATTTTTCTCCAATTCACCTACAGGTGATGCGAACTTTGATTTTAAAGGTGTGGAAGAGGGTATTTCTAAAGTAAAAGAATTATACTCTTTTTACCGGTCAGAATCTCAATTACAAGTGCGGTATCCGGATGCAGGACATGATTTTCCTACTTCGGTGCGAAGAGAATCATATGAGTTTATTGATAAAATATTAAGCCATATCCCGAATAAACATACAATGGAATAAAATATATACAATGAATAGGTTACATAGAATCTTTTTACTAAAAATGTTATTGTTTATAGCGTTATTTTGCATTTCAGCAAGTACGATGGTTGCAACAAATTACATTTCTTCTAATATTCAAGACATGAATCTGCAAGTAGGAGTGGCAAAAAAGGATATTACTCCTCCGGTAGAAGTTAAAAATTGGGTGACGGGAAAATCATATACCGGAATTAGTAGTCCTATATTCAGTCGGGCACTGGTCCTTTCAGATGGAGTCGATAAAGCAGTCATTATCCATTGGGAATTGGTAGATGCAGGGGAATCGGCTACAAAGCAAGTAAGAGAAAAAATTGCAGAAAAACTGGGTATACCCGAAAATAATATCATGTTAAACGCAGCCCATAATCATTCTGCCCCATGGTCACCTGTGTACGGCAATGATAACAATAGAGGTAAAGAACTGGACCCATGGTGGGTAACCCGACATATGCCGAGGCAAAATGAAGATCCATATTTCAAAAAATGGATGGAAGTTCTGATCGCCGAAACTGTTCAGGCCGTTGAAGAGGCAAATGAAAATCTTCAGCCCGCTTCCCTGTGGATTGGAAGGTATGATGCTTCGAAGTATATGCGAAACCGACGCCCAAGACCCGTCACCTGGGGTGTAGAAAAGACCGGTACTCCGGATGGATTTAATTACAAACATGAAGATTGGGATCCCAATGTACTCAGTGGTGAAAGCACTTTTGGACCATTGGACCGCACATTGACAGCTATTTCTTTCAGGGATACTGAAGGGAATAACATTTCTACCATTTTCCATATGTCATGCCATGCAGTCTCAATCTATCCTTTTTCCGATGATCTGTCCGGTGATTGGTCTGGTCAAGCTACAGAAGAATTAAATGAAAAGCTGGGCGGTGAAAACTTGTTTCTACAAGGGACCGCAGGTGATATTAATCCCTGGCGCCGTGGACCTGAAGCTGTTGATGAAATGGCTGAAGGATTGTCTTCTTACATTTCCACAGCTTACTCATTCAGCGCTAGAATTCAGTCTTCTCCTTTAAAAGTGGGAACAAAAGGAATGGGACTTCCTTTGACTGATTACGGTAGAGAAAGAACGGGGCTGAATGTTCTTCCTGCGGAAGTTCAGGTTGTTTCCGTAGGACCCTTGGCAATTGTTACATTACCTGGCGAACCTATGACCGAATTAGGAATGGCTATCCGTTCGGCTTCCCCATTTCCCCATACCATTGTACTGGGGTATTCGAATGGAAATGGAGGTCATTATTGTGGCATGCCCGGGGAAAAGGAATACGGGGGATACGAAACCGGTGAACGAACCAATCTCGGAACAGATAACTCAGGATTATTTATGGTAAAATCTGCCATTGAATTATTGAACTCAATTTTTGAAAGCGAATAGGTTATGAACATAGAAATGATCTTTTCCGTGATATTCGGAATACTGACGATAATGGTAAAGGCTGAAACCGTACCTACTGTAAGTTTCGGTGACCCGGCAAAGCCCCATATTGTCTTTCTAATTAGTGAGGACGAGAATAATTATGAAGCGCATTTGACAATTCCTCCATTCGCTAAACAATTGGAGAAGGAGTACGGATTGAAAGCAACGGTCATTTTGGGTAAAGGAGAAAGGACGGGCTTTAAATACCCGGGGCTACATAAAATCAAAAATGCAGATCTTTTGGTAGTGTTTAGCCGGAGAGTAGCCTTGAAATCAGACCAGATGAACATGATCAAAGAGTATTTGGAAGCGGGTAAACCCTTAGTTGGTATTCGCACGGCCAATCATGCATTTTCAGTTCGTGAAGAAATAAAGGATGGATATATCGATTGGAAGGAGTTTGTTCCTGAAATACTTGGTTGCGAAAATCGTGGATATGGCCCTGTAGGTCCGGGGACGGACGTAGAAGTAAATGTAGAACAAGATAACCACGCTATTATACAAAGATATAAAACCAGAGAATGGCATAGTGATGGGAATGTTTACCTGGTAGCTCCACTATTGGACCCTAATATTAAGGTCCTTTTAGAGGGGACTTCCGATGGTAAGCAAGAACCGATTGCATGGACGCGAAAGACCAAGAATAATGGGAAGGTTTTTTATACTTCGTTAGGGCATCCTTCGGATTTTAAAAAACCGGAATTTATTACCTTGTTAATAAATGGTATAAATTGGGCAATTAATGAATAGAATAAATAAATCAAACAGAATGGTACAGAATTATTATTTGTTTACAACACTTGTAATTTCGATATTACTTTTTTCCTGTGGAGAGGAAAGTAAGTATCCGGAACCGATGACTCCGGAAGAAGCATTAAATAGTTTTGAATTAGATGAAAAATTTGAAATTCAGCTATTTGCATCGGAACCACACGTGTTGGATCCCGTAGAAATGATATTTGATGAAGATGGTAATATATATGTTGTTGAAATGCCGGACTATCCCTTCCAGCCCGAAGGGTCTGAAGGTCGGGGACGAATAAAAGTATTGCATGATACTGACGGAGATGGTCAAATTGATGATTTTACTATATTCGCCGATGGAATAAAAGATGCAACGAGTTTACAACCCTGGAAAGATGGTTTACTGGTAACAGCAGCACCTTATATTTACTATATGAAAGATACGGACGGAGATTTCATTGCTGATGAAAAAGAAGTTCTTTTTTCAGGATTCTTTCGCGACAACCAGGAAGCGCAAATCACCAATTTAAGATTTAATATTGATAACTGGATTTATGCTAATAATCATGGGCACGACGGGGAAGTAGAATCCAAATTGGATCCAGATGCAGATCCATTATCTGTAGGTGGTGCCGACTTTAGATTCCGGCTGGATAACAATAAGTTTGAAAGAGAAACTTCACCAGGTCAATTTGGTCAGGCCCTCAACAAGTGGGGACATCGATTTGTAACACAAAATACGATTCACATCCAGCAAATGGTAATACCATATCGATATTTACACAGGCAGGAATTTATGCCTTCTACCAAAGGAATTTTAAATATTTCAGATCACGATTTGAGAATGTATCAATTGACAGAAGCACCGTACTGGCGTATTGAGCGATCTAATCGAAGACAAAAAAAATACGACGAACAAGGATTAAATAGAACTGAATATATTGATAATCATTTTACTGGTGCTTCAGGAGGCACACACTACGGAGGAGATTTATTTCCTGAAGAATACCGGGGAAATATTTTTACCGGGGAAGTAATGGGTGGACTTGTCCACAGAGATGTTTTGTCTATGCCTGATGACCAACCGTTCTATACCGCCCAGAGAGCAGCCTCCGAACAAACAAAAGAGTTTCTAGCATCTACGGATATGTGGTTCCGACCGGATCATTTTACTGTGGGGCCTGATGGTGCTCTCTATGTAATAGATATGTACCGTCAACATATCGAAACGCCTTTGTCTATTCCAGAGGACCTCAAGGAAGAAATGGATTTTATGCGAGGGGAGGATATGGGAAGAATATATAGAATCGTGCCCAAAGGAAGTTCTCCATCAGTAGTTCCTGCAGAGGTAAAAGGAGAAAAATCCCTTCAGAAATATGTAGAATGGCTTGCCAAGCCCAACCAATGGTACCGACTTCACGCACAGAGAAAACTTATCGAAGCCAATGATGAATCAGTTATTTCACCGGTTCGCTCTCTTTTCGAAAGTAATAGTGACGCAGTAGTTCGATTGCATGCATTTTATGTTCTGGAAGGATTGGGAGCACTAGATAAAACAATAGTGAAAAAAGCATTGTCAGATTCTCACCCGGGTATCAAAGAGTATGCACTTATAGAGGCCGAAAAATACCCTGAATTATTGCCTCAGGTTCTTGCATTGAAGGATGACCCTTCAGCTCGAATTGTGCTGCAAGTAGCGTTAAGCCTCGGAGAATTTTCATCAAAGAATGTCATTCCTGCCCTTGGTGATATCTTAAAAAATCATTACGACGACCACTGGATCAGATTAGGGGTTTTAAGTTCAGAAGCCGGATCTTCTTTGAATTTAGTTCAGGTTTTATCAAAAGACGGGTTTTTTAAAAATTCAGATGACAATAAGAATGAATTAGTTAGCCAACTCGGATATATCATTGCTGCCCGTGGCGCTGAAGGCGAAACGGCAAAACTGCTGGATATATCAAGTGGTTTTCCGGAAGAACTGAAATCAAGTATCTCAAAAGGAATATTAAGTGGAGCAAAGAGAGCCAAAATTGAACTTAAGGATGCTGTTAAAACAAAACTCGAATCCTTTTCCTCCAATTAATGATAAGATTATAGAAACAAAAGCAAACAGAATGTCAGATATTAAAAATAGAAGAAAATTCTTGCAATTAGCTATCATGGGCAGTACCTCTGTTGTAGCGGGGGCATTTTTAACGACTGGGTGTAGTGATGAAAAAAAGGAGGAAAGTGAAGAAGAAATAGATACTCTGGATGTTGAATCTTGTGACGACTTATCTAAAGTAGGGGAAGCTGATTTAAAAAAGCGTAAAAGTCTGGGGTATGAAGAAACAACTCCTATTCCGGACAAACACTGCAGTAATTGTCAATTATATATTCCGCCAAAAGAAGGGAGAAATTGTGGAGGATGTATTTTATTTAAGGGCCCTGTATTTGAAGATGGTTATTGTACATATTGGGCACCCCAGGCCGGATAATCAATTTAATTATGCTAAAAATGTGACAATGAAACATTTAATTTCTTTAATTGGAATCTTTCTTATTTGTACAAATTTATTTTCGATGGATGGAAATTGGAAAGCCGGAGTCGCCAAATTAAATATCACTCCAGAATACTCAATGTGGTTAGCTGGCTATGGAGCCAGAACCTCTCCTTCCGATGGAACTTTGCATGATATTTGGGCAAAGGCACTTGCCCTTGAAGATGCAGAAGGGAATAGATCTGTATTAGTGACATCGGACTTATTGGGTTTTCCAAAGGGTATTTCAGACGATATCAGGGCTCAGCTAAAACAAAAGTTGGATCTTGATAAATCCCAAATTATTCTTAATAGTTCGCATACACATTCTGCACCCGTTCTAAGCCACGCCTTGTTTGATGTTTATCCATTGAATGAGGAGGAATTGAACAAGATTGAAAAATATTCTGATCAACTGGTTATCAAAATGGTTGGTTTAATAACTGAAGCCTTTGATAATCTGGAAAAAGTCAGGATTTATTCGGAAAACGGACAGGCACGTTTTCAGGTTAATAGAAGAAATAATTCAGAGCGTACAATTATCGAGCAAACGCATCTCAACGGCCCTAATGATTACGCGGTACCTGTAATAAAAGTTGAAACTGAAGGCGGAGACCTAATGGCTATCGCTTTTGGATATGCCTGTCACCCTACTGTTTTAGGATTGAATCAATGGTCAGGTGATTATCCAGGTTTTGCTCAAATTGAGCTTGAAAAGGATCATCCTGGGACAATGGCTTTGTTCTTTCAGGGTGCCGGGGCTGACCAGAATCCCATTCCCAGAAGAACTGTTCCTCTCGCGAAACAATATGGAAGAACATTGGCGGCAGCTGTAGACCGTGTGCTGGAAGAAGAAATGCAAGAACTCACTCCTAAGCTACAAACGGCCTATACTGAAATAGACCTCAATCTTAATGCTCCTCCTTCCGAACAGGATTTAATGAAACACTGTGAAACTGCTGGGGGGTATCAATTGAGGTGGGGGAAGAGACTATTAGGCGAACTTCAAAGTGGTAAATCTTTTTTGGATAAGTATCCCTATCCTCTCCAGGTATGGAAATTGGGAGAACAATCTATATTTACCCTGGGGGGTGAATTGGTAGTAGGTTATGCTATTCAATTGAAGAAAATATTTGGACATGATGTTTTTGTAATGGGGTATTCAAATGATGTTATGGCTTATATCCCTACAGCCCAAATCCTACATGAAGGGGGATATGAAGGAGCTTCATCTCAAACAGTATATGGCTTACCTTCTACATGGGCATTCGACATTGAAACAGATATTATAAGTAACATAGTGAAACTGGCTAAAAGTATTGAAATGGAAACACCTGAAAATCCATTGATTGGTAATTGAAAGGTTGCAAAGTGTAAAACAGGGTTATATACAACGATTAAAATAAAACAATGCGTTTGCTTAATACGAGCAAATCTATTAGTAATCTAAATGAGATAATTGCATTGTTTGTAAATTAAGGATTGGGACTATTACACATAATTTACCCGTAGTAAAATAATGATCTATGAGAAAATTATTTGGTGCTGTTATTCAAATTTTATTTTGCACTGTTACCCTTATCTCAAGTCCTTTTGAAGATGCTGGTATTTGGAAGGCGGGTATTGCCAAAATTGATATAACTCCGCAAACCAGTATGTGGATGGCTGGGTATGCAGCAAGAACGGGGCCATCAGAAGGAACGCTTCACTCCATATGGGCAAAAGCTCTTGTTCTGGAGGATGAGAATGGAAATAAAGGTGTGTTGATTACAACAGATCTCGCTTCCATCCAAAAGGAACTTTCAGATACTATTCGAAATCAGCTGCAGTCAAGGTTCGGTTTTGAAAAAGCACAAATAATTATTAATACTTCCCATACGCATTCTGCTCCACTTGCGATCGGAGACCTGGTGAATATTTATCCTCTAGACGAAAGCGGATTAAAAAAAGTAGAGGAATATTCTCAATTTCTGGTACGTGCAATCATCAATCTAGTAGAAAAAGCATTAAATGATCGGGAGCCGTGTAAAGTGTTTTCTGCAAATGGACAGGCACGATTTCAGGTGAATCGGAGGAATAATGGCGAGTCAACACTGAATAATCAAAGATCTCTCAATGGTCCTAATGAATACTCGGTTCCCGTATTGAAAGTAGAGACTCTCAAGGGGCATCTTAAGGGGATTGTATTTGGTTATGCGTGCCATGCAACAGTTCTTGGAATTAACTTCTGGTCTGGTGATTACCCTGGATTTGCCCAAATAGAATTGGAAGCAGACCACCCGGGAACTATAGCTATGTTTTTTCAGGGAGCAGGTGGGGATCAGAATCCTCTCCCACGAAGGTCTGTACCTTTGGCTCGTCAATACGGGAGGACATTGGCTGCCGCTGTTGACAGGGTAATTGAAGAAGCAATGATTGAACTTGCACCTTCGCTGGAAACAGCTTATCGGGAAATTGACCTACGTCTCAATGCTCCTCCGTCATGGCAGGATTTAAAGGAACATTGTGGAATGGCAAAAGGATATCAGTTGAAATGGGGACAAAAAATGATAAATAAACTGGAAAACAAGGATCCCCTCCCGGAGAGCTATCCCTATCCCATACAGGTATGGAAAATAGGAAGCCAATCTATTTTTGGACTGGGTGGTGAGCCTGTTATAGATTATGCAATTACCATAAAAAATATTTTTGGCCATGATGTTTTTGTTATGGGATACAACAATGATGTAATGGCTTATATACCATCGGCAAGAATTCTCCATGAAGGGGGATATGAAGGAGCTACTTCTCAATTTGCATTTGGACAACCCTCTACCTGGGCGTTTGATATTGAAAACTCAATTGTAAGTAACATCGTTGAACTTGCTAAAACCCTTTCTATTCAAACACCGCCCAACCCTTTGCTTGATAATTAAAATATAAAATACATTCAATATTATGAATATGGAACAAACTGTACTTCCCCAAAACAAATTAATAGCTACTTCCTATTATTCGGGGTTTCCACTGGCACATGATACCTATAATGCACTTTCACCTGCCAGTGATGGAAAAATCTACTATATACTCTCCTCTGAAGATCTGGAAATTGGGGGACACTTTTATGTTTATGATCCTCAAAGTGATAAAGTAGATTTTATTGGTGACTTAACAGAAATTTGCGGTGAAAAAGGAAATAAAACTATTGGACAGGGAAAAAGCCATGTCCAATTCTATGAATCCAGGGGTAAATTATATTTTTCTACACATGTTGGATATTACGAATTGATTGACGGTATGGATCGACTCCCTGAAAATCCACCGAATAATTTTGGCTTATATCCGGGAGGCCATATACTTTCTTATGATATGAAGACGGGGAAATGTGAAGATCTTGTAACTATTCCGGGAGGCGAGGGTATGGTCTCCATGACGATGGATACGCAAAGGGGTGAAATATTTGGTATTACCTGGCCAACAGGTCATTTTGTCCACTACAACGTGCAGAACGATCAGTTGAATGATTTAGGTCCTGTAGCATTCAAAGGAGAGGGTGGAACACCCGGAGATGACTTTAGAGTGCTTTGTAGGTCACTTGTTGTAGACCCCAGAGATGGCACTGTATATTTTTCAAATGCAGAAGGAGATATCCTGTATTATCATCCCCAATTAACAAAGGTTCAAAAAATGGAAGATGCGGATTTGAGGTTGGATTATTTTGGGCAATACGATCCAACTCGTCCTGGAAGTATGGGGTACAATTGGAGAAAAGTCTTCTGGTACCCAGATGAAAATGTGATTTATGGAGTACATGGTAATTCGGGTTATTTATTCCGTTTTTCTCCGGATAATAAGAGGGTGGAAATTGTAGAAAGAATTACTTCCGAACCATCTCGAAAAAGTGGAATGTATGATCAGTTTAGCTATGGATACCTGGGGTTTGACCTGGGACCTGATAATGAAACCATTTACTATCTTACTGGAGGACCAATTTATAAGGATGGGAAACGAATAAAGGGAGTTGACCAAATAGCGAAAGGTGCAGCAAGAGGACTGGAGAACCTTCATTTAATAACATTTCATATCCCTTCGGGAAAATATATTGATCACGGGCCGATTACGTATTCCAATGGTGAGATCCCGACCTATGTCAATGCCATTGCTATTGGTAAAACGGGAGAAGTGTATACCCTGGCACGAATGGAACATAAGGGAAGCGAAATTCAAGATTTAGTAAAAATTCCAAATCCCTTTAAATAATAAACGTATGATCATGCACACACACCAAACGTACAATCAATTAAGAAAAAGGATTTTAATACTTTTTCTGAGTTCATTCAGTTTAATCCTTGGAAATTTTATACCGACAATTGGATGTCCTATTGAAGGATCTGCCTGGATGACAGGAAGTGCTCAAGTAGATATTACACCAGAGGGATCATTGTGGATGGCAGGTTATGCATCCCGCACAAAGCCGACAAACGTCAAAATGCATAGTTTGTGGGCCAAAGCTCTGGTAGTTAAAGACCAACAGGAGAATATCGGAGTTTTTATTTCAGCTGACCTGGTCGGAATACCGAAGCATCTTTCAGATCGGATGCGAGACAAAATCAATGATAAATTTGGTCTTTCAAAAAATCAAATTATTATTAATAGTTCACATACACATTCAGGTCCCTATATGTTTGATCCGTTCAGGCCTTCCTCTTATACTATGCCGGAAAAGGAGATTGAAAAAGTAAAATTGTATAACGAAGTCCTGGTTAATAAAATAATCGCACTAGTGGGGGATGCGATGGAAAATCTGGCACCGTCTCAAATTTATTCTGGGGAAGGAACGGCTCGTTTTCAGGTAAATAGAAGAAATAATACAGAATCAACACTATGGCAACAATCGGATCTCAATGGGCCGAATGATTATGCCGTGCCGGTCCTTAAGGTAGAAGATGAATCGGGTAATGTCAAAACGGTTCTATTCGGGTATGCCTGTCATGCTACCGTTTTAAGCGGATATGAATGGTCTGGTGATTATCCAGGATTTGCCCAATTAGAATTGCAAAAAGAGTTTCCCGATGCAACGGTAATGTTCTTCCAGGGTTGTGGTGGAGATCAAAACCCTTTGCCCAGAAGGAAGGAATCCCTGGCCCTACAGTATGGCAAGACGTTAGCAGCTTCTGTGGTTCAGGCACTGCAAGAGGACATGACTCACCTGGAGCCAAAACTTACCACAGCATATAAAGAAATTGATCTTAAATTATCTAACCCCCCGTCGATGTCAGAGCTAAAGGAATTCAGGACGCAAAATGAAAATAAATATTTTGATACATGGGCCGATTTTATGATCGAAAAACTTGATCGGGGAGAATCGCTAATAGAATCATATCCTTACCCGGTACAAATATGGAACCTAGGAGATCAGAAAATTGTAGGATTAGGAGGGGAGACAGTAATCGAATATTCCATACGGATTAAAGAAATTTTAGGGAGAAATACCTTTGTTTTTGGGTATTCGAATGATGCAAATTGTGCATATATTCCAAGTTCAAGAATATTAGAAGAGGGAGGATATGAAGGGAAAACATCACAATATCACAAAGGATTTCCTTCAGTTTGGGAATCTTCAGTTGAATTGGATATATTGAATGCTGTTACTCAATTAGCTCGTGAGAATAATATCCCTTTAATCCAAAGGTCATTAGCAAAATAATTTTGAATCATGAGGGATATCTGCTTTTCTATATTGATCTTTTTATCCGGATTTTTATTGCCGACAGGATCAATGGCTCAATCGGGAGTTTCCATAGGGTATTTCGATGTAGACGCTACTCCTCCTATTGGAAGTCCGGTAGCATATGCACCAGCTCGTTCTATCCAGGACCCTTTGAGTGCAAGGGGGATTGTTATATCTACAGGTGATGAAACCGTAGTACTTTGTGCAGTAGATTGGATTGGAATTGCCAATAGGAGTCAGGACGTCTTTCGAGAAAAATTAGCTAGTGCTGCAGGCACTATTCCACAAAATGTAAGTGTTCATGCATTACATCAGCACGATGGTGTACGTTGTGATTTTACTACTGCTGCCATACTTGATGAATATGGATTGAGTGAAAAACATTTTGATACTGCATTCCTGCATACTACAATTAATAATGTTGCCTTGGCGGTCAAAGAGGCGAGAATGAATATGAAACCGATAACTCACGTCGGTTTTGGGCAAGCAAAAGTAGAAAAAGTGGCCTCAAATCGGAGAATTTTAGGGGCTGACGGCAAAGTTGAAATCATTCGGTGGAGTAAAATGACTGATCCCGACGCTATCGCTGCTCCTGAAGGAACAATTGACCCGTATTTAAAATCTGTTTCCTTTTGGAATGGTAAAACTCCTGTAGTCGCATTGACATATTATGCCACCCATCCGCAGAGTTACTATGGGGATGGTGATGTTACATGTGAGTTTGTGGGAATCGCCAGGAATCAGCAGGAAAATGACCTTGGTTTTCCACATATTCATTTTACAGGAGCTGCCGGGAATATTGCAGCGGGTAAATACAATGATGGTTCAAGAGAAATGCGGCCAATACTGGCTTCTCGCATTAAAATGGGGATGAATAAAGCATGGGAAAAAACCAAAAAATATAAGATTAACCGAGATGATGTAAAATGGAAGACCACCAACATTGCACTTCCTCTTGCCGATTATATGGTCGAAGCAGAATTGGCAAAAAGGGTGTCGGGCGAATTGGAAGATCCGGAATTGCCCAGGTTATCAGCTGCAAAACACTTAGCCTGGTGGCAAAGGACTACGAAAGGACATCGGGTTACGATTTCTGCGCTGAAAATCGGGGATGTGCAATTATTAAATTTACCCGGAGAAATTTTTGTAGAATACCAATTAGCTGCTCAGAAATTTCAGCCCAAACAGCATATTTGTACAGCAGCCTACGAAGAATATGGCCCTGGTTATATCGGTACAAAAATTGCTTATTCCCAGGGTGGTTATGAAACATCAAAACGGGCCTCACGCGTAAGTCCTGAATCCGAAAAAGTATTATTGAACGCTATTGAAAAAGTTTTAAAATGAAGATCCTGCTATCGTTTTTATTAATACTCTCGACAAATTTATTAACAAATGCCCAAAATCCTGACCCTGATTTCCACATTTATATCCTGATGGGACAGTCAAATATGGCCGGTAGGGGGGTAATAACGGAAGAATTTGAAAAAGTAGAACATGAAAGGGTTTTAACATTGAATAAAGATAATAATTGGGTGTTGGCAAAGCATCCGTTGCATTTTGACAAGCCAAAAGTTGTAGGAGTAGGACCTGGGTTGGCATTCGGTATTTCTATGGCGAAGGCAAATAAAAATGTAAAAATAGGTTTGGTCCCCTGTGCTGTTGGAGGTTCTTCAATTCAGCATTGGAAACCCGGAGCATATGATGATCGAACAAATACGCATCCTTGGGAAGATGCTAAAATAAGAATTCTGGAAGCTATGAAGTACGGTGTTATTAAAGGGATTGTATGGCAACAGGGAGAATCAGATAGTGCCCCCGATAAAGCGGAACATTATTTACAAGACCTGGAAGATCTCATTCTAAGAACAAGGGTTTTGGTAGGGAATGCTAATTTACCTATTGCTATAGGCCAGCTACCCCGGTATAAAGAGCAATACCAAAATATCAATAAAGTTTTAAAAGAAGTGCCTCAGGAGATTCCACATACTGCAATTGCTTCCTCGAAGGGCTTGACGGATAAAGGGGATGGAACTCATTATTCTGCTGGATCATCACAAAAGTTCGGGTCTCGACTCGCCAAAAAAATGAGGAAGTTGCAAAAATAGTGAGATGGCACACTATTCTGGTTCACGAAATAATAGGTTGTATAGCGACCTTTTATCCTAGAGTATGATGAAATTAAATACTTGGGCCTTTTGCAGGTAGATTTTATCCTGAACTTAGTTGTCTCTCGGTCACATAGCTATAACTGGAACCCAACCGGAAAAAGTATCTGCCGGCTCTTCACCGATTGCACTACATTTTCTTTCGGAAGTGTTTTACCAGGCACGTTATTTGTCGCCTCCTTCGACCTCAAACTGGAAATAAATGGCTCTGCATTGCTTCAAAAGCTAATTTTGAAAACGCTCTTGATTCATTTCAACACTATAAAATTTAGAAATTTTTTATAGATGAGGTCGAAGCAGTCATCTTTTATTACCCCCCCCCCACAATTCCCCTAAAAAAGGAAAAGAAAATAGCACTACTGGAGATAATTAGTTACCACTTTATTATTTGAATTGAAACGATTTTAAAAATAGCAAAGCAATTGTTTGCATTCTTATCAAAGATTTCCTACTTTTCGGTAACGTTACCGAAAAGTATATATCGTATGAAGGCTAAAAATTATTTAGGGAGAAGGAAATTTATTAGAGAAAGTTCAGTTCTGGGATTGGGCGTGTCGTTGATGCCATCATTTTTTTCATCAGGAATGAAAATTAATAATCTTTCCAAACCCAACATTGGCCTTATAGGATGTGGAAGCAGAGGGATGGGATTGGCTAGAATTCTGGATTCAACTTCCAATATTAATTTTATTTCCTGTTGCGATATCTTTCCTGAGAAAACAAATGAGGTTAAAAAGTTGGATCAGAATATTGAAGCGTTTTCGGAGTATGAAGAACTTATTTCTGACAAGAATATCGATGGAGTGGTAATTGCTACCCCTCTCCATTTGCATTTCCCTATGGTCAAATATGCCCTGGAGGCTGGAAAACACGTATATGTAGAGAAAACAATGGCGTATTCCATTGAAGAAACGTTGGAAATAGAAAAACTTGTCAATAAGTACGGAAAAATTCTTCAGGTAGGGCATCAGTATCGTTATTTTGATATGTACTACCAAATCAAAAAAGCGATAGACGAAGGGTGGATTGGAAAGGTGCTACATTACGAAAGCCAATATCACAGAAACGCTGATTGGCGGAGACCTGTTCCGGATCCGAAACTCGAAAAAACTATTAACTGGAGGATGTATCGAGAATTCTCTGGGGGGTTGATGGCTGAATTAGCAGCTCATCAAATCGACGTGGTTAATTTGCTGGTTGGGGCACCGCCGATGAAAGTGAATGGCTTTGGAGGAATAGATTATTGGAAAGACGGAAGGGAGACATATGACAACGTTAGAGCTATATACGAATATGACGGAGGAATAAAATCCAATGTAAGTAGTATATTGACTAATGGTTACAACGGTTATTTAATTCGCATCCTGGGTACGGATGGAACAATGGTTGTCAACAGAAGCAAAACAACTATTTACCGGGAGCCGGTTACCCGGGAAATTGGTACGGTAGATGGTGTGACAGGAGCTACGATTCCTATGGATTCTAATACCGAGGGGGAAGTTCTTGAATATGATGATGGTGGAAAAGCTCCTACAGAACACGCCCTTGAACAGTTTTCCGTATCCATTACAGAGGGCAAACTACCCGCCTCAAATATTACTACAGGGAAAGAAACGGCTATAGCCGTACACATGGCCAACGAGGCTATGCGAACAGAGACAACACAATATTGGGATAAGGTAGTGAAATTATAAAATAATGAGTACGAAAATTACCACACTACTTTTTATTGATCATAAGAGATAAACATTTGGTCCTTTGAGTTTTTAGACAAGGAATTGATATCATCTATCCAATCCTCCGGGATTTCTTTGATGATTGTTTGAAGTTTTTCGGCCCAAAGCGAAGAAATACCTTTCAAATCAGATTCTTCATACCTTCTTTCTATCATTTCACCCGATTGGTTATTATATATTACTACATCTATAGGGTAGCCAACATCATTAGCACTAACCCGGGTAGAGTCAAAAGATAAAAATCCGGTCTTAAGTGCAAATCTTAAAGAAGACTCGTAATTCAAAGCTCTTTTCAAAACCGGTTTGCCATATCCACTATTCCCAATAATCGCGAACGGGTAGGATTTTCCTATTTCGATCCAGTTTCCTTCAGGATACAAAAGATATAATTTATGTTCTTTATCCTGAAGAAGACGACCACCAACAATGGTGAATAGATTGAAACTCAATCCGGATGCAGCTAATGCTTCTTTGTCCTCCGAAGCCACTCTTCTTAATTGGGCGCCAAAAGCATTTACTACATTATACATTTTTTCGTATTCATGCCCTTTCTCATCGAGGACTTCTTCAAAATAGGTGACTGCTTTATCTCTAATTGACCGGAGTCCGGAGGTCATTAAAAATAAAGAACCATGTTTATTAGAATGCAAAGATATCTTTTTTGCTGTGGTTGTTTCAGAGCCGGATGTTATTCGTGTATCTGCTATAGCGACCAGACCCTCCTTGACGCGTATTCCCAAACAATAGGTCATCTTTTAATAATTTAGCATGCTAATTTAACGAAATTTTTTTATCGGAAATACAGGTTATTTATTTCACTATGGAAAACAGAGATGTCTGCATACATTTCGGTAATAAAAGTTAGTACACTTTCTTCTTCTGAGAATTTGTCGAAATTTAATCGCTCAGTTATTTTCGATTCAATTCTTTCATACATTGCACTATATCCTTCCGGTTTTACAGAAATCCTGGAAAGGGTATTTAATAATTTCAATGTAGAATACTTCAAAGACCTGGGAAAAGCAGCGTTGCTCAAGATTAACTCAGATATTGATTTGAGCGAAAGAAATCCTTTATAATAATTTTTGTGAATATCAAACGCCTCCAGGCATTTTAGCAGGGTAATCCATTGATATTGTAGTAAAGATTGATTGGCTCCATTGTCGCTTAGTATGATACTATCAGAGATTTTACTTTTAAATATTCTCAAAACCTGAAGCGATCTTTCTACATAGATACCCAGACATATAAAGCTCCACGGATCATCATGCAATAGTGTATTGTGAATATTAGATTTAATAAGAGCCATGTTTATATTGATGTCCTCAGTAAACGAAAAGATCTTACCATAATTGAATTTACTTTCCCGAATGGAATTACAAAATAAATAATACCGATTAATGGATTCCCATAGTTCTGCTGAAATGTTATTACGGATGCTCCTGGCATTTTCACGCGCACTTTTAGCAATTCCAATAATACTATCAGGATTATTCCCGTCAAAAATCACCTTTTGCCAAACATCTTTCTCTACAAGATCCGTTTCAAAAGTAAATTCGGACCCTGCCATAAACATAATAGACCGGAGATTAAAATCTTTATTTTGTGACATAGGGGCTTCAAGAGTAGAATAATATTGTACGTTTAAATATCTTGCACAATGTTCAGTCCTTTCTACATATCGTCCAATCCAATATAAACTATCAGCAACTCTGGCTAGCATTTCAAATTTTATTTTTAAGTACCCAAGTATCTTTAGAACCACCACCTTGAGAAGAATTAACGATTATGCTTCCTTTTACCAAGGCGGTCCGTGTGAGCCCACCTTTCAGAACGAATGGTTCATTCCCGCCAAGAATAGTAAATGTCCTCAAATCTATATGTCTGGGTTGAACCGAATCTTCATCCTCTATATAAGTCATATGCGTACTGAGGTTCATTTTAGGTTGTGCAATATAATTCCTTGGATTTTTTTTCAGTTCTTCTTTCAAAACCTCTATTTCCCTTTTAGACATCCGATCACAAATACACACCCCGTATCCCCCGGACATATCTACCGGTTTTACTACCAGTTTTTCAATATTTTCTAAGACATATTGCAATTCATCCGGTCGCTCACATATATAGGTAGGGACATTACTAAGAATAGGATCTTCACCCAGGTAATACCTTATCATATCCGGTACATATGCGCATACGGCCTTGTCATCAGAGATTCCGGTTCCAGGTGCATTGGCAATGGTTACATTGCCGTTGACATATGCTTTCATTAAGCCTTTAACACCTAACATTGAATCTGAACGAAAGACCTCCGGATCTAAAAAATCATCATCAATTCGACGTAAAATGACATCAACGCGTATTTTCCCCCCGATGGTTTTGAGGTAAACCAGGTCGTTTTCTACATAAAGATCCCGTCCCTCCACTAATTCGATGCCCATTTTTTGAGCCAGATATGTATGTTCAAAATAAGCTGAGTTGTAAGATCCCGGGGTCAATAAAACACAAAATATATCACCCAGGCTGCGTCCTGAAACATTCCATAACATCTCCAGTAAACGATCGGTATATTCTGAAACCGGTTCGATCGTAGTGCGATCAAAAGCGGCCGGTAGTACTTTACTCATAGCCATACGGTTGGTCAATACATAACTTACTCCGGATGGACTTCTCAGATTATCTTCCAAAACATAAAAATTTCCATCAGAATGCTGTATAATATCGGTACCACAGATATGGCAGTAAACTTCTTTTTTGGGTACAAACCCTTCTATATATTTACAGTAATGCTTTGACGATTTAATCAATTTCTCAGGAATTACTTTATCCTTTAAAATTTTACCTTCGTTGTATACGTCCTTAATGAATAAGTTTAGTGCCAGATTCCTTTGAATTACTCCGTGTTGAAGTTTTATCCAGTCCGAATGGTTAATAATTCTGGGAATAAGGTCAAACGGAAATATTTGTTCCACACTTTCTGTCTTATTATATAAAGCATAGGTAATTCCCTGATTTAAAAAGGTTACTTTGGCATTTTCATTAAGTGATTTAAACTCTTCCAATTGTATCCCTGAAAGCAGGTTCAAAAAATCTTTATACGTGTGACTCTCATTTTCCCGGTCAACAACTACTTCATCGTAGAATTCGGAATTGGCGCTGTAATTATTCAGGAGGTCTATCATCTATTTGGGACAACTTTTTAAATTATAGTTTTAGATTCAAGGTTAACTTTAAGGACTATCTGTTTGGCAATTCCCCTTCAAACATATGTCAATGGGAATTATCCTAAAGTAATCAAAAACCAATATACTTTTAGTATTGTGATTATTATTAAATTGATAAATTGTTAAAATAAAAAAAATATGCCACTTGTGCAACTCCAATGTTTTGAAACTATATTCTGAAAATATTATAATTTAAACTGTTGGTTTTGAAATGCAAGTTTTTACAAAATTATTTTTTATTTTAAAATTTTTGGATTGTGAAATCAACATCTTTTAATAAATTTTATAAAGCAGGTTGAAATTCTTAATTCTTATATCTATTTTAAAGACGGTCCTATTCAATTTAATTAAATTTGTTTGTTCCAAATCCGATATTTAGAAGATTATGCTATTTCAATTCAAATATTTCCGATTACTTGTTTTCATTATATCAATCGTCAATCAATGAGTATTCATGTAGCCATCAGACATCAAACCAAATATATATATGACCGAAATGTAAAGCTTTGGCCTCAGACTATTCGTTTGAGACCAGCTCCACATTCTCGTACGAAAATTCTTTCTTATACGCTGAATATACATCCTGCAAATCATTTTATCAATTGGATGCAGGATCCTTTTGGTAATTTCCAGGCGAGAGTTTCATTTCCCGAGCAAACAAAGGAGTTCAGAATAGATGTAGAAGTACAGGCAGATATGATTTCTATTAATCCTTTTGACTTTTTCCTTGATGATTACGCCGAGGTATTTCCTTTTACGTATCTTCCTCATTTAGAAAAGGAATTGCAACCTTATTTGGAAATCATGGAATCCGGACCACTTCTTAGTGAACTTATCCGGGAATGCAGAAATTTAGAAAATCAAAATACCGTAGATTTTTTAGTTTCAATAAACCAAAAAATCTACAACCGTATTCAATATACAATACGTATGGAAGCAGGTGTGCAGACCTGTGAAAAGACGCTGGAAAAAAAATTAGGATCATGCAGGGATTCAGCCTGGTTGTTGGTCCAACTTCTTCGCAGCTTTGGATTAGCAGCTCGCTTTGTTTCTGGGTATCTTGTACAATTAAAGGCAGATGTAAAGGCTATCGATGGTCCTTCAGGTCCCGAAGAAGATTTTACGGACCTACATGCCTGGGCAGAGGTTTTTATTCCCGGAGCAGGGTGGATCGGACTGGACGCTACCAGCGGCCTTTTTTCCGGTGAGGGGCATATCCCTCTCGCATGTACTCCACACTTTGAAAGTGCCGCACCTGTAAGTGGAATGACGAGTCAGGCAAAGGTTCAGTTTGAGTTTTTTAATTCAGTAGAGCGAATATATGAGTCCCCTCGAGTTACAAAACCATATTCTAAGGCACAATGGGAAAAAATTCTTGCGGTTGGACATCAGGTAGATGAAATGTTGAAAATTGGAGGAGTTAAATTGACTATGGGAGGTGAACCTACTTTTATATCCAATACGGATATGGAGTCTGACCAATGGAATAGTGCTGCAGATGGAAAGGATAAAAGAAAACTGGCCTTTAAATTTACGCAAAAACTACAGAATCACTTTGCATCCAATGGGTTTTTGCATCTAGGCCAGGGTAAATGGTATCCCGGAGAACCAATACCCAGGTGGCAATATGCGATTTTCTGGAATAAAAAGAAACAACCCCTTTGGAGCCATCAGGGTTTATTTGCAGACCCCAATACAAAGGGAAAAAATGCTGATAATGTCGCGCAAGAATTTTTGGAAAATGCATCTATTAACCTGGGTATAAATCCGGAAAATGTAATTACCGCATATGAAGACAAATATTATTACCTCTGGGAAAAAAATAACTTACCTTTTGATTTTGACGATGATAAGAATTCAGAAAAAACCAGTATCGAAAGAAAAACCCTTCTGGAACTTTTGGAAAAAGGTTTAGAAAACCCTTCTGGATATGTATTACCTGTAAGGTGGGAGTATTCTAAAAAGTCCTGGATAAGTTGTCATTGGAGGTTTCGAAGAAAGAAGTTATTTCTAATTCCCGGGAATTCACAATTAGGTTTAAGATTACCCCTTAACCGTATTGACTCTCTTTCTTCTGAAGATGATGTCGTTCTTCCACCCAATCATTTCGAAGGCGTTTCACCTCTTCCGGAACGATCAGAAATCGAAGATAGAATTCTCCAAAGAACAGAAAATAGCAAGGATAATGAAAGCTTTGACAAAGTCCCTCCCTTCAAAACCGCTTTATGTACCCAGGTGGTTGATGGAAATTTACATTTGTTTTTACCCCCTATTGAAGATCCCGGAGTATTCTATGACCTTATTCAAACCATAGAATTTACTTCAAAAAAAATGGACCTTCCTATAATATTAGAAGGGTATCAGCCTCCATTCCATCCGGACATATCAACATTAGTAGTTACACCGGATCCGGGAGTAATAGAAGTAAATATCCACCCAGCTCATTCATGGCAAGAGTTGTTAGAGGTTTATGAGGTTCTTTTTTCTTCCGCTGAAAATACCGGTTTGGGAACGAATAAATATATGCTCGATGGAATCCATTCCGGCACCGGAGGTGGAAATCATATTACTTTGGGAGGTGTTACTCCGGCGGAAAGCCCCTTATTGAGAAAGCCAGATTTATTACGGTCATTTGTTAATTTTTGGCAAAACCATCCGAGTCTTTCATATCTGTTTTCGTCTCGTTTTGTAGGGCCAACGAGCCAGGCGCCACGTGTTGATGAAGGTCGGGCAAACATTTTGTATGAATTGGATATTGCTTTTCGGGAATTGGAACGTTTTACAGATCCTCCGTTTTGGATTGTAGATCGTATTTTCAGAAACTTACTAACCGATATTACCGGCAATACACACAGAGCAGAATTTTGTATTGACAAACTATATAGCCCTGATTCCACAAGCGGTCGACTGGGAATACTAGAATTGAGGGGATTTGATATGCCCCCCCACAAAGAAATGTGTCTTGTACAACTTCTATTGATACGGTCTTTAACGGCAGCCTTTTGGAGGAATCCTTATAAAAACAAACTTATAAATTGGGGTACCGATTTGCACGACAGGTTTATGCTACATCAATTTGTTAAGGAGGATATTTCAGAGGTGATAGATTATTTAAACCATTCCGGCATTTCATTTGACAAATCATGGTTTGACGTCTTCTTGGAGTTTAGGTTTCCTATACATGGGACTGTGACAATTGAAGGAATTCATATGACTTTGCGCGCGGCTATTGAACCCTGGATTGTTTTGGGCGAAGAAATGTCCAACTCCGGGACTTCGAGATATGTAGATTCTTCTGTGGAGAAGTTGGAAATTCTTGTTGAAGACTTTAATCCGGAAAGGTATCTGGTACTTTGTAACTCTATAAAAGTTCCCCTGATCAAAACTTCTTATTCAGGTAAATATGTAGCGGCTGTAAAGTATAAAGCATGGGCGCCGCCATCTGCCCTCCATCCTACGATTGGAATAAACTCACCACTGGTGTTTGATATATATGACACCTGGAATGACCGGTCGATTGGGGGGTGTACTTATCATGTAATACATCCGGGAGGCAGAAATTACGAAACTTTCCCGGTAAATAACCTTGAGGCAGAGAGTAGGAGGGCTACTCGGTTTTGGGACTTTAATCATAGCCCCCAGAATATTTCCAGGAATATATTTCAGGATCAAACGAAAAACGCTAATTATGTAACGACAAATAAGGAAGTTAAAGAGGAAATGGACATTAAAGAGGTTCCGGTAAGTAAGGATTTTCCCCATACGCTTGATCTAAGAAGAACTTAGATTATTAGAATACTTCTTGCGAATATGAATATACCGTTTTTTTTAAGATTCGGATACAGCTTTTATAATATCAAAAGTAGTAACAATTCCTCTAAGCCGATTGTCCTCTGTAACTAATATTGCATGAAATAAATTTTCTTTAAACACTTCCAAAGCTACTTCTATTCGATCATCGGGTTCCATCTTTGCCAATCCCGTGGTCATAATATTTTTAACCCTGCAATCATCCGGAAGGGAATCTTCTCCTTCACTATGGCAAAATCCCTTTTTAAAATAATGTACATCGCTTTTACTTACAATTCCAACCACTTTCCCTTCATCAATTACGGGGAGATGGTGAATCCTTTCCCGCTTGAAAATGGAAATTACCTTCGTCAACGGATCTTCCGGACCAATAGTAATTAAATCCTTTGTCATAATACTTGAAACAGGAGCCGTTAAAATTTCCATAGAAGGATATTATTTTTATATGTGTAAATACTAATAACCAAAAGTACGTAAAGTTTTGTATCGCTCAAGCATATTTTAATTCAAAAATCCTCATATTCTAGCAAGATTTGTCCATTTGGTTTACAGAATAGAAGAATGGCTAAGCGAGCTAATGTGTGCTTGTAAATAATTGATTAGCAATGATAAGTGGTCGTGGTTGTAGAATAATTTTATTTTTATTTTAATTAAATCTAGATATTTTTCCTCCTTTATATTGGTTCATAAATAATTATTATCTATATTCGGTAACGTTACCGTAAATTTTAAATTATGACACATAAAAAATCATTCAATCGAAGGAACTTTGTCAAAACAGCTGGTATAGGAGCTGTTGGAGTGACAACTGCCCCATTCCTTATTAACACCAATAAATTTCATAATATGAAACAGCTTAATGCTAAAAAAGGTAAACGCATTGGTATTATAGGTTTGGATACATCCCATAGCATAGCCTTTGCGAAATCCCTCAATACGGAAGACCAGGATCCGGAATTATTGGGATATAAAGTAACTGCGGCCTATCCATATGGTAGCAAAGATATCGAATCAAGTACCAGTAGAATCCCCGGATATACTAAAGATGTTAAGGAGTTGGGTGTTGAGATTGTAGATTCTATAGATAAGCTTTTAGATAAAACCGATGTGATTCTTTTGGAGACTAATGATGGAAGAAGGCACCTGGAACAGGCATTGCCAGTTTTTGAAGCTGGTAAAAGAGTTTTTATCGATAAACCGGTTGCAGCATCCCTCAGTGATGCAATCAAAATATATGAGGCCGCTGACAAGCATGGGATTCCTACATTCTCTGCTTCATCCCTTCGATACATTGGAGGCGCCAAAGAAATAAGGAACGGAGCAATAGGTCAAGTGTTAGGAGCAAATACATTTAGTCCGGCCAAGCTGGAAAAAACACATCCTGACATGTACTGGTATGGAATCCACGGTGTGGAGACCCTCTTTACGGTAATGGGTACGGGATGTCAGGAAGTTTATAGAGTACATACTGATGGCACTGATGTGATAACCGGCGTATGGCAAGGTGGACGAATTGGGGTGTTCCGGGGAATTCGAGACGGTAAAGGAGGTTATGGCGGAATGGCATTTGGGGAAGATGGTCAAAAAGAATTAGGTCCGTACAATGGATATGTTCCTTTGCTGAAAGACGTAATGAAGTACTTTGAAACGGGAGAAGTACCTGTAACCCCTGACGAGACACTTGAAATTTGTGCATTTATGACAGCGGCGGACGAAAGCAAAAAGAGAAGCGGTATGGCAGTTTCTATAAAAGAGGTTATGGAAAAGGCAGCCATGAAATAAGGTCAAATGAAAATTGCATTTCGCCTCATATTGCTAATTGTCTTAACGGTTCAACTCCCGGGATGTAAATCTTCAAATTCTGACCGTCAAGATAAATCAGAAAGCGAAGAATGGATCATGCTTTTTGACGGGAAAACTTTTAACGGGTGGAATACGCTGGGAAGTGATACCGTATTTACTCATTTTTGGAAGATTGAAGAAGGTATCCTAAAAAAAGTAGACCGTGGTAATGTCCCTGAAAGAAAAGATGGCCAGCCTATGGAAGGTGGAGATCTTATAACCGTTGAATCCTTTGAGAATTATGAATTGGTTTTTGATTGGAAGATTTTTAAAGGAGGCAATAGCGGGTTGAAATACAATGTTTCCGAAGAAATGTCCATAAATAGCGGCTCTAGGCATTCCGCACTGGGGTTTGAATATCAAATGTTGGACGATGCAGATGAAAAATACAGTGGAAAACTAAAAGCTTCTCAATATACGGGTTCGCTTTATGATTTGCTTCCGGCAAGTAACGCTCATCCTTCACAGATTGGTTCTTTCAATACAAGTAGGATAAAAATTGAAGGTAGAAAAGTAGAACATTGGTTAAACGGAAACAAAGTGGTAGAATACGAATTTGATTCTCCGGAATTGGAAGAAGCTTATAAAAATAGTAAGTTTAAAGACATCCCGGGTTTTCACCATAAACGCAAAGGCCATATAGTCCTCCAGGACCACACTAGTGAAGCCTGGTTTAGAAATATAAAAATTCGAAAACTGTAATTAAAATCTTATAGAGATGAAAGATAAAATTAAAGATTCTAGACGGTCATTTATAAAAAACTCTGTATTGGGGACTGCTGCATTTACTATCGGTGGCGCCCTTCCGGGAGTTTCAGCCCGATCGTATAATAACATTCTCGGTTCCAATGAAAAGATTTTGGTTGGAATGATGGGAGTAAATAGCAGAGGGCTTGCATTGGCAAAAAATTATGCTATGCAAGATAATTGCCAAATCATTTCTGTTTCTGATGTTGATGTACGTGCAGCCGATAAATGTATCGATACAGTAAATAAAATACAAAATTCCAAACCAACAGCTATCCCTGACTTTAGAAATGCACTTGAGCAGGATGAAATGGATGCACTGGTAATTGCCGCCCCTGATCACTGGCATGCTCCAGCCGCTATTTTAGCTTCAAAAGCAGGGAAACATGTTTACCTGGAAAAACCATGTAGCCACAATCCCCATGAAGGAGAATTACTGGTTAAGGTCGCTGAAAAGTACGGCAATGTAATCCAAATGGGAAATCAACGGAGATCGTGGCCCAATGTGAAAGAAGCCATCAATTCACTTCACAATGGAGTAATTGGAAGGCCATATTTTGCAAAGGGTTGGTACTCTAATAACCGGGGACCAATTGGGGTAGGTAAAGTAATTACCCCACCGGATTGGTTGGACTATGAATTGTGGCAAGGTCCGGCTCCACGTGTACCACTAAAAGATAACCTAATACACTACAACTGGCATTGGCTTTGGAATTGGGGTACAGGTGAAGCATTGAATAATGGTACACATATGATCGACTTGATGAGATGGGGGCTTCAAGTGGAATTTCCAAATAATGTAACTTCATCAGCAGGACGCTATAGATATGATGATGATTGGGAAACTCCTGATACTCAAGTAATCAACCTTACATTTGATAATAATACTTTAATGACCTGGGAAGGAAGAAGCTGTAATGGCAGGAATATTGAAGGGAGTAGTGTGGGTGTAATGTTTTATGGGGAGGAAGGATCCTTGAAAATAACAGGAGGTAATTCGTATCAAATTTACGACCTAAAGAATAATCTTGTCAAAGATGTAAAAAATGATATAGAAGTGGATCCGCGGAACAAAGCAAATCCTTCACAATTACTGGATGCAATGCATATCCAAAACTTTTTTAGCGGCATTACATCAGGAGAAAAATTGAATGCCGGAATTCATGGAGGACATATCAGTACCTTGCTTTGTCAATTGGGAAATATAGCTGCCCGATCCGGAGGAGCGCTAGATATTGATTCAAGTAATGGCCATATAAAGAACAATAAAAAAGCCAAAAAACTTTGGTCGAGAGATTATGAAAAGGGTTGGGAGCCAACACTTTAGTAGGGAGATCTGTCGGTCAATTTATGTTATATATCACCTAATTATCTCATTTAAATGAAAACAAATTATGAATATCAAAATTGCAGAGGATAAAGAACAACTTGGTGAACTATCGGGATCGCAAGCTGCTGCGTTTATCAAACAAGCCATCTCTGAAAAAGGGTATGCAAATATAATAATGGCAACAGGCACAAGCCAGTTTCAAACTATAGATTATTTAATAAAAGACACTGACATTGACTGGGGGAAGGTAACTATGTTCCATCTGGATGAGTATCTTGACATTCCGATTACGCACCCTGCAAGTTTTAGAAAGTATCTGAAAGAAAGGTTTATTGATAAAGTTCCTCCTTTGAAAAACTATTATTTAATCAATGGAGAGGCTAATCCTGAGGATGAATGTAAACGTTTAAATGACTTAATTTCCAATCATCCTATTGATGTTGTTTTGTGTGGAATAGGCGAAAATGGTCACCTGGCTTTCAACGATCCTCCAGCCAACTTTGAAACCAAAGATCCTTATATTATTGTTGATTTGGATGAACCTTGCCGAATGCAACAAATGAATGAAGGTTGGTTTCCGTCTTTGGAGGCTGTCCCTACAAAAGCGATATCGATGTCTGTGCACCAAATTATGAAATCCGAAAATGTAATATGTAGTGTGCCTGATGAACGAAAGGCCGAGGCAGTAGCCCAGTCTATTGAAGGGGAAATTGACCCGATAGTACCTGCCAGTATCTTACAATCTCATCCAAATTGTTATTTGTATTTGGATAAAGCATCAGCGAGTGTATGGGAAACTCAAATGAGTTCATAGATAATATTTGTAATTTTAGGAGTTTGTAAATAATACTTTTAGCAAGGATAATTCACATTTAAAATGTACAATAAGCCAATATTAATATACAATGGAACGGTCATTACTTCGCATAGAAAAATAACCAATGGTTCCGTCCTGATTTCAGAAGGTATAATAAAGGCTGTAGAAAAAGGCAAAATTTCATGTGAGAACGCACTGGAAATAGACGCTAAGGGTAAGTATATTTCACCCGGGTTTATTGATTTGCACATTCATGGAGGAGGTAATTGTGATTTTATGGATGGCTCAGTAGAATCATACTTGACAATTGCAAATACCCATGCTCAATACGGTACTACGGGGATGTATCCTACTACTTTATCTGGTAAGTGGGAAGATTTTCTCCATTCACTTGATCAATATGAAAAAGCGGATAAAGCAAATAAGAAGGGATCCCAATTTTTGGGTGTTCATGTAGAAGGCCCTTATTTGGCAATGAACCAAAGAGGGGCTCAGGATCCAAGGTATATTCGAAATCCAGACCCGACAGAATACAAATATGCAATTGAGAAATATCCTTTTATTAAAAGATGGAGTATAGCTCCGGAATTGCCTGGGGCACTGGAATTTGCCATCTTCATGCGTCAAAATGGTGTATTAGCTGCAATAGCCCATACGGATGCTATCTACGAAGATATGGTGAAAGCTCACGAGGCCGGATTCGACCTGGCAACGCACTTTTATTCGGCGATGTCAGGGGTTACAAGGCGAAATGCATATCGGTATTCAGGATCAATTGAGTCTACCTATTTATTTGATGCCATTGATGTAGAAATAATTGCGGATGGTATACATCTGCCGGAATCCTTATTAAAATTAATATTAAAGATCAAAGGGACAGACCGGACCGCCTTGATCACCGATGCCATGAGAGCAGCAGGTATGCCTGAGGGGCCCAGTATTTTGGGAACAAAAGAAGACGGTCTGAAGGTCATAGTAGAAGACGGTGTGGCTAAATTGCCTGATCGAAGCGCTTTTGCAGGAAGTGTGGCCACTGCGGACCGCTTAATCCGTACAATGATTCAGAAGGCTGATGTCTCACTCATAGATGCGGTGAAAATGGCTAGTCTGACCCCAGCTAGAATCATGAGGATCGACCAGCAAAAGGGCTCTTTGTTGCCTGGTAAAGACGCTGATATTATTTTGTTTGACGATACTATTAATGTGTCTTTGACTATGGTCAATGGAACAATTGTGTATGAAAAAGAAAATACCTGAGCTACTAGCGCCCACTGATCTCTTTTTTTAATTTCACCTTTTCATAAAATGATTTATGAAGAGACTTATCATCTGTTAGCACTGCCTTTTCGGCATAGTTAAAGGCCGCTTCCAGATCACCCATGATATCTTTTATAATTGCAATGTTGTAATATAATTTTGCTTTTTCTTCTTCATCGGCTCCCCTGATACCACGTCGGTATATTGACTCTGCATCTTCCAGTTTGTCTAGTTCCATATACTTGTTGCCTTCTTCCAACGCATCTGAACCTTTACGGTAATAACTCCAGGTATCAAAGATTTTCTCTGGCATTATCATTCTTGAAAATGATTGAGCGATAGAGTCTATTAAAAAACGCTCCAATCCCCGGGAAATGCTGTCCAGTTTTTCAATTGTTTGATCCTTTTGAAGACCTTGTGTTTTAATAAACTTTTCGCCCGAATCATGAAGGTCAAATAATTGTTCTCCTGTAGAACCATCATATACACCCCATTGACTATTAACTTTGTAAAGCCTGCTTGCCTCTTGTGCATTAACATAATAATCATTACCAGATTGATCCAGCTGATGTTTCCTAATCTTTTTTGAATTAAAATCGTAGTCAGAGGTGAAATTCTCTAATACTACCAAAACATCTCCATCCCCTGCATAATTTTCAACATTGTTTTTATCCCATTTTACGGTTTCATTTGTTGATGATGAAGCTTCTTTTATTAGATAAAAATTACCACGCTTCATAGCAGATTCCAAACGATCTATCATATATCCTGATTTCCCTTTAGCCCCAAATTCATAATCCGTCCTTTCTTCTGTATCTCCTGTGGAGGCAAAGCGTTCCCTGGTATAAGAATTTCTGGGGGTTTTTTCCTGGATAGAATTGAGTAAAACCAATTGTTTAGTGTCGTCTGGTAAACGATATTCTGGGTATATCACGTTATTTACCCTTTTATATGTCCTTGTAGAGGAACACGAAAAAATAAATATACTTGCACAAAAAAATAGAAAAAGAAGGAGAATGTTAAATCTCATTAAATTTTTATTTGGTTATTCGGGAGTTAAATTAATACAAATTGCTTTAAAAGTTAAATTTTAAATTAGGTTCAAATTTAATTTCCTGCCGGTTCATATTTAATTACTACATTTTCAACTGGATCCAGGGACGCGAGGTATTCATATATTGCCCCCAAATCTTCTTCTTTCATACCACCATACATAATCCAGGGCATTATAGTTTGGAAGCTCCCCGGTTCTATTTTTTGAGGCAGATAGGTGGAGTCTACATATTTTTTGAATGTATTAATAAATTGTGCTTTACTCCAGGCTCCTAAACCCGTTTCATCAGGAGTAAGGTTTGATGATCGTAAAATACTACCGTCCGGAAATTTAAATTCTCTTCCTCCACCCAAAAATTCACCTACATATTTTCCTTTTTCAAAGTCTGTATGGCAATCTCCACAAGAAGCGGCCTTTACCAAATATTTTCCATAAGATATTTTATCCGAAGGAGAAGGCATTGTACTAAACTCAGCCTCTTTAGGCATTGTTTTAATAATCAAATTCATAGGAAAATCTGCTTGTGAAACAGGGTGCTCTGCCTCTATGGGATCCAGACTCCGAATATATGCAATTACAGACTTAATATCTTCCGGGTCAATAGTTCCATAACTTGGGTAAGGCATTACGGGAAATATGGCGCTTCCATCCTTTTTAACTCCAGTAGTAATAAGGCGGAATAATTCTCCATCGGTCCAGTCTTTTAAGCCAGCTGGTGTAATATTCCGGGAAATAAAAGTACCTGGAAATCCCATTGAATGGTCAAAAATCTCTCCACCTACGCCCAGTGTTCCCGGTTTGGGTGGCCCCGCAAAAAGCGAAAAATCTCTTTGTGCATGACAATCCATGCACAACATTATGTGATTTGCCAGATATTCTCCCCTTTCTACTCTTTCGGGAGTGATTTCTATGGTCATATCCTGTGCAGGACCCACATTTGGTTTTTTTAAAACCAGGAAGAGTAATCCAATTCCAATTAGAAGAGCAATTACACTTAATCCAATAAGTAAATATTTAATAATGCGATTCATTAGGGTTAATTTTAAGGATTAAAATTGGTACAAATTAGCAATAAAATGCTAAAAGGCAAAATTATATTTTACATATAGACGAAAAATGAATTTAAATATCATTTAATATTATAAAGACATGTATTATTTTAAAAATTATTTCTTTTGCAGGAAGTCTATTTCCTGATTTAATTAGTTTTATTTGAATATTATCCATAGATCTTACATAACAGTAGAATAAATACACATGGATATACCTATTTCAATGATTTAAATGACAACTGTATAGTTGGATAGATTTACCTTCTGTGATTTTAAAATCTACCTCATATATAGTCCACTGAGAATTGAATTGTTCAGCTTTGTGGATTAAAACAGAATAATTTCAATGAAATTTACATCGAATATTTTATTTGGACGGCAAATATAGATGGTGGCTTAGGATGCAATGCAGACCTAAAGATCTATTACATGAACCTGTTTATTACGACATTGATACTGTTCAAATTTTAAGCGTTTTGAAGAATAATAGAATTGGAAGTAATAACACAATATTTTTTTTATTGAGTGTAAGAAAGAGGTAATAATAACCCTACAGTAGCTGAACAGGGAACCCCAGGGATTTGTTATCTGGAGGGTTAATAATTGTAAAAAAAACAAGCAAGCAGGGTTATAAATACGCACGTCAAATAGTCAACAATTCCATCAAGTTTTCTGTGATAATTGAACGGTAATAAGTGGTGGGGAGTAATTCAGCGAATAAAACTTTTGCAAATTGCGCTTCTGGACTTTCGATATTGCATAACAATGGTTCTTCCAAGTTCACTCGACAATCATAGAGAATCTTTGGTATGGCATCGTCTTATTTCAAAAGGAATAACACTGTAGCTTGTACAAAGCACTTTTTACAATGTAATAAGTAAAAACTAAATCACCCCTTAAGGTGGCAATTCGAGGTAGCTTAAAAATTAATTTTATGTGTCTGAAATTAAAACAGAATTGTCATGAAAAACTGGTTTACAATAGCTGCTGTAATATTTTTTACGGTGATCCTACAACCTTTATTTGCACAAGATGATGGGTTCGATGACTACTATGAAGTTGTCGAATCCGCATCAGAAGAGATGATCAGAGAATCCGAATTTCATATTCCATCCACACCTGCTTTTTCCCTGCTAGGTGTAACACCTGAAATGGTAACCCGCCCCGGTGTGGTACAAGATTTTAAGGTGGACTGGAGAATAAAGAATTATAATCTGGCACCTGACCTTGCCCTGGAGGCACAACCACTTTGGGTCTTGTATTATGACCGAAAGGGCTTGGATGCTTATCGAAAAGCAACACCATTTATGAAAACACTATCTTCATTAAGCCTGTCATTCGGTACCGCAAAAATGGATGGACTCAATCACTTCGCATATTCCGTAAAATTAAATGTGTACCGGGAAAAAGACCCCCTTGCAGACCCTTTACTTATAAAAAACATGGCCAATGAATTAGCTGAAATAGAAAGGCCTATCAAGGAAAATATTGAAAATCTAAAATCAGAGCTTGATACGGCCTCATCACGTGCAATTCGTTTATTAATTCGGGAAGAGATTTTTAAAGCTCGTGAATTATTAAATGTAGCGAGAAGAGATCAAAAGTTGCGTCTGATTGATATCCAAAGAGAATATATGGAGGCCAATTGGAATAGTGATGCAGTGGACATTGCTTTTGGAAGGGTCAGCACATATAACAATGATCTGGACTCATTTAATATCGAAAAGGCTGGTATTGGAATGTGGATAAACGGTTCAAAAGGGATCGGAAACAATGGATTGCTTACCGGAATAGCAAAATTGAAAACCATAGGAGAGAATCGGGATTTCATGCTTGGGTTGAGTTATCGTTTTGGTGGATATCGATTTAGTTTTTATGGAGAATTAGTATATGAATCTATTCAGAATTTAAGTGAGAATGGGTTTTCAGAGGATGAATTATTTGCTGATAAATATGCGAGGGATCTCGGAAATGGCTGGACAAAATTTGACGAAGCTCTGGTGGGCGTTTCTCAGTGGAACCTTACGTATGGTGGTGATTTTCGTTTGAGTAACGGCATACTCCTGAACTTTTCTTTACGTACCCGGCTGGATCAAAATTTAAAATTTAAAAAGTTACTACCGGTAGCCAATGTTACCTGCCTTATGCGGTAATATAGTAATGATCAAATCCATCTTCATAGGTGTTTTCGCATTCAACTGTTACTTCTACTTTTAGATGGATTATTAGAATTAATCTGAGCTTGAGGAGTCGTTGTAGGTTCAGAGGGAGCGGAAAGGGAGTATACAAGATAATTACCTGAAGCTTAATCGGAATAAAAAGAAGGGAGGGAATGCAATAGATTCGCGTTTTCGATCCAGGTTTGAGAATAGGGAATATGGAATTCCCACTTGAAAACAGTGATCCACTTCTCACAAGGAGCTCTAAATGGTCCACTATGTATTCGCCTCTTATAGTCGAACCTGCCTATGTTCAAGTGCTCTGAATTCTAAAAATCCATCGAACCGAGTTTAGAATTATGTGAATCGAAATAACTTTATCGCTGATTTTGGTTTTCATAGGGTTTAGTTATTCTTACACACAAGAAAGCCAGTCTCAAAATGAATTTATTGTGCAAGAAGGCATTCAAATGGGAAACGTAAATGGAGTTTCCGGATTTGACCTCGGTGGCGGAAGATTAAAAAGCACAAATAGCGGGAAACCTAAGCAAACAATAATTCTTTGTGTTGATAAGTATGAAGACAATGACCGTTTTTTGTATTTTAAGTCCCTCGGAAGGCTCAATTTAATCTTACAAAAAATTGGCCGGGTAGACATTTGCAGCATTGAGAAGTAGAAGGGGGTTGAAATATTGAAAGGAAGCCTGGAAAATAAGCCCCAATGTAATTGTTCGTTTTGCTTGGGGCTTAGTAATATTGTTTGCGGTTTATTAAATTTGGTATAAGTGTTGCCATAAATCGTTATTGAGAAGATGTCTTTCTTATGGTAAAACACTGAATGTATAATTCAAAACCTAAAATGAGACTTCTCTTGCCCGAGGCGAAGCCCCTGAACCAACAGGAGGATAATGAACCTGCGTGAAAGAACAGTTCTTGCCTGTATTCTCAGGACCATAACATCCACCTGTACAGGTAGGTGTGCCTTCCCCATCCTTTCCATAGAAACAGCCATCTCCTTCGCTTACGGAAGTATTGCTTCCACAGCTGCAATAGGTCACGAACATGGAGCCGTCCGCTTTTCTGGATTTTGATACGATAGCAAAGAATGTTTGGTAGTCATTTTCATATTCTGCTGTAGCATATTCTGCAGTAACCACCAGGCTATGGTTCCCTAAAATAACAAATCTATATTTCTTACCCAATTTTAATCCCTTTGAGGTCTTCGTGACATAAGTTGGAATATCATTAGAACCTATATTTTCTAATACTTTTCCAGGGATTTTAAGAAAACTTGAATACGAAATATTTGAGGTGTTCCTTTGAGAAAATAGGGTGGTACATAAAAGCATTAAGAAATAGAATAATACATTTTTCATAATTAAAAGTTTAGTAGTCAATTAATTGTTTCGTAAGAAGGAATTAAATAAGAAGAGCCCCCAATACCATTATGGCTTTCACAACATCCGGAGCATGAAATACATCTTCTTTTGGGTAGGTTGCCACATTTTTTTTCCACACATTCGTGGCCTTCACATGCTATTCCACAACTCAGTTTAGCACTTGGCGTATCCAATTTCAACTGAAATCCACCAACTCCATCAATCAGGGATTTTATATCAATGGTTCCTTTTGAAGAAATAATTTCCGGTACGACGATCCACAAGTCATCCGTAGCGGTATAACCGTTCTTTTTTAGCCAATTTCGATTTGTTTTTTCCAGGCCTTTTACTTTCGTGAATACAAAGTCTTTTCTGGTTTTGAGTTGTCCCTTGTTCAATACAACGGGTTTCATTACCTTATCAAACATGGCATCTGCCTCATCAAAAAATTGGACAGGCCCTACATCCAACATCTCTATATTTCGAATAATAGTAGATTGGTAGCCTTCCTGACAGAATACATGTATACTGTAAAAAAGCAAAACTGATAATCCCAAAATAATTTTGTTTAAACTTTTCATAGTAAGAAATTTGAAGGTTAATAAATTATACCGTTTAATATTTTGTAATCTATTTGGTATTGAATCCCTTGGAGTGTTTTCTACGATGGTAAGTTGTGACAAAAATTAGATTAAATTCTCACCTAAAAAGGTGATTTTCAATACGATGTGTAAAAATTCCTGCTTTGGGAATGTCAATAGGAAAAGGGTAAGAGGAATAAGTTTAAATAGAATTTCATAACGTCTCCCTCCGTATATGACCTATGTTTATATAGGCCAAAGCTTCAGAATAGGCGTTACAAGGCTTTGGTCTCCGGTGACCAAAACCATTGTCCGGCTACTGGCGACGGTTAGCAGATGCGAGGGTGTAGAATTTATATGAGAATACTTATAAACTAATTTGGATCAATATAATGCAGCCATTAGTTTGGATGGTATTTTGCATTATATGTTGATGGTGAAAGCACTGCTTCGCACGCTTAATTAATCCTCAATGAGACGGAAGTAACTATTGGCAAATGGTCAGATAATTGAATTTTAGGAGTCTTCGTTTCAATTAATTTCCAGGCATTTACAGGATACCCAAAAATATAATCAATCTTGTATTTGGGCGATTCTGCTGACGCTGTGGGGTCTGTGTTGGATAGCGATTTCCACTCTCCCATACCCTCAGATATTTCAGTATATTCCGGTCGGGCATTAAAATCACCTGCTACTATTACGGGATAAGATGCTTCTTTTAATACCTTATTCAATTTGCTGACTTGAGCCCAACGAACATCTGAATTAATATAATCCAGATGGGTGGAGGCGAAGGTGATGTATTTTCCTTCTTTTATCTCTACATCTGCCATAAGTAGAGCGCGTTGTTCTTTTCCGCCATTGGTCATTGGAAGATAAATTCTTTGAATAGAGGCTGAAGGGAACCGTGACAAAATACCAATTCCATAATATCCTCCCTTATAAGGGATTGTTTTTCCATAAGAAGGCATCAAACCCGTCAAATAGCCCAATTCCGACATAAAATCTTTACCATTCTGGGCAGGAGCACGATCTCGATGTGTGCGGCAGTCTACTTCTTGAAGTGCAACTAAATCGGGATCTTCACTTTTTATATATTTTGCTAATTCTTCCAGGGAAGCCTTTTCGCCAAATCGGATGTTGTAACATAAGATTTTTAGGGTGTCTGTAGTTTCTTGTGCTTGCAGAAAAAAAGAACCCACTATAAAGAATAATGTCAACATGAATTTCATAATTCATTGTAATTTTATCTCAACTAATTCATGCAAATTAACTGATTTCTTTTGTGAATTAAAATATTAAGCTTTTGACATCTTATATTTCAACAGTTGTTTATTATAAAATAGAAATAATAATCTGAACTTAACAAATGATTATGGTATCGGATGAGGAGTTCTGTGAATGTTCCGGGTTTGCATCCTGACATTTATGGATATAGGTATTTCCCACTGACTGAACGTATGGGGTCTATGGCGGAATCTTGACCGTATTTGTATTGGGATAAAAAAAGGGAAGGCAACGCAGTGCATTCACCTTCCCCCTTGAGTATGTGTCTTTATCAGAAAATCCTTGCCTATTGAATTCGGTGATTTTTTTACTAAAGAACTTTATAAGTCTGCTATATAATCATTTTCTGCGGTTGAACCTTACTGTTTTCAACTGGTATGAAATCTAAAAATTGCATCGAATTCCGGCAGTACTAATTTTTACTGTGAAACTTTCGGTGTCTCCGGATACTCATCAATCGCTTTCCCTTCATTATTGATCATCAAAAAATGCTGGAAAGGTCCCTGTAGAGTCACTACTACTACGTGATTCATGCTCGCTGTCTTTTCCAAATACCAAACTTCGTCTGGAGTCTTTGGAGTTTCGGGATCGACACCCCATGCCCCATCTCCAATATAGACAATACCAGAGGGGGCTATTCTATCTTTCAATAGGGGATAGGTTCTTTTGAAAGTGTGATCGTCGTGCTCAAGAGCCACTTTTACCCCGTATTTTTCAAATAACGGGACCCAGTTTTTAAATATTTGAACGGACCAAAATTGACTTCTTACTCCTCCGGGATGAACTCGTTTCGAAGGATAGGCCTGTTTGTGATAAAAGGGAATTATATGTGCCATTTTTCCAGCCCTTTGTTGCAATACATTTTCCAGCCAATCCGTCTGTTTACCACTTACCAGGTTGCTGTGAGAACTATCCAGGCATATTAAACTCAGGTAGCTTCCAAAATCCAATACTCCATAACCCGGGTGCCCCGGAAAAGCGAATAAACCATAATAAAAAGGTGCATTTTCATTACGCCATTCTGTTGTTGACTCGGGAAATTGGTTGCTCTTTACCTGTTTTATAAAATCATACCACATACCTTTTTCTTTCATTGTACTTTCGGCATATGGATAATGGTGATTGGTGACATCGTGATTCCCAATGGTAAGAACGATAGGCACTACCCGTCCATCTTCCGTTATCAGATCTTCCTTAATCCCGTCAAACCATTTATACCAGGCTTTCAAGTTATCCTTTTTGGCATTGGCATAGGCCAGGTCCCCTCCCCAAATAATAAAATCGGGATCGTATTTCATCGCGATTTTATTCATTGTTCGAAATCTTTCGCCTGTGGACACATCGCCACCGTCGACGAATCGAATTGGTCTGAAATTATTTTCAGGCATAGTTCTGAATTTGTAAATACGCTGGTAATCGCCTAACTTAAATTCATATTCAGTTCCTGCATTCAGTCCTGTAACCTCTATCCTTTGAATAGTCCTTTCTGAAAAGGGAAATGGATATTGACTAGCTGTATCCAGGGTCCATGCACTATTTTCCCCGGATATTCGATATCTAAAAACGGACTCCCGCGTTTCTTCGGACTCCACATGCCAGTCAATCGTCATGGTCGTGGTGGGATCCTGTTGCCAGGTAAGGAATATACCCAGGGGTTGCTTTAATAAACCTTTCGTATTGTTTCCTATAATATAGGAATTAAAATTCGAGAGTATAATAACTAAGAATAGAAACTTTTTCATGATCAATTACTTGAAAAATTTAATGGCATCCAGTATAAGTATATCAATGTTGACCTGGCATCTATTGATTTTTATTGTTCGGGATAAATATTTATTCTCTTTATGGATTTTGATTGCACATCCGTTAACACATCAACGATTGTTTTATCATCGGTGTGAATTATTTGTTGAATTACTCCACCGTCTATATGATAGTTTGCCTTTCCCATCACAAAGCGGACTTTACAACGTGGCAAATCTACAGAAAAATGGTTCTCTATGGTGGCTTCATTTCTACTATTAGTTCCGTTGTTATCTTGTTTGAAGTCAAGTGTAAGATTAAGTTTTAGTTCTTCGTGTGGAGCGGTTGGATCTTCGCAAAATCTTAAAGGGGATGTAAATTCAAATTGGTCGCCGTTAATGTAAAAGATGCGAAAAAAGCCCAAATTTTCTTTCCAACGTTCAATTTCTCCACTTCTGCAAACGGTACCCGGCCTAATGCTTAAGGTAGGTGTGGAGCCTACGTATTCGTGATGAGGGTTGTGTCTGTGTCCGTTTAATAATATGTTGATTTTGCGTTTATCCAAAAAAGAAGTATCGATACGGTCCGGTCTGTGTTGCGCCATGATTCTTACAGTTCCCGGACCATTTTCTATAAGAAATGAATCGAGAATTTTTCCCTGCAGCCCGGACATGGGGGAAGCATCCGGAATGTCTACTACGGGATCTCCCAGATAGTCATCTGCTGCGAGGACTCTTGTTTGACCATAAGAAAAGCCATAGACTCGTTTCCCACACAAAGCATTCCACTGTCTCGCCATTGCTAAGTGATCCTTCCTTGAAACTCCATACGAATCGTGGTTTCCCGGCAAGCTGAAGACCGGTCCATTCAATGCCTGTACTCCTGAAAATCCTTTAGATCCCTCAAAATAATTTCTGTATTTTTCCTCTACCAAAGGTCTTTGATCTGCTTCGTATAACTTGTTTCCTCCCCAACCTAATGAGTCAGCATCCAGGCGACTATAATGATGTATAATATCTCCGGTAACAATTGTAAAATCAGGGTTAATGATATTAGCCACTTCAATAAATTTATCGAGTAATTCCAATTCTTTAGCATATCCGGCTTCTCCGGTTCCTTCCCATTGTCGGGATACATGAGTGTCAGAAATATGTATAAAAAAATGGGGTGATTTAAATTCTTTGAGAACCTTTACCGACTTTCGCGATATAGAAACTTCTCCATGACTGAAAACCTTTAAATCGTATAATTCTTCAGGGGTTGATTCCGGAACACGGACCCAAATTTTGTTGTTGACATCTTCTTTTGTGAAAAGATCATATGTAAATCTTCCTGTCGAAATGGAATCTATTTTCAGTAAAACACGGTTGAATGGGCCGGACAAAATCACAGAATCTATATCGGAATAAGTTGTATTATTAAACAGGATTACAAACCCTTTATTCTGTTCCGCGAAGGCCGGAACAGCACGCCAGGGATAAACAATCTTTCCAAAGGAAGGAAATAGAGAAAGAAGAAGGAATGTTATAGTAATGGTGAATGTGATTTTGGAATTTAAATATTTCATTTGTATTATTTGAGTTAGTTTTAAGGATTTGACCTTAATGTGATTAAAAAATATATTTGCTTTTCTCATTTTTTGAACTTTAAAGTCTTTTCGGCCATATCTTTCCAATTGTAAAAGTGAAAAGTCTTTCCATTTGACATAGCAACAAATAGTCCTGCTTCGAAATAGGGTGGTAAAGAGAAGCTGGTTACATCGTTGCCGTCACTTTCTATCGTTTTGGCCCCAATAATTTTAACCGGTGGATGATCATGCGGACTTTTTTGAGTTCCTTCACGTGGGAATAACCAAAATCTGTTTGCTTGTTGGTCAGATACAATTATATATCCGGTACCATCACTTCTCTTATAGATAGAGATCCCTTCATGATCTTTTCTGAAACCTTTTGTAGCAAATAGCGCCAATTCATTATCAGCATCTTTGCCGTCAGGGTCTGCAAAGTATTTTCGGATACCTACGGTTTCATCAGAGTAATACACATAACCTAATTCATTATCAACCGCAATGGCTTCAATTTCTTTCTTACCGCTGAATTTACCAAATTGACGTACTAAAGTTATAGACAATTTACCCGGATTACTTTCTTCCAACTGGTACTGACCTATGTATTTGTCAGGCGGCCCGGTTTTCCCACCAACCAAAACAAAAAAAGTACTATCCGCCGGGCGTTTATAAAGAGCTACTCCCATAGGGGCCCTTTCTGCATCCCCGTTAAAAACTACTAGATTTCCCTGGTCGATAGGTTCTAATTCCGGTAATCGAAACACTCGAATACGATGTTCCAGTCGTTCGGTTACTACAGCGATGTCAATTACACCATCTTGATAGGGGAATCCATAAGTAATATCTACGTTATTAGGCCTCCTAAGCCCCGAATATGTCCTTACTATTTCTCCTTTTAAATTAAATGCGTATAACGCTCCATTTTCATTTTTATCTGTTCCTATGACCAGGCTTTTTTCAGGATTTTTCTTATTGATCCATATAGCGGGGTCGTCAGTGTCCCATTCTGTTGTATCGGTAATGATCTGAGGTTCGATGGATGAATACGGAACACCTTCAGGTATACTATTTTGTTGCGCAACACCAAAATAATATCCAAAAAGCAAAAAACATGTTATCAGTTGAAATTTCCTCATCGGTTTTTCCATTTATAGCTTTTTAGTAATTTTTCTAAATCGGCATTTCCTTCCAGATCGCCATTTTCATTTATCCGGGTGAAATTGCCTGTTTCATAAAGGACGAATCCTTTATATTCAGAATTATTTTGAACCATTTCGAGTTCTTCCCGGGTAAACTGATAGTGAGAAGACTCTTCTAATGCAGAACTTAGTTCTTTCATATTCACCTGGAAATAAAAAGGTTTGTTTGCTTTTTTGGTTACCTCACTATAGGTTTCCAAAACCTGCCGTAAATTTTCAGGACGGAAAGTCCACGCCCCCCTGAATTCAAGCTCATCGGCAATTTCTTTCACCCAGGTTTCCCACTGCCACTCAAAATTTGGAGGAAGATAATTGGTACGTCCAACCCTGTCATCCGGCATCAGCATTTGGGAATAGAGATGGATGATTATTGATTTATGATAGTTTTTTACCAGATCACGGGCTTTACGTAAAAATTGGGTATAAGCATTTCCGTTTATCCGCCGGATGGTAGGATAATCTGTCCGTCTACCGGCAGTTTTAATTACCGGTTCATTGAAACCATATTCCCAGTCTTCCGGAGACCGGGTGTGGTTTGAATGCCGGATATTGATCCCATCCACTCCTCTCTCTAAACAAAATCGGATCATACCGAGCCAGTGTTCGCGCACTTCAGGATAGATCGGATGAAGATTTCCCAACATGTATTCCGGCTTTCCACATGCGACAACAATATAACCTTCCCCATCAAATGAGTAAGGCTCTGTTAGTCTGCGTCTTTCGTCAAAACTGTAAAAATTCCGGTAATGTTTTTCCGCTTTCCCCCGGTTGGTAAACTCTTCCTGCACTTCTGCATCCTGGTAATAACGGACAATCTTATTGTGTATGTAATTATTGTAGTGCGAGTGCTGAGTGTTATAATCCACCCGTCCCGTACTCAGAATGAATGGGATCTTCCTGTTGTTCTGATCTGACAACTCGATTATGTTACCACGCTCATTTGAAAAATGACCGTTTCCTTCTCTGAATTTGCACCGGATCAGAATATATTTGTGGCCTGATGGAATATCAAGTCCTTCCAGATTGATAATACGGCATGTTTTACTTTTAGGAAATGTGGCACGCCATTCTACCGATTCCCGAAATGATACAGGGCCCTCGTATTGTTCGAAGCTGTTATTGGAAGAACTTGTCCAAATTTCCAGGTGCTGCGGTTTTATTTGTGTCGGCTTATCGTCTCCTTTAACAAGTCTGATGACGGAAACAGTTCCGTTAAACTCCCATGTGCCCGGTCTTCGTTTTAGACACAAATGTGGATTTTTAGCCACAAACGGACGTACAACCGGATAAATCCCACGCAGATCTTTTATAGCTTTTCCTATTGGTACAGGCAACGACAAAGGTAAGGTATTCCCAAAACCTCCCCCCTCAAATGGTTTAATCTCTGCATAAAATTCAATACCATACTGTTGGGCAGACTCTGCCGCTTCTGCCAATAGATCAAAACCATTTGAACCGGGATCATAAAAATTCCAGATGGTGTCCACAATCCATTGATGCCTGGTTACTCCTAAAGAAGCAAGATACTTATGCAGCACATCGAGATGTTTTCTTTCAAAAAGAAATTTCCTGTGTAAAATGTTATCATAATAATCGGTTGTGGCAAGAAGTATTTTCTCATGTTTTGGGGAAGTCCCCGTGGGAAAAGAAACTAAAGAAGTCACTTCTCCTCCCAGTGGTATTGTACATAGACCGGACAATGTCGTTCCCACAAACTTCCTGCGATCCATTTTTTCGGCCATGACCTTTTTATCGTTTTCTGAAAAAATATTTTTCTATTATTTCTCCATGTTCCGGGCTTCCAACAACTTTTTCATTGTTACTTATTTTCGTGAAATTTGCCGTTTCATACAGGACCATCCCGTCAAGTCCCGGATGGTTATTTACTAGGTCAATCTCTTCCTTTGTGATTTTAAATGGACCATCAAAAGTCATACCGTGAAAATCACCCTGGTAATAAAATGGCTTCTTCGCCTCCTGTGTAACTGCGGTAAAAATGTCGAGGGCCTTTGTAAGGTTCCAGGGGTGTAGCATAAAACCTCCGCGGAATTCCAGTTCATCTGCAATCTCTTTTACCCAGGTTTCCCACTGCCATTCGAAATTGGGAGGAAGGCTCGGAAGCCGGCCCCGGTCATCAGGAATAAGCATGCTTCCATGCAGGTGATGTGTCAGTTTTTTACCCCGGCTTTTAATAAGTTCACGTGCTTCACGAAGGAATTGCGTATAAGCATCTCCGTTAATACGGCTGATTGTCGGGTAATCTGTCCTACCGCCGGTTGCTTCCAGTACCGGTTCATTAAATCCATAATCCCAGTAGTCCGGTAATTTAGAATGATTGGCTATTCTGTAATTAATTCCGTCAACTCCCTGGTCAAGGCAAAAACGAGTCATTTCAAGCCAACAATTTCGTACTTCGGGATAAATGGGATGAAGGTTTCCTAACAGATATTCAGGCTTGCCGCAAGCAGCTACTATATATCCGTCTTTGTCCAGTATTTTTGGATCGGTAACTTTGTACGTATCAAACGAATAAAAATTTTGATAGTGCTTCTCCATTTTCGTAGCGTTATCAATCTCAGAAAGTACTTCCGGATTTTTTAAATAACGATATATTTCTGACGAAACTTTGGACTGGTAAAAACCAAGATGGTTTTTTAAATGAACCGGTCCTTCTCCCAAGTAGTGTGGAACAATTTTCCCGTTGACTCCTTCGAGCTCCAAGATATTTCCCTTTTCGTTCCCAAAATCAGCAGTGTCATCAGCCAGGGAACATTTAATCAAAACATACTTATGCGTTGCCGGTATATCCAGCCCATCGAGATGTATAACCCTGCATTTTTTCCAAAGCGGAAACCGAAAACACCATTCCACTGACTCGCGAAAGTTTACGGGCCCCTTGTAAACTTCAAATTTATTGTTTGTCGCACTGGTAAAAAGAGTAAGGTGTTGCTCTTTAATCCTCGTGGGTTTATCGTCGCTTTTGATTAGTCTTATCTTTTTTAACCGGGTTTTATATTCGTATTTGCCGGGTTTACACTTTAAGCACAGATGCGGGTTTTGTGCTACAAATGGGCGTATAAGGGGAAAAATTCCCCTTAAGTCTTTCACAGCTGTTTCTTCGGGTATGGGCATGGAATGCGGCAAAATAGTACCGAATCCACCGCCTTCAAAAGGTTTGATTACGGCATAAACTTCTATTCCGTGAGTATGTGCTGATTTTACCACTTCTTCCAGGAGATTAAATCCATGGGGATAATTTTCATATAAGTCCCAATAGGTATCTACGATCCACTGATGCCGGGTTACTCCCAAAGAAGCCAAAACCCTGTGAAGTTCATCCAGCTGAGTTTTGTTCATAAAATGCTTGTAGTCAGCATAATATTCATCTGAACGCGGAATCGGAGCACTGTAACGGCTTCCCCGGTGATTTCTGCCTACGCTTACGGTATAATCGGTAGTTGCTATCAACTTTTTGGATTGAGACCATTGTAGAGCTGCAACGGAATTACGGACTAGTGACCAGCTAAGGCCCGTTAATGGAATAGCTCTCAGCCCATAACCAGCATGTGTCAAGAAAGTTCTCCTGTTTATTTTTTTAGTCATTAGCTTTTTTATTCTGAATTTTTGAAAAATCTCTTAAATCGGCTTCATAAACTCGTCCTTTGGAATCCGACGCAAGTACAATCCACGGTCCATTTACAGGGAAAGGGAATTTCGGTCCTGTTACATTCTGTACGAAACTTTTCAATTCCGGGTCAGGAAAGATAACTACCTGCGGATCAGTTACATTAAATGACAAATCAATAGAAGAAAAAACAATTGTTGCGTTATAAGGATAGGGGACGGATCTGTCGTTATTTCCATAACCGGTCAAGACGGTTGAATTATCTTCGCTTGCAATGACAATAGGGCGGCTTGGGCGGTTCATCCGGCTTTCCAACGCACAATACCCTTTGTTTGTCCATTTTTCGTTTGCGGACCGAACCCTCAAAACGAATTGCGGTTTTCCAGGCGTATCCACACTGTTTTTTGTTGCAATCCATAGAGTCTGGTCGGGGGAAAGAGATGTATTGATATGGTCGTCTGCCGTATTATTTCCAATATCAATTATTTCTTCCTTTTCCCAAACCTCCCGGGGGCTTCCATTTTTATGCTTGCGCATCAATAAAGCATCGCGTACTTGGTCGGACCATATCACGCCTATACCATCTTTTACAGTGGTAACCGAACAAATGTCGTCTTCATCGATTCCCTGACCGAGAACCAGAGGCGCCTCCCAATTATTCCCGTCTTCAGAAAACCAGGCACAGACCTTCAAACCTGTAGTAGCGGCAACCCACCAATTCCCTTTACCATCTTTTGCAATCGTGGCAGTTTCAATTGAGCTCGGGGTGGGCGGATTTAATTGGGCCAGAACTTTGGACTCCCATTTTACCATAGGACCAGAATTTTTCATCAGGCGGCAAACGGTTAATGAAGAATCGGCTACACATACAACCGTTACCTGATGTTCTTCAGCCCAGACGTCTGCCCGGCCTGAAATCCCCTTCAGCTTATCGGCTACTTCCGGATATTCATTCCAACCTTCTTCAGTACGTTGCCAGAGAGACGGACCGGTTGATCGGGGAAGCAATGCCCACCAGCAATTTTCCGAATACCAAAGTTTTGATTGTGGTTTATCCGCGGTCGGAAACGGATAATCCAGTTGAAAGACGGGTTTTGAAGTCAAATTTATACCGACTTCATTTGTTGGGAAAGACCACCCAATAGTAAAAAACAGGACTGGAATCAATTTATTTTTCATGTTAGTTATCATATTTCCCAAGTTTATTAAAAGTGAATCCAGAAGATTGACTTATTGATTTGTTCTTTTCTAAAAGCTCTTTTACGACATGTAGGGTCGATTTTTTGTACCCGTAGCTGCCCAAGCTAAATCCTCTACATTTGGTGACATCAATTCCACATAGGACCAGTAATTTACTCTCATTCCGACTAACATAAAATCAAGCTAAAGGGTATGTTGGTCTCGATAGTGTCGTTGAACATGTGATATAAAAAGCTTGAAAGTTAGATGAAAGCCAGTTTATGTAATCTAATTTCTTCATTATAAAATAATTGTTTATCTCTATTCAGAATTAATTCATTTATTTTTTTCCGATGAAAAATTTATCCAACACGTCTATCATTTCTGGACTACCTTCCACTTTCCCGTTATCGTTTACCCGTGTGAAATTAGCTGTTTCGTATAAAACATATCCGTCCAATCCCGGATAATTTTTAACTAGTTTCAACTCTTCATCGGTGCTTTGGTACGGCCCTTTGAATGTTATTCCGTGAAAATCTCCCTGGAGGTACAAAGGCTTGCCGGCCTCCTGTGTTTTGGCGCTGAAAATATCAAGCGCTTTTTTCAGATTCCAGGGACGGAGCTGGAAACCACCCCGGAATTCCAGTTCATCCACTATTTCTTTTATCCAGGTTTCCCATTGCCATTCAAAATTATAGGAAAAAGGGCCCAACCTTCCGGGGCGATCATCGGGCACCAGCATCTCAGCAAGAAGGTGGTGCGCCATTGATTTTCCTCTGCCTTTAATAAGCTCCTTCGCTTCTCGAAGAAATTGTAAATACGCATTGCCGTTGGCTCGACTAATGGAAGAAAAATCTACCTTACCACCAGTAGCATCAATAGCCGCTTTATTAAAACCGTATTCCCAGTGTTCAGGCGATTCGGTATGGCTGGATGGCCTGAAGTTGACTCCATCCACATTCCTGTCAAGACAAAACCGGGTAATATTCATCCAGTGTTCTCTCACTTCGGGATAAATGGGGTGTAAAACCCCTTGCATATATTCCGGCTTTCCGCATACTGCCGCTATAAAACCGTCTTTGTCGAGTGTCGTCCAATCGGTCAGATTATATCTTCCAAAACTGTAAAAATCACGGTAATGCTCTTGCATTTTTTGCTCATCCCGAATTTCTGCCTGCACTTCGGGTAGTTGCAAATAAGGAATTAACTTTTTTAGTACCTTTGACCGGTAAAAATCCTGGTGTTTTTCAAATCCGACAGGGCCGGTACTCAATGTATAAGGCAAAATCTTTCCACTCTTTCCCACAAGTTCAAGTATATTCCCGTTTTCATTACTGAAATCTCCTTTATTATCAGCGTAGGAACATCTTATGACGACGTACTTGTGTCCTTCAGGTATTTGTAGTCCTTCAAGATGAAGAATCCGGGATTGCCTCCATTTTGGGAACCCAAATCGCCATTCCACCGTCTCGCGGAAGGAAACGGTGCCATCGTATTTAACAAACCTATTATTCGCAGCGCTTGTCATTATCGTCAAATTTTCTGCTTTAATCCGGGTTGGATGGTCGTTGCTTTTAACCAAACGGATTGTGGCAACTTCTTCGTTGCATTCGTAGGTTCCGGGCCGGCGCTTCAAACACAAATCGGGATTGGCAGCAACAAATGATTGGGTACGGGGAAAAATGCCTCGTATATCTTTCAGTGCTTGTGTTCCTTCAGGAAAAGGCATGGAATGTGGTAAAATTTCACCAAACCCACCTCCTTCAAAAGGTTTAATTACGGCATAGAGTTCAATGCCGTGTGCATGTGCGGATTTAACTGCTTCCGCAAGTAAATCAAATTCATGGGGGTAATCCTCGTACAATGTCCAGTAAGTATCGACAATCCACTGATGGCGTGTGACTCCAATGGATGAGAGGAATTTATGCAATCCGTCCAATTGTACTTTATCCATAAAACTACCGTGCTCTTCGTAATATTCAGGTGTTCTTTTTACCGGATTACCATATCTACTTCCCCGATGATTGATAAAAACATTATCCGTATAGTCAGTCGTAGCCATAAGTTTTTTGGTGCTACCGGTCAACGTCGTGGTAAACGTAGTTCTAATAAGCGGCCCAAACAAACCGGTAAGTGCAACAGATCCAGCTCCATAGGACATATTGGACAAAAAAATTCGCCGGTTAATATTATTTTCTATTTTACTCATTTCAGTTTTATTTTAAGGATTATGTATACCGAAAGGCTGGGTACCTGTAATTGTGCCGGGACCAAAGATTTCGGCTCTTACATAATCGAATATTTCTGTGTTTTTTGTCAGCTGGATTGAATTCCCTCGTTGAATAACTTGATCACCCGAAATCCAGCGGATAGAATCCTGTCCGATAGACTTAATTTCAATGATTCCTTTTTTCCGGTTTACGTTCACTGATTCAATTTGTGGTGGTTTTGCCCCATTATGGCCTTCAGCCGCATGGACGTAAAAGAACCGACCTTCTTCCATCCCGGTTCGCACCGACTCTTCAGTTAATTCCGGTAAAATAAATACATTCCAACCTACGCCCAATTTGTTCAAATCGCCATGAAAGTCATCATTTGAAAATCCCCATACCGGCCGCCCCGGCATCAGTTCAACAAGAACAGAATCCCACAACTGACGATCAGTCGGATAGCGATCAACCTGATTATAAATTTCAATGCCCGCAATGTTATCGAAACGGGTTAAAATATCTGCGTACCAATTTGTGTTGTATTTTTTAGGATTCTCGCCTGTATAGCGCCCGGGATGATTGATGACGACAACTCCACCACGTGATTCAATAGATTCTAAAGCTATTTGCTCCTGATCGGTTCTTTTTTCATAATCTGTAAAAAAACTGTTTACATGATGGGGAGTTGAAACTTCATTGCCCTGAATTGCAACCATCCCCAATGCTTCGGGATCCCGGTTTTCATAAGTCAGTGATTTCTGTTCGAGCACCCCGTTTTCCAAACGTTCTTTGGCACGATCACTGGGTTCCATCGCAGCAAAATCTGTCCAGGGGAATGTTACTTCATTATGATCGGTTATTGTTAAAATTTTATAGCCCAATTTATGATATTTGTCCACTACAGCTTGTGGACTAAACTTTCCGTCGCTACGGGTAGTATGGGTATGGAAATTGGCTTTGTATTGCCGGTGATCTTCCCAATCTACTTGTTCATACGGATTATGAATATTCCACCCGGAGGAGCAACCGGACAATATGAAAACAAATATATATTGACTTCCCAGAAGTATAATGTAGAAAACCCTGGACAGGAATAATGTTAAATTATTGAATTTCATTATAATACTTCGGTGCTTATATTTAAAGATAATATTCACTTTGTATTTCCAACACGATTAAATTGAGACATAAAAATAGCTTAAGCTCTTTAATACTTAATGGGAATCGAATTCGTTTACAAGTAAAAAGCTATTGCATAAACTTTTACTAAGTGCAAGTAAAAGAAAAGATAAATGCAATGTTCAATAAATGCGAAGACCTTTCCCATAAACTTACAGCAATTTTTTTAAAAATACCCGGGATTTTGTTCTAAAACAGAACCGGTATTTTTTTCAATTTCACTAAAAGGTATCGGATATAAATTGTGATAATCTTGATATTGAATTAATGGATTATATTTTTTACATCTTTCGACTAAGAGTCCCAGCCTTCGTAATGTTACAGACCTGTATTCTTCAAAAGCCAATTCACGTAGTCGCTCATCAAGAATATAGTCAATATTCACATCGGAAGGATTTACATCTGGAGCGTGGGCCCGATGACGCACTACATTAATATCTGCCGCTGCATTTATCAAATCATTTTGCCCTAGATATGCTTCTGCTCTCAGCAGGTATGTTTCTGCCAGCCGTATGATATAATTTTCACGGTAAGTATCTCTCGCCCTACTGGTTAATGAGCCGGGGACAGTTTGGTCAGGTAAATACAAAAATTCCGGATGCTTGCCTACAGTTGTGGTTTTAGCAAGGTAAGGATACCAACTTCGGGTTGTATCTGCTTCAGATTCCAATACAATCGGCACATTATCGCGGAATACCCATTTACCATAATGGTCGGATTCAGGATTCATTACGGGCATATCCCTTACAATATTGTATTTTGAATTTCTAATATCTTGGTCAAAACCGCTTCGTTCCCATAGTTCACGAAGGAAAAAATTAGTAGGACGCATACCCCCTATGCCTCTTCCAGTTAGATATGTATTGGGGTGAGGAGCAACTGGGTGAAGGGTGCCATTGTCATTAATTATGGATGTTTGGTAAACGCGTGGGCATGCTTGACGTTCCAGCGGGAAACCACCCCTACTTCCACTTCCTCCTGGTATATCTACAGCATACTGCATTACCCATATGGCTTCTGTATTGCCTGCAGATCGGTTCTGGTTACCAGGCCGGAAAAGATCCCAGAATACGTCCCCTCCGTAAATTGTATCGTTAAACGGAGCAGGGAATCTGTTCCTTTCCGGGTCAACATCAGTGCCAAACCTTTCGGTCATTAAAGCCGTACTGGGGTGATCAATCACCATACTAGCTGCATCTATAGCATTTGGCCACTGTTCCAGGGAAATATAAACTTCTGAAAGGTAGTGAAATGCAGCAAGATTATTAATTCTTGTGTTATCCACTTCATTAATATCAGGCAAATTATCTGCCGCAAATTTTAAATCTGTTGCGGCTTGTAAATATGTTTCTTCACGTGAAGCACGGACGTAATCCCTTTTAGGTTCTTTAGTTTCTTCAAGGGTTATAGGTACACCTCCATACATATTGGCCAATAGTTTATACATGTATCCTCGAAAAAACATAGCTTCAGCCTGGATTAGTTTCTTTTGTTCATCTGTCAATTCACTTTCTTGTGCTTCAGATCTCTCGATAATAGTATTGGCGTCATATATGATGCGGTAAGCTCGTTTCCAAAAATATTCATATACGGTACTTGATTGTGACGTAAGATTTCCTGCGTGATTCATTAATCCTGCTGAGCTTGTACCATGTACCAAATCAGTAAATTGCCAAACACTGTAAACTCCCCCAGAACCAGAATCATCCCAAAAATCGGCTCTGTACTGGCCGTACAAGTGCATTACTGCAGATTGGAAATCCTCATTTGTGATAAAAGCATTTTCAGGCGAATAAAAATCGAGCGGCACTTCTTTTAAAAAATCATCCTGATCACAAGAATTGGTGGTAATGAGATATAAAAAGCACACAAATAGTGTTTTTAATTGAATTTTATTTTTAGTAATTATTTTCATTGTATTAGATTTTAAAATTTGACGTTAATGCCCAGAGTAAAACTAGATAGTACCGGTCGTCCATCCCTTGTCATTCCTTCTCCGGTTTCCGGATCCCAGCCCGGCCATTTGGTCCAGGTAGCTAAATTTTTTCCACTTGCGTAAAGGACTATACTTTGTGCAAAAGAATTATGCAATATATCTTGGGGGAAATTATAGGATAGGGAAACGTCTTGAAGTCGTACAAAATTTCTCTGTGTGTAGCGATCGCCAAAATGCCCTGTTATAGGTATTGACTGATACCGTGCATTGGGGTTATCGGGAGACCAAAAATCGATTTCTTTAGGTAAATTTCTACGAAATACACTCTCTGATAATGACCAATTGCTTAAATCATCTAACCCAAGATAATAATCTTTACCACCCTGTATTGCATTGATGAACACCCTTAATGTCCAGTTTTTATAATTAACTTCGTTATTAATACTAAAACGATAGGAGGGATCACTATAACCAATGATTCTTCGGTCATCGGCGGGTGTAAATTCACCATCGCTATTAAGATCCTGGATCTTATAACTTCCCAAAGCAAAACCAGGAGGTAAGTCATCTCCTACCTGCCAAAAATCTCCGGTTATTTCATAAGTATAAATGGATGAAAGCGGCTGTTCTATAAACAATCCTTCGGATACTAAATCGTCCTCTCTACCATCACCATCATTATCAAAGCCGAGAAGTTCCTTCAACTCGTTTCTGTTTCGGGAAAAAGCAAAAGTACTTAACCATGTAAAATCATTTTTTTGCACATTCATCGTAGATAGTTGTACTTCCAAGCCGTGATTGTGTATTTTGCCAAGATTATCCGGAAAGATGGAATATCTGCTAATCGCCGGTATGTCTACATTGTACAAAAGGTCGTATGTATTATTGTTGTAATAATCAATGGAACCAAACAATCGTCCTTTTTGAAATTCAAAATCCAACCCTAAATTGATACCGGTTGTGGTTTCCCATTTTAAATTTGGACTTGCCAAACTATTGGCATATTGGGTGTAAATCGGATTTTCATCTGCTGTAACATAATTAAAGCCCCCATCGACGGTTGCCAAGGTTTGATATCTTGCAATAGTTCTGTTTCCATTAGTTCCATACGAGATCCGAAACTTTAAAAGTTCCAGCCATTCCACGTTTTCATAAATAAAAGATTCCTGCGAAGCCACCCATGCAATAGCTACGGATGGAAAAATTCCGAACTTGTTTTCTTCACTAAATCCGGAGAATCCGTCTCTTCTAATGGTTCCGGTCAATAAATATTTATTGTCATATCCATAAAAAAGTCGCCCCATTTGATACAGACTGGATTCTTCCCATGCACTTGTACTGACTCCGTATAATTCAGCGTTTCCTGCTTGTAAACGATTATAACTCAACACGCTATTTATAAAATCCGAAGCAGATGCTGTAGTACCTGTAAAATTCAATTTTTCAAATCCATATACAAAAGTAGCGTTTACACTATGCCTGCCCCCAAAAGTATTATTGTAAGCAATTATGTTATCTGCGGTCCAGTTGTAATTTCTATTCTCTGTCTTATATCCGCTGCCTCTAAAATTGGATCCGTATTCTTCAAAGCGGTACTGACTCCCAGTGATGTAATTGTTGTTGTAATTCAAACGGTAGGACAACCCATTGATAAAAGGAATTTTGATAATGGCCGAAATATTTCCTGAAATATTTAGCCTTTTATTCAAATCATCAGCTCCTGCACTTAACAGAGGATTAATAAATTGTCCGCCCGGGAAGGAAACAAATTCACCAGTCTCATTGTATGGAGTCATAAAAGGATTGTGCTCGTACCGAAATCTGGGACTAATTTCCGCACCGGAATAATCACTTTGTGTCAAATAAGATTGGATATCAATATTTAACCAATCAGTGATTTTATTTTCTGCGTTTATCCGAGCATTTATCCGGTTGTAATCCTCATTGACCATATACCCCACCTGTTTGCTATATCCCAAAGAAATGTAGTAATTGCTAAAATCAGTATTATTGTTAATCGAAATGTTGTGGGTTTGAGTATTGATATTGTTTCTTGTCACCAAGTCATACCAATTTGTTGTAATCCCATTTGCATGAGCCCGAACTTCATCAGCCGTCTCAAATCTTGATGTAAATGAATAATTAGGATTGGAGGTAAGATATCCGGATTCAGGTGTCCGACTTTGTAAAAAATCCGATCTTTCAGTCTTTTCAATCCAATAATCCACATCGGGATATTCAAACGTTTTATGAGGACGCTGAAAAGAAAATTGACTGGATAAGTTAATGACCGGCTTACCTTTTTTACCATCCGATTTTGATGTTGTAATCAAAATAACCCCATTTGCAGCTTGAGATCCATATACGGCAGCAGAACTTGCATCTTTTAGAATATCAATGGTCTCAATATCATTAGGGTTTAAATCGATTATATTCCCACGAAAAATGATCCCATCAACCACAATTAGAGGAGACGTTTCACCGGAAATGGTTGTTCTGCCCCTAATAGAAAAACTCGGTTCCTGTCCTGCGCTGTTAACCTGTCCCACGTTTAACCCCGGAACAGCCCCCTGGAGGGATTGCATTATAGAAACATTGGGTTGTTCTCTAAATGCGTTTATATTGGCTCGTACTACAGATCCTGTCAAATCACTTTTCTTCTGTGTTCCATACCCTACTACTACCACTTCATCTAATAACTCTGAATCCGAGATCAAGGTTACTTCGATACTGGTTCGTCCGTCGATCGGAATTTCAACCGTTTGATATCCGATATAACTTAAGACCAGGACATCATTTTCATTGACATCATTTAACTCAAAACGTCCGTCAAAATCACTAGCTGTCCCTTTATTTGTTCCTTTCACCCGAACGTTTACCCCTATCAGAGGATTGCCTTGATCGTCCTTGATGTTCCCTGTAATATTTAATACCATTCCTTTTAATTGTCGATAAGGGTTGTCGTAAAATTTTCGTAACGGTAGCCGCTTAGTCGGACGGATGATATAATTTTCGTCCTGAGCAACTATTTCTTCCATATGCTCCATCATCTTTTTCATTGAACGAATGCCTTCCAAATCCTTTTTGTAGATGATTACAAATCGGGAATCAATTAATTTGTATTGGAGATCTGTTCCTGCTATTATTGTTTGTATGGCTTCGTCTAAACTTGATATGGAGCTGGATTCATAATGAACGGTTATGTCCTTTACCATCTCCCGGTCAAACGAAAAATACACGTCAAAATTTTGACTGATTTCCCTTACAGCATCGAGAAATTTCATTTCCTGGGTATCACTCGGTTTAGCCATTGTGCCGGGTGGCGTAAACACACTCACACAAAATAGGAGGAATAAACTCCATTTCATTTGAGTAAAATTTTTTAATTTCATACTTTTAGAATTTATGTTATAAATATTTATAGATAGGGATATGTATTGCCGTACATATCCTATCTTTTTTGAATAATAAATTTTCCCTTCTTTTCCACAATATTCAATCCCATCGTTAATTCAAATGCTTCTTTTGTCGGCTCCCACTCCGTATACGGAACAGCAAAGTTCATTTTCTTTTGTGCTAAAATGGTATCCGGAATAACATACTCAATACCATATATCTGGCTTACCTCTTCAAGAATCTCTTTTACTGATTGATCTTCAAAGTATAGAACATCATCTTTCCAGGAGGCTACTCTGTTGTTTTTCTCACTGGTTACTTGAATGTATTGACTTAATTTCTTTGAAAATAACACTCTCTGCCCGGGAGTCATAACTATTTTCTTTGCTTGATTTATCTTATCAAAGTACCCTATTTCTACCTTCCCTTCTTCAAGATATACTTCCGTTTCGGTATCTCTTTTGGAAACATTAAATGATGTACCTAAAACTTCAATGTTCAAATCGTCCGTATGGACCACAAATTTTTGATCCTTATTCAGGTGTCTTACTTCAAAGAATGCCTCACCAGAAAGAAAAGCTTCGCGAATTCCAGTATCTTCCCAATTGTTATCCCACTTAATTGTTGAATTAGCATTTAGTTGAACTACAGACCTGTCCGGTAATTGTATTGTTTTTCTTTCACCATAGTCAGTACTATAATATACCTCTTGTTTTTTTAAGTTAATCAGTACAATTGACGCGACTATTAGAACTATACTCGCTGCAACACCACTTGCTATACGAAACACCTTTCTGCTATTAGATCTTTTTCTTACTTCGTTTTTAATACTCTCAATTTGGGAATTTAAATAAGATACCTTGGGATTTGGTACAACTCCTTCCCAGGTTGCTAGCATATTTTTATCCAGATCCCTATTATTTCCCTGAGTTCCCAATATAGCATATAACTCTGCCAACTCTTCCTTTGAAATACTTCTGCTTACCAGTTTTTCATAAAGAGATTTCATTCTTTCTTTATGACCTTTTTCATCCTTTCTTTTTTCTTGCATTAAAATTCCCAGTTTAATAGTATAAGTCTATAAGGAAGGTTTTGTACTAGTTGTATCAAAAGATTTTTATAAAAGAAATTCGCATGGATGCATTTGTTGAATCTAAAATTTTATTCTGTTTGTCTATTTCCAAATAATAATACAGTCTATCTTAATCAAGAATAATAAAATTTAACTTTGACTAGTTAAATCTTTTATTTAATTTGCGCTAACTCCTGCCCTCAAATGTGAATTATGATAAATTTGATAACAATAACTTAAAAATGGTTTCTCCAAATAAATTTGAAATATTAAGTACATTGGTGCTATATGTAAATAATAAGAAGTTTAATTGTTGTGGATAATAACGGTACTGATATACATGCTATAATTGACAAGTATTACCCGCGGGTATATGCCTTTGCATTGCTACATGTAATATCGGAACATATTGCAAAAGACCTGACACAAGATGTTTTTTTGCAATTGGTAAAAAAGCAAAAGGAATTAAAAAAAATAGAGAATTTAGAAGCCTATATTTTCACCATTGCACGTAACCGAACATATAAGTACTTTAAAAAGATAAATAATAATAATACCTTAAAGGACGAAATGATTCAATCGTATTGTGATGAATTTGTGGAGGTAGAAGAAGAAATTATAGCTGAAGACCTGGAGGATAAAATTAAAAACGTAATTGACCAGTTACCCGTCCGCCAAAGAGAGGTGTTTTTGCTAAGCCGCGAACAGGGATTGACCTATAAAGAAATAGCAGAAGAATTAAAGATATCTCCCCATACGGTACGCAATCACTTGGCCCAGGCCTTGAAAACACTAAAATTAAACTACAAACTTTTCGGATTTGACGTCCTTTTATTGCTTTACCTCTCTTTTAACCTTTGATTATCGGGGCACCTCCGGATACTCATCAATCGCTTTCCCTTCATTATTGATCATCAAAAAATGCTGGAAAGGTCCCTGTAGAGTCACTACTACTACGTGATTCATGCTCGCTGTCTTTTCCAAATACCAAACTTCGTCTGGAGTCTTTGGAGTTTCGGGATCGACACCCCATGCCCCATCTCCAATATAGACAATACCAGAGGGGGCTATTCTATCTTTCAATAGGGGATAGGTTCTTTTGAAAGTGTGATCGTCGTGCTCAAGAGCCACTTTTACCCCGTATTTTTCAAATAACGGGACCCAGTTTTTAAATATTTGAACGGACCAAAATTGACTTCTTACTCCTCCGGGATGAACTCGTTTCGAAGGATAGGCCTGTTTGTGATAAAAGGGAATTATATGTGCCATTTTTCCAGCCCTTTGTTGCAATACATTTTCCAGCCAATCCGTCTGTTTACCACTTACCAGGTTGCTGTGAGAACTATCCAGGCATATTAAACTCAGGTAGCTTCCAAAATCCAATACTCCATAACCCGGGTGCCCCGGAAAAGCGAATAAACCATAATAAAAAGGTGCATTTTCATTACGCCATTCTGTTGTTGACTCGGGAAATTGGTTGCTCTTTACCTGTTTTATAAAATCATACCACATACCTTTTTCTTTCATTGTACTTTCGGCATATGGATAATGGTGATTGGTGACATCGTGATTCCCAATGGTAAGAACGATAGGCACTACCCGTCCATCTTCCGTTATCAGATCTTCCTTAATCCCGTCAAACCATTTATACCAGGCTTTCAAGTTATCCTTTTTGGCATTGGCATAGGCCAGGTCCCCTCCCCAAATAATAAAATCGGGATCGTATTTCATCGCGATTTTATTCATTGTTCGAAATCTTTCGCCTGTGGACACATCGCCACCGTCGACGAATCGAATTGGTCTGAAATTATTTTCAGGCATAGTTCTGAATTTGTAAATACGCTGGTAATCGCCTAACTTAAATTCATATTCAGTTCCTGCATTCAGTCCTGTAACCTCTATCCTTTGAATAGTCCTTTCTGAAAAGGGAAATGGATATTGACTAGCTGTATCCAGGGTCCATGCACTATTTTCCCCGGATATTCGATATCTAAAAACGGACTCCCGCGTTTCTTCGGACTCCACATGCCAGTCAATCGTCATGGTCGTGGTGGGATCCTGTTGCCAGGTAAGGAAAAGACCCAACGGTTGACTTTGCGCAGTACTAAATTGCAGCCCATAAAAAAGATAAATAGTAATTACAATCCAGATATTTTTCTTCAATTGCCTCATTGCATATATTTCGAATGATAAAGGAAAATTATTACCCGAAAATATGCTTTTTAAAGTGACTTTTTATCAAATTACGGAAAAATTATCAGTAGTTCAGGGCGCGGTATTACTTCTTTAATTCCCCTGGCTTGACTTATCCACCATCCTGGCTACTCAGATCTGCGGATAAGTAGTTCCAGGTCAAAACACTCTTTAGAGCAATGTCAAAATACAAACAATAATATACCCTCATTTTCAATTCAACTTTTACAAAAGGATAACAATAACTTAAAAGACTTCTATCGAAGACTTCGCAAGTAACTGTTAATTTTAGTGTTATTAAATTTTATGACGGAAAACCTCTGATGGATAGCAACAATTCAATAGAAAAAATAATTGATGAATACTATGATCGAGTTTATAGGTTCATGGTAGTGCACATAAAAAATGCTGACCTCGCAAATGACCTAGCCCAAAACGTATTCCTCGAACTCACCAAGACAAAGACTCCGCTGGAATCGATAGATAATTTTAATGCATATATCTTCTCAATAGCCCGGAATGCAATATTTAAAGAATTTCGAAAAATAAAAAACTCCACCGACCTAAAAGCTCAGCTTCTAAAAAACATGAAAGACACTACTGTACAATGCGAAGAACTTGTTCTGGTCCGGGATTTAAGAAGCAATTTCGAACAGGAAATTAATAATTTACCATCGCAGCAGAGAAAAGTTTTCTACCTAAGCCGGCACGAGGGTTTAACCCATCAACAAATAGCTCAAAAATTGGGAATATCGGCCAACACCGTTAAAAACCACATGGTTCAGGCCTTAAAGACCTTACGGGGAAAATATGAATTGATGATATGGTTTTTTCTATTGCTTTCACATTTTTAAAACGCTCCCATAAGTTCACTTTTTCAACATTTTTAAGGGATATATATCCATTTACAAGATCGTGAAATACTAATCATTTATTCACATTTATAGGGACCGTGAATCGATTTAATTCGGAAATCCTCGTCAGAATCATTTAATACGTATATCATGAAGTGCTCTCCGCCGGGAGCAACCCGTATGACCACATGCCCCTGCTGACTTTTCATTTGATCGATTCTTGAACCGATGACCACATGAGTCTCTTCCATTATATTCGTTGAAAATACATCCCGGGGACCCGGATATGTCCAGGTTGACATCATACGACTTACAACGGAGGGAGAAGGATGGCTCGGAGCCCAGGCCTGAATAATATGTACCCGTGGACGGGTAGCACGTAAAAATCCAAGCCCCATAGCATCGTAGTAGGCGTGGTGATTGGCAATGCAGACCTCCACGGGGCCGGTAACCCGACCTACGGGGGTTTCTATATCCTGCCAATGCCCTGCCTCCCCGGTTATGAGATCGCCTCCGCTGTAATAATCAAACTTCCCATACGACATTCGAAATGCTACACTACATCTGTTTTCATTGGGGTATTCCGAAGAAGATAAATGATCCAAAGGAGGAAAATGGTTTCTTTTATTATCGCCCACCCCCGTCCAGACATAACCGTCAGATTGCGCAAAAACCCAAGCTAAATGTGGATAACTCACATATAAAAATACATAATGTGTGAGTATGGTTTTGTATTTTGTAATGAATACATAATCAACATTTATGCAGCATTTAGAACACGAAATAGATCGTTTACAGCTGACCATGATGGACTTAGAGTCTTTGGTTGATCAAAATTCTTATGCAAGATTGGTAGACTTATTTGTGGATGCCTTGCCATTGGAGGATTTAGGTTTTCGTCATATTAATCACGAATCAACAGGTCGACCACCCTATCATCCATCGGTTTTACTCAAGTTGTATATGTATGGCTATCGTCATGGTCTTCGTTCGAGTAACAAATTACATCAAGCTTGTCTTGTAAATGTAGAAGTTTGGTGGTTACTTAAAGGACTCAGGCCCTCACCACGAACCATCTGCTATTTTAGAGCCAACAACACAAAAGCCTTTAAAAAAGCCTTCCAGCACTTTGTGCTGCTGCTGAAGGAATGGCAATTGATCGAAGGGGAAACCATCGCTATTGACTCCTTCAAAATAAGAGCCCAGAATAGTCTGAAGAACAATTTTAATCAGAGAAAGATAGATCGCCATGTGGATTACATCGATAACAAAATAGCTGAATATGAAAACCAACTCAATGAAGCCGATGGCATAAAACAGGAGCAGGAAATAAAGGAAAAGATCGACTTTCAAAAGGAAAAGAAGAGGAAGTACAAGGCCATTGAAAAAGAACTGAACGACACTGGCCAAAAGCAAATTAGCAAGGTTGATGCAGATGCTCGTTCCGTAGTCCTTCATCGGAACATCGTCAATGTAGGTTATAATGTACAAGCTGGATGCGATAGCAAACATAATCTGTTCATCAATGCCCAAACAGGTAGCGTAAATGACACCCATGCCCTGGCACCGATGGCCATTGAAGCTAAAGCGCTTTTAGGAGTAAAGCAAATGAATGTACTTACCGATAAAGGTTACACTACAGGAGAACAAATAGCAAAATGTACCGCCAATAACATCACCACATACTCTTCACCAAAAGAACACTCCAGCCAAAAGAATGGTCTATACGATATGCAGATCTTTGAATACAATGAATCCGAAGACACCTACACCTGCCCAGCAGGACAAACGATGATCACCAATGGAAGATGGTATAATAAAAGGGGACACAAAGTTAAACACTACAAAACCAAAGCTTGCAAAGGCTGTAGCCTAAGAAAACAATGCACGAAAAACAAGAATGGTCGTTTTATAGAACGAAATTATTATCAACCTGATGTAGAACAAAACCAAGCGCGAGTAGAAGCTAACCCTGATTATTACCGACAAAGGCAACAGATTACGGAACATCAATTTGGCACACTGAAACGGCAATGGCACTTCACTTACACATTAGTAAAAGGGAAAGAGAAGGTGCTCTCAGAGGTTTACTTATGCTTTAGCATATACAATCTGGTGCGACTCATCCAAATATTAGGTGTAGATGAGCTGAAAAGCAAGCTAGGAGAGCTTGTTTTACCATTTTATGATCAAATTGAGGCATTTTTAGCAGTTCTAAGAGGGTGTAATCAAAAAAGACAAATCGATTTGAATTAGTGAAAATAAAACTAAACTCTCCAAATACCATTGGATTTGCCTTAAAACCTTTATTTTTAATGAAAAAGAGACTTTTTGCATGGTCTCCCGTTGGAAGCAATGTTTCGAACGGAGAATTCGGGATAATCACCGGGATTGAATAACAATTTGATCTGATCTTTGGAGCCTACATCAAATTGTTCTGCTACAGCATTGTTTTCGGAGGTTTGCCATTGAATAAAACGGATATAGTTGCCCATGCCTTTACTTTGTAAAGGTCGGGGCCAATTGTACTCCGGCCAACCGCGGTCGATCAACTTACCGAAGGGAATTTTGTCAGCCACTTCAGTAATTCCACTCAACAAATAATTTCCCTTTTCTGATGGTTTCAAGTCCTGAGAAAAAGTTCCCATATGGTCATCATGAAAGTGGCTAATTAATATGTAATCCAATCTTTTTTCAGGGGTTTCATCAAGAAAATGTAGTATGTACCGGGCAATCCAATCACCCGGCGTTTTGTCATCGTTGGGTTTGGCATCCGTTACTCTCGGTTTTGCGCGTCCGGTGGCTCCCGCATCCGCCAACATAGTAGTTCCATCCGGGAAAATAAAAAATGCAGACTCACCTTTACCTGTATTAATATGATGAATATCGAGAAAACCTTTTTCCCAACCGCGAAATACGGAACCAACCTGGGCATAAATTGCATTTTGTGATAGGCAAAACGCCGTCATCATATAAATGAGCCGGGAGATAATTTTTATCAGAATTTTGTTATTTCTATTCATATCTTATCGTATAATAATCTTAATGATTCTGGTAAAGGATTTCTAATAAATCCCCCATTTTATTTCGATAATTCATTAGAATTTCCGGATTTTTGACGTATTGCGTATCATCGGCAAAAAGATCCTTGCCAAAGTTCAATACATCTATACATTCATTTTTCAATTCCTTCGAATGGGAACTCATATCCTCCATAGCCTTTTCGAGCATAATCATATAGTCATAATCATCTAAGCCTTCTCTTAGAATTTCAAGCCGGAGGGAAGGAACCGGACCAGTAATGTACATGGAATCGTCTTCATTCGGATGACGGTTGGGAGGGTAAAAAAGCATTCCGTCCCCATTCCCGAATTCCGGAGCGGATCCGTAAGGTGTACCGTATCCCGATTTATACGTCATAGGATCCTCCCAGATGTTCTGTAAAATATGATCGGGCGCAGCCCCGCTGGTACGATTCCACTGATTGGATTGCCAAATAATAATCCCTTCTAGATTATATACGTAAGAAATCCAAATCCACATTCTCATATTAATGGCATCCGAATCTATAAATAAGTTCACATGCGGTTCTTTGGGCCAGCACATTAAATATGACCAGAATTGACGTCCGTTTTTCGACCAGTCCCGGACCCTTTGGGGATCCACTTTATATAGGACCGGACATCCGATTTCAGTAACGTCCATGATTCCCGGGCCCGGATTATTTTCACTGATGAAACGAACAAGCTTCGGAGCCGCTTCATGGATCATATCCATACCGCGTCGAACATCTTCATAATGTTCCTGATCCGGTTCGTCAATCCAATATATGTATTCTTTACCCAACCAACCGTTCGCTTCAAGATGATCCTGTAATCCTCCAAGATATAACGTGATAAGTTTTTTGTATTCCGGAGTACCGCTAATAAAGCCGTTAAACCATCCTTTATCCCTTAAATCCGAGAAAGGTTTTCGCCCCAATTCCGATATTTGAAGACGGAACCCCGTAAATCCCAATTCATCCAGGTATTTACGGGCGGCTTTATCAAATTCCGAGAAATCCAGTTCGAGATCCAACGCATTTAAGTCCTGTTCAAAATCTCCCTTAGGCAAGAGATTTTCATTTGTCTCCAAATCTGTAAATCGAAAATCATCAAACCATACCGTACCGGTCTCCGATCCGGAACGATCGGGAAGGACAGCATAAAGATGAACACTTGCATAACGGGCATTTTCGGGAAAAGGACGATAATCGGGAAGGTCTTCGTAGGTGAAAAATCCGGTCGTATCGATAAACAGGCTATCCGCCTTCCAATTCTTACCGCCTTCGCAAACGTTCCATTTTAGCGACCAGTAAATCGGCTTTTTATTTTCATCATAGCACTTAACCGTAACGGTATATTTTTGGTTTTCCTCGGGAGTTTTTGCCTGCCAGGTCAGTAAGTAAGGGTGCTCGGGATCGATCTCAATCAATTCGGTATATGTACCCGACTCATTAGACCTTGTATTATCATCATTTACCTGGTAAGAATAGCGACCGCTGAACCTGGTGTCGGGATCAAAAGTACCGCCTCTCCAATATACCCCTTTCACGTGCCTTCTAATGGGGTATAAATCGTAAAAATAATACGGAGATATCTTGTAATCTTTAAAGCTCTTGAAATACAGATCCGTTACATGTTTCAATTCTTCTTCCGTATTTAAGTTGTGATATTGCCTTATCAATTTTGATTTCAGGTTCAATCCGGAACGCATATAAGGACTATTGGGCAGGGTAAAATCCCAAACTTTTATCTGTACGGGAATTTTGACCTCCCAGGTTCCTGATCTGATAGTTATATCACCTGTATACGTACCGGGCAGGGCAGAAGCAGGCACTTCGACTGTAAACCAAAGCGGCGTATTGACACCGGCATACGCTTCAAAAGACGCCTCGCACATGGGAAGCGGATCCGGATACCACCCCGCTTTATGTAATTTACCCGAAGGTTTGGTGACCCTAACGTATTCGACTTTCCTGATTTTTACATTTTCCGAAGAAATAAGACTTCCATTCTCTTCCCGAAAACCGGATATGGTAATGGAAACACTGCTTAGATCCTTCGACGGAGACAAAATCAATTGAAAACTCTCCGTCTCATTTTTTGCGGCTTTAAGACCAATTTCTCCTTTCTTTTCCGGCACCGGATCCTTTTTCATAATCTTATAAGTACTCCCCGTCCACCAGATCTTACATGACGGATCCGAGTGAACTATATGCCCGTTGTTGGATGCATTTGAAATAATTATATAAAAGAAAGAAAAGACGGTTAGCAAAACCAATCTGAACATACCCACCCTATTCATAAAAAAAAGCATAATTACAGTTTATTATTAAAAAATCTAATGATTGAATTCCTTGTTTTTAAAGGTTTTATATTACTCATGTTCTTTTCGACAGCTTGAGAAAAGATCGAACATTAAGAAACCACCAACGTGGCTTTTTTAATTTCACGCTTACGATATATCCTCAGAATATGCAATTGGCCGTATCCCGATGTTTTTACCCTTTCTGATTCAACATCTACCGTATCCGAGGTGAATTTTAAATTTTCTTTCCCTTTGATCTTTAGCACAAAGAAATTTTTCACTTTGTTGCCGGGAAGAAGATCCAACTCAGTAAAGTCAAATACGATACGGTCTCCATTTATCGACATTTTCAGGCATTCATAATGCATAAGTTGATTTTGGAAAAAAATCGAATCCGGGGCCAACATGGTATCTTCTCTCCGGTCATACGGTTTCAGGAGTTCTACCCATTTGTTGACTATTTCACTGTTCCGGGACGGATCGGGATGAATCAGATTGGCCCAGTGCATTCCGCAAGTCGGCCCATTCAAATTCCCGGCAGGTATCTTACCCGTATCATCCCATTCCAGCAAATCTTTCCCCCTATTGATGGTAATGACATCTGCATCAAAACCAAAATATTGATATTGAACGGCTTCGGCATTATACATCTGGTGAAAGGGAGTATTAATATATTTCACCCCCCTTTGACTCAGAATTTTCGCCATACTTATTTTCCGACCCGGAGTGCGTCCAAAACCGTGATTGAAAGCAGTAGGTACAAATGATGCCGGGAACGGCCCCAGTTGGTGTTGTTCCAGAATCTCTTCAAAAGCATCGAGGTGCTTTTCAACCTGATCCCGGGGGCGCATGCGTCCGTTAACCTCCGCCCACTCCGCCCGCGAAGGCTTTCCGCCAACCCAGTATTCGTGACCGACTCCGTGAATAGTCAATTCGATATGCGCTTTATTCCTTTTGATAATATCGGCCGCTTGTTCCATCCAGGGGCCTACTCGGCGGCTATTATCCCAGTTTCTCCCCATCCATGTCGACGTGGGAATTTTTCTCAGAATATTATTTTTATCCCATTCGCACAATACCATAGCTGCCTGCGGTCTTATATTTAGTGTTTTCCCCAATTCCGCAATGGCGTTATAGTCTTCCGGAGTATGGTTTCTTTTGATCCCGGATCGATACGGCTCGCCCTGCCGGCTTCCGTCCTTTCCGGACCACCAACCTACATCGTCAATGACAACCTGGATAGGTAAAGGAAGTACCGCATTGAATTTACCGGATAACGGAACGATGCCCTTCTGTGACTTCGCGGAAGGCAAATTATTGATCCCCATTGCCATTCCCACTGAAATTCTGATTCCATTGCGTAGTAGATCTCTTCGTCTCATATTCCGCTTTTTTTAATGGTTATTATTCATTCACACTCAACTGGAATGGGAGATTTTCCAGGTATTTTCCCCATTCCGTTTTGGGTTCGGAACCCATTTCAAATTCCAGGATTCTCCCTTCCGTGAATACTTTATATTCAATCCAGGGAAGGTCATATACTTCACCGTTCAATTTTGCCGACCGGATATTGAAATTATCCTCACTTACATTTTTTACAATAATTTTGAAATCACTGCCATTGTCCAGGGGTAGAATTACTTCGGGAAATATAGGAGAACCCATCAGGTAATAAGGCTCTATCGGGTCAAAAGGAAATATGTACCTGCCTGTATAATTTTTATAAACGAATCGCAATGTCATCAGAGATCTATTTTAAATTCAACATTTTATCGTTTCAGCTGCATAAAGTATAATTGACGGGGTCAAAATATCACGCCTTAATCGGGAAACCAGGCTTTGAGAAATTGCGCCTGTGTTCCCTCGTAGATCGCCTCCGCCAGAAATTCTGTTCCCTGCTGGTTACCCCATGAATAGTTAATGATCAATTGTCCGTTGTATTCGCAAAAGTCAATATCAGAATTGTTTAAATTCTGAGCTTCTACGATTTTATCGCGTAATTCATCCGGAAGGTTTGTATTGAAAATCCGTTTATCTTCATCGGAAGCTTGAAGTACGGGATTCAACGGGCTGGATTCCCAATGAATCAAATCACTGGAACGGACTAATCGTTGTTCATACCCGTCGTGGGCTTCCAGATAAAAATTATAATAGTATCCATCCAGATAACGCAGACAATGCGGAGCAGTATAGCGATCTTTTGCATAGTTGCGATCGGATGGCAGCACCTTCCAGTTCAACAGGTCCGGGGAAGTAGCAAAACGGGCCGTAAAGCGCACACCTGCTTCAGCTTCCGGTTTGCCAATCTCAAACATCAGGATGTACTCATCCTTTGGGGAATGGGTAAGTGACGTATTAAAAATACCGTAACCGGGAAGTTCAAACGCCAACCGGGAATCCCAGTTTTTCAAATCCCCCGATCTGAAGATGTGAATTTGTTCTCCATCCCAGGAATTAGCAGCTGTCACATATACCGAGTCATTGTCAACGAAAGCACTGCCCAGGTGGAAACCTTTTCCAAAAGGAGGAGTCGTTTGCCCCGTTTCCCGGTCAATAAAACGGAAATACGAATCACCACTATCATTATTCCAATACTTCGGTCTTATATATTCAAAGCGATAAACCTTGTTTTTAAATACCACAGGACTGGTCTCAACAATATCACAATCGATCGTTCCGGTCTTTACTATGACAGGGCCATCTTCCACATGACCGGATGTATCGTCAGCACAGGAATAAAAAAGAATGACCGCAGTCAGAAAGATCATATACCGAACCCTTTTTGTCTTCATCACTTATTTAGTTTTATTACCAAAATCCTGTGTAACCGGTAAAATATTCAACTCTTCAGCCACTTTAATAGAATGAACAATGTCATTGACCAGTGGAAAATCGATTCCGTAATCAAACAGTTCTTTAATTTGTTCCGGGGAATCCGTACCGTAATAATTGACATATACCCCTCTATCTTTCAATGCTTTTGCATACTGGGCAAATTCCGGGGTAATTTCCCTTCGAAGTTGAATGAAATCGGCTTTCATCGAGATGGTTTCATTAACATAGTCCCAGTTCGATTCCTTCCGATCCATATTGCAAACCATTATTTCCGGAGTAACTTCCTTTGCCCCGGCTGCCGCCCGGGCACCGCATGCTATAAAAGCCTGATGGAGTCTGTTTTCTTTTACCAGTAATTGGGTCACCATAACCGCTAGTTCTTCTGTTCCTTTGAGATGTACATTGAGCCAAATATTCCGAGGTAGTATTTGCAAAACTTCTTCAAGAGTGGGAATTTGTTCTCCGGCAAAAGGAAGGGACTTCCATGCCCCGGCATCCAGCTTTTTTATTTCCGAAAGGGTCAGGTCCGACACCTTGCCCGAACCATTGGTGGTCCGATCTACAGTTCCGTCATGGATAACCACCATTCTTTTATCCCTGGTCAACCGGACATCAAATTCTATCATATGTGCACCCGCTTCAATCGCCGCTTCGAAGGCGACAAGGGTATTCTCGGGATGCGTACCCATAGCTCCTCTGTGAGCACACAAACCTCTCTCCGGAAGTTTAATGTCCGGAATTTTCGATTGAAAATCGACCTGGAGGATTCCGGTTACCGAAAAGCAAAAGACAATGATAATGATCGGTAATATCTTCATACAATAAGGTTTTTATTTATTCTTTTCAGCATTTATGTTTTTCTCTAATGCTCTTATAATATCCGGACTTCCTTCTACCTTCCCTCTTTCATTGATACGGGTAAAATTGGCTGTCTCGTATAATACATACCCGTCCAACGCCGGATGCTTATTCACCAAATCCCATTCGGATTTGGTACTGCTATAATGTCGTTCAAAGCTTCTTCCGTGAAAATCTCCCTGAAGGTACAAGGGTTTATCAGCTGACCGGACAACGCGACCAAAGGTTTCAAGTACTTTGGTAAGATTCCAGGGACGTAGTTTAAAAACACCCCGGAATTCCAGTTCATCCGCTATTTCATTCACCCACGTTTCCCATTGCCATTCGAAATTAGGAGGGAGCGCATTTAATTTTCCGGGTCGGTTATCCTGAATTAACATATCGGACAGTAAATGAATAGTGATTTTCTTTCCCCGGGATTTAATAAGTTTCCGGGCTTCTCTCAAAAAAAGAGTGTACGCATCCCCATTAACCTTACTAACCGACATGGAGTCGGTTTTCCCTTTTGCCTTGTCCACCACAACCTCATTAAAGCCATAATCCCAATATTCCGGTGACCTCGTATGATTGGATACTCTAAAATTGATTCCGTCGACATTTCTATCGAGACAAAATTGTACAATTTGAAGCCAATGACTACGTACTTCGGGATAAATGGGGTGTAAACTTCCCAGCATGTATTCGGGTTTCCCGATTGCCGCCGCTACATATCCTTCTTTGTCAAATGTACTCCAGTCGGAAAGATTATATTCGTCAAAACTGTAAAAATTATGGTAATGCTCCTGCATTCTTTTCAGATCATCGATCTCTGCCCGTACTTCGGGTAATTTCAGATAGCGGACTAATTGTCCCATGACCTTTGACCGGTAAAAACTTTCATAGTGATCATCTAAATCAATCGGCCCGGTACTTAGCGTATGTGGCAAAATATTACCATCTCCATCAACGAACTCAATAATGCTTCCTTTTTCATTGCTGAAATCCCCCTGATCGTCCGCTAATGAACAGCGCAAAAGAAAATAGGTATGCCCCGGGGGAATTTTCAGGTGTTCCATGTGAAAGACACGGCACTTCCTCCAATACGGGAATCGATAACGATCTTCGATACTTTCACGGACGGACAAAGGCCCTTTATAAGGTGCAAAGCCATTATTCGAGGAACTGGTCCACAAAGAAATATTTTCAGGTTTGACCCGGGTAATATTCTCATCGCTTTTGATCAAACGAATATCTGAAACAGCAGTGTAGTTTTTCCCGGAAGCAACACGTCGTTTTAGGTTCATAGATGTATTTCGTGCGGCAAAAGGACGAGATAGTGGGAAAATTCCGCGCATATCCCTTAAAGCAACCGCTCCATCCGGAAACGGCATGGAGTGCGGTAAAACAGGGCCGAATCCACCTGCTTCGAAAGGCTTGATTTCTGCATAAAATTCAATACCGTATTTATGTGCCGACCCGGCGGCTTCTTTCAATAAATCAAAGCCCCTCGGATACGTTTCATACAAAGTCCAAATAGTATCTACAATCCATTGATGACGGGTAACGCCAATGGAAGAAAGATATTCATGTAAACCGTCCAATTGGGCACGGTCCATAAAACAAAGGTGATTTTCGTAGTAATCCCCGGAACGCACTACCGGTTTTCCGTAACGACTTCCCCGCTCAGTAATTCTGATATTATCAATAAAATCCGTTGTGGCTATAAGCTTGATCCCCTTTGATCTGTTTGTACCCTCCTTGATTTTATTATCGAGGGGAATAACACGGGTACCCAACGTCATTCCTCCAAGGCCCAGGAGAGAAGTTGATATAAATGCCCTTCGCGAAGTATCCTTATTCATAGAACGTTTGATATTTTTCGGCTTTCATTGTTTGCCATTATCCTGATTAAATATTTTTTACTTTTAATTTCCCCCTATTTTCAGGCAATTTTATAGCTATACAAATCACCTTGCATTATGTAAAAACGCAATCGTATACTCTTATTAGAGGGCAGCATATCCATTCTTTCCCATTTTATCAGCCGATCTGTAGATGAACCCGTGAAAGAAATGCAATTTTCTCTTTCATAACCCCGGATGACCTTTCCTTTGGAATCAAGCACTTCAGCAAGAAGATGCCCTCCTCTCACATCCGCATTCACGAACAGTTGTTTGCCTTCCGGCCTCCATGATGTGGTCTCTACCATGCCTTCCTTAGTTCCGGCTTGCATCGAAACCATTCCGTCCAGGCGCCAGACCGCCCGGGCTATCGACATTTGTTTATCCGGTAAATAACCACCATGGGTAGTGGTCATAGCTGTATAATACACCCACATTTCGTCTCCCACGATTACAGGGGAATTGCATACTCCTAAAATACTACCCGAATCGTAATCAAAGGGCCCCAAACCGATAGCCGGAAAACGATCGGAGCATCGCTTCCAGTTTCTGCCGTCACGGCTATGTACAAGCTGGACATGTATAGGGCCATCGTGACCGCTTTGCCCCGGCCCCTTCACCTTCGGTGCTCCGGTTCGATGAAAAACGGTTATCAACCCCAACCACTGTCCTGCGTAGGGAAATGCCGACATATTATAAATTTCAGCGTGGGTCCCGCCATCCAATAGTTGTGCCCGGAGATGGTCCGTTTTATCCGCTTCCATTACGAGTACCGGCTTTGTCCAATCCTGCATATTTTTACTTACGGAAAGAAAAACCTTTCTTCCTTTTTCATCCGGCCTGTTCTTATTTTTATGAAAAGCCAGGTATTCTCCGGTTTCCGGATCCTGTGCCAATGTTATCGTGTCACCTCCTATAATAATCGGAAGAGGATATAATTTCCAGTTGATTCCGTCGGGAGAATATGCCGCCGAATATGCACTTGATCCCTTATACCAATCGTATCCCCCAAACCGGGTTTTTAAATATTGAATATCTTCGTCAGAAATGGTGCTCTTTACCGAACCAATAGCTTTGAAACGTTTTTCGGGGTCTGTTTCAAACGAGTCTTCTATAATGCTGGGACTATGGAAATTAAATAATTCGATCTTATTGTTTTTCCCCGGTTGCTTGAGACCGGGCCTATGCCAGTTGATTCCGTCGGTCGAGAGCGCATAGTAATTTGTCTTCAACCTGTTATACCACATTTGAAATTGTCCGGTTTGGGGATTGCGCAGTACGGTACCGTATATATAGATTCTGCGATCTTTTTTCCCGTTGTATTCAGCTCCCTGCTCCCAGGGTATATCCGCCATGAGTACCGGCTCTTTAAATTTTTGTGCCGGATGAACCATTCGGATGATTTTTTGTGTTTTTGCTACCCTCTCCGAGTCTACGAATATTTGCTTTTTACCTTTCTTCAAAAACGGATGAGACGACAGTACATCCCTATCGAAATAGAGAGTAGGGATTGAAGAAAAAGAAACCGAAGGCATTAGCCCCACACCAATACTTAGTGAGGTAGCCTGGATTAAAAACGATCTTCTGGTTTTTGTACATTTCATTTTATTCCGTTATTTCCGATGTACCCATATAGGTTAATAACCATCTTTTCATTAGTGAAAAAACTATGGTGATATGTGCGATATAATATGTTGGCAAAATGAGAAAGTTCAGCTCTTCAAAACCCACAAATTCTTTATACGCTATGATAGTATCGGAGAACAGTATCAGAAAGATACCGAAGATATAAGCCCATTTTGTCAGTGGATTGGCACGGATGCCTGCCGCAGCTGCCAATGAAAAACAGGAAATAACCAGATAGCCTAATGCTGCCCATATCAGTATAGGGTGGTCTATAGAAGGATATAACTTTACAAAGAAAAACAGCAAATACCCTGCAAAAAGAATAAAAAAGAACCTCCATTGTACTTTTCCGTTTAGCAAAGCAAACCATAAGTATCCGACATGAGCGAAAAAAAAGAAAACAATCCCGGAGACAAACCTTCCGGTATCCCCCTGCTTATTCGACAAAAACCAGTCTCCTACAATGGAAAATACGAACGCAGCTATGATCATCAAAATATCCTTATTTTGCCTGAGTTCTTTGTAATATAGGATCAACAAAAGTATTATTCCGAAAGCGGCCGTACCAGAATTAAATACAAAACCAAAATGCATCAAAGCAAGAATAGCCAGGATAAATGGAATTATTAACCATAAGTAAAAAAAATCAAGGTGTGGAAATGGGTTGATTCGAAATCTTCCTTGCATCATCATTTTTTTATTTAATGGGTGTATTTTGGGTTATAATCCGGTGAGTTCCCATTATTTGGTCGGACACTGAAGTCATATTACCGGAAATGATATAATCTTTCAGCATCGAATTTTCAGATTCTTTTTCGAGAATGATACCGGCATCAACCACCTTTACCGCATTTACATTCCGTATGGATAAATTTTCGAATTTCTTATCTTCGGAAATTCGATAGGTCACGGCGCTTGCCAAACTTCCCGAATGTCTCAATCGGAGGCCGTCTACTATAACATTTTCGCAATTTTCGATCAGGAGCCCCTGAGCTCCGGAGGTACAATCTATCAAGTCAACATCTCTTACGGTAAGCCCGTCGCAATTTGTAATTACTATTGCAGGTTCTTCTCCGTCGTACCCCTCTATAAAAAGGTTTTGAATTTGCACGTGATTGGTATTTTTGATATAAAGCGACTTTTTACAATCCTTAGCCGTGAGGTTTGAAATAGTCAGACCCAAATGGCCATTGAGGTGATTAAACGTACGGATGGCGTGGTCACAGCGCAATGCATGTACATCACTAATAAATATGTGACGATTGATTTCGTGTTTATTGTGGTCCTGCACGTCAATCGCATAGATACAATTTTCTGCGTATATTTTTCGCACCGTAATATATTCACAGCCGTCACTGACCTCAACCACTCCTCTCATGGAACTGTTGTACCCCCGGATATTCTCCACGAGTACATTGCGTACATGGGGTTCGGGTCCCGCCGGTCCGCCCAATGATACCACGTCCCTTACACATCCTTTCCCCACGATGTCCCGGATTACCCCTCCGTCGATAGGCGTGGGATTTTCCCGTTGATCCACCTCAATACCTTCTTTCGAACTGTTTTCGACGGTACCTCTTTCAATTCTGAAATCGCCGGCATATATCGTGATCAAAGCCGCACGTTCCTTTTGTGAAACCGTTGAGGCATTGCCATATAGTTCAAAATCCGTAATAGTGACTCCTTCCGACCTCACTTCGACAATGGATGTTTTACCCAGATTATCAGTCAATCGGGCATTGAGTCCCACTAGCTTAATCGGTTTGCGGATTACGATCGGGGTAGTAATGACACGTTGCTTATTACGATCACAAATCACAGTAGAATGAGGAGAAATGGTATCAATCATATGTTGAAGATTACCGCCATTCAAATAGACAAAACCCGGAAAATGACCTCCTTTATTAATGTCCGTGTAAATTGGCCGATCATCAAAATTCCGATTACAGTACACCTGATGGATCAAAGTACCAATCAACGGGATTAAAAACATGTATTTCTTCAAATTCTTTCTACTCATACTTCTGTTTTATACTTATTACACAGCTTAAATATCTTTGGCAAGAGAAAAAGTAAAATAATAAGATAACATACAGACTGAAATACAGGGAATTTTCTACGCTAATGACCGAACTTATTTTGCTTCTCATTATATATTGGCTCTTTTAACCATTCCCGCAAACTTCGTGCTGTAATCGATTTAGTTGCCATCACAACTCGGAGCTCCTCCCACGATATAGTAACTATTATGGGAGAATGAGTTATCCGATTTTTAAATACCCTTAATTCAATTCTCCTGTGTCTCTGCTTCTAAATTGATATATTCGTTTATATCCACCATCTTCCCGCCTTGCTTCCCGATAGTAAGGTTGAGTGTTTCCCGGCGCTCAAAATCAAAATACCGGACTTCTATATTATGATACCCCTTTTCTAAGGCTGCATACCCTTCTTTGAATATTTCGTAGTGCACTCCGTCGTTTTCGATTATTTCCCTGCCGTCAATTAACAGGCTGCTTCCGTCAAATGACTCAAGGAAAAATCGATAGGCCGCTGTTTCGGGAATCAAAATACTCGCTTTGAAACGGACAGCAAAGTGATCCTTTGCCCGGGGTTGAATTTCGGACAAAGACAAGGTCCGGACCTCGTAGGTTTGATCGGGATTCAACTGCTCAAAATCGGAGAGTACCGTAAAATTCCCCTCAAAATAGTCGGCGGTAACCATTTTCCCAAATGCTTCTTTTTTTTCCATTAAAGGAAGTTTCACTGCCGTTTTGGTCACTTCCCGACTGCTATTATCCGGTTCGCTAATCAAAGCCGAAACCGTAGCTGAATGTTTTTGGGTGATGAAGACCAACGAATCAAATGAAGTCAGGTAATTTTCATCGTTTATGCGATAATTAATAGCGCCCGAACGATTGGGGTTCTCTATCGCAATGATGGTACTATCTATAAAATATTTGGGTGTAGCCTGGATCAAAGGACTGTTCAATTCTTTAGAATTGTTACGTTTCACGAATTCCCAACCATCAAATATGCTTTCCGAGGTATCGATGGCTTCTACTTTCATGATATTGTTTTCAATCCGAACATTTAAAAAATGAAAGCATTTATTCGATTTTTTTGAGAACCATTCTCTGTATGACGATTCCTGGTTATAGCCGGCTCCACCTCCACCGGTAATCACGTATGTCACACCGTTTTCTTTATTTATGTGATTTTTATAGATCGGATGGGTTCTCTCATAGCCGTGCACGTGGCCGGATAATACCATATCGACCTCATATCCCTCATAGAGTGTTTTGAGGTGAAAAATATTGGGATCTCCCTGGTCGGCCGTCGCCATTAATGAACTTCTATAGGAAGCGATATCAGAAGTAAAAACGGGGTGGTGATGAACCACGATTTTCCATTTTTCTTTGGTATGGGCCAATGTATTTTCCAACCTTTTATACTGAGCGGATCCCGGTAAAATATCTTTATTGGTGTCAATGAAAATGATCCTCAGATCTCCTTTTTTCACCGTATAGAAAGCATCATCATAAGGTAAATTAAAATATTGGTAAAACTTCTCATCGTTCATCTCATGATTACCGATAGTCGCATACATCGGTATGTGTCTAATCAATGTATCTGCCTGTTTAAAAAATTCATCGGTCCAGTCGTCTTTGTGATGGCCGTATGCTACCAAATCGCCGACGTGAACTACAAATTGGGGAGTTTCCTTGAACATAAGTTCAATAATTCGCTCCCAAGGACGAATATTTCCTTGATTGTCACCCACCACAGTAAATGAGATCCCGGATTGGCTATAATCCGGCAGGATCATTTGGGTCACCGCTCCTTTTAGGGTATCTCCGTGGGGCCCCGGATTAACGACCTGGTAAAAATACAATTGATCCGGTTCCAGTCCGTCAATAGTTAATTTGTGAAGCGTAACTTCAGATTCTTCCATTACTTTGGGCCTCAATACCGGTTTGAGAATGTGACGATCCGTTTCAGCAAAATGCAATTGGCTTCTTACGGGAACGGAAGTTTCCCACATAACCGTAAATGAACTATCAGTCATTGTCTGGATATAGGGTTTGACTACAAAATCGAGTTTGCCATCAGGTAAACTTTGGCTAATAGCGCCTTGAAAGACAAGGAATAGAATCGCATTTAGCAAAACAAATTTATTGTAGAAATCTAACTTTACAACTTTTCTTGGGTAATTATGCATTATTTCAATTTTCAAAAAACAGGGTTACCAATTTCCGACACAAACGGAATGCACACTTACACATTTTTTCTAAACCCCGGAACAATGGGACTGCTTAAAAATCTCATGTGTAAGTGTGCTGTTTAAACTAATACTTTACTATTTATGCAGATTAGGATTTTTATTCACATCATTTACCGGATAAGGGGCAAAGTATTCCTCTTTCGTAGGAGTTTTTACCAATTGATTTTCATCGGGATGGCGCTCCCCGACCGATTCTTCCACTCTTTCCAATCTTACAAGATCGTACCATGGATCAGTGCAAAAATACCCACCACAAAATTCCCAGGCCCTTTCCTGAACTACTGAATCTCGAAACGCTTCTTTGGACAGTCCTTCGGGTAAATCCGGAAGGCCCGCCCTGTTTCTCACCCGGTTTATAGCATCGTACGTCGAGGCATCCGGCGAACCAGACATGGCTTGAGCTTCTGCATAAACCAGTAAATTATTAGCGTGGGTTATCGCTACCTGAGGTCGACTATTTTTCCAATTCATTCCATCCCAGGGCCTTTCCCAATCAATTTTCCCATCCCAATACTGTCTATAGAAAGGATGCCCGGCACTTATTTCGGTGTAATGTTTTACCCCGTCCTCAAATGGAAATTCCGAAATAAAGATAGCGTCCTTTCTCGGTCCCTCAGGAAAACTCTCAAAAAAGTTAATGTCTGCCTGGAAGACTTCCCAGCCTCCGTATTCTGCAGGTACTGAACAGAGAACACAACCGTAATTGTTGTCATTGAAAAAAGCTAAAACTACTTCTTCACACGCCTGATTTTGCCAATTGAGTTCGGAAGAATAAAGATCCGCTATATTCTCCATCAGACCGTATCCGTATTTCGCTTCATTGTCAATCACTTCTTTTGCTTTCTCTGCAGCCAAAGTATATTTTGACGCATCATTCAGAGGATATCCCGCCATACACAAGTAAACGTAAGCCAGTAAAGACTTGGCGGCACCACTTGTCCAGGCCACCCCAGCTCTTTTCGGATCACTGTCCCAATTATCCGGGAGAAATTCTTCAGCCGTTTTGAGATCGTCTACTATCAAAGAATAAATGGCTTCCGGGCCTGATAATTCAATGTCTATAGATACTTCGGTACTATTGGTGTACAAAGGAAGTTGATTATACATACGGACCAACATAAAATAATTATAGGCTCTGATAAAGTGGGCCTGTCCGGCTACTTCCCGCTTTTTTTCCTCCGAAGCATTCGCATCCTCATAGCGGTAAATAATCTCATTGGCTGCATTTATGGCCGTCCATGACTGATCCCAGTAGCTGGACATTTCACCATTGTCGCCTTCCGTAGCAAAAACATCTACCTCTTCAAAATTGTCAAAATTAGAAGTTTTATCCCGGCCCCCGGTCGCATAGGACAAAGACCATCCGTAAACATAGGCCCGCTCCATTCTCGCATAAAGCCCGGTGGCAGCTATATCCAATTCTACTTCGTTCGAATAAAATGCCTGGGGAAACAATTCCCCCTTCGGGTTAATATCCAAAAAATTTTCGGAACAAGAAGACAAAACAAAAACCGTTAATAAAGTGCAGAAATATTTCATTTTAAAAATCATTTTATTCAAATTAAAAATCTAGAACAAGACCAAAAATAACCGATCGGGGGATGGGTAACGTACCAAAGTCCGCGCCACCCCACACGTCACTGCTCCCGGATGCGGATACTTCCGGATCATATCCCTTATATCCTGAAAAGGTAAGCAAGTCCGTACCGCTTACCGACAGACTGAGATCCCCGAAGTTTACCAGGTTTCTGGGTAAATGATACGTAACGCCGACATACTTCAATTTCACCCAGCTACCGTCTTCGACCCACTGAGAAGAGTTCAGACGTTTTTTGCTACTCGTACTATGTATGTTGGGCCATTCCGTATCCTCGTTTCCAGGAGTCCAGTAATTAAATCCGGGGTCTTTTAAAGTAATTGTCCGGGAATCGGGATGTGCCGTAGACATAGCCGCCCGTGTAAGATTGAGAACATCCTGTCCGTGCATGCCCTGCAATAAGAAGTTTAAGTCAAAATTTTTAAACGTAACGGTATTGCTCAATCCCCAGGCGAAATCGGGATTCGCATCACCAATTTTTTGACCGTCATCCGCGAGATTAATAGCTCCGTCTCCGTTTACATCCTCAAATTTCAAATCACCGGGGGCCTCGCCATACTTCGCAGCTTCATCCGCTTCATTTGTTCTCCAAATACCCAGGAATTTGTATCCCCACATGGTACCCAAAGGCAAACCTTCTTGTACCCTGTATGTCTCCACATCCAAAAAGCCATTGGCCGTCGTACCCGTCATAAACGCTGCCTGGTCACCCAAATCAATCACTTCATTGTGAACACGAGAAAAATTGAGGTTCATTCCCCAGTAAACATTGGAAGTTTGTACGGGAACAAGGTCCAGGGTCACTTCAAACCCCTGGTTATTGATTTGCCCTAAATTCTGAGTATAACTGGCGTCGTCTCCATAGCCGTAATATCCGGGCAATTCTTGTTGCGTCAACAAATCTGTCGTGTTTTTAATGAAATAGTCAAAAGACATCGAAATTCTCCCGTTTAACGCAGATAGATCGAGACCGACGTCCTTTTGGGTCGTTTTCTCCCATTTGATATTGGAATTGGCCGGAGTGCCCGGTACGTATCCTAGTACATCGGCGCCTATGCCGAATGGAAAGCTCTCTTCATCCATTCTGGTATACGGAAATCCGGAAGGGTTCCCTGTCAATCCCCACCCCAATCTCAGCTTTAAATTTTCAAAAAAACTGTCCTCCATAAAGGACTCTTCCGATGCCCTCCAACTCACCGCAAAAGAAGGAAATGCTCCGTATTTGTTTTGATCGGGTCGGTCCACCGGTCCGCTTTGTGCATCCACACGATAGGAGGCTGTCAGATAATACCGGGAGTCATAGTTGTAATTCAACCTTCCCAGGTATGCCAAACGACTGGATTCTCCGAATCCGGATGAAACCGACTGAAGATTACTCAAATCAATATTGTAATACGAAGCGAGATCCGGTAAAGGCATATTTCTACCTACTCCGCCAACACTCCAGTTCTCGGAAGCTTCCGTTTCGTACACTCCCGTTAACAAAAGGTTGTGTACATCGAAGCTTTTATTAATATCGATACGATTGACCAACCGCCAGTTAAAGCGATCACTTGAACTCCTCGATGCCTGGGGATCGTTGGGCTCCAGGTATATATTTTCATAATTAGCCCCCTGACTATTGTTTTTGGCAGCATAGCCGGTTACATTGTACGCCAGCCAATCCGTTATTTCATACCTTCCCGTTAAAGTAGTATATATACCACTGCTCATGGACAATTGCTGCTGTTCCAAAGCATACATATACGGGTTATACGATAATGCACCGTAATTGTCGGTAAGATTATATATTCCGTTTTCTTGATCGAGCCAGATGGGTTCGGTTGGAGACCATATCAACGCCTGCATGAGGGGATGAGATTTACTGGTTCCCGTGGATAAGTTCCCGTTCATAGATTGGTTTTTGTTGGCCCTTATATCCAGGCTAAACGACAATCGGTCAATGGGGTCAAAGTTAATCTTGGAACGAAGTTGGTAGTTTCCACCGGAACTATTATTCCGCATCGTACCTCTTTCGTCAACATATCTACCCGATAAATAAATACCTACCTTATCCAGTTTTTGGGAGTATGTAATATTGTAATCATTTTTCAGACCGGTTTGCATTACCTCTGAAGGCCAGTTAGTTCCTCCGTTTTGCCTGAAGTCCGCAATATCTGCTGAAGAGTATATCTGCTCTCCCCGTAAGTCGTTGACGAATTCAGCGTATTCCGCCGCACTCATCATATCGGGATAGTCCGTATTCTGATAACTAAATCCGGAATTGAGTGCAATCCGGACTTGAGGGACCTCTGAAGTCGCTTGCTTTGTAGTGACTAAGATGACTCCGTTCGAAGCTCTTTCTCCATAAATAGCAGTGGCCGAAGCATCCTTCAAAATTTCAATGGATTCAACATCATGTATGGAACCGATATTACCACCTATCACTCCATCTACTACCATCAGCGGTTCATTACTTCCCGAAATAGAATTAGGGCCCCTTATTCTCATTTTTATATTCGATCCTGTTTGTCCTGAAGTCCGGGTTAATGACATACCTGCAGCCCGGCCTTGCAATATATCCCCTATACTTCGTATCGGCTGATTTCTGATATGCTCCATCGGAACTGAAGAAACTGATCCGGTCAAATCACTTCTCTTTTGCGTCCCATACCCCACTACTACTATTTCATCCAATAACTCAGAATCCGATATCATGGTGACTTCAATATTCACGCGTCCGTCTACCGGAATTTCAATCGTCTGATACCCAATATAACTGAATACCAACGTAGCATTCTCATTTACATCCTGTAGAGTAAACATTCCGTTAAAGTCCGTTGCCGTACCTTTATCCGCTCCTTTGACCCTGACATTAACACCTATAAGCGGCTCCCCTTTATTATCTATTACGGTTCCCTTCACGTTTAAGACCAACCCTTTCAACTCACGATACGGATTATCGTAAAACTTACGCAACGGCAATCGGTTGGTCGGCTTAATCAAATAACTGTCTCCTTCACCAACAATTTTTTCTATATGAGCCATCATTTTCCGTAAAGAGATCATCCCTTCTTCATCTTTACGATAGATAATGACAAATTCCTGATCAAACATTTTAAATTGCAGGTCCGTATTCTTCAATGCGAAGGAAATTGCTTCTTCCAGACTCATTGTATGCCGGGAATGATATTCGACCGTTATATTCTCAACCAACTTGCGATCAAACGAAAAATAGACCCCGTAATCCTTACTAATTTTTTGAATGGCTTCCACCAACGGAATTTCCTGTTGCTCCGGAACATCCGTCGGCCCCGAGTAAGCGGATACCACACAAATCAAAAAGAAAAGTGACATCAACCACTTCTTTTGAGTAAATCCTTTTAAATTCATACTTTTAAATAAATTTTTATTATCGAAAATTTGTTTCTTAGGATATGTATGCCAGTACATATCCTATTTTTTGCTTATCAAATATTTTCCGTTTTCTTGTAAATCAATTTTTAAATTCATCGTTAATTCAAAGGCTTCCTTGGCAACACTCCAATCTTTATATGGGACGTAAAAGTTTAATTTCAAGCTTTTAATCGAGGGATCCCTAAATTCAAATTCAACCCCATAAATTTGACTGACTTTTTGTAAAGTTTCTTCAACTGTTTTGTCATTGAAATAGAGTACATTATTTTTCCATGATGCAGCCAGAGCATTATTTTCTTCATGCTTTACAACCTTATTTTCTTCTTTCGAATAACTGATTCGCTGCCCGGGATCCATAATTATTTCTTTGTTAATCTTGCCTTTTAGCCCCAGCTTTACACTTCCTTCACTAAGAAAAACATCAGTCATATTGCTTCTATCCGAAACATTGAAGGAAGTACCCAATACTTCAATATCTAAATCAGAAGTGCTTACAATAAATTTTTGATCCTGGTCCAAATGAATTACTTCAAAATAGGCTTCACCCAAAAGCTGAATTTTTCGAACTTTATTTTTCTCCCAATTCTTGTCCCATATTATCGATGAATTTGCATTGAGTTCTACCTGGGATCCATCAGGGAGAAGTATAGTTTGTCTTTCCCCATATTCGGTTGAGAATTCTATACTTGTGGAAAACATGTCGTTCAAGAATATACCAACTGCAATCACTATAGTTACAGTCGCTGCTATACCATATTTCCAGTTTGATTTAATGACCATATTTACTGGATGGGTTTTTCGCTTTAATTTCTTTCTCAATCTGGACTTTTGTTCACTTAATCCTACTTCTTCAATACTCCTTAAAGAATCCCAAACCTCCTCTAATTCAGCGTCAAGGTTCTTCTTGTTTTCCTCTTTCTCTACAAGAATGAATAATTCATTTAACTCATGATCCGTTATCGAATTTTCTTTGAGCTTTTTGTACAGTGTAACTATCTTTTTTTGCGTGTCCAATTTCTCCATTTTGTGATTTCAACTAACCCTCAACTTTTGATCTTTATTAGTATGAGTAAAGAAAATATCCATAGGACTAGTGCAAGATGATTTTTTTTGTAATTATATAGCAGTTAGCGGCCGGTGCTAATTTTTGATATGGTAAATTGAAAGAAATGTACTATTTTTGACCGATATGATTGTGATTGATGAAATTATAGAAAAGTATTATTCTCGTGTATATGCATTTGCACTTACACATGTCAAATCCGAAACTATTGCAGAGGATTTGACTCAGGATATCTTTTTACAATTGGTGAAAAAAGAAAGTCATTTGCAGAATATTGAAGATTTGGAGGCATATATATTTACCGCTACTCGATATGCTACCTATCATTATTTCAAAAAAATACGCAGGAATGAAGTTTTAAAAGAAGAAATGCTTAATTCGATGAAAAATCAACTAGCACAAGATGAAGATCATCTTTTGGTTAGTGATCTGGAAAAAAAATTTCATGACATTATTTATACTCTACCTGAAAGACAGCGTGAAATATTTCAATTAAGCAGAGAAAAGGGATTAACACACAATGAAATAGCCAAAAAGCTTCAAATTTCGCCCAGCACAGTAAAAAACCATATGGTAAAAGCTCTCAAAACACTTCGCCATCAATACACACTTATTAGTAGTTGCATCGTAGTTTTTGTTATATACTCAATCTATTATTTTACGGTATAATATATTCTGAAACAGTTACCAAATAAATAAAATCCCAGTTAGCGGCAATTGCTGCTCCTGGCCTATTTAATCTTTCCTTAAGAAGTCATAAAAACAGGCATAAAAAATAGTTGATCAGTTTTGTTGAAGATTTTGAAAATGACGCGTAGATTTTTATCTAGGAGTTTTTCCATCAATTTCTTTAGATTCCATCCGGTAGCGGTCAACAGGGCGTTTATATTGGGTGCTTGTTTGCCCATCAGGTAGTTCTCTTGCATGCGGAAGTTCTTTTTCAGGTGTCCGATGACGGGTTCTATGGCAGCCCTTCGTCTGAACTTCTTCCTTTTCTTCCTTTTTTGGTATTGGGAATCCTTTTTAAGTGGTGGCGAGGGGACCGAGACAAGTGTATCCCCGAGCTTTCCCCCTTTAACCTTTCCGCCACGGTCGTAGACCACTTCCGTGGGACAATATCCATGCAATCTCCGGTACTGATCCAGTAATGGGGCTATGGTCTTCCCGTCGTTCGGGTTACCCGTAAAGGCCTCCACGGCCGTAATCACAATGTGCTTTCCCATGGTGGCAGTAATACCCACTTTGTTGCCGAACTCATAGGGTTTACCCGCCTTGCCCTTGGCGATACAGGCAGTGTGCCGCTTATGTAAGGAATATACCTTGTTCTTGTCACCACGCTTTTGAGCCAGTACCTTTTTGTAGAAGGCCAGGTCCTCCTTGTACGCTGTCCGTTTCTCTGCAGAAAGCTTCCGATCCAGCTCTCGTATCAGCCTACCGGCAATGGTGCGCAACTTCTTTTGCGCCTTGCGGGCCTTCTTCGCCCGTTTGGGATGCTTGCCGTTGTAAGTGTCCCGTACTAATTGTTTCGTCGTTCTTCTGTAGCTCTGCCTTTGGCGAACACCTTCCTTTTCGGCGATCTGGTTGCACTTATCGATAACCTTCTTGGCAAGTTTGGCATCCGTGGGGAAAGTAACGTTGTTGCCCTGTACTGTTGTATCAGACATCACCGTCTTAGCCTTGGCACCCTTCCCGTGCAAGGACACCGAATGGGCAAAGATCCGTTCTACGCCCTCCTGTCCGATGCGCTTTCTGAAATGTACAAAGTCGCTCGGATCGCAGGGATACCGATGACAAAAGTGAGCCTCCCCCGTAAAATACTGCATGTAAGGATTCATTTTCCATGCCTTGGCCAGCGTCTCGTCTCCCAGGTCGTAGAGCCTCTTGAGCAGCAGACAGCCCACCGAAAATCGTATCGGCATGCCCGGTTGGCCTGTGTTCGAATACAGCTTGGAAAACTCCGATTCCAAATACCCCCAATCAATCTTTTCTGCCAAGAGCACTAGCTCATGTTCTGGATCAATGAAATCCGTGAGCAAGGGACGAAAAAAATCTCTTTGGTTCTGTGGTGCACTTTTTCCCAACATATTTTGCAAGGTTTTGGCCTAAATTTACCAATTTTCCTGCAATTTTATTACTCCCAAATCATGCCTTTTTACTTATTTATATCATGATAATCAATGGGCTATATCATTGCTAAGGAGCGACTATTTAATCTTTATAAATACCGAATGGTTGTGTTCCAACAATAGTATTCTCTTTGCCATACAGTTCAGCTCTGACATAGGTGCCTAAATCATCTATTTCATTAAGGTCGACTTGTAACCCCTTTCCAATAACTTTTCCATTGGAAATCCATCGAATAGAATCTTGGCCCGTAGCTACCAAATCAATGGTCCCTTTTTTATTATTTACAGCTATTGATTCAATTGCTGGAGGATTGGGACCATCATGTCCATCAGGTGCATAAACAAAATAAAAATGACCATTCTTCAAGCTTTCTTTTATGGCCTGTTGGCTAAGTTCAGGTAAAATAAGCATATTCCAATTACGCCCCAGATGATCCAGGGTGTGCATATCATCATTAGAAAATCCCCAAACCTTTATAGTTGGCATGGACAACATCAATAAGGAGTCCCATTTCATACGTCCATTGGGATACCGATCCCCCCGGTTATATACTTCCTCTCCAATTAAATGAGGATTTTCTTCAAACATTTGCAAATACCAATGGGCCGGATAATCATAACGTCCGGGATGATTCAATATAACAATTCCATCAAGATCGCCAACTGTTTCCAGGGATTCGTCAATGTCAGTAGATCCTTCATATCGGGTAAAATAACTTCCTAAATGGTGATGCCTGGACAGCTCACACCCTTGAATATCAATTATTTTTAAATCCTCTGGATTTCTATCTTCATAATTAAAATTATCGGGCATTGTTTCAGCCTCGTTTACCATTCGCTCATGCGCCTGGTCACTGGCGGACATTTTGGAAAAGTTGTTCCAGGGAAATGTGACCCTATCGTGGTCCGTTATTGCCAGTATATCATAATCCAATTCATGGTACAAGTCAACTACCGTCTGGGGATTCAACCTTCCATCGCTCCTTGTAGTATGAGTATGGAAATTACCTTTGTATTGGTTGTTTTTATCCCAATCCACACCTTCGTAGGGGTTATCTATATTCCAACCTGTCGTGCAGCTGACTATTAACACAAACGCACAGGGTATGAGACCTGCTAATCGGGACATTTTATTAAATACTATTTTATTTAAGATTAATTGATTCATCTTTTGATTTTGTTGTAAGGCTTCTAATTTTCTGCTAAAATGGCAATTTTAAGATTTATCTATTAATTAAAAACGGTATAACTTTTATTCTCCAGGGAAATTCAAATCCTTTCTTATGGTCTAAAATAATAATTATCCATAAAAAGTATTGTTTCAATCATTTCCTACATTCTACTCTTGTCACTACCGGTAGATGATCCGAGTATTTTACGTCCCCTATATGCTCCGCTACTATCTTCAGGTCACTATTTTTCCGGACCATTACAAAGTCAATTCTTCGATCGGGATCTACAGAAGGAAATGTAAAATCATTATAGGAATGCGGAAATACATTAAAATTTTTGCGTAATTCTTTCATCTCTTCAGATTCGGGTAGTGCATTCAAATCTCCCATTAAAACGAGGTTGTTATTTTTGTTCTTCAGGTAATTCCAAAGAACACTAATTTGATAAAGCCGTGATTCTTTGCTCTGGTAGTCCAAATGAGCAATTGCCAGGGTGATTTCCTTTCCATCTACTATTATGGTTGCTACCAACATCGAAACAGATTTGCCGGATGAAAGCGGAAATACCGGAAGGGAAACATTTTCAACGGTAGAGACCTGATGTTTGGTTAGCAAGGCTTGTCCGTACGAACCGCCCTGATACTCGAAATGGCGGGTAAAATAATGCTCCAGTCCGGTTAATTTGCCTAACTGCTCAGGCTGGTCAATGTTGTTGGACCGTTCACATATACTATCTACCTCTTGCAAACCAACAATATCTATTCGAGACTCCATAATATATTCGCCAATATCATTCAGTGTATTTTCACCATCTACATCCGTACCGTGATGGATATTGTAAGTCATGATTTTCAATTCCTGGGAATGGCAATTATGAATCAAAAGCAGTTGCAACAAAATCGTTAAAATATAAGCCAGTGTTTTCAAGGATTGATTTTTCGAGTATAGAAAATAATTTGAAGTCATTAACCGAATTTTATTTTACAACAGTTTTTCCAATGATTGTAAACCAAACTAGTGACTGCCTGTCTCGTTTTTGTGGGGCTTCATGAGTTAGACAATTTAAGTGTACATGAGAACTTCCTTCATGTTACAAATGCACCCAATTACTGTTGATGATAATTTACAAAATTTTATGGTTTTGGTCCTTGTTTATTCATCAAACATTCCCATTGCTACTCTGTATGTATTGGCATGAGCTTCGATGATGTGAGTTAACTTTTTAGAATAACCTCCACCCATACTGACTACAACAGGGATGCTTTTCTTAATCGCAAATTCAAATACCATCTCATCCCTTCTTCTAGCTCCATCTAACGTCATGGCCAGTTTTCCAAGTTTGTCTGAGTACAAAACATCTACTCCGGACAAGTAAAATATAATGTTGGGATTTACTATTGTATGTAGTTGTAATAAAGCGGTTTGTAAAACCTGTAAATATTCGTAATCACCGGTTTGATTATTCAATGGAATATCCCAGTCAGATTTTTCTTTCTTATGAGGGTAATTATTTTTTCCATGCATGGAAAAGGTATATACCCTGTTGTCATTTTTGAATATATCGGCCGAGCCATTTCCCTGGTGTACATCCAGGTCTATTATCAAAATTTGCATTTCCGGATCATCACGGAGTAATAAATTCGAAGCTATGGCAATATCATTGAATATACAGAAACCTTCCCCATGCCCGGCATAAGCGTGATGGGTACCTCCGGCTATATTCAAGGAAATACCGTATTCCCGGGCGAATAAGGCACATTGATAGGTACCCATTGAGATATATCTTCCCCGATGAATTAATTCCGGCCGCATGGGGAAGCCAATCCGCCTTATTTCTTTGGAGGAAAGGTTCTGATGAAGAAGTTTGCCCAAATATTCAGGGGTATGTGTAAGCAATATTTCTTCTTCCGATAAGCGATCGGGGTGGAAAAATTGCTCCCTGGTAATGGTCCCTTCGTATAATAATTGCTCCGGAACCAGCTCATATTTTTCCATTGGGAACCGGTGGCCTTCAGGCAAAGTGTACTTATAAACCGGGGAATAAGCAATTTTGATCATAAAAATTCATTTTATTGAATATTCAAAATAAATTAAGATGTGCCTGAAATATCCAGATTCTACGGTATTGTCATTATGATGTTTTACAATGAGCATAATCCTCCACACTTTTATGCGAACTATGGAGAATATAAAATTGTTGTAAATTTGGATGACGAACTTATTAAAGGTTTTATGATTAAAAGGGCTCTCAATCTTAATTTTGAATGGATGGATACGCACAAAGAGGAATTAAGAATGAATTGGGAAAAATGTAAAAAAAAGGGTGAAACCAGACAAAATTGAGCCACTAAAGTAAATAAATTATGGATCTGATATGGGTAGTCGAAGCAAAGTATATCAAGGATTTTAAAATTCAATGATTGGAAATTAGGTATAGCAGACTTACAGGACAAGTTAAACGGTCCGATCTTTGAACCTTTGAAAAAAGAAGATTTCTTCAAAAAATTTACACTAAACAGTTGGACTATCGAATGGCCCAACGGAGCAGATGTTGCTCCTGAATTCCTTTATCAAGAAGCGATGAAAAAGGAATTGGAATTAAAACATTTGTAGCTTCGTGTTTGGCTCAATAGAATTTGTCACCATTTTTCTCCAAAACGCATTACCCTATTAATTCCTCTACTTGCAATTTTAATACTGGTATATGGTTGTTTATAATTCCCCAGATATTTTCGTCGGACACAGAGTCATAACCATGAATAATTAGATTTCGAAGCCCTACTATTCTTTTAGCATTATCGACAGGAAATTTAGCATCCTCCTTTAAAATGCGATTCATAGCTTCACCTATGATTTCCAAATCTCTTTCTATCGCCCTTTTTAAAAGTATATTTTCAGAATAGTGTTCAAATGATTTCTCTCGATCCGGGAAGTAAGATTCAATTTCCTCAATTGCACGCTTTATATCATATAGACACTTCAGAATTTCTTCGCTCATAGATAAGTACTTTTGCCCTATCAACACTCTCTCTAAAAATAGGATTTTTAATAGCTTGATTTTCAACCAGGTCAACCCTGCGTTCAAACAATTTTTCTAACTTTTCTTTGAGATCCATATAGTTATCAAAATATTCATAAACATTGAAAGGATCAAATTGGACTAACAAATCGATATCACTACTTTTAGTAAATCGGTCTGTTAACGCTGAACCGAACAAATACAATTCTTTTACCTTATGCTCATTGCAAAGATTTTGAATTTCATTATTGTATTTTTTTATCCATTTCATTATTGTAAATATAACTCAATTGAGTTGGAATTTGTTCGCTGAAACCTATTAAAATACTTGTATGCAGGAAAAAGAACCTTGAAGTATACCCTTCGGGGTTTCCACTGGTTTATAAATATAAAATGAATTTGTACTAATGAGTCGACTATGAAAATGAAATGAATTGAAACCTTCAAGTTTTAAAAAGGTATCTATCAATGATCTAAGCATTTCTTTGTCCTTTTTATCTTTCTTGGACTATCACTACTTATTCTTTTATTCACCTCAACACCAAAACACTTTGCGTAAGCGTGACCTCTTTATCGTCTTTGCATTTAATTTGTGCCACGCAGATAATGACATTAGGAAGTGCCGTATCTGCCTGCGGCCAGTTGAGGCTATCATTAGTCCCGTGGCTCATATTTTCATTAACGTATAACTCATTCCCGTACCGGTCATATACACTGAACCTCATCACAGATGCCATCTGGTCGAAAGGGTCGAAAATCTGAATTTGGTTATTTACCGAATTATTCAAAGTAATGACATTCGGCATTTCAAAAAACATTTCATCTTGTTGTAAACTAATGGTAGTATCTGCGTAACAACCGTCAAAAGGTGCCACAAAAAATGTATAATTGCCTGTCTGGATGACATCTTCAGATTGGTATTCAAAGCAATAGGTGCATAATTCTGAACTATCTTGTTGCCATCCGAAAGAATTCAAACTACTTTCGTCTAGGGTAATTGAAGCGTGTAACAAATCCGGCGAACGGTAAGTAAGTTCTTCAATCCACGACGCTTCCGTGTCATTTACTAATACAGTGTCTACACAACCTTCAATGGTTTCAATTATGATCTCATGTTCACGATTGGCAAGGAGTTGAGTTGTGAAATCCGATGAAGTGCTTCCACCAATAGTCCAATTTACGAGGTTCTCACTATTCCGTACTTCTACCTCGAATAATCCATCCACCGGACATTCATTTGATTGGACAAAGGCAGGTTGCGAATAATTATTTCTTCTAATTATTGCGGTATCCGGCACCAGGCATTCACCATAACTTATCTCAAAAGGATATTCTCCCGATGGAAGATTTGATCGTTCCCATAAACTATTTTCATCTGTATCTTCCCAGGTAATAGAACCTCCATTCCGCACTTCTTCCGGCACGGTCAGTGCAATGCTTCCATTGGCCATACCACAATTGGTAGCCAAAGTGTCTATTTCAAGCGTAAAACACCTGGGCGTGAGGAGAATAGTTTGTACTGCTATACATCCCCTGGCATCCGTAACCGTGACCCTTGCTGTATCTATGGTTTGTTCAAATGAAATTCTCCGCTCTGTAACCGAACCTTGTGAAAAGGTTACGTATTGGTGATCCAATTCCACTTCAAATTGGTATGGTCCTGTACCATTCACTGCACTTACAATTAAGGTCACTGAATCATTACCGTTTTCTTCAGTACTTACATCGATCTCGATTCCGCGAACAGGGCCGCCCACTTCGTATACCATTGTATCCCTGCAACCGGTACCGTCTTCAATATATGCTTCGTAGATTCCTGTTCTCAACTGTTGCAAAGAGGGACCCGTAGTCCCACTGCTCCATGAAACTGATACCGGATCAATGCTATTGGCTATAGTCAAATCTATTCTTCCTGAGGTATCGCGGTAACATAAATTACTATCCACGGCAGCTACTACGGTATAATCACAATTGGTCTCGATACAGGGACTGAAATATCCCAGTAAGATCGTACTGTCACATCCCATATTACTGGTAGATGATACATCGATAAAAAGGGAGTCATTAAAACGGGTATTTTCAAAAGTATAGAATTCTCCAACTCTGAGTTGAATGGCATTCCCGTCCGGTAAAATGACATTGGCCATGGTATCTGTAGTGTTCCCCCAGTCCAACAGGGAAAAAGTGATTTCCTGAACAGAGTCGCACTCTGGCGAAACGGCCAAATTGAATAAACACGAATTATTGCAGTTCCCGGAATAGGCATCTACAGTAATAATTGCTGTGTCTCTTCCCAAATGATTGGTTTGGGAAATATAGTAATAGTTGGTCTCTCCTTCCTGGCTAAAAGTCATTTGACTGGCATCTTGCTCCGTTATCTCTGAAAAATTATCAGTATAAAACCTTCCTGAGTCTACGTTGGGTCCAAGGTTACTCCTCAAGTTAAGTGCCGCGCTATCTTCAATACAATACGGGATTGTAAAATCTTCTCCGGCATTGGAACGAGGACAAGCAACTCCTCTATACTCTTTGGTTACTTCACATCCGTTATCTGCTTTTAGTTCCACAATATAATTACCAGCAGGGGGATTTCTATATTGCAATTCAGTATGTACTGGAGAGGAAGTATCACCATTAAAAAACCATTCTACAGATTCTAAAGTTATTGTATCTGGAGGAATCAAAGTAATATTTACATTACTGCAATCATTAGAATCTAAGTCATATCTCTCATTTAATCTAAAATCACAAGGATCTTCTTCTAGGTGTAATGGAATTGGCTTTTTGCAATCAGGATTATTAACATCTACCAACCAAAGTTCTACCGCATCTAACGGAATAAAAATTTCATTGGTCCACTGGTTGTATTTATGCGCATTATCCGGAAAATCTTCAAACTCAGGATCTTGACGATCAACAAGTGCAAAGAAAGAATTGGTAGCACCAGCATTAGGGTTTTCAACAAATATTTGTACTTTCTTATAGCGTATACCGTCTTCAATAACTTCTCCAACTTCTCTCAGTGGCTCGTATAAAATATCTTCACAATCCTGAGCATTCAGAAGAAAAGGGGATCCTCCGAAGAGAAAAATCAAAAGAAATAGCAATCGTTTCGGATATGTGGTAGAGCTTATATTCATGTAAAATGGAAGCTTCAAAATTTTAACAAAAGTAACCAGTAAGTTCGAAAACTTCCCATTAGAGACGGGTTTTTAACCTATATTATTTTATAGATATGTAGAATATTTAGCTGCAAGCCTCAACCTGCGAGCTAATAGTTTCGAGTTTGTAGTTAAGAACTACAGTAAACCATTAATTAATCAATCCTTTTCACCCTACCGGTTGTCCGCCCGAAACAGTTCTCTGCCCTGGTTTTTTCTACAAGATTCTGACTATAATATTCAATTAAACGATTTAAAATCAGTTCATTTCTTAATTTTACTTTATTTTTGCACTCCTTTAGAGAAACTAGCAAAAGATCTGAAAAATATATGCAATTGACAGAGCAAGAAAAAATCAGAAGACAGGCCCTGGAAGATATTCGCAGCCTGGGAATTGACCCTTATCCGGCAGCGGCATTTGAGGTGAATACTACCGCCAAAAATATTCTTGAAAATTTTTCCGAGGAGAATAAGGATGACTTCAAAGAGGTATCACTTACAGGCCGATTGATGACAAAACGGGTAATGGGTAAAGCCTCTTTTGCCGTACTAAAAGATGCTACCGGGAAGATCCAACTCTATGTCAACCGCGATGAAATTGCACCAGGGGAGGATAAAACGCTTTATAATAAAGTCTTTAAAAAGCTTCTGGATATTGGTGATATAATAGGGGTAAAAGGTTATGTATTCAAAACGAAAGTTGGCGAGACCAGTATTCACGTCAACGAACTGAAAGTATTGGCGAAGTCATTGCGACCACTCCCCATCGTAAAAATCACCAAGGACGAAGAAACAGGAGAAGAAAAAAGACACGATGCCTTTGTCAATCCCGAAATGAGATACCGTCAGCGCTATGTTGACCTTATCGTCAATGACGGGGTGAAATCCATATTCGAAACCCGATCCCGGGTTATTTCGGCTATGCGTCGGTATTTTGACGACCAGGGTTGGTTGGAAGTCGAAACACCAATACTTCAGGCATTACACGGTGGTGCGGCGGCGAAACCCTTCAAGACTCACCACAACACACTGGACATGCCGTATTTCCTGAGGATAGCCAATGAACTGCACCTGAAAAGGCTAATCGTAGGGGGCTTCGAAGGAGTATATGAAATCGGAAAAATGTTCCGAAACGAAGGAATGGACCGGACCCATAATCCCGAATATACCTCCATGGAAATCTATGTCGCTAATAAGGACTACTACTGGATGATGGAAATGGTGGAAAACCTTCTGGAATATATTTCTACTCATGTAAAAGGTACTACCAAGGTAAAAGTCAAAGATCAAGAAATTGATTTCAAAGGCCCTTATCCTCGCCTGAGTATATATGAATCCATCGAAAAATACGGCAATATTGACGTTTCTGAAATGGATGAAGAAGCATTGAGAGCCGAATGCAAAAAATTGCACATAGAAGTTGACAAGAGCATGGGAAGAGGCAAATTAATCGATGAGATTTTTGGTGAAGTAGCAGAACCCAACCTTATTCAACCTACCTACATAATTGATTACCCTATCGAGATGACACCTTTGGCCAAAAAACACAGAAGTAAAGAAGGCCTGGTAGAAAGGTTTGAGCTATTTGTAAACGGAAAAGAAATCGGCAATGCTTATACCGAGCTCAATGACCCAATAGACCAAAGGGAGCGATTTGAAGAACAAATCAAACTGGCTCAACGCGGTGACGAAGAAGCAGTAGGACAGCAGGACGAGGATTTTCTCCGTTCACTGGAATACGGAATGCCGCCCACTTCGGGATTAGGTATTGGTATTGACCGACTAGTAATGTTGCTGACCGGTCAAACATCGATTCAGGAAGTCATATTTTTTCCCCAAATGAGAAAAGAAAAATAATATATGCAAATCAAAGACTTATTGTCAGTAAGTGGTTTACCAGGACTTTTCAGGTTAATCACTACCAAAAACAATGGAATTATTGTTGAATCCATGGAAGACGGACAGAAAAAGTTTTTATCCGCCCGAAGCTATCAATTTTCACCCCTTGAGTCCATTGCCATTTATACTCATGACGATGCGATTCCATTGGCTGATGTATTTGCCAAAATGAAAGACAATCCACCGGAAGATGGGATGACCAAATCTGACCAAAGAGAATACTTCGAAGAGATTTTACCTGAATACGACCAGGATAAAGTATATGCCAGCGATATAAAGAAAATCATTAAATGGTACCTGTTTCTCGAAAGTGAAGGTATGCTTGAAATAGTGGAAGAGGAAGAAGAACCTGATACAGAAGAAGCCGAACCTGTATCTGAAGAGGAGGAATAATACTTTACTGGTAAGTTTTAGATATTCTATTCGTTCAAAATCCGTACGGTTTAGTGTGGAAAGTTCCAGTTAATGAGATATAGCTGTTGCTCCAATTAAAATATCTTTCAAACCAATGATTTTGTTTTGGCTTTTAAGAGTATACTCAAAAAGTTAAAGCAATAAATTAACGTGAGCTCAATGAATAATTGATTCTGTCATTTTTTTTTGCAAAAAATGCAATGCCCAAGGCATCACTTTGTGGAAATCAATGCCAGAATCGACGTTTCATCTTGATTTCCACCCTGGGTTGGCACCCAGGGTTAATTATATTTTGCTTCCCGCCGAATTCATGTCGGGACAGGCACTTCAGAGCTCTTTTGTCTCTGTCGAACTCAAGTTAAATTAAATATTAGTGTGCGTAATTATTTTATCCATAAGCCTTTAGGCTCAAAACTTTGCGAGCCTTCTCGTTGCTTGGCGAATCTTTGTGTAATTTTTTAGCTCTTTCGCAAAGGCCCGCTGAGATTCAACATGGATGCGGAATCCGCAGAGCTGCGCTGAGAATTTGTTAAATTTAGGTAAGCTCTAAGTCTTTTCATTATAACCGATGCTATTTCTACATCTGTTTCTTTAAGGGGTAACACCTTTACATTCAGAGACACTTCGTTCCAAAATGACTGTTGATTTGATTGACTCCTAATTGTATTCCAAATTTCACCATTACGGATATTGAAAATTTGAACTGGTGGGTAGGCTCCACAAACTTGGACTTTGATTTATTTTTTTATGATAATATTCGATCATAATAGAAGGGGCTAAGCAAATAGTTTCTGTGTCTATTTGTCCATTTCTTAGCTAAAGGCTTAAAATATAAGAACTTTGAATTTCTCACTAAAAGAGTAAATTTGACAACTTAAAAATAGTATCAATATTGATAGAAATTTAATCAACAACTTGCTGTTTTGAAATACGCCAATACTTGTTTTATAAGAATTACCGTACTTGTACTATTTTGTATTATAAGTTTGGAGATTTACTCCCAAACCGACACATTTGACCTGAATACTCCAATCGCCCGGGACTTCATGAAAGAAGTCACCCCTGCGAACTTCAAGAAACACCTCATTGCTCTTTCTTCCCACCCCCACCGGGCCGGAACGGAAGCCAACCTTAAAGTAGCCGAATACATAAGTGCTGCTATGGAAATGGCCGGATTTACATCAAAAATGTACCCGTACGACATTTACATGCCCAAAGGGCCGGGGACAGCTCGTATATCCATAATCACCCCCGAACGCATACCATTAAACAACCGGGAAAATATTATAGAAGAAGATATTTATTCATCCCATCCCGACCTTGATTTCGGATGGAATGCCTATTCAGGTGAGGGGAAAGTGACGGGAGAAATAGTGTATGCTAATTACGGCCGTAAAGAGGATTTTGAAAAACTAAAAGAGCTAGGTGTCTCACTGGAAGGGAAAATCGCAATAGCCCGGTACGGGGGAAATTTCAGAGGTTACAAAGCCAAATTTGCTGAAGAATACGGTGCAGTTGGATTAATTATGTATACGGATCCGGAAGATGCTGGCTACATGAAAGGACTAACCTACCCTGAAGGCCCTTACTCCAATGGAAGTACCATTCAACGCGGTTCGGTACTGACATTGGATTATACAGGAGATCCATTAACTCCACTGGATCCGGCATTGCCGTTAGACCATCCCGATTCTCCGGAACGACTGAACCCGGATGATATAGCTTTCCATACCATTCCGGTTGCTCCGTTGGGTTATGGTTCTGCCAGAGAGATATTGGAAAGAATGACCGGATCTTCGGTACCCACTGCCTGGCAGGGAGGGCTTCCGTTTACTTACAGAATAGAAGGAGGTGAAAAACTATCTGTACAGTTGGAAGTCGAACAAGCTAAAGAGTTTTTACGGGTTCAAAATGTGATCGGGACGATGGAAGGAACTGAGTTTCCCGATGAATGGATTATCCTCGGATGTCATTATGATGCATGGTCTTTCGGCACAACTGATCCCAACAGTGGGACGGCAATGCTCCTGGCAATGGCCGATGCCTTAGGGAAATTGAAAAAACAGGGTTGGAGACCCAAGCGTAGCATATTGATAGGCCATTGGGATGCTGAAGAATACGGGATCCTTGGATCCGCTGAATGGGTAGAACAAATGAAAGATGAACTCAGTGCCAATACGCTGGCCTATATCAATGCGGATGCTGCTTGTGCCGGAATACGGTTTAGTGCAGCATCCTCTCCTTCCTTAAAGCGACTCATTTACCAGGCTTCCAGTGCAACACAATACCAGGATACAGACCTAACTGTGAGGGAACATTGGACCCAAAACCAAAAGAAAGAAAAAGGCGAAATCCCTGATATCGGGAACCTGGGAGGAGGATCCGACCATATCGGGTTTTATTCACACCTGGGCATCCCTTCTATGGGCGCATCCATGTGGAATCCCACGCTGTACCATTCCAACTATGACAACCTGGCCTGGTTTGACAAATTCGGGGATACTACCTATCAAAATGGAGCTACACTTGGTAAAGTTCTTGGCAATATTACCCTTCTATTGTCAGAAAATGATGTTGTTCCGTACGACCTATCACAATACGGTACTGATTTGGAAAAACATATCGAGTCTATCAAAAAGCTGTCAATTAAAAATAATTGGGAGAAGCAATTGTTGAATCCATTGCTGGAAAAGGCTGAGGAAATTGAAAAGGCGGGAGCCTTTATAGATTCTCTGGCCCACACTATTGACCGGAAAAACATTTCAAAAATCAATTCCCAACTTATCGATATAGAACGGACTTTTCTTTCGGAAAAGGGTATGCCGTTCGGTAGTTGGTACCGCTCTATATACGCTTGTTCTGATCCGTTTAGTGGGTATGCCGCCTGGATGTTGCCGGAGTTAAGGTATTATATTGAGACAGATGACCTGGCCGATTTCAAGAAAGCAATTGACCGGCATATGGAGATATTTGAACGACTCGAAAATCGTTTATCGGAGATACATGCGTTCATTGTAAACTAAAAAAATGGATGGGAAACAGTAGAAGATTGTTTCCCATCATCACTCAAAACTATCATCATTTGGTCATAGTCAAAAAAAGTAATGCTAATCATAAGTAGCCTTATTCATAGATTGTTTTTATTATCCTGTTTTACTTTGGGCAGAAATTTATATTCAATCCAGAGCACCACCAGCGTCGAAATTGCAGAAATAATTATCAACTTTAGGAAAAGGTAATCCGGCAATGAATCCACTCGACCCAATAGATTAAAAAAGCCCCCGACAAAAAAGGTTCCTCCAAAATATAGGATCACTTTTGAAATAAATAATACATTGTTCATTTCAATGAGTTTTATATTCAAGATAGATTTACGGCATCCAATAACTTCCTAAGTTGATATTTTGAACCCGTCAGAACAACAACTCCTTCTTCAAACTTTCCCTGGATATCTCCAAACAATAAATTGGACCGTCTCGAAGGTCGGTTGCCTGAGATGCGAATGATTATTTTACATAGGAATAGATGGGAAACAGGAAGAAATTGTTCCCCATCATTATTCCAAATCACAATTATCGGCTCATAGTGAAAAAGATAGAGCTCGACACTAATGCGCTTCCTCTTCATTCCGATAATCTCTCACCAACTGTTTGATGGTAAAAAAAAGAAAGATCCCTGCTCCAAATATTAAAGAGGCAACTAATGATAATGCAAAGTTGTCTTCATCAGACCGGGGACCTAAATTATTCTGAATCAGAAAGAACAAAATAAAATTAACAGCTCCAAGCCCGATGGAAACGATTAAAATTTTTAAATAAATCAATTTCAAAATAATTTTATCAGAATTGGAGGTCCTCTTTCATAAGCTATTATTATTCTGCTTTACTTTGGGAAGAAATTTATATTCAATCCAAAGCACCACCAGCGTCGAAATTGCAGAAATGATTATCAACTTTAGGAAAAGGTAATCCGGCAATGAATCCACTCGACCCAATAGATTAAAAAAGCCCCCGACAAAAAAGGTTCCTCCAAAATATAGGATCACTTTTGAAAGAAATAATACATTGTTCATTTCAATGAGTTTTATATTCAAGATAGATTTACGGCATCCAAAAACTTCCTAAGTTGATACTTTGAGCCTGTCAAGACGACAAATCCTTCTTCAAATTTCCCCTGGATATCTCCAAACAATAAGTTGGACCGAATCAAAAAGTCTCCGTTTGTTCTTTGTATAAAGCGATCTTTAAACTTTGAGTGTTCCACTTCCTCAATAAACCTATGTTTCTCAATATTCAGTCGATGTAAATATCGCTTATCCCAAAGAAAAACACCTAAAGAAATGACCCCTGAAGCCAAAACTGACGTATAAAAAGCTTTGAAAAGAGCATCGTAAAAATGATTGTCTATTAGTTGAAGAAACAAATATACAACGAAAAGAACAACCCATAAACCGGGGAAATTTCTAAAAAATTGCTTTTGATTGTATCCGATTTTTTGCATCGCTCGTTTTTAATGATCAACAAAAGCAATTGCTTACTGGTCTTTCCAGTCGTTTTTGAAAAAATGAAACCATGAAGAAACTCCTTCTGCATGTCATACCATAATTATGCAGTCAAAATCATCGGCTAAATTTAGTACTTTATTACTTTTGGGCTACATACACAAAATAGTATAAAAGCAAACATACACCGATTAGACTTAACACACCTACTATCAATAATTTGTTGTTTTCACTACGCTTACTTGACATTAGGACTAAAATAGCTCCAATCACAAGTATCCAAAATCCTATATCATCTAAATAAGGAATAGCAATCCATTTAAGCTTTGTAATCAATATGGCAATCAGGCCAATATAAATGAGAGCTTTCCCAGAAATTTCAACCTTTTTTGATTTCATTACATTAGCAATCATGATTTACTATTTTTTCCGAAAGTTCATAAACTTCTATTGCCGCAACTACACCACCAGTTGAAATAACTGCATTAATAGCACCAGCCACCATGCCTGCAGCATCATTTATAATAAGTTTTCCAAGTGCTTTTGAATTTCCCCATTTAGTAAACCAATTCCTTCTTAGCTTTCGCCAAGTAAAACCCCTATTTCCAATTTCGTTTATATCTTAAATAACTCCAAATTTGTCCTATTATTAGCCAGAAAACAAGTGAGAAAAGTATAAATAGCCAATATTTTATGCTAAAATACTCCACATTTGGCCTTATTCTAAACAAAATATTAGTAATCTCGAAAAACAAAAACATTAAAAGTCCCCACTTTATTCCTTTGGTTATTCTTGGTTTCATTTTCATTAAAATTTATTCACATCCAAAACCTATGCATTCAACTATACTTAGTAAAGTACCTGCATTAGCTCCAATAAGTGCTCCTGCTAGGCCTCCAAAAATTGATCCGCCGATTGCTCCTTTTATATCTCCTCCTATAACAGAACGCGCCCAAGGATGAGTTTCTTTTTCCTCTTCTTCAGGAGGCAATGCTCGAATATTTTCTTGTGCTAATTTTGGATAATTTTCTTTCCAAAATTCATAGGAACTAATCGAAACAGCCTTTATACTTAATAAGTTTTCATTTAAGTAATGATCAGAATATTGAGTAATTATCGAAGAAAGCGTAGACTCAAATTCATCGAAATCTAACCATAGATCAACTATATGCATAATATCCTCATAAAACAAGCTATCTATTTTCCTTTTAAATTCTATATTATGTATTGACCAACCTGACAAAGTTTCTTTATTCAGATCAAAAAGTTCTAAATACATTATTCTTGTCTTCTCTGGAGAAAATTTTGCTTGAATTGATTGTTTTTTTATTAGTAGTTCATCATAAACTATTTCAGGTCCATTTTTAGGAACTTGAAGGTTCCATTCATTCAATTTATTATATACATTTACAGAAAGATTCGAATGAATTTCACCTACTGCTTTTGGAGTAAGTTTATTGGATAACTCTTTATAATCCACTTCCAAAGTCTGTTGTCTATGGTTTTCTTTTTCACAAGCACTTACCAATAGAGAAATTACAATAATTGAAAAGATTGAAATTAAAACATTACGTTTCATTTTTTTGTTATTTTTATATTGTTATACTAATTAATTTTAGCCTCATTCCGACTTTTGCCTAAATCCGTCGGAATGAGGTTTTTTGCTTTTTTACGTAAGGGTTTTGGATCGTAAAATGACTGTAAAAGTGAATATTCGGTCCTGATTGAGAGAGCGCAAACCACTTCGAAAGCGCTTCCACCCTGAATGGGTAAGTAGTTTTGTAAATAGTACCTACCAGAAAGCGTAAGCCCATAGGCTGGATAGATGTGCCATAGTAAATTGAATTTTATTATTTCGTCAAAAAGTACTATCGGCGAGGGATTAGAAGACATTATACAACCCGGACAATTATATTGGGTTGTCGAGTTGTTGTTTTGCTCCAACTGCTTCAAAAAAACAGACAGAGCTTAAAAAATAATATTTAAAACGTATTAAGTCAAATATAGAAATATTTTATTTTAAAAACAAAAAACATTCAGGTTTATTATGCGAATAAAATATAACTATTCGAAATTTATGAAATTTAAATCAGCTTGTATGTTTTAGTCCCTTGGACTTCCACTAAATTTCTCATTTTTCCTCAATCTTCAAAATATACTGTACTTTTGCAAAAAAGCAGAAATGATTTATTACATCGACTGGAACGTTGATCCACAGTGGGGATTTTTAAGATGGTATAGTGTACTTTTTGCCGCTGGCTTTTTTATTGGGTACATCCTGATGAAAAAAATATTTAAAAGGGAAAACGCCAATCTGGATTGGTTAGATTCTTTGCTTACTTATATGGTAATTGCTACCATTCTGGGTGCGCGACTGGGACATTGTCTGTTTTACGATTGGGCTTATTTTTCCCAACATCCACTTGAGATTATCCTTCCTGTGCGCTTCGAGCCGGAATTCCAGTTTATTGGATACCGCGGATTGGCATCGCACGGAGGCGCCATAGGTATACTTTTTGCTCTTTGGTTGTTTTCCAGGAAAGTAAGCAAAACGCCATATTTATGGATTCTGGACCGGATCGTTATTCCTGTGACGCTGGCCGGAGCTTTTATCCGGACCGGGAACCTGATGAACCATGAAATTATTGGCAAACCTGCAGAGGTCCCCTGGGCCTTCAAGTTTGCGTTGGTAGATGATATTCCCCGACATCCTGTTCAATTATATGAAGCCATCGGGTGTGTGATAATTTTTGCGTTTCTTTACTTTCTTTACTGGAAAACCGAAGCTCGTAAAAAACTCGGTTATATTTTCGGTTGGTTTATGGTATTGTTATGGGGAGCACGTTTTGGACTCGAATATTTTAAGAAAAGCCAGGGTGGGATTGAGACATTTTTTAACCTGGGGCTATCTACTGGACAACTATTGAGTATCCCTTTTGTGTTGATTGGAGTTTATTTTTTGTTTAATACCAAATCTTATGAGCCGGATTTCAGTTGGGTAAAAGCCAGAAAAAAAGGGAAAAAATAAATAAATGTGACTTCAAAAAGGAACCCGAATCTAAATGAGAAATTACTTATTATTGAACATATTTACACAATCCGACGTTTTAAATCCTGGAAGATTTTATAACATATAGACAGAAATGAAGAAATACGAATTGGCGCAGGAAATTTTGGAAGAAATTGAGTCTAAAGGCGACGCGCACATTACCCACAGTATTGATACCCCGATGCGGGATGACGCTTTTGACCTTTCCGAAGATGAAAAACTGGAGATCATAAGCGAAAAGTTTGAAGAAATCATGGAGACCCTGGGGTTGGATTTAACGGATGATAGCTTGAAAGGCACTCCTTACAGGGTAGCTAAAATGTTTGTCAAAGAAATATTTTACGGTCTGGATCCCGCGAATAAACCAAAGATCTCTGTTTTTGACAATAAATACCAATACAACAAATTCATTATTGAGAAAGATATCTCAGTAAAAAGCACCTGTGAACACCATTTTTTACCTATTATAGGGAAAGCACATGTAGCTTATATTTCCAAAGGTAAAGTAATTGGTCTTTCCAAAATCAACCGCATCGTGGATTATTGTGCGAGGAGACCACAGGTACAGGAACGAATGACACGACAAATTCTCGAAGAGTTAAAAGAAGCTTTGAACACCGAAGATGTGATTGTAGTGGTTGACGCCAAACATTTCTGTGTAACTACCAGGGGAATTCAAGATGATAATAGTAGTACTATTACCATGGATTATTCGGGTGCCTTTAATAGTGTTTCTAACCGTAAAGAATTTATGGATGCCCTTAAATAGCTAGGAATCCGGAGTCTGGAGGCCGAAGTTAATAATCGATCGGGAAAAAATAATTTGGAGTGGTGAGCCGTGAGTTTTGGGAAACAAATGATTTCCAAAAATCTACGAGTTGCAAACGATGAGTCACGAGGTGATTAGGGTATGAAAACGAACTGATCATTCTTTACTCGAGACATAAAATTCAACCCATCTACAAAATAATCCTCTGTTACCCAATCTGGACGATTAAATAATATTAATTATTCGGTGCACCTGCATCTACCCAATCTCGGAATAGAGCACGTTGTTCCTGGGTCATCGATCCGGTTTGTGGCATAGTCTGAAATTCCCACACTTGTTCTCGGATTTGCGATGCTTTCAATTGCACCTGTGTATAGGTAGTCAATTCAAAAACCGTTGAACCCGGTCCGTGACATGCCTGATTACTACATTTTGTATCGATCAATGGTCTGATATCCCCGGCATATGATACTTCTTCACCCGTCATTATAGGATCATCCGTACATGCAATTATTACTGTTGCCAGCAAACAAATAAAAAATACAAATTTCTTAGTCATAAAAAAAGGTTATAAGTACGTAATATAAATACAATACGCAGTTATAACCTTTTTGGATTTCCGTTTGGTATGTAAGTTTTATACTTTATTCTAATCCCATTATTTTCCGGTTGAAGCTTTCGTCCGCTTCTACCCCTGCGAAATCATCAAAAGCTTTTTCCGTTACTTTGATGATGTGGTCTGCTATGAAAGGCGCTCCTTCTTTCGCGCCCTGTTCACTGTCCTTGATAGCGCATTCCCATTCGAGAACAGCCCAGCCATCGTAGTTGTACCTTGCCAATTTGGTAAAAATCGACTTGAAATCTACCTGTCCGTCTCCCAGGGACCGGAATCTTCCGGGTCTCTCTACCCAGTCCTGATACCCTCCATATACACCAGACCTGCCTGTAGGGTTGAATTCTGCGTCTTTTACGTGAAACATCCGGATTCGTTCGTGGTAAATATCTATAAAATCCAAATAATCCAGTTGCTGCAGAACAAAATGGGATGGATCGTACAGAATATTTGCTCGTGAATGTCCATCGACAGCCTCTACAAACCGCTCAAATGTAATTCCGTCGTGCAGGTCTTCGCCGGGGTGCAATTCATAGCATACGTCTACGCCCTTGTCATCAAATTCATCGAGGATTGGTTTCCAGCGACTGGCCAATTCACTAAAAGCAGAATCTACGAGCCCCTTGGGTCGCTGCGGCCAGGGATATACCGTTTGCCAGATAAGCGCACCGGAAAAAGTGCCATGAACATCAATTCCCATGTTCCGGCTGGCTGCAGCCGCATATTTAAGCTGCTGAACAGCCCACTCTGTACGTTCTTTGGGCTTACCGTGAACTTCTTCGGGGGCGAACCCGTCAAATAATTCATTATACGCCGGATGAACTGCTACCAATTGTCCCTGTAAATGCGTAGATAACTCTGTTATTTGAATGCCTTCTTCTGCTGCTATGCCTTTGAGTTCATCACAATATGTCTTGCTTGTAGCTGCTTTTTCAAGATCAATAAACTCTGGCACAAAAGTAGGTACCTGAATTCCTTTATAACCCAATGAAGCTGCCCATTTGCAAATAGACCTGAAATCGTTGAATGGCGCTTCTCCCGAAGCAAATTGGGCTAGGAAAATGGCAGGACCTTTTATGTTTTTCATACTGGTAATTATTTAATTTATTGTTAGAAAATAATCTGGAAAATACGGATCAAATCTCTTTAAATGAAACGAAACGAAAACTTTTCCTTTAAAATCTCGATCCGCCTGAAATGGCAAAGTAAATTGATATTCTTCACCCGGTGAAAGCCTGATTGTTTTAAATTCTTGTTTATGCATAATTCTCTCCCCCGATATGTCGTCAATATAAACCGCTGTCAGGTCCAGGGCATTAGCAGACAGTGTGATTTCATCGGGATAAGTGTTTTGAGAAGTGACCAGGAGTTGGGAGTTGTCAGAGTTTAATTCCAGTTTGTTAGCGACCCAATAATGCAATGGATAATCTTCCATCACTTCCAATTTAATATCTTCCCGGGTTATTGAACTTTGGGGTTTAAAATAATTTACAAATAAAACTGTGTCGCCATCCACGGCAATTTCATTTTGGGGCTGAAAGTCAAACTGAGTTTTGTGGTAATTAATATCACTCATGCCAAAAGATAAATTTCCTGTGTAAAACATATACTTTGAAGGCCAGTAATAATTGTTGGAAAACACAACCGGTTTCTCACCTGCCATATCTGCCATAGTTGTCAGGCTTCGTTCATTATTGTGGAATTCCGTTTTAAGATCCAAATTAGACAGCATTAATACAATTCGCAAAGGAACATATAAACACAAAACAAAAATTACTGAACCTTTAACCCACTTTCGATAGATGTCATTGGGAAGGCCGTACTTAATCGTATAATAAGCCATGGGGAATACGATCGGTAGAAACCATTGTGGCTGCGGACGTCCCCGAAAGATCATAATCAGGAAAAAAACCAGGTATCCGAAGAAGACTGATTTCAGTATTCTTTCGTAAGAGGATGAAACCTTGTTTTTAAAGACCAACCAAAATATAAGAGGGTAGACAGGACTAAATGCAAAAAAATTGACAAAATACGTTGTCAAAAACTCCCATTCTATGCTATCTGACCGTTCAATCAAATGGTATTTCAAACTGGGAAACTCATGATTTATTTGCCAAAATGCGTGTGGAAGAAAGGTCAAGATAACGACAAAAAAAGCTATCCAAATGTTCTTGTCTTTTAACAGTCTGGGTAAACCGATGATCGTAAATATAGGAACCAAAATTGTAGTATATTTGCTATAGAACATGCCAGAAATAACTAGTCCTATTAAAATGGCTTTACCCCAGTGGGGGGTTTTCAGATACTTCTCCAGAAGAATAAAATATACAAATACAAAGAAAAGCAATGGGGCATCGGGTGTTGCAATAAAGCCGAAAATATGAAAAAGAGGAATGGAGATAGGAATCGTATAGTACAACCAGTTTTTTTTAAACCAGTTTTTTTCTTCAAGAAAGGTAAAGAGAAAGTACAATGTCAATCCATGAAGAAAAACAGCCATTAATCGCACACCCAATTCACTTTCCAGAAGGGACTTACCGACCCAAATTACCCAGGCAATCATTGGAGGGTGATCAAAATAACCCCACGCCAGATTATTCGACCACATCCAATAATATGCTTCATCGTGCATTAGTTCTGTAAAAAAAGACTGGATAAGATTGATGAGAACAATGCCAGTAACTATACGAGCCTTTTGATCCAAATTGAATGTTTAAAAATTTATAGTAAAAAATAAATGTCTGTACGAATAATTATTTTTTGCGTAAAGAATTACATTTTTTATTTAAATTGAAATATAAGACTATACACTCAGAACTATGCGAACCTTCGTATTGCTCAAGGGTTCTTTGCGTAATTTTCTTGGCTTCCTACGCAAAGAACCCTTGAGATTTCTATTTATACGCAATCTGCAGAGTTGCGCAGAGGATTTCGTTAATTAAGTCAAGCTCTAATTAGTCATCGAAATCCGTCCACTTTTGATCACTCTTTCCCGATTCTACTACTTTATATAAAAATTGCATTCCTCTTACCCCATCAGTTACCGAAGGGAAATCCAAATGCTGTGGATCAGGATCTATTCCTTCAATTTTCGCTTGTATGGTTTTGGCAAAATTGCGGTATAAGTTAGCAAATGCCTCCAGATATCCTTCGGGATGACCGGCTGGGACGCGTGTGTGCGCAGTAGCTCCTTCACTTAATGGTCCTACTCCTGTCCTGTATACCTGCATAGGCTGATCCAACCATTTGACCTGAAGGCTATTAGGCTCCATCTGGTGCCACTCCAATCCGGCTTTTGTGCCATAGACCCTGATAGCAAGGCTGTTTTCTTCCCCTGCAGCTACCTGACTGGCCGTGAGGATCCCGGAAGCACCACCATCAAATTTAAGTAATACAGCCCCGTCGTCATCCAATACTCTTCCATCGACAACCGTATTTAAATCCGCACACATTTTGCTAATTTTTTGCCCGGTAATATATTCGGCCAGGTTTTCTGCATGGGTTCCGATATCCCCCATTGCACCAGCTATACCTGATTTGGAAGGGTCTGTTCTCCACCCTGCCTGCTTGGAATCCGTTTCTTCTACTTTTTCAGTTAACCACCCTTGGGGATATTCTACATATATTTTCCGTATTTCACCCAAGGTACCTTCATTTATCATATCCCGGGCTTGTTTGACCATTGGATAGCCAGTATATGTATGTGTAAGTGCAAAAATCAACCCCGTTTTATTTACAATTTCCTCCAATTCTTTCGCTTCATCCAGAGTACGGGTCATGGGTTTGTCGCAAATTACGTGAAACCCATTTTCCAAAGCCAGTTTAGCGGGTAGAAAGTGGAGGTGGTTGGGAGTAACGATACTGATACAATCCATTCGTTCTCCTTCGGGAAGTTGTTTTTCTTTCTCGATCATATCCTGGAAAGTATCATATACTCTGTCATCGGGTAAATTGAGTTCTTTGCCTGTTTCTTTTGACTTATCCGGGTTGGAACTAAAGGATCCACATACCAATTCTATTTCTCCATCTAAACGCGCAGCTATACGGTGAACATTGCCAATAAATGCACCGGGACCGCCTCCGACCATGCCCATTCTGATTTTTCGACTCATAGTTTACTGTTATTTTATATCTAGTTTGAAAAACCTAAATATAACCAATCTCCCACGAAAGAATAAAATTTGAATGACTATAGCGAAAAGTTTATATATTAGGACCCTTTTCGATTAAAAATATTTGAAATGCAAAACGCTGAGAGGAAGTCTTTGTTCCTATTGAGCTGCCTGGCTTTATTGGTAACTTCATTATCCTTTGGGATCCGGGCAGGGATTCTGACCCCTTTGGGTATGGAATTTGGACTATCTAACGAGCAATTGGCGATGATTGCAGGTACGGCATTTTGGGGCTTTCCGCTGGCTATAATTATTGGTGGATTTCTTGTTGATATTGTGGGGATTAAAAGACTTATGGTGATTGCCGGCTTTTTGCATATACTTGGTATATTATTGACAGTATTATCCCAGGGGTTTTGGACTTTGTTCCTTTCTACCTTGTTAATTGGTGTTGCAAATGGGACTGTGGAAGCTGCGTGCAATCCATTGGTTGCCACGATTTTTCCTGAAAACAAAACCACGAAATTAAATCACTTCCACCTCTGGTTTCCGGGGGGTATTGTTATTGGTTCTTTAATTTCCTTTTTCTTTACACGGTTGGGGTGGGGCTGGCAAATTCAAGTGGGAACAATGTTATTGCCAGCTATTATATACTTGTTTATGACTTTTGGGAAATCATTCCCTGTTACCGAAAGGGTGGCTTCCGGGATTACTTACAATGAGATGTTGAGGTCGCTTTTGAAACCCTTATTTATTTTTATGGTTTTTTGTATGTTGGGAACCGCTATTACTGAATTGTTTACGAATCAATGGATTGAAGTTTTATTAAATAAGGTTACTGATAGTGGATTGATTTTATTAGCCATCACAGCAGGGGTTCAAACCGTAGGACGCGCATTTGCCGGGCCGATGGTCGAGAAATTTTCACCGACTGGAACTTTATTGGTATCGGCGATTTTATCTGCTGCCGGTCTTTTTATTTTATCTCAGGTGAGCGGAGGGTTATTGTTTTTAGGTGCTTTTATATTTGGAATGGGAATCACGTACTTTTGGCCAACAATGTTGGGTTTTGTATCTGAAAACATTCCGGAATCCGGGGCATTAGGAATGAATCTGATAGGAGGTATGGGCATGTTTGCCGTAACCATTTATATGGTTTTTATGGGAGGCTATTACGATCAATTGATATTAAACCAATTACCCGAGGGGGCTGATTTGGTAACCTATCAAATTTCGAAGTCCGGCAGTCCGGAGGCGGAAGCTTTTATAGAAGCTCAAACTGCTGCCGGCCCTGAAATCTTGCGGGTTACGTTGATTATTCCACTAATTTTGATTGTTGCCTTTGCAGGTCTGTTTATTTATATGAGAAAAAAGAGCACTAATTCCCCTACATTTAAAGGGAATCTGGCCTGATAGAAGAAATGTTTGCAATCCGGTTGGTCAATGAAATCGAATTGTATCTTTGTACTTTATTTGGATCCAATTAAAAAAGAAGGTAAATTGAATTCTTACAATGAACAATTACATACCTTTGTGCTTTTCTAAAAAATATGGTATCAATTTTACTTAGTGGATTAGGTTTAAGTATACTACATGCTGTGATTCCCAATCACTGGATTCCACTGGTGACTATTTCAAAGAAAGAAAACTGGGATCTAAGAAAAACACTTCGGATTACATTTTTTGCAGGAGGTGCTCATGTGTTGAGTACGATCGCTATTGGTCTATTCATTAGTCTTTTGAGTTTTCATTTATCAGATAACTTTTCCTCTTATATGTCCTGGATCAGTTCTTTATTGTTGATTGGTTTAGGGATTTTTTTTATTTACAGACATTATCACCATCATCACTTTAATATTGGCACCGACTATAGTGGATTAAGTCAGGCAAAAAAGATACAGGTAATTGTTTTGGCTATGTTTTTTAGCCCCTGTCTGGAAATCGAAGCACTTTACCTTCTGGCAGGACAAGATGGATGGATTTCGGTTGCTCTCCTTTCTATATTGTATACAACAGTTACATTAACTGGAATGCTGGCCTGGGTATATTTAGTATATAAGGGGCTTGAGAAATTAAATCAAAACTGGCATAAGCTAGAGCATTATTCCGGGATAATTTCGGGTATTATATTGATTGCAACTGGTTTGGTTGTCTTGTTTTTGTAGTGATTCTTTAGTATAAAAACCGTAGCAACCAAAGAGGGAACTTTTTCCCAAAACCAGTCTCAATGCCATCGGATGCTACTATATGATTTTTATAATTTTTTACCTGCTGCTGGCCATTCTTTTTACCTCGTACTTCTATATAGAGGTCTTTATTGATTACAAAATCTCCTTTTGCAGGAAGGTTTACTTTTAGCTTTCCGTGTAGTAATTGATTGAGAGCAAAGGTCTCCCGCAAATTACCGGGGTCGGGATTGGTCGTTAACGAATACGCCCAATTGGTATTTTCCAGGTATATTTTATCGGGTTTTTGAAGCGTTGAAATGCTTTTCCCTTTTGTTTTCAATGTGATTAATAGATGACCACTTTCCAATTGAGAAAGGTAGTTATACAAACTTTCCCTGCTTATTTCGAGTTTTCTGGCCAACGAAGAAATATAAGGTTTATAGGGCACTGATTGAGCAATAATCGCTAGAAGCTTTTTTTCTTTTGCGGCTGTTCCTGCGTTATATGACTGAATATATGATAAGTCGGAATCATAATGATTTGGCTTATTTTTGGCAGATAACTATCCTTGCCTTCCAAAATAATTGGTAAATACCCATATTGTAAATAATCCTTAAAAATCGGCAAAGGTTGAAATTGATTGGTAGTATCAAGTGATATCCGACGGTGGGATTGAACAATCTCTTCAAGTGTAATTGGAGAAAATTCGATTGTATTATTGAGTATTATGTATTCTCTAAAGGATAGTCCCGGAAGATAATAACTAATAACCCTTCTGCTTAAATCACTCTCTCCATGATATATGTCCAACGCAGAGGAAGCGGAAAATATAACGCGAAGGTCGAGGTAGCGGTCGTATATGTTTTTCAATTCCCTGGACCATCGCGTGTATGTATGAACTTCATCGATAAAAAGAATTCTTCCTCCGTTTTTTATACCATTCGACAGCAGTATCTAATAAGGTATGATCATAAAACCAGGAATGGTCAGCAGTCAATTATAAGGCATCAGAAGGTGTTCACAAATGAAATTTAAAATACTGAAGCATTAAAGTGGTTTTCCCACTTCCTCTGGGCCTATTTATCCCAATCATTCGAGATCCCCAGTCAATTTCATTATGCAAGAATCTTCGAAATTGATTTTTACCGGTCTCAATAAGGCATCCTTGTATTGTAATAAAGCTTTCATAAAGTTGTCAACTACAAAAGACAAAATATGATAAAAATGTCTTTTTTAATTGACAATTTTCAAATTATGGTGTTCTGATCTCTACTTCATGTTCGACTGGAAAGTTCAGGGAATTGGCTATAAAGCACATATTCCGTGCTTCGTCGTGCAGTGTTTTAGCTAGTTCAATTTGATCTTCACTTTCACGAGCTATTAAAACCCTGGGATATAAATCAATTTTTGTAAATTGTCCATGACCGCCTACTTCTACTTTCATTTCCCCATTGGCATTATCTTCATATTCAAGGACTATAACACCATTTGTAGCGCAAAGGTGCAAGTACCAAAGCATATGGCAGGAAGAAACTGCTGACACAAGAAAATCCTGTGGATTGTGCATAGAATCATTCCCACTAAAAACTGAGTCTGACGATCCCATAATGGTTGGTTTCCCATTGATCTTTACCTCGTAATCGCGATCATAGGCCCTATAATCCATTGTTCCAGAGCCCCTGTTTCCCGTCCATATTACATGGGAGTTGAATTGGTGTGTTTTTGCCATTTTCCTCTATTGTATTTATAATAAAAGTAGTGATTTTCGAAGAAGAAAATGAATTTGAAGCAGAAAAAAGAAAAGCAATAAGAATTCTCCGGTGGGATAGTTTCCGTTTCGTTGAAAGTATAATAATATATTATTTACTATCATGGGGCGAGAAGTCTTTGAGGCATAGCATTGCGAGCGTTCGATTGAGTGGTTCGACAAGCTCATCCGAATCGCTCTCACCGAGGTACTATTCGATTCTCAATGATTCACTGCGCAATTTTTAAGTGCTTTCGTTAAGAACAGTTAAGTCTCCACATAAATGAAGTATCCGCAGGGCCAAGATGAGGAGGGCGCGTTCCCCAGAGAAAGACATTATTAGTTCTAGGGAATCTCTTATATCAGGCATGTAAAACTAACAACTTCTTTACTCAGGTACTCTAAAGTGCAACTCCTTACCTCCTTTTTCAAAATAGTATTCGATATCCGTAATTGTTTGTAGGTCTTCAAGAAAAATTTCGATAGGTTGGTTTTTGTCGAGAATTCCGGCAAATCTTTTGGCTTCAATGGAAGGATTGTCCAGCACTACATCAATTCCGAACCATCGGGGAATCACATTGCAGATTTTCGGAAGGCCGGCATCGTAAAAATAAAATATACCTTTTTGCCAGCCTAATATTTCTTTACTATCGAAAGAGGTATGGGATATTCCCTTCCCTTTGATATACATTAATTCTGTTCCCGGGGTAATATTGGTAATCGATTCTGGTGTTTTTATTTTTACGGCTCCTTCAACCAGGGCCACTTTTTCAGTACCTGGCTCATAAGAATTGATGTTAAACGCAGTACCAAGGACTTCTATATCGCTTTCGGGAAGGTGAACAATAAATGGACGTTTTGAATCTTTCGCTACCTCGAAATAGGCCTCTCCATTGACTTCGACTTCACGAATTGTAGATGAGAACTTGAATGGGAATTTAATTTCAGTTGTTGAATTAAGCCAGACAATTGTACCATCCGCAAGATTAACTCTAAAGTCCATTCCTACCGGCACTGACAAAGTATTTATATTATGCTTATCCGAGCTGTGTCCTGCCAATTCTGTTGCAGAGAATGAAAGGGTTTGATTTTCATTTTCAAGGACAATATCTCCGGATTGGATACTTCCCTCGGAATTTGAAAGATTAATTTCCTGACCGTCGGATAATTGCAGAGAAATGTGATCTGAAGGGGATTCCACAGTTACAATCAATGGTTCTTCTTTAGATGAACGATTCAAAAAGGTATATCCGATGGAAAACAAGACAAGTAAAACTAAGCAAGCAGCTACCCCTCTTGACCAAGAATAGAAACGTATCTGTTTTGCAGTCTTTCCTTTAATTCTCCAGGGAGGAGAGCCTTTATGAGTATTATTTGTCATGGAATCCTTCCCCATTATTGACTGCATTTCCTCCCATTTCTCGTGAATGACAGAATCATTTTCGATCAATTGATCAATATAATCCTCGTCCGAAGCACTAATAACCCCGGCGAGTTTTTCCGTCATCAATTGATATATTCTATCTCTTTGCTTTTTCATATCTAAAATAAATACAGCTTTATCCTTTTGTAGGGTTATATATTTCGAGTTTTATTCAGGGATTCTCTCAGTGATTTCAACGCCTGGGCCATCAATTTTTTTACCGTTTCATGAGCTATCCCTAGTTCAGTGGCAATTTCTTTTCGCGTCTTATCATGCAGATACCCCAGTTCAAACACTTCTTTTTGTCTCTGAGTGAGTTGATTAACAGCGTTATCAAGCCTGCTTTTTAATTCAATATTTTCTAAAGGTTTTTCAGGTAAAATATGGTCTTTGGGAAGCAGTAAGTTTTCATATCGTTTTTTTCGGGTTTTATTCCTGGATATCCGGTTTAGGCAACGGTTCTTTATACAGATAAAGAGGTAGTTTTTTAAAGCATCTGTAGAATTTACAGTTAAGGATTCATACCTGTTGTTTTCCCAAAAATCTATGAAAAACTCCTGTACGGTTTCCTGGGCTTCATTTTCATTTCTGAGAAAAGTATGGGCTGTAATGACCAACCAATAATGGTATTGATGGAATAAATGGTCAAGTGCCTTGTGGCTACCTGATTTTAATTGATTATAAAATTCGGTATCGCTTCCAAAATCCATGAATTTCTTAAATTATCAGGAGTTTTTTATATGAATCCATTCACCTATTCCCAGTAAGGTATCACAAAAGACAGTCAAAACAAATATAAAAGATTATTTTGAACTTAATCATTTCTGGAAAATCACAGGAGGGGATTTTGAATCAGGAACTAATCGTTGTCAATTGTAAATTATTCAGTTTTGGATGATTCAAATAATAGTTATCGGAAATGGGATTAATGCACTCAATTTTTAAAATTTTTTATAAAAAATTAACATTCGTATAACCCGTCGGTATCAAAAGTTGGTATTAAGGGTGTAATCAATATTAGTCAAATCAAAATCAAAATGGGTATGAAAACAAATTTACTAACTTCCCAATCCCGTTTTTTCAGAACTATTATCAAATTACTGGAGTGGAATGTACGTACATTCTTGTTGCTTATCTTTTTCTGTACATCTACTTTTGCCAATGGTACAACTCAAGCCAGGGAGAATATAACTATCTCCCTGAAGAGAGTGCCTTTGAAAACGGTTTTCGATGCAATCGAAGAACAAACAGGGATTGCATTGATGTATGATCTTAGTGTGGTTAATGACCAAGAGATTGTAAGTATAGACATACATAATGCAGATATGAAAGCGGTGTTTGAAGAGTTATTTCGGGAAAAGCCGTTACATTGGAGTAAGAGAGGTAATGTAATACGAATTGTGAGAAAATCGAAACTAAAGGTGGTTCCAAAAATTGGAAATAGATTTGGAAGTATCAAAATTCAGGATTTTTGCAACCAATTTAACATTGTAGATACATTGCGTGGTAACGTTACCGATACCAGAGGAGAACCACTTATTGGGGTAAATATATTGGTAAAAGGAACAGAGAAAGGGATTTCCACTGATTTTGAGGGTAGGTTTACTCTGTTGCAGGTGGTGGATAGTGATATACTGATAGTCTCATATATTGGCTATACAACAAAGGAAATACCTGTCAATGGAATGCGAGATATAGAAATTATACTTAATGAAGATTCTCAGACCCTGGAGGAATTGGTAGTGGTAGGGTATGGAACGCAGAAACAAGAAAATTTGACTGGAGCAGTTTCGCATGTGGGTTCTGAGGTTTTGGAGAGTAGACCCCTAACTACAATAGGAGAAGGACTACAAGGTACGATTTCCAATCTCAATATTTCGCCGAATAGCGGTGCCCCTGGCCAGGGTGCAACTTTTAATATAAGAGGTACTACTTCACTGAGTGGAGGTAGCCCATTGGTGTTGGTAAATGGTGTTGCAATGGACATTAATATGGTAAATCCTCAGGATATTGAAAGTGTTACAGTACTCAAGGATGGTGCTTCCGCTGCAATTTATGGTGCAAGGGCAGCATTTGGGGTGATATTGATAACAACGAAAAGCGGAAGGGTCAGTGATAAGCCCAAAATATCTGTAAATTCAAATTATTCAATAAATGCTCCTGTGACTACTGTAGAATGGTTTAATTCAAAGGAAATTGTAGAATGGATGGATGAGGCCTATTTGAGAACTACAGGAAATCCATATTATGATGAAATTGAAAGAAATGCAATTTTAGCTCATTTTAATGATCCTTCTCAACCAGCATCGATCATTCACCCTAATAATCCGAATGAATGGACCAATGTAGCGAATACTAATTGGAATGATGTATTAATGGAAAACTCATATCCTATGCAACAGCATTCAATTAGTATATCAGGTGGTACGGAGAAGCTAACGTATTATTCATCTTTCTCTTACCTCAATCAAAAGGGGATAATCAATCGAGATTTGTTTGATGAACATTACAATCGGTTTAATTTTCTGACGGACCTGGATTATAAAGTTACAAATTGGCTATCTGTAGGAACTCGGGTTTCTGCCAATCTAAGCAACAAAAGGTTTCCTACTAATGATTCGTGGTTCAGGTCTTCCTTTCCCGAAGGGTATTTACCTTTCCAGCAAAACACATATGCTACAATGGCGCTCAGAGATCCAAATGGCAATTGGTCTCATATAGGTTCGATCCATAATCTGGCTCAGATGTTGGATGAAGGAGGGTATCAAACCAGGAATATTTCTGATTTATGGCTTACAGGATTATTGAAGTTGACACCTTTTGAAGGCATGTCAATAAATATGGATTACTCCTATAATCCCATGAATCAAAGAGAATTGCTGTATTCATCGTTACTTCCATTTTACGATGTAACTGGTAACGTCAACGGATACTATGGGGGGAGTAACCCCAACAGGGTAATCAGACAGAATGGTAATAACCAATATCACGCTTTAAATATATATGCGGATTATGCAAAATCCTTCGGAAATAATCATAATTTCAAATTCCTTTTGGGCTTTAATCAAGAGTATAAAGATTTTCTTTCTGTATATTCAGAAAGGAGGAATTTAATAATAAATGAAATACCATACCTTGATTTAGCTTCTGGAGAAAGATATGCAAGTGACGGAGAAAGCGAATATGCAATACGGGGAGTCTTTAGCCGGATCAACTACAATTATAATAACAAATATTTTTTTGAAATTAATACAAGGTATGATGGAACCTCTAAGTTTCCTCAAGAGGATCGATATGCGATTTTTCCATCTGGATCAATTGGATGGCGTATTGATCAGGAAGAATTTTTTGAAAATTTAACCAGTGAGTTTAATTTGCTAAAAGTTCGGGCTTCATACGGTTCCCTGGGAAACCAGAATGTAGCAGGTTATTATCCTTATATCGGTACTTTAAGCGTTGCAGAGGCAAATTATCTAATCAATGGACAAAAACCTGTGGAGGTCACGATCCCTCAACTAGTAAGTCCTACGTTAACGTGGGAAACGGTTATTCAAAAGAATCTTGGTTTTGATGTATCAGTCCTTGATTACCGACTATCGGGCAGCTTTGATATATATAGAAGAGATACCAAAGATATGCTTACCAAAGGAGTAACACTTCCAGCTGTATTAGGTATAGAGGAGCCCAATGAGAATGCTGCAGATCTAAAGACGACAGGTTGGGATCTGGAAATAGAATGGAATGATGATGTCAATCAATTTAACTATGGCATTGCGATCACGCTTTCGGATTACAAATCCGTTATCACTAAATATGATAATCCGAGAGGCCTAATTTCAGATCATTATATCGGTAAAGATATTGGTGAGATTTGGGGGTTGGTTACAGGGGGGATTTTCCAGGATGATGATGAAGCTTTGGCGTATAATGGTTCTAAAATATCTGCCAGGGATAGACAAGCCGGGGATTTATGGCATGTTGATTTGAATAATGATGGGGAAATTTCTTATGGTAGCAGTACTCTGGATGATCCAGGAGATCGTAAAATTATAGGTAACACCACTCCAAGGTATAGTTTTGGTTTACGTACATTTTTTGATTGGAAGGGATTTGATCTTACTGTGTTTTTTCAGGGAGTTGGTAAAAGGGATCGATGGATGAATACCAGATATTATTTGACTACCTACACGGGAGAATGGACTCCAAGGCCCAGGATAATGTTGGATTATTGGTCTTCTGAAAACAGGGATGCTTTATATCCCAGGCCGATCAGAACAAATACACAGGATATCACGGCAACCCAAACCAGATTTTTACAGAATGCCGCATATATTAGGTTGAAACAGTTGACTTTCGGATATACAATTCCGTCGAAATTTACTCAAAAAATAAGTGTGGAACAATTCAGGATACATTTTTCGGGAAGTAACCTATGGACCGGCACTAAAACGGTTGAAATTGCTGATCCTGAATTGGCCGGGCCTATTTCATATCCATTGTACAAAGCGTATTCTCTGGGTGCAAATATTCAATTTTAAATACAGACAAATTTAAAATCAATGAGCAATAAATATATAACATTAATCCTTGCGTTCGTTATTATATCCGCCTGTAATGATGAATTTCTAGAACGATTACCCCTGGATAAGATTAGCGATTCAAACTATTGGAAAACGGCATCAGATATTGAACTTTTTGCAAACCAATTTTACACCAAACTCTATGACTTTCGTCTGGCCTGGTATCGAGACGACAATTTTGGAGATAATCAAGTTCCCAATACACCTAATTCCTATACCTGGGGGAACTATACTGTTCCCACTTCCGGAGGTGGTTGGGGTAAATCCGATTGGTTGGATATCCGAAGTTGCAACTACGCATTGGTACGCATTTCTGAAATGGAAAAAACCCCTGACATTTTGGTTGGGGAAGGTGAAATAAGATTTTTTAAGTCATTTTTTTATTTTCAAAAACTAAAAAGGTATGGAGATGTTCCCTGGTACAATACTGATTTGAGTACAGACTCGGAAGAGCTTTACAAGGGTAGAGATTCCCGGGATGTTGTTGTCGATAATATGGTTAGTGACCTGGATTTTGCCATCAATCATTTACCAGAGACCTCGGGGGCGGATCGACTGACCAAATACGCAGCATTGGCGCTGAAATCAGATGTATTACTTTATGAAGGAACATTTCGGAAATATCATGATGTTGTTGGTGGATATGAGGATTTATTGAGATCTGCATCTGAAGCTTGTGAAGAAATAATCAATTCCGGATTATTTTCGATTTATTCAACCCAGAATCCGACGCAGGATTACTTTGATCTTTTTGTACAATATGAATTAAAAGGCAATCCCGAAGGTATTATGGTCCAGAGGTATCTAACTGATTTACGTATGCACAATAATACTCGTCAGTCAGGAGAAGCATATACGGGGTATTCAAAAGATTTTATTAATTCATACCTCTGTAAAGACGGACTTCCTATCGCACTGAGCCCTATGTACAATGGGGATGCTGAATGGGCAGATGAAATCGCAAATAGAGATCCGCGGTTGAAACAATCTATCTATACTTCAGATCGGCCATATCGGATTTATGATGATGGGTCTGTAGCGATAAAAGAATTACCCGAATTTATTAATTATTGCCCGACCAGTTACTGGATTACAAAGGCTTATTCTCCCTATGAGAGGGACCGATTGCCAAGTTCAGCGATTACTGATGATTTTATTTTTCGATATGCCAAGGTATTGCTCAACTATGCGGAAGCTAAAGCGGAGTTAGGAGAATGTACACAAGACATCCTGGATATTACCATTAATCAATTGAGAGATAGGGTCAGTATGCCTCATCTTAATTCTGAGGTAGGGTTTGATGATCCTAATTGGCCGGATTGGGAAATAGCTGTAGAACCACTTATGAATGAAATTCGAAGGGAACGCCGAATAGAATTATGTGCTGAAGGAATCAGATGGGATGATATTGTTAGATGGAAGGCAGGAAAATTACTTGAAAACGAAATGACAATACTTGGTGCGAGAGACCCGAGTACAGGAGAATATAAAGATGTATACCCAAGTCTGGAAACCCGAGTATGGGAAGATAAAATGTATTTATATCCTATTCCGAGACAAGAGTTGACGCTTAATGAAAACCTTGTTCAGAATCCCGGTTGGGAATAGGTGTTTTCAAACATATTAGATCAGAAACGGCTTTTTATAAAATATGTATTATTTTCCATGTGTAGATTCAGGCCTTTCAAAACCTAATTATAAAAGAATAAAATAAAGCATATTATGATAAATTATAGTGTCGGTACATTAATGTTTAGCCTGCTATTACTATTGACAGGAGAAGCTTTTGCTCAAGAAGGATCTTCTGATTTTCAGGCCGGGTTTGCAGAAATGGATATCACTCCGGATATAGGAATGGAAAAGCCTGGAAATTATGGTAAAAGTTACAATACCTATTTTAATGATAGGTGCAAAGTTCGGGCATCAGTATTTGATGATGGGGAGAAAAGAGTAGCGATTGTGGGTGTAGATCTTTTATTCATTACCAGGGCAGTGGTGCTGGAGGCGCGTTCCAGAATACAGGATCTCTGCGGTATTGAACCTGAAGCAATAATGATTGGAGCCTCGCACTCCCATTCTTCTGGCCCAATAGCAATGTCGGAACCGGGCGATTTTGATAATGTATCACCACTTGTTCAGGATCTTGTTACTAACAAATCAATCACAGCGGATCCGGGTTATATCCAACACCTGACACACCAGATTGTGCAAGCTGTGGTAAGGGCAGATGCTACTAAAACCATGGCAAAATTGGCAGTAGGTGTTGGACATGAGGATAAAGTTTCATTTAACCGACGATTGCGGATGAAGAATGGTTTGACGTATTCACACCCTGGCGTCGGAAATCCGGATATTATAGATTACGCCGGACCAATAGATCCAGATGTAGGGACCGTAGGTGTATGGGATTTGGACGGGCGTTTGCTCGGTACCATTGTTAATTTTTCCTGTCACGCTACCACCAACCCCGGAGGTATATCGGCGAATTGGATCTGGACAATGGAAAGAACTATTCGAAGGGCTACTGGCAATGCGGCTTTACCGGTGGTATTCCTGCAGGGAGCCTGTGGAGATATTACCCAGGTAGATAACCTTGCAAAACATGCCAAACCTGATTCAAGGGAATGGTGTGAAATTGTAGGAGGAAGAGTAGGAGCAGAAGCCTATAAAACCTTATTGCTCGTGCGTCGTGGAGCTGCAAGTGATATTACATTGGATTTTGAATCAAAAGTATGGAACATCGATAGAAGAGTACCTTCTTCGGAGCATGTGCAAAAAGCATTAGACCTGGTAAAAAAAGACCCAGAGGAAGTAGGTGCTACGGAATGGGTATTTGCTAAAGAGACGGTCGTACTTGATGCACTAATCAAAAACAAAAAACAGTCTGAAGTAGAGGTACAGGTTATTCAATTGGGACCCATTGCATTGGTTTCCAATCCGTCAGAATATTTCGTGGAATATGGACTTGAAATCAAGAAAAGAGTAAATTTCCCATTTACATTTGTAGTTGAACTCGCCAATGGTTGTGTCGGTTACGTTCCGACGAAAGAAGCATTCAGCGAGCATGGTGGAGGATATGAAACCCGCCTTACTTCGTATTCTAATCTGGAAATTTCCGCTGGACAACAATTTGCAGAAGTAGGTATACAACTAGCCAATGAGATGACCCCTGGACCCGTTCCGGAACCTCCATTGGCTCCGGAATTTAATGCTGCCTGGTCTTACGGTAATTTGCCGCCACAGTTGGATTAAGAAGATAGATTCTTAAGTAAAGGTATCATGTAACAGATTAAGATTTTAATGTAAAAGATTATGAAATCCGACAAATATCAATTTATTGTGTTTTGGATAACTGCTCTTATTTCTGGATTATTATCATTGTGCGGTTCTACTGCATTGAATGCTCAGGAAAAAATCTTTCAGGCAGGAGCTTCTATAAGCAACATAACTCCATCCCTGGGCCTGGAAATTGTGGGGGGATATAATGCGCCAATAGCGGACTATGTGCACGACCAAATAAATGTCAAATCCATTGTTTTGTGGAATGGGGATGAGACACTGGTATTTGTAATAGTTGATAATGTGGCTGTAAAGAGAGAAGTATATGATGCGGCCAAATCAATGATACAAAACAATCTTAAGATCCCTGCCGCCAATGTATTGATTGCTGCAACTCATACTCACTCGTCGGTGAGTGCAGGAAAACAAGGTATAGAGCGTAGAAGCTGGCAATACGGCGAACCACTAGATGAGTATCAGTTGTTCGTTGCCAAGAGAATAGCAGATGGTGTGCAAACTGCAGTTGGCAATCTGGAACCAGCCAAAATCGCTTGGGGTAGAATTGATGTTCCGGAACATGTCTTCAATAGAAGATGGATAATGAAAGAACCCGTTATGAGCCCATTGGGTTTTTGGGATAAAGCTAAGATGAACCCGGGGGTAGGTAACTCTGACCTTGTGGAGCCAGCTGGCCCTATTGATCCGGAAGTTTCTTTTATCGCACTGGAGTCATCCGAAGGGAAACCCATTGCTGTAATGGGGAATTATTCTTTACATTACGTTGGTGGAGTACCGCGGGGACACCTGTCAGCTGATTATTTTGCCATTTTTGGAGACCGAATGCAAGAGCTACTAGAAGCGGATCGTCAACAGCCGCCATTTGTAGGAATAATGACAAATGGTACATCGGGAGATATCAATAATATCAATTGGTCTGGTACGGAAAGGGAACAAAACGCCCCATATGAGAAAATGCGTTACGTTGCAAATGATGTAGCAGAAAAAGTTATTAGTGTATATAAGGGGCTGGAATTTCATGAGTGGGTCCCATTACGTTCTGCTCAATCAGAAATAACTCTCCAGGTCCGTCGTGCCAGTCCTGAATTGTTAGAAAATATGGAAAAAGTGCGTGAAAGACCCCATGATGATAAACCATTATTTCATCCACTGGAAAAAATATATGCCGAAAGAGTCAGGATCCAGGAAGATGACTGGCCGGACCAGATTAAAATAATCTTACAAACTTTTGGGATCGGAACCCTTGGAATTGCAGCTATTCCTTTTGAAACCTTTGCTGAAACGGGGCTGGAATTAAAACAAAGAAGCCCATTTGAAAATACATTTACCATTGAATTAGCCAATGGAGCATATGGGTATCTCCCCACACCTGAGCAACATGAAGTGGGTGGCTATGAAACGTGGTTGACGACCAATAAAGTGGAGGTCAATGCCTCAAGAAAGATTGTCCTTGAACTGATGAATCTATTTAATCAGGTGAATACAGTAACGAAAAGCAATACAACAAAATAGTATGGGACATATGAGAATTTATTGTAATTTTTTCAAGTTTATTTTTAGAGCCATGGCATTGCTGCTTGCCGTAAATGGGCCTTTGTCCGCCCAGGAATTGATAGCAGGTATGTCAGAAGAAAATATTACTCCTCCAGTTGGATTCCCTCATTACAGGGGTATAAGTACGGGAGTTCATGATTCTTTGTACGCAAAGACACTATACCTACGACAAGGACAAACTGAAATGGCTGTAGTATCGTGTGACTTGTTATGGATTAGTCGTGAAGTGTCTACTCGTACCCGATTAAAAATTGCCTCTGAGTTAGGCATTCCCTTTGCTCATGTGCTAATATCTGGTACTCACTCCCATACTTCGCCTGCATATGACGAAGATATTCTTGAATTGAATGAACATATTAGAAAAGAAACCCCTTCCACAGAAATAACAAATGGGGTAGAATACCAGGATTGGTTGTGTGAACGAATTTTTTTGAGTGTTAGAAAAGCGCAGGAATCCTCCAAAGAAAGCGTTTTATTGAGAAATTCGGTGAATGTGGACAGCTTGTCGTATAACCGTAGGTTTATTATGGCAGATGGACGAGTAAAAACCAATCCGGGAATTTTAAACCCAGAGGCTATTCGCACAGAAGGTCCTATTGATCCAGAATTTAATATACTTGTGGTAAAACAAGAATCGGGCGATTTGTCAGGTGGATTGTTTAATTTTTCCAATCATTGCGATACCAAGGGAGGGACTGAATTCAGTGCTGATTTTCCGGCCTTTATATCCCAGGTCCTGAAGGACAAACTCGGAAATGAATTTATTTCACTTTATGGACAGGGTGCGTGTGGGAATTTGAACCATGTAAATGTGAGAAAAAAAGAGCAATTGACTTCAGAATCAATCGGGGTGGACCTGGCTTCCAATGTACTGACAAATATGCCGAACCTAGAGAATCTGGCAGGCTATTCACTAAAGGTGGAATCTGAGATCGTATATGCACCATTACAACATTTTACAGAAGAGGAACTGCAATGGGCCAATCAAATGCACCCTTCAGACCTTTATGGTGAATCTGAATTTTTCCAGTTAAGACGACCTATGAAGATCAGGTCACTGGCACGAATTCGAAATAATGAAGCTATCCCTCCTACCGTACCTTCCGGAAAATGGACACTTCCTTTGGAAGTCCAGGTTTTTCAGGTCAATAGTGATGTTGCTATCGTTGGTTTACCAGGTGAAGTATTTGTAGAATTGGGATTGGCCATAAAGAAAGGGTCCCCTTTCAAGAATACATTGATAATTGAACTTACTAATTCTCATATCGCCTACGTTCCCACCAGAGATGCTTTTGATCGAGGGGGGTATGAAACCATTAATTCACGACTGGCTCCGGGAGGTGGAGAGATGATGGTGGAAAGTGCTATTCGGTTGTTGAAAGAGATTAGAAAAAATTGAATGAATTTTTGCTATAAACAATTAAAATTATAATTATATTTGAAAAACAGGATTTTCCATATCTGAATCAAAATATCTTTTCATTCCTGAAAGATAGTACCACTTTTCTGAAAGATAGTATTACTTACCGATTTATAAATACTATATTTTTGATTCTGGCAATTTAATGGATTATTCTTCTTAGTATTTTTTCATCCTAAAACGATGTATTGTGATTAGGAACTATGATGTATTGTTCAAATTGAAATACAATTTGGTAATTTGCCTGTTGGCGTTTTTGCCTTCAATTGGGTTTTCTCAAAATTATGAATTTAAAGCAGGAGCCTCATTAAGTAATATAACTCCTCCGCTTGGACTTGAAATTGTTGGAAATTGGAATTCCCCTCCTGCAGATTATGTTCATGATCAGTTGCATGCAAGAACTTTAGTGCTGGATGACGGCAACACTACGCTGGTATTTGTACTCGTTGATAATGTGAGTATTAAAAGAGAAGTTTTCGATGCAGCTATAGCTATCATCGAAAATAAGCTGGGTGTGCCCTCGAAGAATGTGATGATGGCCGCTACACATACCCACTCCGGTACCAGTGCTGGTAAACAAGGAATGGATAGAAGGGGATGGCAGTACGGAGAACCTCTGGATGAATACCAGCGATTCCTGGCCACACGAATTGCAGATGGGGTAGAAATTGCACTTGCCAATAGAGTGCCAGCCAAAGTAGCCTGGGGAGGAGTCGATGTCCCGGAACATGTTTTCAACCGGCGCTGGATAATGAAAGAACCCGTATGGAGTCCATTGGGATTTAAAGACCAAGCAAAAATGAACCCTGGAGTAGGGAACCCGGACCTTGTCAAACCGGCAGGACCTATTGATCCTGAGGTCTCATTCCTGGCCGTAGAAACGAAAGATGGTAAACCTATTTGTGTTTTGGGGAATTATTCCCTGCACTATGTAGGGGGTGTTCCCAAAGGGCATATTTCAGCAGATTATTTTGCTATTTTTGGAGATCGGATGCAAGAATTACTAGACGCCGATCGGCAAGACCCTCCTTTTGTAGGAATCATGTCTAATGGTACCAGCGGAGATATCAACAACATAAACTTTGCGGGAGAGAGAGAAAAAAATGATCCCTATTTCAAAATGAGATATGTAGCTAATGATGTGGCTGAAAAAGTATTTGATGCTTACCAGACCCTGGAATTCAATGACTATGTTACTTTGGGGGCGGCAAAATCAGAACTGAAACTTAAAGTACGCAGAGCAAGTAAAGAATTATTAGCCAATATGGAAAAAGTTCGAAATCGTCCTGACTCAGAAGATCCATTATTTCATTCATTGGAAAAGACTTATGCCCAACGTATCCACCAGTTGGAAACTACCTGGCCCGATGAGATAGATATAATCCTGCAAGCTTTTCGAATCGGTGATTTGGGAATTGCCGCCATCCCATTTGAAACCTTTGCCGAAACCGGTCTGGAAATAAAAGATAAGAGTCCTTTTGAGGATGCTTTTACGATTGAATTAGCTAATGGAGCGTATGGTTATCTCCCTACTCCCGAACAACACAAACTTGGTGGGTATGAAACCTGGCTGGGGACAAACAGAGTAGAAGAAAATGCAACACGGAAAATAGTAGGTGAACTTTTAGAGTTATTTAGGTCACTCCAATAGCGCAGTATTAACATGAATATTACATGCACGGTATTGATGGCTTTGTTAGTATGTTTCACAAACTCTTTTGGAGCTCTCCCCAAGGAGATTTCGCCCAATGATTACCGGGGAAGTGATACAGAAAGGATACAACAGGCCATTGAAGATGCTACAGAAACTACATGTCAAATACGAATTCCCAGCTACAATGCAAATGGAACTAACATTTGGATGATTGATAGTGCTATCCTATTACCGAGTAATATTAAGCTAATACTCGATAATTGTACTATCCAACTTTCTGATCAAAGCAGAGATAATATGTTTCGAAGCGATAATGTCGGATTGGGGATAAGCGATCCCATTTGGAATGAGAATATAGATATAATAGGTGTGGGCGATGTAACATTGAGAGGAGCAGATCATCCACGTGCAACAGGGGATGGAGCTCGAAAATTAGTGCGAGATCCACAGAAAGAAATGGAGAAAGGAAACTATAGAGTGAGTTATGGCCGCGATGCAGGTAATAAAGAAATGAAACAAACAGGTGATTGGAGAAATATTTTGATATTAATTGCCTATGTCAACAAGTTTACTTTGAAAAACGTGAAAATTGAAAATACCCACGCATGGTCTGTGAGTTTTGAGCGGACTGTAAATGCAAAACTATCCAATATTCGAATAGAAAACTCAGAATTTATAAACATAGAGGGGAAAAAGTTAGCTACCTCAAATAAAGACGGAATTAATTTGCGACAAGGATGTAAGTATTTTAGAATTGATAATATATCTGGTAAAACTGGTGACGATTTTATTGCACTTTCTAACCTCGATGTAAACTATGATGCTCCTAAACCCAATGGTAGTCTTAATAGCACAATGGTTACTTCGGCCAGATGGTACGGTCCTGAAGACGATATCGAACAAATCGTAATCACTAATGTTTCCTGCGAAAACCGGTACCGCGGAATAGCCATAAGAGCAAGCGGTCAGGCCGGTATTCACGATGTGTATATCAATGGTTTAATATTCAAGGGACTACAAGATCGATATGAAGCTATTTTATTAGGTGGAAAAGGGTATGGGAAACTATCATTATCCGGTAAAATAAACAACATTTACGCCTTAAATGTGATCGGAAACGGGCGCTCATTAGTAAGGATTGAGGCTCCCGTTCATAATTGTCATTTCATGAATGGTATGTATAATGGTGAAAATGAAGCTCCAACATTGTATAACATTGATAAATCAAAAGTTGAAAATATAACTGAAAATGATTGGAAAAAAGTTCAATAATACCATTACATACTTTAAAGGGTTATCTATTTGTATTTTTTTCCTTCTGGGACAAATAAAAATTGGATATGGACAAAACCAACCCTTACAAGTTGATCAACCTAATTTCATCATTATCTATTGCGATAATTTGGGCTATGGAGATATTGAACCGTTTGGCTCTGAGGTAAATCGTACACCTTACCTCAATAAAATGGCCCGCGAAGGAAGAAAATTTACTCATTTCTATGTTACTTCAGGCGTTTGTACACCTTCCAGGGCTTCCATCATGACCGGATGTTATTCCCAGCGAGTAGGAATGCACCAAAACCCTAGGGATGGAGCAGTACTTCGTCCTATTTCCCCATATGGATTGAATCCGGATGAAGTAACCATTGCTGAGGTTTTAAAGGATGCAGGATATACAACCGGTATAATTGGAAAATGGCATTTGGGAGATCAGCTCCCCTTCCTACCTACGCGACAGGGATTTGATTTTTTTTATGGAATCCCTTACAGCGATGATATGACACAGGCTGTAGGTCAGAGGATTGGAGAGAGGTTTGACGGGTATCAGTGGCCCCCTTTGCCGGTAATGCTCAATGAGAATCCGATTCAGGCCGGTGTGGACCGAAATTTATTGACCAGGGATTATACGGAAAAAGCACTTGAATTTATTACGGATCACAAGGACGAACCTTTTTTCCTTTACCTACCCCAGGCGATGCCGGGAAGTACTAAAGAACCATTTTCCGGAGTCGGGTTTCGGGGAAGAAGTAAAAGCGGCCCATGGGGAGATAGTGTGGAGGAATTAGATTGGTCTACTGGTCAGATTATGGAAAAATTAGAAGAATTGGGCATAGCAAGTAATACACTTGTACTGTTTACTTCTGATAATGGATCACCGATGGGACAAGATATGGACGGGGTGGAAAGGGGGACGAACCAACCGCTTTACGGCCGCGGGTATACTACTTCTGAAGGAGGCTTCAGGGTTCCGGCATTGATGTGGTGGCCCGGGACGATTCCTGGGAAAACGGTATGCAGAGAAATGGTTACAACTATGGACTTATTGCCTACCTTCGCAGGCCTGGCAGGAGCTCAAGTTCCTACAGATCGAATTATAGATGGACATGATGTTTGGCCTTTGATAGAAGGAAAAACTGCAGCCTCAACCCCTTATGAAATCTTTTATTACTATGACAAGAACCAGTTGCAAGCGGTCCGGCGGGGGCCCTGGAAATTATTTCTGCCATTAGATGAATTTAGTAGTCACCCACACTTTAATGAAAAGGGTGAAAATGGACCGATATTGTTTAATGTAGAAGAAGATATTTCCTCAAATCACAATGTGGCCAAAGAGAATCCTGAGATAGTGAAAGAGTTAATGGTATGGTCGGAAAGAGCAAAAGAAGACCTGGGAGATCTTGGTCATCCTGGTAAAAACCAAAGACTCCCTGGTAAAGTGGAGAATCCGATTCCGGTAATAATGAGGTAATCTATGGCATAGTGTTCCAGGTGGAATATTCTATAAAATTGAAAAATATGGAAAATGAAAACGTTCAAAATCTAGTTGGCTCCGAGGGAGATGCCGTTCGTTCCAAATTACCACAATCTAAGCGATTGGGATTCTGGAGCAATACATTTATTTTATGGGGTTTTGTACTTGTTATATCCAGCTTGTTAGTTGGCGGATTGGTAGGTACACAACTTCCGTTTAAGGATGCAGTCGTTGTGATATTAATGGCCGGAGCATTTAATAGTATTATTGCCATACTAATCGGAGTGATCGGAGCACGAACGGGCTATACAAGTGCTATGATATACCGGTTTTCGTATGGTCAAAAAGGAGTGATTTTACCCAATTTAATTATTTCAATCACTACGGTAGTTTGGTTTGCAGTCATTTTGAATATTACCCGGGATGCTTTTGTAGATATGGTTGGTATCAGTTCCGGTTCGGGGTTGTTTTGGGGGATTACTTTACTAATGGCAATTATTTTTCTAATTCCGGCTTATAAAACAATGAAATGGATTGCTTATGTGGACTACCTGGCAGCTCCGGCTATTATTATTATACTGGTTGCTACGATATGGGGAGCTCTCGATGTGGGTGGTGGATTTAAACAAATTATATCTAATGCTCCAGCGGCAACAGCATCATTGCTTGTCGTTTTTACGGCTACTGCCGGTGGATGGCTCCATGGTAATACCGTTATTTCCGATTTTACCCGTTTCTATAAGAATGGAAAACAAGCAGCTATCGGGCTATTTTTGACGTATGGAGTATTGATGGTTTTTCAATATATTGGCGCCACAATTGGTGCTTTGGCAACGGGCGAATGGAATATATTCCTTATCATGGACCGTTTTGGATTACTTGAAGTTACATTTTTCGCCATTTTTCTGGGGTCCTGGTCAACGTGCATGGCTGCCATATACTTTGCAGCAAATATGATGGCTGCTCCCCCTGTTCCTGAATATAAGAACGAAGAAAAAACCCGCAAAATGGTCCTTTTGATTTGCTGGGCCTTAGCGTTGTTTTTTGCCTGGTACGGACCCGATCAAATTTTTAATTTTTTCCTGCAATTCCTAGCCTGGTTAATTGGTCCCATAGCGATTACAGTTATTGTTGATTATTGGCTTTTTCCTACAAAAAGAAACTTATATGAAAGCGAAAATGGACTTCCGGATATGATGATTAATCCAGCAGCCTATTTGGCATGGATTGGAGGATTTCTCATAGGATATTTTACTCAGAACTTCTTTAGTTCTCTGATCAACGGAATGATCGTATCTGGAATAGTATATTTTATTTGGATGAAGGCTGCTATAAACAAAGGTACAACACCGGAAAAACAATGGAAGAAGCTCTGGGGATAATAGGGTACATATTGAATATATTTTAATGAAAAATAACTTTGATAAGGAGAGATTCAAAAAATAGGGAATGAAAAAATACTTTGAAATGTGGCGATTAATTCTTCGAGGAACAGCAGTAATGATGATTGTTTTTTGTTGGAGTTGTAATTTCGAAACTTCTGAAAATGATTCGAAGAATGAAATTCAACTTGATGAGGGACTTAGTTTAGACCTGGTTGTGAAAGAGCCTTTGGTCATCGACCCGGTAGCTTTTGCATTTGATGAATCCGGATTTTTGTTTGTAGTAGAAGATCGTGGATATCCCGATCCTGCAGAAGGGGGGACTCCTGAGAACAAAGAAGGTAAAGTAGTTCGATTGGAGGACAAAGACGGAGACGGAGAATATGATTCCAGAACAGAATTTGCTTCGGGATTTACGTACCCAAATGGCATACTTCCCTGGAAAGGAGGCGTATTTATTACCTGTGCCCCGGATATTTTTTATTTAAAAGATACTGATGGTGATGGTAAGGCAGATGTCCGAAAAGTCGTGCTTACCGGTTTTAAGGATACGAAGACATCCCAACTGAGAGTTTCACATCCTACGCTGGGATTGGATGGGTGGGTTTATGTCACCAGTGGTTTGAATGGAGGAGATATAACATCCCCTATTTTCCCAGAAAGAGATACGGTGTCATTTAATGCTTCGGACGGGAGATTTCATCCCGAAACATTTGAGTTTGAAACAGTAGGTGGAAAAAGCCAATTTGGCCTCACAATCGATGCATTTGGAAATCGTTTTGGATGTTCGAACAGACACCCGGTTTTGCAGGTAGTGATAGAACCAAGATTTTTAAATAGAAACCCTTATTTATCCTTCAGCCAAACTGTAAAAAATGCATCCAAAGTAGAAGCTGAGGCGGTGGTCTTTCCAATTAGTAATGTACCTACTACTTCGGATTTTATGCCCAATCTTATGGGGAGATCCCATCAGGGTACGTTTACATCTGCAAGTAGTACCTTTGTATTTAACGGAGCGGCATTGGGTGAAGAATATAAAGGGAATGTTTTTATATGTGAATCCGCCCAGAATTTGGTTCAACGCCAGGTTTTTCGACAAGATGGTGCTTCATTTAGTACGGACTTAGTAGAGGAAGGAAGAGAGTTCCTTGCCTCAAAAAATGAATGGTTTCGTCCTGTATATGTAAACCAGGGGCCGGATGGAGGAATGTATATTGCCGATATGCATCGTAAAGTTATAGATCACCCTTCTTATGTTCCGGAAGGTATACGAGATAAGTTGGATTTTAAGAGTGGAAAAGATATGGGAAGAATTTACAGAATTCGCCATGAAAAATTCGACAAATCTATTTCCGACATATCATGGCCGGGCATTGAAACTTCACCTGATAAAATTATCCAATTAATTAATTCGAATGAAGAGTGGTTGCGTCAAACCGGTTTTCGATTGGCTCTGCAAGATAAAAATCCTGATTTAAAAGAGGGTTTGCAACAATCGGTTTCTGAATCCGAACACCCCGAATCAAGGGTAAAAGCATTGTGGTTATTACATTTGATCAATCAGTTGGATGCAACAGTTTTGGAAAAAGCCCTGGATGATCCACATGCAGGTGTACGTGGTCAGGCAGTGTTACTATGCGAAAATTATTCCACACAAAGCGAGGATTTAAAAGAAGTATTATTATCAAAAGCTGAAGATTCAGATCCTCAAGTACGCTTTTATTGTGCAATGGTCCTGGGATTTTTAGACGGTAATGACGTGTTACATAAATTGGCATCTCTGGCTTTTTCAGATGGTGAAGACCCCTGGACAAGAGCTGGTTTGTTGAGTGGTGTCGGTGACAGGATGCTCCCTTTCCTGGAAGAGTTACAGAAGCAAGAACCAGAAAGTAGTATTGCCTATTCTCTGGTCATGGAAGATCTCGGGAAGATGTTTGGAAACGGTGCTTCATTGGAACAATGCAGGCATTTGGCTTCTTCACTAGTGGATGACAACCAGATCACCAATTCGGACCTTTCTACTTTACTGGGATTATCAGAGGGGTGTTCCAGCAGGGAGTTCGCAAGCTCGACACGTGAAATTATAAAATTATTACTTACTCATTCAGATCAGGGAACCTTTGATCTTATTTTAGATAAAATTATCCAGCTTTCAGAAAATCAAAATTCACGGGAGAAAGAGGAGAGTATAAGGGCTATAAAATTACTGGGATACACCACAGATTCTCGTAGTTTGAAAATTTTGAGTACTGCATTAAAATCCGGTCATTCTGCAGAAATCCAAAAAGCTGCCATTGAAGCGATATCCAGACAGGCCAGTAAAAGAGGTGGAAAACTACTGGCATCATCGGAAATATGGAAAGGGTTCACGCCTCAGGTTCGTTCCGTGGCGGTTTCATCAATGGTTTCACAACCTGCATTTATAGAAATTTTATTAGAGGGAATAGAAGCCGGTATAATTTCGGCAACGGATATACCTTCCGTGAACCGGCAAAGATTAATAAAAAGCAAAGACAGTTCAATTCGGACGTTAGCAACAGAAGTTTTTGCAGACCTGGAAGGTGGAGACCGGATGGAAATATATGAAAATTTCAAGGAAGTGCTGGAAATGGATGGAGATATCGAAGCGGGAAAGCGAATTTTCGAAAATATATGTTCAGTGTGTCATTCATATAATGGCCAGGGAGGGGCGGTCGGACCGGATTTGACAGGGATTAAGAACCAACCAGGTGATGCTATCCTATTGCATACTTTGGTGCCTAATTATGAAGTCTATCCGACGTACCAAACAGTATCAGTGCAAACGACCGATGGAAGATCCATTACAGGCTGGATATTATCTGAAACAGAAAATAGTTTGACCCTGAGAATGGGTTCAGGTGAAGACGAGACCATATTACGGTCAACCATTTCAACATTGACGAATACTGGTTTGTCCCTTATGCCCAACGGGCTGGAACAAGCTATGTCCAAAGAAGAGTTGGCTGGGTTAATTGCTTATTTGAAACAAGGAAGTACATTTTAATTCTATAAAACGCTTATTTATGAACTTAATATACAGAAATTTAAAAATCTTGATTCTATTGGGTATTACCGCTATTGTAAATCCATATTTATATGGTCAGGTAAGTGGTAAATCTTTTAGAGCAGGATCTGCCAAAAGTATTATTACTCCACCCATCGGAACAAGTATTAATGGTGGAATGCAAGATAGACAAGTTCGGTATATTCACGACGAGACCTATGCAAGGGGAATGGTTTTGGATGACGGTGATAATCAATTAGCTATAGTGGTTTCGGATCTCTGTATGATATACAGGGAAACAGTTGATAAAGCTAAAGAACGTGCACATGAATTCACGGGAATCCCCATGAAAAATATTGTGATGTCGGCCAACCACACCCATTCTGCAGGGACAGCATGTTCCGTTTTTCAAAGTGATCCGGATCCTGAATATTTAGAATTTTTACGTATAAAAATTGCTGATGCCGTTATTCGGGCGTACGAGAATCGAGTGCCGGCTAAAATAGGTTGGGGTTTTGGAAAAGAATCTTCTCTTGTTTTTAATAGAAGATGGCGAATGAAACCAGGAACTGAGATTATGAATCCATTTGGCACACAAGACAAAGTGAAAATGAACCCAGGTGTGGGAAATCCCAATAACCTGGAACCGGCAGGTCCAATAGACCCTGAAATCCCGGTTGTTTCTGTAGTTTCTCTGGAAGGAGATCCGATTGCCATATTTTCAAATTATTCGCTTCACTATGTTGGAGGAACTGGGCCTGGTGAAATTTCCGGAGATTACTACGGTATTTTTTCGAAAAAAATTGAAGAGTTAATTGGCGTTAAAAAGGATGGGCCATCATTTGTAGGATTTATGTCAAACGGTACAAGCGGTGATATCAATAATATCGATTTTTCAGGTGAATACTTACAAGCCAAAGGCCAATACGTTCAAATGAATTATGTAGCGAATAAAGTGGCTTCAGAAGTATATAAGGTATATCAAAATATTGAATATAAAGATTGGGTGCCTTTGCATTCAACCCAAGAAGAAATGGAGTTAGGTGTTCGAATGCCCGATAAAAATGATATTGAACGGGCAGAAAGTATAGTTGAAAAAGCTGCTGGACCAAATATGAAAACTCTCGAAGAAATATATGCACGGGAAACGCTTCAGCTCAAAGAATTTCCAGAGAGTGTAAACCTTTTATTACAAGCTCATCGAATTGGTGATTTGGTTATTGCTACTATTCCATGTGAAGTATTTGTTGAAATCGGTTTGGAATTAAAAGAAAAGGGTCCATTTGAGGATATGTTTACGATCTCATTAGCCAATGGTTATAATGGATATCTTCCTACACCCGAACACCATGCTCTAGGTGGATACGAAACATGGAGGGCCAAATCAAGTTACCTGGAAGTAAATGCTTCCCGAAAGATAACAGATACATTGATGGAGATGATGAGAAAGCTGAAAGAGTAGAGGTAAAAGGTGCCTTCCACCGGCTTATGTGATAGTCATTCATATCCCTGTACTGATTAAAGCATAATAGGTGAAAGGCACTTGGCAAGAAAAATTTAAAGAATTTTAAAAAATACAAGAAATGAAAAATATAATAAGAATTAAAAAAGGATTGGCGATTGGATGTATTCTCTTCTCATGGGTATTCATCTTATCTTGTAGTAACGACCCGAAGCAAGAAAGCAAAGCACAAGATTCAACCATACAGCTTTTCAATGGAGAGAACCTCGATGGTTGGTATACCTTTATTCGTGACCGGGGCAAAAACACCGATCCCAAAAATGTTTTTACGGTTCAAGACGGAATTTTGCATATTTCCGGTGAGGAATGGGGATGTATAACCACAGAAGAAGAATATGAGAATTATCATTTGACTACAGAATTTAAGTGGGGCGGAGGAACCCACGAACCCAGGTTGGATAGGGCCCGTGACTGTGGAATTTTATTGCATTCCCAGGGTGAAGATGGAGGGTACAATGGTACCTGGATGCATTCTATTGAGTGTCAGATTATAGAAGGGGGATCAGGAGATTTTATTGTTGTCGGAGATAAAACGGATAAATTTTCCATTACCAGTCCCGTGGCGGAAGAGAAACAAGGAAGTTCCTTTGTATATCAACCCGGGGGTGAATTAGCGACTATAAATAGCGGAAGAATAAATTGGTATGGACGTTCCCCCGAATGGAAAGATACCATCGATTTTCGCGGAGAACAAGATGTGGAAAAACCTGTAGGTGAGTGGAATACTATGGAGTGTATCGCCAAAGGTGATACTATTATTGTCAAACTAAATGGTGTAGAAGTAAATAAGGCAATTAACGTAAAGCCAAGTAAAGGGAGAATCCAGGTTCAATCTGAGGCAGCAGAGATTTTATTCCGAAAAATTGAACTGAAAAAACTTTAAAAAAAGTAAGAATTCAAAGTAACCATTAGAGTGTGTTTAAAATTAGCTTTTGAGTCGATGCAGAGCAAATTTTGTTCTGGACGAGACCGAAGGAGGGAACATAGCCGGGAATACGTGACCGACATACAACGAAGTACAGGATGAAATTTGCCTGCTGCAGGCCAAAGTGTTAAATTTAAACATGCTCTTAGTTCATTTAAGAAACAACTCTTATTTTGAGTATTTATCATACGCCGCTGTAATCTAATAGAATTAGGTTTTATAATAAATTATTACCAAATTAAATATATACTATGTCAGAAAAAAACAAACCATTGCGAGTACTAGTTGTAGGGTGTGGAAATATGGGAGCATCCCATGCAACCTCCTATCATAACTTGGAGGGTTATGAAATAGTGGGATTAGTATCGCGAGGAGAAAGCAAAGTGAAACTCAATGAGAAATTGGAAGCAAATTACCCTTTGTTCGATAATTATGATGAAGCACTGAATACTACCAACCCTGATGTTGTTTGCATATCGACATATCCTGATACTCATGAACCTTATGCTATACAAGCATTTGAAAAAGGATGTCATGTTTTTGTAGAAAAACCGTTGGCGGACACGGTAGAAGGAGCAGAAAGAGTGGTAGAAGCTTCCAGGAAAGCTGGAAAAAAATTGGTGGTTGGATATATTTTACGACATCATCCTTCATGGATGAAATTTGTCGAAATGTCCCAGGAGTTGGGCAAACCTCTGGTAATGAGGATGAATCTTAACCAACAGAGCCAAACCGATATGTGGACCTTACACCGTAACTTAATGAAAAGTTTGAGTCCGATTGTGGACTGCGGCGTACATTATATTGATGTAATGTGCCAGATGACTGGGGCAAAACCAGTGCAAGTAAGTGCAATTGGTGCGCGACTCACAGATGAAATACCAGAAGATAATTATAATTATGGGCAGCTGCAGATACGTTTTGAAGATGGTTCCGTTGGTTGGTATGAAGCCGGCTGGGGACCGATGGTAAGTGAAACGGCATTCTTTGTAAAGGATGTTTTTGGTCCCAAAGGCTCTCTCTCTATTGTCGCAAAAGATGCCGGGAGTAGTGGAAAATCATCGTCAATTGAAGCACATACCAAAACTGAATCCCTGCGTTTCCACCATGCAGACCTTGATGATAAGGAACGATTTGCCAAAGAAGATGAATGGGTGAACCTTGAAGATGAACCCGGACATCAGGAATTATGCGATCGGGAGCAAGAATTTTTGTTAAATGCCATCTATAATGATGTTGACTTATCCGACCACGGTCAGGACGCAGTCAATAGTTTGAGAGTAGCCTTCGCTTGTGATGAGTCTGTAAGGACAGGAAAAATGGTAAATTTAGATTAAACTAAATTTTGAAGGCTAAAAAGAGCCAGATGTGATGGTAATTCAGAAAAGACTGAAAGTTTTTTCGCTTTGATGTGACAGGTTATCCAAAATTGTGTCATGTAGGCAAATTAGGCAACATAGACATTAATAATTCTATGTTATTTGATATTCCTGTGCTGTAAAGGAATATTAACAAACAAAAAATTAAAACAAGGTGTCTTAGACCGGCAATTGGCCAGTTCTGAATTATATGATAAAGCAAGTACAATGATGAAATTATCTTTTGAAAACCAAGTAGCCGTTATTTCCGGGGGTGCATCCGGGTTGGGATTGGCAATTGCGCGGAAATTAATTTCGAATAATGTGAGAGTTCTATTGCTGGACATAGACTCTTCCGGACTGGAAGAAATCACAGGTGAATTAGGCGAGAAAGCAAATTCCCGTGTTTTGGACATATCGAATGAAGAGTCTGTACAACGGATCATTAGGGAAATAATCGAAGAATATGGTAGTATCGACATTTTGGTTAACAGTGCGGGTATTACTGGAAATACCGGTATCATGAGCCATGAAGTTGACAGTGTGGACATGGAGCGTGTTTTCAATGTTAATTTCAAAGGGTCATGGATGCTTTCTAAGTATATAATCCCGTATATGTTGAAACAAGATTATGGGAGAATCCTCCACATTGCTTCTATAGCCGGGAAAGAAGGTAATGCCGGTATGTTAGCTTATTCCGCCTCCAAGGCTGCAGTTATTGGTATGGCCAAAGTGCAAGGAAAGGAATATGCCGGCTCTGGTATTACTGTAAATGCTCTAGCTCCTGCTGTTATCAGGACCAAAATGGTTGAAAATATGCCTGAAGAGCAGGTGAAATATATGACCGATAAAATTCCAATGAAGCGGTGTGGTACGCTGGAAGAAATAGCAAATTTAGCAAAATACATAGTTTCACCGGAAAACAGTTTTACAACAGGCTTTACCTTTGATCTTTCAGGCGGTAGGGCTACCTATTAATTATTAAAATCAAAAAAATGAATACAAATGAAATTCCGGTTGGAATAGTTGGACTGGGATTAATGGGATGTAGTATAACCACTTGTCTTTTGATGGCTGGCCATCCGGTAGTGGGTGTCGCACCTATCCCAGACGATCTTGAGTTTGCTGAAAAAAGGATACGTAAACATTTTGAAAAATCCAGAAAAAATGGTTTGATCGATAAAGAACCGGATCACTATATAAAAAACCTGAATATAACCCAGAATTATAACCAATTATCCTCTTGCCGGATTGTTCTGGAATGTACGCTGGAAGATATTAAAATAAAGGAGTCTGTATTCCGCAAAATAGAGGAAAATATAGACGAAGGGGCATTATTGACCAGCAATACATCTGCCATTCCAATCACACAGCTTCAAAAATTGACGCAGCACCCGGAGAGATTCTTCGGGCTTCACTGGATGGAACCTTCACATACTACAAGATTTCTGGAAATTATCTGTGGTGATCTGAGCGAAATAGAGAAAGGTGAATACCTTTACGCTCTTTCACATAAATGGAATAAAGAGCCCATCCTGGTACGAAAAGATATCCCGGGTTTTATCACAAATCGTATCATGTATTCTATGTACAGAGAAGCTCTTTTTCTGGTAGAGGGTGGTTATGCTACAATTGAAGACGTTGACCGTGCTTGCCGCAATGTGCCAGGATATTATATGACTCTGGCCGGTATCTTTCGGTGGATGGATCTTACTGGAGTGAAGGCATACCATAACGTAATGAAAAATTTACTGCCGACTTTAAGTAATAACACTGAAGTGCCAAAATTAATAGACGATATTGTTAAATCTGGTGGTAATGGGGTATCTAATGCCAATGGCTTTTATGAATATTCCGAAGGTGAAGCTGAATTATGGGAAGAAACCTATTCCGAATTTAGCTACAAAATACGAGAATTGGCCTTACAATATCCATTTGATATTGTAAAAGAGAAAATGGAATCGAAGAAAAAATCATCTTAAAATTTAAATCATTTAAATGTCAGAACAAAAAGGATCATTTAACTCAATCCAACGACCATTAATTATTGATGCACACCTCGATTTATCGATGAATGCATTGGAATATAACCGGGATCTAACTCAGCCAATAGATAAAATAAGGGCCAGAGAAATGGGCCTGACTGACAAAATGGACCGGGAAAAAGGGGTCGTTTCGTTACCTGCTCTGAGGGAAGGTAGAATAGGAATCGTGGTTGCTACACAAATTGCACGTTATGTTGAAGAGGGAAGTGATTTGCCCGGGTGGCATTCTCCTGAACAAGCATGGGCCCAATCCCAGGGACAACTTGCCTGGTATAAAGCAATGGAAAGTTCCGGTGAAATGAAGCAAATTAAAAATCTTGATGATTTAGATAAACACCTGAGCCTTTGGAATGACTTCAATATTTCCGATTTGGAAAAACCGATCGGATATATTCTTAGCCTGGAGGGAGCAGATTCATTAGTTACACTTGAGAATCTTGATGTTGCATGGGAATACGGACTTAGGGCACTTGGGCCTGCTCATTATGGGCCCGGAAGATATGCCAATGGTACAGGAATGACCGAACCGCTCGGTGACAAAGGGATAGCATTATTAAAAAAGATGGACAGGCTCGGCATGATCCTCGATGTTACACACCTTACTGACAAAAGCTTCTACCAGGCAATGGATATATATACGGGGCCGGTATGGGCTAGTCATCACAATTGCAGGTCTCTGGCAGACCATCAACGCCAATTAACGGATGATCAAATAAAGATTCTTATCGAACGGGACGCAGTGATAGGGGCTTCCCTTGATGTTTGGATGATAGTTCCCGGATGGATAAGGGGGAAATCGGACCCGGTAAAAGACGGTGCTCCTTTAGAAAAGATAATAGATCACTGGGATCATATTTGTCAAATAGCGGGTAATACAAATCACATTGCAATGGGGAGTGACCTGGACGGAATGTTCGGTAAAGAGCAAAGCCCATATGATCTTGAGACCATTGCAGATTTACAAAAAATACCGGAACTTCTTGGAAATAGGGGGTATACCAAAGAAGATATAATGAAAATAATGCACGGTAACTGGCTTAGAGCCATAAAAAATGCCTGGGGGTAACCCCAATATTGGGAATTAACTTGAATCCTTTATCCTATACTTAGAAAATTCATAGTGATACTAGTTGAGAAGTTTTAGGGGATATTTAAAATTAATTACCTTTTATTGAATAATAGTATATAATATCTGAATAAAAATATAAGTTGTTTGCGTAAACAACTGTTACATTTGAAACAAACATTTGATTGTAAATATAAAATTAGAATTTATGGAAAAAGTAGTTCATCCGGATAGAGCAGAAGGATTCGTAACAGGAGCGTACTCTGATGGAGTCGTTATTGACGGTATGGTATATGTCAGCGGGCAAGCTTCCGTTGATTTTAAAAGTTCCAAATTTGAATTGGGAACAATTGAGGAAGAGACACATCGGACCATGCAAAACCTGAAAGCCATATTGGAATCAGCAGGTTCCTCTTTGGATAAAGTTGTAAAGTGTACAGTGCATTTAGCCGATATCAATGACTTTAACAGGTACAATGAGATATACGCATCCTATTTTTCGGGTGTTCGTCCTGCCAGGACCACAGTTCAATCTGTTTTGGCAGAAAACTTGAAAGTAGAAATTGATTGCATAGCAAAAGTTGGATAAAATAAATAAGAAGGTCGTAATTGAATATTATGGCCTTCTTTATATTCCGTGCGAAAGTCTATTTTAGTAGGTAGTATTTTTTGCTTTCAAATTGTTATTTTATAACCCATTAAAAGACTAGTTAAGTGAAAGCAGTTGAATATAATTTACCGCAGAAAATTCATGAATCTTTTATAGTTTTTCGTGAAAAAGGACAATTTTTTCCAGCACCGTGGCATTACCATGAGCATTTCGAACTGGTCCAGGTAACCAGTAGCAGGGGGAGGAGAATGGTAGGGGACCATATTGGATTTTTTGATCGGGACGACCTTGTATTCATGGGATCTAATCTTCCACATGTCTGGGTTAACGATCCAGAATTCTTCGAAGGTACAGCAAAAGAGGAAGCAGATGCTGTCGTAATTCATTTTAAAAGTGATTTTTTGGGAGCCAACTTAACGGATATTCCTGAATTAGAATCCATGGAAAAATTGATGCGCCTTTCAGGAAGAGGAATCGCTATAAAAGGAAAGATTCGTAAAGAGATTAATAACCTGATGAAGGAAATGCTTCATATTAATGGTATTGCCCGATTAAAAACCCTCTTTGAAATCTTTGACAGGCTTGTAAAAACTACAGATTATGAAGTTCTTGCCAGTCCGGCTTTTTTAAACAACCAGGCGACAGGACCATCTGACCGATTTAAAGTTATTATGGAGTATATAATGCAGAACTTTGAAAATAAAATCACCTTACAGGAAGTTTCTGATGTAGCCAATATGAGTATTACGGCTTTATGTAATTTTTTCAAAGAAAGATTTCGAATGACTTTTGTAGAATATGTTAACTCTATCCGTATTGGACAAGCTTGTGTAATTATGTCTGAAACAGATCGTACCATTGCTCAAATAGCCTATCAATGCGGATTTAACAGTCTTGCTAACTTCAATCGACAGTTCAAAAAATACAAAGGTATGAATCCCAGTACCTACAGAAAAAAAATTGAGGTGGAGGGATTGTAAAAATGCCTGCAAATATTTTATTGGATTTTCTTTATGCTAGCAGCCCTCCGTCCAAGAGAATATTTTCACCGTTAATATAATTTCCTGCATCTGAAGCTAAAAGTACAATTAATCCCTTGATGTCCGAACCATTGGCCAACCTCCCTAAAGGTACTTTCTTACAATAGTTTTCAAGGAACCGCTCGGGTTGGTTGTTGAAAATTCCACCTGGTGATATGGTATTTACCCTAATATTTTTACCGGCCAGGATCTTTGCAAAATAATTGGAAAGATTGATCATTCCTCCTTTGTGAAAAAAGTAATCGGGTGGCGGGGTCCCCATTTTCGTACCCTCATAATTGGATAAATCAGGACCAAACATGCCCATCATTGAACTTATATTAATTATACTTCCGCCATTATTCTGGGATTCCATCAGATTAGCCATCTCCCTTAATATATCTATATTTCCTGTCCCATTAACTTTCATAGACAATTCTAGCTCGCTAATAGAACCGTCATAACTTTTCATCGGGCGGGCAACCGCATTATTCACAAATATGTCCAACCTGCCAAAAGCTGCTTTTATATCCCTTTTAAGTCCCAGGATAGACTCGTGTTTCGACTGGTCGTAGGTCATACAATGAATAGTGTAACCCTTTTCTCTAAATTCCTTTACCAGCGAGTCTCCTGAAGTTGCACTCCTTGAAGCAGAAATAACTGTTGCCCCAGCTTCGGCCAGAGCTTCCACAATAGATTTCCCCAAAATACCCGCACCCCCGGTTACCAGGGCAATTTTTCCATTTAATTTAAACGATTCCAGTACATTCATACCCTTATAATTTGATTTTTTGACTTGATTTTTGACTTTCTACAGCGCCTATTAGTGTATTAATGATATTGTAAGTCTTATCAAAGGCTAAAAGGGATTTCCCTTTTTTGAGAGATTTGATAAAAACCTCTAAATTCGATCGAAACATCGAATAGCTATCACCAATTATATAGTGATTAAAGTCATTTTTGCCGAAAATATTTACCTGAAAAGTAGAGGAAATGTCCATAAATAGATGGAAAGTTGCCACTATCCCATTTTCGAATTCTACATACACTACCTCCTTGTTTTTTTCTCCTACTGACCACACTGAACGGGGTAATGGATCATCTAAAACAGCAAACACGGCCTCCATCATGTGTACTCCGTATTTGATCCAATCCTTTTTTCCAGTAGCAGACACAAGTTGAATTTCACCAAGGGAATCAATTGAGTCCTTTGCAATAAGAGTTTCTTTGGCATAGCGCATTGAAGAACAAGAAAAAATAAACTTTCCTTTTTCTATCTCATTTTTGAAATAATTCAAGTCCTCACGATTGGAAGCAAGCGGTTTGTCTATGAAAATGGGAACATTGTTTTTAATAAATGGCTCTGCCATTTCCCTGTGATTCTCCGGATCATCTCTACCCAGAATGACTGCATCCACTTTCCCTATCATATCATGCAATTCATCCGCTATATAGTCAATATCCGAAGAAGCTGCTATGCTTTGGGAAATGGAAGGATCTTGTGCCCAAACATGGGTCACTTTGGCTCCTCCAATGCCAAGGTCACTTTTGTTCCTGTTCAGATAATCCGTGACACCAGGATATCCAATGCGGTCTATTTCTTTACCATTATATGCCCCATTTATTATCGAAGACCACGAATATGGGTGGGCATTTCCCGTACTCATTCCTATTATACCTAATTTTATCATATTAATTTTAATTTTTTAACCAGCCTTTCCTATCCCATTGAGGTAAATTCAAAAATTCAGGTTCCGGAAATGCCATTCCTTCTAATATTCCCAATAGAGTTTGAGGATAGTATTTCCCGTCGGCAATTTGCAAGGCTTTGTCCAAATGCTTCATTTGATCCATACCTATCAGTACTGAGCTAACAGGTGGATAAGAGAGTACAAATTTCGTAGCTAATGTTATCATGTCAGGTATGTCCTGTCCGATCAATGAATTAAAACGTTGAATATGTTCTTTAACCTTCTCCAATTCCTTGTGATAATTTAAAGACCTTCCTGTTAACATTCCTCTAAAAAGGACAGAACGCACGATCAAGCCGACACCGTTGTCAACCGCTGCTTTAAAAAGTACCTGTTGTCTTTGATCCATGAGATTAAAGGGGACCTGAACAACATCCCATACTCCACTATTGATACAATAATCAGTTTCCTCCGGAAGGTAAGTGGAAGCACCAATAGCCCTGATTGTACCCTTATTTTTAAGGTGTGAAAAGATGTCAATAATATCTTCATTCTTCAAAATATCTAAAGAGGATTGGTGTAGCATATAGACATCTATATAATCTGTTTGGAGAGCTTTCAGGCTGTTTTCCAATGATTTATGTATTATCTTCACGAGTTCTCTTTTGGCGGGTATTTTTCCATCTTGATCTAGGAAATGAACACACTTGGTATTGATAACCACTTTCTCCCGTTTATCCTTAAATGCCTTCCCCAACATTTCTTCACTTCTCCCGTACATCCTTGCTGTATCGTAAAAATTAATTCCTCCATCCAGGGCTTTTTCCAATAAATGAATTGAATCCAACTCTTCGGGCATTTTCTGGCCAGCATAAGGCATACCGATGCCTACACCTCCAAATGCTATTTCAGAAATTTTGAACCCGGTATTTCCCAGTTTCCGTTTTTTCATGGATCTAAGTTGTTTCAAAATAACTACCTGACCCCGTTTCGGAGGCATCTTCACCAAATGCTGCCAGCATTTTTTTGCAATACTGAACCAAACCAATTACGTCTGCACCCACACTCACAAAATTATACCCCATAGATTTCAGTTCCTGTAAATTTTCAGGACTACCAACCGTTCCTGCAAATTTTCCATGCTCTTTGGCTGCTTTTACTACATTTAACCGGGCTTCTTTAATTTCCGGATGATCCCATTGTCCAATCGCTCCTATACCCTGGCTAAAATCTCCGGGACCGAAAAATAGCATATCAAATCCGTCCAATGAAGCTATTTCATCTAATTCATCAAGTGGTTCGGGGTCCTCAATTTGTAAAACCACGAAGCGCTCGCGATTGGAATCGAGGATATATTGATTGAAATCCATCATAGTATATGCTGCATCGTTATTTCCACCATCCAACGGCCGTCTTCCCAGTGGGTGAAATCTTGTCATTTTTATCACCTTTCTCGCATCTTCTGCACTCATGATATGAGGTACCATGATTCCGGTTGCATCTAGTTCGAGAGGTTTTATATAATCATTATAACCTCCGCGTTCGACGCGAACCATGATATCGGTATTTTGGGATTTTGAGGCCCAAATATTAGCTGCTAATCCGGACCAATCCTGCCCGATGTGTTCCTGGTCAACCCAAATACAATCAAAACCCGATAAGCCTACGATTTCTGATACTCGAGGGTCAACCAGGTTTACCTTGAAGCAACTTACAAATTCATTATTTCTTAATTTCTTTAAAACTTTACTTTTCCTCATATAATCTATAATTCGTTAAATAACAATGAAAAATATAATCCAGGGCAACGCTAAAACCATTGTCAAAAATATCCCCTTCTGCATTCCTACTTTTGAAGGTAATATTCTATTGAAGAGAAGACTGGACAGAATACTGACAACCAAAGAAGTAATAGCTATCCACAAAAATGACCAGGGTGGATTTCCCGTTAAAACATCCCAGAATGCGACGGTAAATGCAGCTAAGAAACCATATAACGATCCGAAAATCACACTAAACGGTCTGGGGTTTTTTATAAAAAGGGCCATAAAAAACAAATTAAACAACGGTGCAATAAAAAGCCCGTTGGTTTTGGCTGTAACTTCAATAATATTCCCGGGTACCAATGGAATTAACAAACTCAGTAGAACAACTACCACTCCTACGATTACACTTATGATCCTGATATTTTTGATTTCATTATTTGATCTTCTAGTTGACAAAAACTGTGGAAGTATATCCATTGTTAGGACCGAACTGGTAGAATTGATCCCGGAACTCAAACTTGACATAGATGCTGAAAACAAGGCAGCAATCACAAGCCCTGACATACCCATGGGAAATTGATGAGCAATAAAATGTGGAAAGAGAAAGTCGGCATCCACTAATATATCTTTCCCGTCTGGGAGTAAATTGGGTTTGGCTTCATAAAATTTCAATACTGAAAAACCCACTAACATCAGAATAAAAGTCATTAGAATCATACCGCTTTGTGTAACGGCAAATGATTTGCGGGCAGATTTTAAGTCTTTAGTAGATAAAAACCGCTGTATTGCCATTTGGTCAGAACCGGTTGTACATACCCACCACGTAATTACATTGATAAAAGCAAAAAACACCGACAACCTAACATAAGGATTAAAATTGAATACTTCTACCTGTTGCCAGTTCGAAGACCATGAATCGGGGATTATACTACCTACCCCATCAAACTGAAAAGCAACCATCACGATGGTCAGAACTGCTCCGACCAATAGAATGATAAATTGTAATACATCAGTGGCAAGGACAGCTTTTAAACCACCCATTGTAGTATAAACAATGGTTATAATTCCCAATAATACTGAGATTATAACGATCGTGCTGTTGCCCCAGCCCATCATGACGACCATTGCCTTGGAAGCTAAAAATATCAATAACGCCATCCATACAATTCGGGTCATCAAAAAGATAACAGATCCAGTTTTACGGACTTTGACCCCCAGGGGTTTTTCCAATATTTCATAAGCACTGATCATCTTGAGGTTCATGAAAAATGGAATGAGTAGATAACTTCCCAAAATAAAAATCACCGGAGCCGCCGCAATGGTAATAAGTGGAATCAATGGGCCATTTTTTATAACTTCCCCTGCGGTAGCAAGATAAGTGATAGCACTAAAAAAAGACACATACATTGAAATACCTGATACCAAAGGATTCACATTCCCACCACCTAAAAAATAATCTTCCTTACTTTTCTGTAGATAAGAATAAATCCAACCTATACTCAATAGCAAGATGCCATATACAATTAGTATAACCCAATCCAACCAACCGACATGACTTTGCGTAAGTTCTTCATTAGAAATGTATGCTTGGGCAATACTGACCTTCACATCAGTATCTCCATCAGAAAAAGACTCTTCAGCCGTTTTTAGCACTTCAGGATATCCCTTTTTTGAGAAGGCCTGAAAAACTTCGTATCGTTCGTATTTTTCTCCATTCCTATAGGACAATAAATCATCCAAATATCCATTTTTTTCGATTTCAGTGGAATGAACCCATAATGCACTTACCAGATACACCCTGAACGGATGGTTCTCTTCAAGTTCTTCGTATTTCCTTTTCAATTGGTTGAACAGATGATTCGACAAAGGCTTTAAAAACCCTGATGCGTAGGCTGCGTATCTGAATTGAGTGGTATCATTAGAGAATAAAAAATCACACAAAGCTTCAACGTCCTTCTCCTTCCCGGAATTTGCTACTACCCATTGTGCCATGGTTTGCATTCCTCCGTTCCCCTGACTGGCAATTTCTGATATTTCTTTATTTTTTGGAAAGAAAAGTCCCAATTTTCCCATTGTTTCCAGTGCTACTAATCGGGTTCTATGATCTTCAGATGTGGTAAAAACATTTAATATTTCACGGGCAATACTATCTTTTTTCAAAGTATCCTGCGCACTTCCCTTATAGAGTACCCTGAGAGCACCAATTTTTTCCGAACTATTTCCTTGTAGTTCTTTCGCAAAAATATCTTGCGAATTAAGAGAATAATTATTTGTAATCAAAGCTTCGGCAGCATGCACCCTAACCCAAAAGGCCTGGTCGGATTCAACCGTGTTTTTTAAAAAGCCTGCAAAATTAATTTCCTGGGCATATACCGACGATTTATATAGTATAGATAAAAGGATAATTAAAAAAAATTGAATGTGGTACCTTTGCTTCACGTATTCATTATTTAAATTTAAAGACTATAACCATGACGATTGATCCGGGAGACGAGCCTTGTTTCTTCACATTCTGCACCAAAGAAATTCATACAGAGGTGGAGAAAAATGACTACATATTTCATTAAATTCCGATTTCTTTCGCTTTTCTTACCCGGAATATCTGTATTTTCAAAGATCCCGTATTATTTTTAAATATGATATTATTATCTTTTTAAAAACCGGTATTATTTTTCAATAATTAGCTATATCAACCGGGAGGTGTAGAATTTGATGACAATATTCTCTAGTTAGTATCTAATATATGGGGTAAAGGAATATCATTTCTGGCCATTTCCTTTCCTTGTGTTGAATTTTCCGGATAAAATTCTACTGGCGAACCATGCTACTATTCCTTATATGCATTTTCTTTTCGGTATATATCGAAAATAGCTATGAGGAGTGCTAAAAATGATATAGTGTGAATACTCTCATCATCTTTACTCAGGGATATTACATTGGGGATCAAATATTTTTATGTAAAATCGGCATAGTTTTCCGAAAGTCTTTACCCTAAGGATCACTTCGTGGCGGGGTTTCCATGTATAAAGCGAATTAATATTCAATAGGTTTTTTATAAAATATCTTCAGTATATGCCTAAGGTTTTCCGTTGCAAATTTGGGTAAGATATAAATAAAATAACGGTCTATAACTGAGGTAATCTGTTACGAAGGACTAATGCTGAAAACAACGCATTTATTACTCATTTTTTATATTCAAATAATCGTATTCCGGTATTGTATTTAGTATAATGGTTGTAATAACCGCTCATCCACAAGATAATAGGATAATTGGATAGGCCAGGAATAATGTAAGGTCTTGTATTATCCTTTTCGGAATTGGAAGTTAGGGTTGTGGTTTTCCAATTCCCGTACTGCATGTGCAATTTTTCTTCCAGTTCAAAGTGTCCGTTTATTTGCCGGGATAAAATAACCTGGTTAGTATTTTGGGTATTAAGCACAATTCCCCCTGAATAATGACCTTCTCTCACTTCATCCCCTTGATTTAGAGCGGTCATAAAGCCACCGGCCCGTGCAATCTCCTGGTCTATCCATTCCCGACCATCCCAGTAGGCATAGTGGTATCTATGGTCTGTTTCCCTGGGAAATCTGGCATATGTAATAACAGGATGATTTTGATTATTCAAACCAATATCCCAAATCCATCCCCTTATTTTAGATTTTCGGGCGTCGTAAACTTTATTGACCCTGGACATAGGAATGGGGAGTTGTATCGAATTTGACAATACGGACCCATTGGTTTGGTAGAATTTTCCATTTTCATAATACATATGGTAAACTGAGACATCGTCCCCAATTTTGGGATGGCCGTCGGTAAATAGAAAATCTATTCTTGACTTTCCTTTGGAAAATACTTTCATATACGGAGGGTTGATCCGACCTTCGTTGTCAAAGATTATTTTTTCATCACTCCAGGTTTCTCCATTGTCATCAGAAAATTTATAATATTGTTTCCAGTTATCAAATGATCGGGTGGGGCCAACTTTTCTGCCAAATATATAAATCCGTCCATTTTCACTTTCCAGCCGTACAGGATTAGTATATGTGTAATTGAAGTCTCTCTCTTTTTTTGCGATTATTTGTTCCGGTTGCCAACGGGTGATATCTTCCGGGTTTATACTTTTTCTCATGTATACATTCCCGTTGTGTTCGTTGTAAAATGCGAGTAAGTGACCAGAGGGAAGCATTAAAAGTGAGGGTACATTATGATCGTCAATCTCCAGAGTGTCATGTAAAATAAAATTTTCAATTTTTTGATTTTTTTGATTGCGAGAACTGACCATAACATCTCCCTGGCTATTGATATATCCCCAATAAATCTTCTCAAGATTACCTTTGTAATACAATGCCCTGGGATCAGAAAACCAACACCAGGCTCCATCTTCTGTAATCAAATCATATTCCAGGGATTTTTTTTCAATTCGGTGATTAATGGTACTTTTTTTTATAGTATTACATGCAACTACTACTATTGATAGTAGTGTTATTTTAATACAGGCTTGAAGGTTGCATCTTAGCATTTCAGATTACATTATAGTTATGAAACAGAGGTTTTAGTAATCATAGCCTTTGATGCTTCGGATAACGGATTCTTGCCATTTTCTTAAATTAGACTTCATGCTTTTACTTTTTTCCGGGTAGTTGGAAATGAGGTTGTTTTTTTCTCCCGGATCTTCTGCCAGGTTGTATAGTTCAAAGGAATTTCCCTTTTGGTGTAATTTCCAGTCTTCTTCAATCCATGCAAAACCGCCTGAATACGGGTATTTTTCCAACCCTATATAATTTTGGTCAGGTGTATTTAACAGGGCATCATTAATTACACTTTCGTCTGCTTCTCCATCCAAATATTTTTTATAGTTTTGAATTATTTGGTCGCTTCTCATACTGTGCCCTTTAATTTCGCTGTAATCCCAAAAGCCCAAAGGACTATTTCGTGCTTTCATTTCGCCTCTTAGTAAAGGAGCGAGGCTTATACCATCTATCGGATAGTCTATATCCATATCGATATTTGCAAAATCCAGTAACGTAGGGAAAACATCGACCGTTCCAGCAGGTACTTTACTATTTCCCGTGGCTATCATTCCCGGCCATTCCAACAAAGAAGGTATGCGGATACCCCCTTCGTACAAGGTACCTTTTTGATCACTTAGAATACCGTTATTTGCTTCGGGGAGTTTCCCACCATTGTCACTGGAGTACCATAGAAGGGTATTTTCTGAGATACCTAATTTATTCAATCGGTTTCGTAATTTACCCAAAGCAAGATCGATTCCCGTAATTTCTCCGTAGTAATTTTTCATGTTTTCCGGTTGGTCCGGGTAAAGGTTTTTCAGGAAATCTTCTGCTTCATGGGGTAGGTGGGGTGATCCCAGCCAAACAAATACGAGAAAAGGTGTTTCGTTTTGGTATATCTCTTCGATAAATTCCAAAGCAAGTTCTACAGTGACGTCAGAGCTTTCACCTGATAATTGTACAGGATGACCATTGTGGCTCATCCAGGGATCGTTTTCATAAAAATTTGCTGCGGCGTACCAGGTTTCAAATCCATGAGCCTCCGGGTTTGTAGGTTGATCTTCGCGGAGAGATCCCAAATGCCATTTTCCAAAAAAACCGGTACGGTAGCCGTTGTCTTTTAGAATATTGGCAATAGTATGTTCTTGCGGCCGCAAGGCGTGTCCCCATTTAAATACACCGGTACGGGTAGGATATCTTCCTGTGAGTATACTGGCCCGTGTGGGTGAACACACCGGTGCACTGTAATACCTGTCCAGTCGAAATCCTGAATTGGCAAGTGCATCCATATTGGGGGTTATAATTTCTTCATTGCCATTGTATCCTGCATCTCCATACCCCTGGTCATCGGATACAACGATGATAAAATTGGGTCTGTCTGAATGTGATTGACCTGAAACGGTTATAGTACAGGTAATACATAAAATTAATAAGGTAAAGAAGGGATAAAAAGTATTTTTCATGAAAGTAAGTTTCGTTAGAATTTTCATGAAATATAATAAAAATAGGTGATAGCGTTCTATACCATAACTTTGTAGTATGGTAGCGTTTAATGATATGCCAAACATTGGGGGAATGGAATCGTTGGAATGAAGCAATTTTTATAATCAAAAAAGGCAGAGAAACTAATTAGAATTAGCGCTCTGCCTCAATTAACTATAAAAAAACCACAACTTCGTTTTGTAAAGGTTGAATATCTATATATGACTTTTACAATTATATCGGTAACGTTACCGAAAGATATAGAAAAAATTTGAAACCCCAAAAGGTTTACGCCCACAATATTGAATATTTTTTGAAATGACTTCAAAAATAGAGTTAGTAAGACTAAAATTTTACGGGTAATCTGGGGGCAAATTGTATGATAATTATTTCACTTTTAATTCGGGTAGAAGTCACAATTTTCTTTCGTAACAATATCAATCGGCATAAACTGTGTTTTTTCTACTTTTTGCATAAGTATCAAATGGTGATAAAGAGACATAATACCTCTGTAACCTTGTTCTTCTGGTTTGTGGCAAATGAGAAAATCGATTACCCCTTCTTTTAAATATTTGACGTTTTCTGCAATAAAGTCAAATCCAATTAGAGTAATATTTCTTCGATTGGTTTCTTTTAAATATCGTGCAATGGAAAATACTCTGGAATTGGTGACAAAAATGGATTTTATGTTTGGATTAATTTCCAGAAAACTATCGAGTTCGGTTTTAAATTGATTATAGTCTCCGTCTTTTATGGCTATTGATTGAAGTCTATTGTGAATTTTATTAGTGGTAATATAATCTGAAAACCCCTTTTCAATTTGTTTAAGGTTGTCAATATTCGTATCCGTTTTTGAAATATTGGTCACAAGGATTTCATCTTTTTCATTGTGCAGGACATATTTGGTCAATTGAGCTCCTACAAAACCACTGTGGTATAGATTGGGACCTATATAGGTAATACTCCCATTTGCGGCAATATTGGAGTCAATAAATAAGTAAGGTATTTTTTCTTTTTCATAAATTTTTACTACTTGCTCCGCTTCCTTGACAAAAGACGGTGCCATCAGGATCCCATCTACATTTTCATCGAGAAGTGCGATGGCGGATTCCATAAATGAATCTTTATTGGAAAGTTCGAAAAGGAAGGTTTTAAAAATTACACCATACTTTTCGATTTCTTCTTTTGCCTTTAGTATACCATTATACGGAGCTTCCCAGAAATTAGTATTTTCAGACACTTTGGGGATTAAGACAGCCAATACAAATTCTTTATTGGATTTTAATCGACTCGCCAATAAATTGGGTTGATAATCGATTTCTTTGATTATTTTCTGAATTTTTTCTTTTGTCTTTTGGGCCACACCTGTTCGGTTGTGAATTACGCGATCTACTGTAGCAATTGAAACATTGGCTCTTTTAGCTATCTCTTTGATGCCGTATTGTTTATTGGATTTTTTTTGCTTATCCATAAAGCGATGAATATTTATTTAATTATAATATTGGACACATTTCCATTCGATATTAAGTCTGTTTTCCAGGCAATAATATTTTTGCGCAAATATAAGAATAGAATTCTCTTTTGGGAATGATGATTGATTATCAGACACTAGAGCTTGTTTACAAAATCCATTAACGGGCTACAAAAGACAAATTTGATTTAATTTTTCGTCTGATTATCTTGATAAATGTCCCGCATTTATCTTCAAAATCATCCTCGTCTAAAATCAAATTTGTTCTTTTTCCCTCCATTATGAAAACTTAAACAAGCTCTTAAAAGAACCTGCCTTCTAAATTATGCGATCTGAATAGAAGATTTTACTATTGTGATTCTCTATAAAACTGTCTAATTTAGTAAAAAATGGGGAAATTTAAGCAGTGTTTAGTATAATTATACCAATTAAAGACATAGTGTCCAAATTAATTTGGGTTTTGAGGTATTTGAGTGCTTCAAATAAATGGTTCCGGACTGTTTTATTGGAAATATTGAGCTGTTCTGCAATTTCGTCATGAGAAAGCCCTTTTATTCGACTTAATTGGAAGATTTCTCTTTGTCTTGGTGGGAGATCATTCAGTAGTCCATCAAGAATATTTTTGTAATCTTTATAGATTATATTATCCAGGGCTTTTGGTTCCTGGGTTTTAATTTGATGGACTAAAGCCTCTTTATATAATTGATCGGATTTTGCTTTTCGAAGGTGGTCTATGACATGGTTTTTAGCAATAGTAAAAACAAAACTGTCAATATTTTGTATGTTCCCCAGGTTTTTTCTTCGGATCCACAACTTTATCAGGACATCCTGAGTAAGGTCCTCTGCCACAGAAGGTAATTTGATGTTCTTGAGGAAAAAAGCGTAAATTCTTTTTTCATAAACCTTTAGTATATTTTCTATACTATCCATTTTTGTATTCTAGTTGTGAATTAGTTTTTGTGGTTTGGGGTAATCACAAAGGTATGATATAAAATTTTAAAAAAAAATTAAAAGTAACCGGGACAATTGGATTGGTTGTCCGTCTACCGAATAAATAATTGATAAAATTCATCAGAGTAAGAGGGGGTAAAATCTTTATACTTAGAGATTATATTTAATGAAAGAAAGAAGAATAAATATTGTCCGTTTTGAGGCTTTATATAATAAATACCAGGAGAATACCATCTCGACGGATGAATTGGAAGAACTTTTAGACCTATCTGGTAAAGACGAAGTAAAGGAGTGGATTGAAGACCCTCTGAAAGCAAATTGGGGTGAGATAGGAGACCGACATCCATTGCCGGAAAACGGTTTTCCTGAGAAACTTGTTAAGAGACGATCGGTATTGAGAATAGCAGGCTGGTCTGTAGCCGCTTCACTGGCAGTGCTGTTAGCTGCTTCGATATGGTTTTGGAACCGGGACCTGGGTTGGGAAGAGTACAGTACGGGGAATGGTGAGACGTTGCAAATTGAATTATCAGATAATAGTGAAGTACTACTCAATGCCAATTCAACCATTCGCTGGAATGCGGACTGGGAAAAGGTCGGGCAGCGGGAAGTAGAGCTGACCGGGGAAGCTTTTTTTGATATAGCCCACATGGATAATGTTCCTCTGGAGGTGGAAAGTGAAAATGCCAGTATACAAGTACTGGGTACCTCTTTCAATGTGCGGGAAGATGTCCTGGGGACTGATGTGTATTTGTACGATGGAAAAATCAAACTGGGTTTCAATTCAGGATCCGGTGACTCGACACAGCTGTTGATGACCAGTGGCGACCGGGTGATAAAACCTGTAAACAGTGGAAAATTAGAAAAATATAAGGACGTAAGCAAGGCCGAAGCAGCGTCCTGGACCGAAGGAGAACTGAAGTTCATAGATCAGCCCCTGGGGGAAATTCTTACCCGGTTGGAAGGAATATATGGAAAGCAATTTGAAGTCGAAGATACTACTATGCTTGATATCCCAATGGATGTTGGAGTCCCGTATGCCAATTGGGAGGTGATGAAAAGTGCACTGGAGTTGTCATTGGGTGCGAAACTGGAACAAGTTGGAGAAATAGTAAAACTTAAAAAATAAAGCTACGTAGTAGCAGGAATTATTTAATACAAAATAATGTGAAAATGAAATGGAAATTTACCATGGGCTTCCTTATGGTAGTGGGTGTAGTGTGTCTGTGCCTCACAATGCCTAAAGAAGCAAAAGCTAAAAAAACTGCAGGGACCTTTAAGGAGATTCAAGGTGAAAAGAGAGCACTAATAGAATTAATTCGCAAATGGGAAGCCAAATATAACGTATTGTTTACCTACGACCGGAGAATTGTAGAGTCTGTCGAAGTGGAGGTTCCGGATGAGGATATGGAAAACATTGATAATGCGCTGGACTTTGCATTGGACAAAACAGAGTTGAAATATACCATTCTCGAAAGCCGGTATGTCATCCTGTACAGGAATGATAAAGAAGGGATTGAGTCGCTGGAAAATATGATCCAGCATTTGAGTAAAATCATCGATAGCGAAAAAAAGACCATGGCGAAAAGAGCTGGAAAAACCGTAGATCGATTACACACCCATTCGGCATTGGATATTTACAATAAACGTCTGGTAATTAATGTGTCGGGTACGGTAACGAATCAGGCAGGTGAACCATTGATCGGGGTGAATGTATTGGTCAAGGGGACAGATAAGGGTACAGCTACCGATTTTGATGGGAAATTTATGTTGGAGGATGTCGATGAAGAAGCGGTATTGATAGTATCGTATATTGGTTACCAGACCCAGGAAGTTCCATTAAACGGAAAGCACGAAATAACAATTACATTACTGGAAGATTCTCAGACATTGGATGAGGTGGTCGTCGTGGGGTATGGGACGCAGAAGAAGAGTGATGTAACAGGGGCAATTGGGAAAGTTAGCGGTGCAAAATTACAAAAAAGGCCGGTGGCTCGAGTGGATCAAGCATTGCAAGGACAGATGTCAGGTGTTTTGGTTCAGCAAAGTGGGGGTAAACCCGGGAAAAATGCGAATATTCGGGTTCGTGGTGTAGGGTCTGTAACAGCGGGTGTGGCACCCTTATATGTAGTAGATGGATTCCCCGTTGATGGGAGTACATTTGCAAATATGAACCTTGCAAACATTGAGTCGATAGAAGTTCTTAAGGATGCTGCAGCCACATCGATCTATGGATCAAGAGGATCAAATGGAGTAGTAATTGTTACAACAAAACAAGGGGAAAAGGGCCAAAAATTAAAATTAGATTTGAATGCTTTTACAGGAATTTCCAATGTAGAGCGCATACCAAAAATGATGAATGCCAAAGAACAAATGGAATTAATTGCTGATGAAAAAGACGGTGATTGGGTTCAGGCAGGAGGTGATCTAAGTGTGCCTCCTTTAGAAAGGCCTTATAATTTTCGTTACGATCAAAATCTATTAAACGATCCTAACTTACCTTCATATGATCACATAGGGGCAATTCTTCAAACAGGAATTACCCAAAATTATAATTTATCAGCTTCAGGGTCTTCTGGAAATACTCGATTTTTTGTATCCGGGGAATATTATGATCAAACTGGAATAGTTAAAAATACTTCCTACAAAAGATATTCAGCTCGTGCTAATATTACCACGGATATAAATGAATATTTGTCAATTGGACTAAGATTATCGCCAACATATCTTGTATCTCGAGATAAAGATACCGAAGGGAAAGAGGGTATTGTCCACAGAGCTTTGTCTTCCACTCCGATATTGCCTCCAAGACTGGGGTATTGGGGAGAATCGGAAGAATATAGTACGTTTTTATTGGCTAACAGGTCGCCTTATAATTTGGCTATTGTTGAACATCTAAAGGATAAGGAGACCCGGTTACAGTTATTGGCTGATGTAAATGCCGAAGTTAAGCTTTTATCCGGTTTAACTTTCAAGACAAGGTTTGGAGCAAATGTTTCAAATGATCGAAGAGATCAGTTTGAAAATCAAATTATTAGAAGAAATCAAGCTCCTACAGGAGCTTTTTGGGGAAGTGAAAGCTTAAATTGGCTTAATGAAAACCTTTTTAATTTTTCCAAAACTCTGGATGATATACATAAATTAAATGCCATATTGGGATTTACAGCCCAAAAACAAGAGAATAAGTCATCATTTATAAGAGCTAATGGATTTGCAAATGATTATGTTACTACTTTGAATGCAGCGACTGAGTATAATGCAAATACGCAAATGAGTGAATGGTCACTTCTTTCATACTTGAGCCGGGTAAATTATTCTTTTGATGACAAATATATATTTCAAGGCAGTATACGTAGGGATGGAAGTTCAAGATTTGGGGCAAATACTAAATGGGGATGGTTCCCGTCTGCTTCCATGGCTTGGAAGGTTGATCGTGAAGAATTCATGGAAAATTCAGAGTTTATTAGTCAACTAAAGTTTAAGTTTAGTTGGGGAATAACAGGTAATAATTCTATCGGTAATTATGCGGCAATCGGTGGAATGAGTACTTCTAGTTATCTTTTTGGAACAAATGAAACTATTACTCCAGGTTTATTTCCAAGTTCAATTTCAAATCCGAACTTGAGTTGGGAAAAAACTACATCTACTAATATTGGACTGGATTTAGGGGTATTTGGCAATAGGTTTTCATTAGGAATCGATTTTTACAACAACTTGACAAATGATCTATTGTTGCGAGTACCTGTACCTACAATTACCGGGTTTTCCGATGAAAGACAAAATTATGGCGAGGTTGAAAATAAGGGTGTTGACTTTAGTATCAATTCAGTGAATATAGATGGAGAGTTGAATTGGTCCACAAGTTTTAACATATCTTTTTTGGAGAATAAGGTTTTAAAACTCGGCCCAAATGATGCTCCTATATTTGGAGGTTTTCAAAATGATTTTAATATCACGACAGTTGGTCAACCAATTGGATCTTATTATCTGTTGAAACAGACGGGGGTATATAATACTCAGGAAGAAATTGAATCGTCACCTCACTGGTCGGGGTCGCAACCGGGGGACATTATAGTTGAAGATTACAATGGAGACGGAACTATAGATGAAGGAGATCGACAAATTTTGGGAAGTAATATTCCGAAATACTTTTGGGGTTTAACCAATCAATTCAGTTATAAAGGGTTTGATTTAAGCATTTTTCTTAACGGAGCAGGAGGAAATAAGATATTTAATATTATCGGAAGACAATTTGATAGGCCCCAGGGAGCTCATAATGTTAAATTTAAACATTGGGTGAACAGGTGGCGATCTCCTGATAATCCGGGTGACGGTATGACCCCGCGAATGTGGGGGGCAAACACAGGTGCGGGTGCCCAAATTACAAGCAGAATGCTTTATGATGGTGATTATATAAGATTAAGAAATATAACCTTAGGATATACATTGCCCAATCAAATTCTGAATAAACTTAGCTTCTCTTCCGTTAGAATCTATGTACAAGGGGAGAATTTGTACACCTGGGACTACTATTCTGATGTTGGCTTTTCTCCCGAAGCTGATATGTATAATGGGAATGCCACCTCTGGCGGAAATGATTATGGTATATACCCAACCTCTAGAACATTTTTATTTGGCCTTAATGTGTCTTTTTAATAAATAAAATCGTATGTGATGAATAAAATACAATTTAATAAAATTCAATTATTCCTGATCACTAATATAATATTTCTACAATATTCCTGTAAAGATTTTTTGGATCTAGCTCCTATAACTCAAACCAATGTGAGTTCATTTTACCAGACCCAGGAAGATTTTGAAAATGCAATAGTATCTGTCTATGATTCATGGCAAAGTATTTATCCAGGTTTATGGACTTATTATACTGAATTCAGAGGTGATACCTATGATAGAGAGAATCAAAAACTTGGATATGAGGTGAGTTCAAATAATTGGACTCTTAATACTACAGCTGGTATGTGGAATAGATTATATAAGGTTGTTAGTAACGCTAATATAATTTTAGATAAAATTGAAAGTAAAAAGAATTTTGAAAGTGATGTTAAAAGCAGAATACAAGCAGAGGCAAGATTCTTTAGGGCAGAAGCATATTTTGCATTAGTACGTTTATTTGGTTCTGTTCCATTGGTTGACACGGAAATTAGCTCTCTTGAAGCGGTTAATACGTTTTCTGCGAAACCATCTGAAATTTACCGGCAAATAGAAGAAGACTATATGTTTGCGATAAATCATTTACCTGCATCAGTTCCGGGCAGTGATTATGGGAGGATTACTAAATATGCTGCTGAAGGAGAATTGGCTAGGGTGTATATTACACTTAGTGGCCAAGTTCATAATCAAGATAGATGGATGGATGCCAAGCTATTATTAGAAAATATCCTGTTTAGCAGTCCATACTCATTTGCAGAATCATATTCTGACATTTTTGCTGAGGATGGGGGAAACGAAAAAGGTAAAGAAGTTATTTTGTCGGTTTTATTTAGCGCTGGAAATCAAGGAGAAGCCTCGGGATATGAAGAATTTATTGGCAAGTATCGGCCTCTAGCACGTCATATAACATTTGAACCAGGCGTAGTGGAATCTTATGAACATGGGGATTTGAGAAAGGAGGTTAATATTGTAAACGGCTATCATGCTTTGGACATAGATCAGTGGGTTGATGGTCACTGGATTAATGTGAAGTTCGATTATCTATATGATATTGAGTCTAATAGTAGTGGAATGGATTTTCCTTTAATTAGATATACGGATATGTACCTGTTATATGCTGAAACTCTAGCGGAAATCTCAGGTTCTGTTCCTGATCAATCACTGGAAATTTTGAATGAAGTAAGAAATCGGGCAGGTTTAAACTCTTTAACTAGGTCTGATGTGCCTGATATATCCACATTTAGAACCCTGATACAAAAAGAGCGAAGGTCGGAACTAATGTTTGAATGTGTTAGATGGTTTGATTTGGTAAGAACAGGAAAGGCTGTGGAAGCTCTTCGAAATATTGGCAAAGATGCTGATGACAGTTGGTTGCTTTTCCCAATTCCTCAATCTGAAATTGATAAAGTGGGAGAAGATGTACTTCCTCAAAACCCGGGATACTAAGAAATTGATTGAGTATTATTTAAGCTTTTTGGTTATGCTGTTCTTTTAGAATTAGGGGGTGAATAAAGGGTGAAACAACCTATTTGCTGATGATTTATGCTCAAATAACTTTTAGGAATATTTTCTTCTGTTGCAATTCAATTTTTTATATCTATATGCAATTATTTCTTAACTTATTACCTCTAATTAGTATCGGGGCTTTTATGTGTAATGACAGTTTGGCAAAACAAGAACAACCTTCTCCGAATATCGTCTTTATTATGGCTGATGATTTAGGTTGGAAAGATGTTGGTTTTATGGGAAGTAAATATTATGAAACCCCTAATATCGACAATCTTGCAAAGAAAGGTATGGTATTCACAGATGCTTATGCATGTGCTGCTAACTGCGCTCCTACACGAGCAGCATTCTTATCTGGAAGATATTCTCCAAAGAATGGTGTTTATACCGTACGAAACCCAGACCGGGGGCCAGATTCTCTTCGAAAATTAATTCCAATATTCAATAGAAAAGTTGTAAATAACGAACCGGTCTTAGACTCTTCAGAGGTTACCATTGCAGAAATTTTAAAAGAAGAAGGATATGCAACTGCTCTTATCGGCAAATGGCATTTGGGAGATGATCCGCATTATGGACCTAAGTCACAAGGATTTGATGTCAATGTTGGAGGTTGGCATGCAGGTCACCCAAAATCTTACTTTAGTCCATATAGTAACCCTATGTTGGAAGATGGACCTGAGAGAGAGTATCTTACTGATCGACTTGCATCAGAAGCTACTCAGTTTATAGAAAAAAATAGGCAGAATCCTTTTTTCTTATATTTTGCAAGTTATTCTCCTCATAGACCTATTCAGGCAAAAGAAGAAGATATAAAACATTTTGAAGTCAAGGAAGCTAATAATGGGCAGAATGATCCTGTTTATGCAGCCATGATCTATAGCCTCGATAAAGCAGTAGGAAAGATTGTAAAAAAGATTGAGGAGTTGAACCTTGACAAGAAGACCTTAATAGTTTTTTATTCTGATAATGGAGGTGAAGGTGGGTACAGAAATGATAATATATTTTGGAGACAAAGTGGAATTACTTCAAACGAGCCTTTAAGAGGTGGAAAAGGAATGTATTATGAAGGGGGGATTCGTGTACCATTAATATTTTACTGGCCTGAGAAAATTGATACAAATCGCCAATGCAGTGTTCCGGTTAATAGTGTTGATTTCCTACCAACCTTTCTGGATGTTGTCGGTATCCAGCGACCACCTACATTGGCTCTTGATGGCAAAAGCTTAGTTCCATTGTTTAAGGATGAAAGAACATTTTCCAGGGAAGCAATTTACTGGCACTTCCCGTGTTATTTGGAAGCAAAGAAAGGGACTTACAGATCCCGACCAGTGGGTGCAATCCGTTCTGGCAATTATAAATTAATTGAATTTTTTGAGGATAACAAACTGGAACTATATAACCTTGAAAAGGATATAGGGGAGAGTTATAATTTAGTTGACAAAATGCCGGAGAAGGTCAAAGAACTATATCAAAAACTTAAGGATTGGCGGAAAAGTATCGACGCTACAGTTCCTTCAGAATTGAATCCTAAATACTACAAATATGAAGAGAGAAAATAAATGTTGTAAATCAAATTTATCATGAGACATTACTTTTTAAAAATTGTTGTTTTACTTGTAGCAGTAATTGCATTTTCTTGTAGTTCTGAAAAGGACGATATACTAAAGCAACCGAATATCATTTTTATCATGACAGATGATCACGGATATGGTGAATTGGGTTGTTATGGTAATTTGGATATTGAAACGCCCAATATTGATAAATTAGCTGAAAATGGCGTACGGTTTACTAATTTTTATGCAAATGCTCCGATTTGTTCACCTACCCGTGCGGCATTTTTGACAGGACGATACCAACAACGTATTGGACTTGATGATGCGTTGCATTATCAAGAAATGGGGAGGGGATTGCCCATTGAAGGCCGAACGATTGGAAATGATTTACAATCAAAAGGATATGATTGTGGGCTTTTTGGCAAATGGCATGTTGGATATGATTATGATCGCAGGCCGTTGCAACAAGGGTTTAATGATTTCTTTGGAATTTTAGGAGGGAATCATCACTATTTTGACCATATGGACAGAATAGGCGTACATGATTTGTGGTTAGGTAATGATTCTATTAATCGAAAGGGATATACTACGGATCTTATTACAGATGAAGCGTTAAGATTTATCGAGAAAAATCGCTCTTCTCCATTCTTTTTATTCCTTTCCCATCTTGCACCTCATTTTCCTTATTTAGGACCAAATGACCAGGATAAAGTAGTAAAACCGAAACATAAATCCTGGCAGAAAGAAGGTAATCCAGAAACATATATTGAGATGGTGGAAAGTGTTGATGCTACCGTAGGTCGCATTTTACAAAAGATCTCTGAATTGAATTTAAGCAATCGGACCTTAATTGTTTTTACATCGGATAATGGAGGAGCTCATTATGCCCCTTATGTATCAAATGGGGCCTTGAGAGGATATAAAGGAGATCTTTTTGAAGGGGGAATTAGAGTTCCTTGTATAGCTCAATGGAAAGGAGTGTTACCAAAAGGTGAGACTTCTGACCAGGTTGCAATCACTATGGACTGGACTTCTACTTTTCTAAGGCTTGCTGGAGTAGATAGCAATAAATATGAAGAAGATGGTATTGATTTAATGCCAATATTAAAGAGGCACGAGAAGGAAGTAGAAAGAACGCTTTTTTGGAGGAGGATTGATGGCCCGATTCGAAATATACCCACTGAGTACAGAGCAGTTCGTTCTGGAGATTGGAAACTCATTGAAGAAATTGACAGTCCTAAACAATATTTATATAATCTTAAACTCGACCAAAGTGAATCTAATAATTTAATAAATAATGAGCCGGAGATTGTGAAAGAATTAAATAGCAAACTAAACGATTGGGAAAAATCTGTTAACAATGATGCTGAATTTTATAATAACTGAAAAAATATAATTTAATGAAATATAATTTACTGTTTCTTTTATTTCTTTTGACAATTACTGAAATTTGGTCACAAGATATTCGTCCGGTAAATTTGGTCGATCCCTACATTGATACTGGAGCCCCAAGAGCAAGATGGTTCTTTTTTAGTTCAGCATGCCGGCCTTTTGGTATGGTTAATTTAAGCCCGGATACTAATCCTGAAGGGGATTGGGGGGCAGGATATCTTTATGATAGTGAACATATCCAATGCTTTAGTCATATTCATGCCTGGGAAATGGGAGGTATTGCTGTTATGCCGACTGTTGGAAAGTTTCAAGGGCACAAGGGAGGAGAAGTCTATAAATCCAGATTTACACATGAAAATGAAATTGTTAAACCGGGCTATCATAAAGTTCAATTGGATGATTACGGAATTCAGGCTGAATTAACTTCTACTACTCGTGTAGGTTTCCATAAATACACTTTCCCAAAAAACCAAAACAGCTATATTTTATTTGATGGAGGTGCCCAGGTCGGTCATGGGGCTACTATTTATTCTGAAGCATGGAAAGTTAATGAAACAGATATTGCCGGGTATGAAATTATGGAAGGTATAAGACGCCGTCCAAAAGAGACACCGGTTTATTTTTACGCTAGACTTAATAAACCTTTTGAAAGGATAATAACATGGAAAGATGGAGAGATTGTAAAGAATGGACCTATTGAAAGAGTGGCTGGAGCTAATTCTGGGTTAGCTATAAAATTTTCAACTGAAGAAAAGGAGGAAGTGTTGCTGAAAGTAGGAATATCTTATGTGAGTGTTGAACAGGCCAAACTAAATCTTGAATCTGAATTAGACCATTGGGATTTTGAGGAAGCCCAACAAAATTCTTACGATGAATGGAACGCTTGGTTAAGCCGGATTGAAATAGAAGGGGGCTCGAAAGAACAAAAGGTTAAATTTTATACGGATTTATGGCATGCATTATTAGGTCGCCGAATCGTTAGTGATGTGAATGGAAAATATATGGATCGCAGAGGAGACTACCCGATAATAAGACAGGTAGATTTGAATAAAGAAGGAAAACCTAAATTTCCTCACCATAATTTTGATGCCTGGTGGGGGAGTCATTGGTCGCTTAATATACTATGGTCAATGGCTTATCCGAAGGTTATGGATGCGTTTTGTAATACAATGGTCGATATCTATAAAAATGGAGGAACGATACCACGCGGATCTACGGGGGGAAATTATTCCTATGTTATGATCGGAGATCCGGCCTCTTCCTTTTTTGCAGCAGCCTATAATAAGGGGATTCGTAATTACGATATTGATTTGGCCTACGAAGGACTGAAGAAAAATGCATTTCCGGGAGGTATCAGAAGTCGTGCGGGATATGAATTTGGGCAGAATCCCTCAGGAGGAGGGATGTCTTTGTATATAGAAAAGGGGTATGTACCGGATGGGAGATCTAACCTTAATGGTTTTCATACCCATGCAAATGCATCCATGACATTGGAGTATGCTTATCAGGATTGGTGCCTTTCACAAATGGCATTAGGAATTGGGGAAAAGGAGGATTACTTGAATTTAAAACGACGATCTCAAAATTATAAGAATCTATGGAATCCAATTACCGGCTATATACATCCCAAAGACACGAGTGGTAATTGGATTGTAGATTTTGATCCCTTGAATCTGCATGGATTTTGTGAAAGTAATTCTGCTATTTATTCTTATTATGTTCCTCACGATATACTTGGGTTAATTGAATTATTTGGAGGGACGGAAGAATTTGTAGAAAGGCTTGATAGTCAATTTAGAATTTCCGAACCTTCAGGATTTTGTAGAATTAAGAATAAAAGAATAGATGCAAATTGGACGGATTACTGCAATCAACCGGGAACAGCCATGGCACACATGTTTAATCATGCGGGATCACCCTGGTTAACTCAATATTGGGTGCGTAAGATTAAGGAAGAATATAGTGACGTTTCTCCGTATGGGGGGTATAAGGGTGATGAAGACCAGGGATTAATGGGTGGCTTAGGTGTATTAATGGCAATTGGTTTATTCGATATAGAAGGAGGGGCCAATGTAAATCCTAAGTACGAAATAACAAGTCCTATTTTTGATAAAATAACCATACATCTGGATAGCAATTATTATGATGGAGATTCATTTGTTATTGAAACAGAGAATAATAGTCCTGAAAATATTTATATACAAAATGCCGAGTTAAATGGTGATGCGCTAAATAAATTTTGGTTTACGCATAAGGAATTTAGTAAAGGAGGTCGTCTTAAAATTACTTTGGGCAAAGAACCCAATAAAGAATGGGGTGTTGAATAAATGGGGAATTGTAACATTTAAATTACCCATTTAATATGACAGTGTCTTTTGTATGTTTTAAGAAAATTAATGTTTACGAATCATCAGTGTTAGTGCTGTATAAATTTTTGTAAAATTTTCAAATGAAAAAATCTAAATTTTTGCTTTCAAAGTCCCTTCCTGTATTTACTTCGTTCGTTATTTTGGGTTTTGATGATATTGTAGGTGTGGCTACGGGTTTTATTAAACAAGATTTTAATCTTACAGATGATATCGCACAATTGGTTCCCTCAATGGCTTTGTTCTGGTTTTTTGTATTAGCAGTTCCTGCGGGAATTCTTCAGGATAGGTTAGGAAAGAAGAGAATGCTTAATTTTGGTATATTTATTACCGGACTGGGGATGCTAATCCCTGTTATTTATTATTCCTTTCCTTTGATAATGATAGCTTTTGTATTTCTTGGGATCGGGAATACTATAGTGCATGTATCTGCCAATCCATTGCTTTATGATGTATCCCCTAAGGAAAAATATTCAAGTTACATGAGCTTTTCTCAATTTTTGAAAGCAAGTATTTCTTTGTTAGGGCCTATTATAACAACCTTTGTGGCTATTCAGTTTGGAGATTGGAAACTGGTTTTCGCAATATATTCCATTACTTCATTTTTATCAGCTATATGGCTTTATTCAACGAGGATACCTGAGATGAAATCGAAAGAGGAACCAGCAACTTTTAGTAGTTGTTTTTCTTTGCTCAAAAACAGATTTATTTTGGCACTCGTTTTGGGCATATTTATGTTGGTAGGAGCTGATGTAGGGATGAACTCAAATATAGCCAATTTTTTAATGAATCGGTTTGAGCTTAGCTTGGAAAATGCTTCATTAGGAATTAGCCTTTATTTTTTAGCTTTAATGATAGGCCGGTTGTTGGGTGCTGTAATATTAAATTGGGTTTCTTCCCAATTTTTTTTGCTAATAACTTCAATAATTGCATTGACAAGCCTTGTAAGTATAATGATGGCTCCTACTCTAATCATGACTCAGGTTGCAATATTTATGGTAGGACTTGGTTCTGGCAATCTGTTTCCTTTAATTTTTTCTCTAGCTATTGAACATTTGCCCAAACGGTCAAATGAAATTTCAGGCCTAATGATTATGGCTATTTCCGGGGGTGCGGTTTTACCGCCTATAATGGGGCAAATTAGCACTAACATTGGAGTAAAGGAAAGTTTAATTGTTCTAATAGTAGCCATGACTTATTTGGTTGGGTTAGGAATTTACTCTTTAAAAAAATACAAGTATGGATATGCAAGAAGTAATTAAGTATAAGACAGAGATAGAAAATCATTTGTATGACGAGCTTCTTCCTTTCTGGACGGACCGTATTATCGATAAAGAGAATGGTGGGTATAATACGCACTTTGATGAAAATGGTGAAGATACCGGAGAGGATGAAAAATCATTAATTGCACAAACGCGTTGCCTCTATACATTATCTTCAGCACTTCGTTCGGGGTATGACAAAGGAAATATTGATCAATTAGTTAGACATGGGATTGATTTTATGGTTAGCAAGATGTGGGATGAACAGGAAGGTGGGTTTTATTGGATGGTTAACCGGAAAGGAAAAGTGGTAAACAATAAAAAGATAATCTATGGCCATAGTTTTGCTATATATGCTTTGACTGAATATTCTCTTGCAACTCATGATCCCATAGGTACACAATATGCAAAAAAGGTATTTGATCTTCTACAGAAGTATTGTTCAGACACATTTTATGGAGGTTATTGGGAAATGTTTAACAGGGATTGGACTTTGTGTGGACCGGGAAATCAGGGCGGTGATCGTAAAACATTGGATGTACATATGCACCTAATGGAAGCCTTTACTAATTTATATGAAAGTACGGGAGAAGAGGTACATCGCAGAAAATTAATTGAATGCATTCAGTTGTTAAAAGATCGAATGATCCATCCTGTTTATAAAACGGGAATACCACAATTCTATAAAGATTGGTCGGTAGCCCCTCAAATTAAGTTTGACATAATTTGGGGGTGGGACAGGTTTTCGGAAGATGGGGAGAAAGGAAATGCAACAGATAATACTTGTTTTGGACACAATGCGGAATTTGCATGGTTATTGATACATGCTTTGGAAATTTTAGAGGTTGATTTAGATCAATACAAAGAGACATTAAGAACTATTTTAGACCATACAGTGGAGAATGGAATTGATATAAAGAATGGGGGGGTATATGTAGAAGGCCCTCATTCTGGGGGGGTATATGATAGAGAAAAAGAGTTTTGGCAGCAGGCAGAGGTTTTAATTGCTTTGTTGGATGGATTCATTATCTATCATGAAGATAAATATTGGGATGCTTACAAAAATGTACATCGATTTGTATTTGACAGAGTTATTAATCATAATGTAGGTGAATGGTATCCTTTACTAACAAGGGGAGGTGAGCCAATATGGAGGCATATGGGACATTCCTGGAAAATAAATTACCATACTGTCAGATCTATGATACAATGTATCAATCGGATAAATAAAATTTTAAAAGTATTGTAATGAAACCAATTGTTCAAATTTCACTTGACCTGACCAATATAGATGAAGCCCTGAAAACAGCAGAAATTGCAATGAAAGCTGGTGTAGACTGGCTGGAAGTAGGTACACCTCTCATTCTTGCGGAAGGACTCCACGGGGTGCGGAAAATGAGAGAAGCATTCCCGGACACTCCTATTGTGGCAGATTTAAAGACAATGGATGGAGGATACCTGGAAGCAGAAATGATGGCAAAAGCAGGCGCTACTCATGTAGTGGTTATGGCCAGGGCTCATGAAGAAACTATCAAATGTGTTGTTCAGGCAGGTAAGGATTTTGGCGCAAAGGTAATGGGAGATAACCTTGGTTGTCCTGATATGGTAGCGGGTGCAAAAAGGTTAGAAGATTTAGGGTGTGATTACGTAATTCACCATATAGGTTATGATGAAAGAAGAGGAATCGCTGCTGCCGGGAACAGAATGCCAAGTCCTCTTGATCAATTAAAAGAAGTAGTGAAGGCCGTAAATGTCCCAGTTCAGGCTGTTGGAGGTCTTTCTCTTGAGCAAGCTATTCAATGTCCGGAATATGGAGCGCCTTTAGTAGTATTGGGTGCACCGTTGACAATAGACGCAGACGCATTCAAAACAGCAGATGGAGACCTGGAGGGATCGCTTCGATTAATATGCGAAAAAGTACATGCCTACGGGGATGTCAAAATATAAACCAGAAAATTAAAAACTAGAATATATGAATTCAGCTGCCGTAGTAAATTTTGCACCTGAAAAAGGATCTGTAGAGATACGAGAAATTCCCCGACCTGAAATAGGGAATGAGGATGTTTTGTTGGAAGTAGCCAATGTAGGGGTATGTGGAAGTGACCTTCACCAATGGACAGCAGACCACAGTTGGCCCGTAAATTATCCTGTTGTTTTAGGACATGAATTTGGAGGTCATATCGCTGCTTTAGGTAAAAATGTAAAAGGATGGAAAGAGGGTGATCGTGTAGTTAGTGAAACTGCAGCGGTTATTGACAAAGAAAACCCTATGACCAAACAAGGATTATATAATTTGGACCCAACCCGTAAAGGGTTTGGTTATGGTGTCAATGGAGCCATGACTCGATATGTAAAAGTACCCGCTAGGTGCCTGCACAATGTACCAAATTCTTTGTCATTCGAACAAGCTTGCCTCACTGAACCTTGTTGTGTAGCATTTAATGCTGTTGTTGGAAATGGAAATATCAAACCCGGCGACAGGGTAGTCGTTCTCGGACCAGGTACTATAGGTATTCTGTGTGCTGCAATGGCCCGGTTATGCGGAGCCGAAGTAGCGATTGTCGGACTGGAGGCAGACAAGGGAAGATTGAAAATAGCAGAAGAAAACTATGGATGTACTCCAATTATAAAAGACGCTACCCCATGGGCTTTTGAGAGAGATGGATTGGGAGCAGATATGGTAATTGATGCAGCAGGAGTAAGTATCACCCTTAAAAATGCCATTAATCTCGTCCGACCTAATGGTCATATTTCCAAAGTTGGTTGGGGAAAAGATCCGTTGGGATTTTCTCTGGATCCGCTGGTCCAAAAAAATGCTACTTTGCAGGGGAGTTTTAGTCACAACTGGCCGATTTGGGAACGTGTAATTGCTTTGCTTACAAGTGGAGCCCTGAATGTAAAACCTATAATTGGAGGAGTCTGGGGTATCGAAGATTGGCACGAAGCTTTTGAAAAAATGCACAAAGGAGAAGTAGTAAAAAGTATATTAAAACCCGTTTAAGTATGCGATTAAAAAACAAAGTAATAATTATTACCGGAAGTACGACAGGGATTGGCAAGGCCATTGCCCAGCGTTGTGTTACCGAAGGTGCAAAGGTCATAGTTCACGGGCGTGAAAAAAAAGCCGGCGAAAATGTTATAAAGGAAATCGGTGAAGAAAATGGAATATTACACCTGGATGATTTAACAGACCCATTATCAGCTGAAAGGCTTGTCAATGCTGCTATAAATTCCTATGGCACGTTGGATGCCATCGTCAACAATGCTGCCTGGGTACCTGCGTCTGATATACACAATACAGATTTAAAATTATTAGAGGACGTATTTTCTGTAAATACTTTCGCACCTTACCTTTTGATAAAATCAGCTTTACCACATTTGACAGAATCAAAAGGAAGTGTTCTCAATATTGGATCTGTAAATGCCTGGAGTGGAGAACCTAATTTATTAGCTTATAGCATGAGTAAAGGTGCTATGATGACAATGACACGAAATTTAGGTGATGCCTTATTTAGAGAGGCAGGTGTTCGAGTCAATCAAATAAACCCCGGTTGGGTACTTACTGAAAAGGAGATTGAGAGAAAGAGAAGTCAAAATCTGCCGTACGATTGGTATACATATCTTCCAAAAGAGTTTGCTCCTTCTGGTCGTATTATTTGGTCAAAAGAGATAGCAGCTGCAGTCATTTACTGGCTATCTGAAGAAAGTGGGCCGATAACCGGACAAACCGTTGAACTGGAACAGTATCCACTATTGGGTAGGAATGCCCCCAAGGATGAAGTTACAATACCCGCTAGAGGAAATGATGAATCCCCGAAAACATAATCAAATAAATTTTAAATGATAAACACGAGAACAAGAGCACAGAAATTGTCAATGGTGTCTTGATTAATTAGAATTTATTTGTCATTTGGATATTGAAAATTAAACGATTATGCCGAAATTAGCTGCATTTCCCAAAGCCTTTATGCAGGCCCTTTGCAAAGATGGTTCTATGAAATTGTCCGAATGGATCGAATTAGCTGTTCAATTAGATATTGACGGATTAGAGTGGTACTCTGGATTTATCGAAATGCAGGACCGGTCAAACTGGAGTGAATTTCGCAAACAGGTAGAAGGCCATGGAAAAGAAATACCAATGATGTGTTGCTCTCCGGATTTCACCCATCCGGATCCCGAATTCCGAGCGAAAGAAATAGAAAAACAAAAATTCTGGATCGAAATGACGCACGAACTGGGAGGTTCATATTGTAGGGTTCTTTCCGGGCAAAAACGCCCCGAACTCTCGATAGAAGAAGGTATTAATTATGCGGTAGAATCCATAGAAGCTTGCCTCCCTTATGCAGAAGAGAGAGGGATAACTCTAATAATCGAAAATCACTATAAAGATGATTTTTGGGAATACCCGGAATTTGCTCAAAAAATGGAGATATTCTGTCCCCTTGTAGACCGGATTCACCATCCAAATTTTGGAGTAAACTATGATCCCAGTAATACATATCTGGCTGCAGAAGACCCATTGGAACTACTAAAAAGAGTTTCTGATCGCGTTGTCACCATGCACGCCAGCGACCGGTATCTGAAAGAGGGAACATTAGAAGATTTGAGAAAAGAAGAAGGCGGAGCTTTGGGGTATGCCAAGAGGCTAAGCCATGGTGAAATTGGAAAAGGATTGAATGACTACGACGCCATTTTTAGTGAATTAAAACGAGTGGGTTTTGACAGTTGGATCAGTATTGAGGACGGTGTGGACGGCATGGATCAGCTAGAACGAAGCGTACAATTTTTGAATAATAAAATCAGAGAATATTGGAGATGACTTTGATTCTTAATTGGTTTACATTGGATGCGTAACTTATCTGTAGTACACTTGGTCTGATGATGATCTATAATACCAACGGGAATTGCAAATGATAATAAATTTTTTATATATAAAGACAATTGAAGTTAACATGAGAGAGCTAAATTCCTTTCTGATCTTATTTTTAAGTTCTATTTTTATTTCCAACGCTCAGGATCTCCAGAGAAATTATAAAATGATTGATACTATAGTGCTTTCGATGAATATTTACTTGCCGAATGATTTTGAAAATGGTGATTCATATCCAGGGATGGTATTTTTTTTTGGTGGTGGTTGGAAGGTAGGTAGTACCAAACAGTTTCACCCACATGCTGAATATTTTTCATCAAGAGGGATTGTTTGCTTTGTGGCTGATTATAGGATGAAAAGTCGTCATGGGACTACTCCATTTGAATCATTAAAAGATGCCAAGTCAGCTATTCGCTATATTCGAAAAAATGCAAATGAGTATAAGGTAGATTCAAATCGCATAATAGCATCTGGAGGTTCAGCTGGGGGGCATTTAGCTGCTGCCACGGCTTTAATAGAAAATTACAATGAAAAGGGCGAAGATTTGTCGGTAAGTTGTACTCCTAATGCATTGGTCCTATTTAATCCCGTTATAGACAATGGTCCCGGAGGAAATGGTTTTGATCGAATAGGTGAATTTTATAAAAACTTTTCTCCTTTACACAATGTCCGGAAAGGAGCACCTCCTACAATAGTGTTTTTTGGTATGAATGATAAGTTGATTCCGGTGGAAACAATGAAATATTTTAAAACAATTATGGAACGAGTAGGTAGCAGATGTGATCTGTTTCTCTATAAAAATGAATCTCATGGATTTTTTAATTACACTCATCAAATGAATTATCTGGATACAGTTAAGGAAATGGATAAATTTTTAGGTTCCCTTGGGTATTTGGTAGGAGCGCCAACAATAGAGATGGAATAAGTTGGCGGGGTAAAGTATCCATTTTTTACGAATTAGCAAAATTAAAGACACTTTGGAGATTTACGTGTAATTGAGCGTATTATTCTTTAGATTTTATAGAGGGTCTTTGACAGGAATGTAATAGATCTTACCTTATCTACTGAATTTCTCACGGAAGAGAATCTATAATGTTAGATTGAAAAATATTGTAAAAATTGTTCCTAATGTAGTTGATGAATATAGGATCCCGGTATTATTGTTAGATCGGTAACGAAGTTAATTTGACTGTAGGGAACCGTTGAAGGGATCATTGATTCACTCAAAACTATACTTTGTAAGACTGTCTTGAGAAAAAGTCTAAATTATAATCTGCTTCCGGCGGGGATATATCCTCGCAATTTTGTGACTAATAAACTTTATGTTATGTACGTACGATGTAAGAAATATATTGGTAATAGCTAATCAAGCTTTGTTACAATTAATGATCTAATGTTACACTTATTTTAGTAACCTTAAAAAACTCTGGACAAAACCCCTATTCCGCAATCTTAACCAATGTGTATTTTATATACCGCAATGAATTTTCAATTTAATTCTTTAATTTGAACGAATATTCTATCATCAAAATTTTGTTGCGATCTCAACCGAAAAAGCATAAAAAATGAAATATATACTCCCGATCCTCACTTTGATTATAGCAAGTACTGTAATATTTGGTCAAAGCCAAAATACATCTGATCACCATCTAATACAGCAAGAGACAGGCAAAAGTGTAGCTTCAGGGTTATATACACTTGAAAAAGCTTCTAAAGAGCAGATCATTTTTAGCGGAACCACTACTCATTTTTCAAAGGCCATTTTTCAGCTGGAATCTTTAAGCAAGAAGGAGGGAAAGCAGCAACTCCGTTTAGAAGAAGAACAAATAGTAATTATTAGGGAAGGAGAGGCTATGGTTTCATTGGGGCGGGAAACTAAAACCATTGGACCGAACAGTGTTTTTTTAATTCTTCCCGGGGAACAAGGAACCATTGTATCTGTAACGCCTGACGTCAGTTTCTACCGGATGATTTATAAGGCTGACAACCCGACCAACCCGGCAAAAATCAACCGGGATATTAGTTCTTTTATCATCGATTATGATGACCTGGTTTTTAATGAATCTTCAAAAGGAGGAGTCCGGAAATATTTCAACACATCCACCGCAATGTGTCCCTATTACGAAATGCATGTGACCACACTGAAACCCGGAATGAAGAGTCATGAGCAGCATACTCATGAGGCGGCTGAAATTATCCTTATGATAGAAGGTGAGACCGAAGAGGAAATAGGGGATAAAACGTATCGAGGCCGGAGAGGCGATCTGTATTTTCTCGCTTCCAATGTTCCTCATGCAATCAAAAACGTCGGTGATAAACCCTGTCAGTATTTTGCATTTCAATGGGGAGCAAAATAAATTTTACTATTTAGTGATTTTTCGTCTAATTGTTCCAGGATCACTTGATTTCGGAGGTTCTTTGACGATATAACTGAAAAAATCAAATTATATTAACCGCTGAGTTATGATAAAAATCAAATTATTTCAAAGCATTTTATTTGCGATTATTTTCGCCGCCAATTTAATGGGACAAGAAAGACCCAAACCTGAAAAACGGCCCAATATTCTATGGATAATATCAGAAGACCAATCTGTACATTTAAGTTGCTACGGAGAAGAAACGATAAAGACACCTAACCTGGATAAAATGGCAAAAGAAGGCGTGCTTTTTGAAAATGCTTTTGTAACCAGCCCCGTGTGCTCTCCTAGCAGATCTGGGTTCGTTACGGGTATGCACCCATCTGTTTTGGGTGCTCATAATCACAGGAGTCAACGTGAATTAGGAGATAGGGACGGTAATTCCAAGGTGTATTCAGATACCTATACTCTGCCTGTCAAATCTATTTGGGAATTATTTACAGATGAAGGGTATTATGTTTGTAACAGCGGTAAATCTGATTATAATTGGTCAAATCAAATTTTATATAATAAAGGTACGTGGGAAAAGCGGAAAAGGGGTCAGCCTTTTTTTGCACAAATTCAATTAAAAGGAGGCAAAGATCGTGGAAGTGGAGAAAGGTTGTCCAATCCGGTATCATCCGAAAGTGTAAATCTTCCTCCTTACTATCCGGATACACCGTTATTTAGGGAATGGTGGGCAGATTATCTGGATTCCTGGTTAACTGTTGATAATGAAGTGGGTGAAATAATGAATAGATTGAAACGAGAAAATATATTGGATAATACAATAATATTTTTCATTACAGATCATGGGGTTAGTTCAATGAGAGGGAAACAGTTTCTTTATGATGAAGGCGTAAATGTACCCCTTATCGTTCGGTTTCCGGATAAAAAAATGGCTGGAACTGTCCGCAGAGATTTGGTATTACAAATCGATATGGTAGCTACCTCTTTGAAATTGGCTGGAATAGATGTGCCGGTTAATGTATTAGCTAAGGATTTATTTAACAAAGATTATCAGGAAAGAGAGTTTATTGTAACAGCCAGAGATCGATCAGGAGACCCAATTGATATTATCAGAAGTATACGGACAAAAAAATATAAATATATCCGAAATTTTCTTTCGTTCCGGCCACATAGTCAACGAGATCAATATAGAGATGGTTATTCATTTACGAAAGCGCTGAGGAAACTCAATCTCAATGGGGACCTAAATGAACTTCAATCTCGGTTCTTTGAACCAACCCGTCCTCCGGAAGAGCTTTATGATATTGTGAATGATCCATTTGAAACAATTAACCTTGCGAATGATCCAGGGTATAAAGATGTTTTACATAAAAATAGAAATAGGCTTCATTCCTGGATGATTCAAAATGGAGATATGGGATTGATTCCGGAACCCATTCTGGAAGACCTGGGTGTTAAATACGGAAATAAATATTTTATTTTACAGCAAAATAAGAACAAAGATCTTATAAAGCAATTAATTGACGTTTTTGAGGCGGGAGAACTTAAAGAAATAAGCAAGCTAGAGAACCTTGTCCAAACCGGTAATGCTTGTCAAAAATATTGGGCTGCCACATGGTTGGGTGTTCATGAAAGTCATAAATCCGTTAGATTACTTGAAGGACTTTCTGAAGACAAGACTCCAGCAGTAAGAATTGCGGCCAATCTGGCATTGTGTAAAATGGGACTCGAGGATATTTATCTATCCGATTTAGTAGGTGAGATTAATGATTCCAACTATTTAGTTGGAATGTATGCCATGAATGCAATTGAGCAAACTGGAATACTTGATGAAACAACTAAAAAAGCTGCTGGAATTGCAATCCAAAGTAAATACGATAATACCGTCCGATACGGACGAAGGATATTGTCAAAGGTAGGTGACTCACAAAAACAATATTATGATGAATATGTACCTGATGAATATTCCTATTTGTATAAGGGGTATTCTCAAAAATACGAATATATTGACCAGTAATCTTGAAGAGAAATACCAAATCGAAATAGCCTTTTAAGGGAATTTATACGGTCATTTAGTGAAACATAATTCTTGAATTTATCAGGAACCCAAACCCCGCATGGTTGTAAAATATAGTTAAAATTCGAAAGATACAACCAGCGAAGTGATAGCCATTATCGCTTATTTATGAGAGATCGGATCCGGCTTCCGGATTACTCTTTACCGTTGGTGTTTATTTCATTATTTTTAGCCTCTGAATACGGAGAAGATCGACCCCCGGACAATTTTTTTTCATGACTATTCTGTTTTAGAGATATTTTTCTTTCTTCGGACTTATATTTTCAGACATGCATATCTTGTATGAGTATAGACGAGAAAAATAACACAATCTTATTTTTGATGCCAGAACCGAGAATTGTATTGGATGCTAAATCTATATTTTTCAAGCTTTGTCAATGAGTGTTTAAATATTTCGAAATATATTTGCGATATAGTTCTTTATATTATAAAATGTTCATGTGTTGGACTTTTAATTATGATATTAAACACTAAACAAAATGAAATATTTATTTGCGATCCTTTACCTGATTATTACAAGTAGTTTGATATTTGGTCAAAGTCATAAAACAACTGATCATCATCTCATGAAGCATGAGCCAGGAGAAAGTGTAGCGTCAGGGTTGTATACACTTGAAGAAGCTGCTAAAGAGCAGATCATGTTTAGCGGAACCACTACTCATTTTTCAACGGCCATTTTTCAGTTGGAAATCTTAAGTAAGAAGGACGGAAAGCAACAACTTCGATTGGAAGAAGAACAAATATTAATTATCAGGGAAGGAGAAGCTATGGTGTCAATGGGTCGGGAAAATAAAACCATTGGGCCGAAAAGTGTCTTTTTTCTACTTCCCGGTGAAGAGGGAACTATTGCATCTTCGACATCTGACGTCAGTTATTACCGGATGATTTATAAGGCAGTCAACCCGACCAACCCGGCAAAAATCAACCGGGATATTAGTTCTTTTATCATCGACTATGATGACCTGGATTTTAATCAATCTTCAAAAGGAGGTGTCCGGAAATATTTCAATACATCCACCGCAATGTGCCCGTATTACGAAATGCACGTGACTACACTTAATCCCGGAATGAAAAGTCATGAGCAGCATACTCACGAGGCGGCTGAAATCATCCTCATGATAGAAGGACAGACCGAAGAGGAAATAGGGGATAAATCCTATCGAGGCCGGAGTGGTGATGCGTATTTTCTAGCTTCCAATGTTCCTCATGCCATCAAAAACGTCGGTGATAAGCCTTGTCAGTATTTTGCATTTCAATGGGGAGCAAAATAAAGCACACACAAACCTGGATCAAAGAGACGAATTTGTGACGTTTCCTCTTCTTTCCTTTATCCCAATGCAATGGCAGGTCGATGACCTTTTCATTTCAGGTACGAGGAGTCTGATGCACTAATGGACGGATTGTTTTGACCTCAGGGCAAACGCAATAGGGAATAATGCTCAGATAAAAATTTTGCAATAAATATAATATCATGTGTTGTATTTGTTTATTATTACAGTTTTTATTTAAAATGGAGTGTTTTATAGAAAATATCCTGTGTTTATTTTTATAAGGGGCTATAAAGATCCCGAGGCTTTATTGTTGAAAGACAATGAAGATCCGGTATTCTTTTACCGGCTGATGGTAATCAAATACAGAGGTTGAATGGTACAGAAAAAGGTAAATAAATGTTTGAGCACAAGTATTTTGGAAAATACATTATAATAGTTGCATTATTGTTTTGTATGGGTAAATTATTGAGTCAGGAAAGGCCTAATATTATTTTTATTCTAACGGATGACCAGGCTCCCTGGGCTCTGGGGCTTTCAGGAGATCCAAATGCCAGTACGCCGAATATGGATCAATTGGCCAGGGAAGGGGCCTATTTAAAAAATGCATTTATTACAACACCGGTCTGTAGTCCTTCTAGGATTAGTATTATGACTGGAAGGTATTCCAGCGAATACAATGTCCTGGACTTTATACCACATCCAAAACATAAACTATACAATCCGGCCTACAACCCGGGCATAGATCCTGCAAGTACCACATTTGCTGAAGTTATCCAGGATTTGGGATATGTGACCGGCCTGGTAGGTAAATGGCACCTGGGGGATTGGATTCTTTCATCGGACAAAAAGTTCCACCCAACCAATCACGGTTTTGATTATTTTATGGGCTTACCTGGTGGAGGAGCTAAAGTGGAGAACCCGGTATTGGAAAAGGATGGAACTGTCAGGGAATGTAAAGGATTGACGACCGATATTTTGACAGACAATGCCCTTGAATTTATACAGACCTATAAAAATCGTTCTTTTTTGCTTTGTTTTAATACAAGAGCACCACATAGTGCCTGGTTGCCGGTAGACGAGGATGATTGGGCTCCTTTTGATGAAATGGATCCTGTGTTACCCAATCCGGGTTACCCGGATTTAAACACTGCTAAGGCCAAAAATGATATGAAAGAATACCTGGCGAGCACCCGAGGGGTAGATCGAAGTATCGGAAAGATTATGGATTTGCTTGAAAAATTGAATTTGAAAAAAAATACGGTGATTGTTTTTTATTCGGATCATGGGTATAATATGGGACACAACGGAATCAGGCATAAAGGCAACGGTATTTGGCTTACGAATACGATTCCAGAGGATGCTGAAAATATAATGGGTAAATATCGCCCCAACCTCTACGATAACTCTATCAAAGTACCTGCCTTTGTGTATTGGCCAGGAGTAATAAAAGGAGGAACGGTTATTGAAGAAACAATTACGAGTCTCGATTTATACCCTACGTTGGTAGGTATGGCAGGTGGAGAAATACCTTCTGATCATATGGTACGAGGTAGGAGTATAATCCCTTTGCTTAAGGGGGATAAAATCGATGATTGGAATAATGACTATTATGGTGAATATAGCATGATTAATTATGGCAAATCTTTTATGAGGTGTTTTAGGACATCAGAGTGGAAATTGGTTATTGACTTTCTTAATCCCGGACGCAATGAGCTTTACCATATTGCTTTTGACCCCGAAGAAAATATCAATTTATACTCATTTTCCAATGCGGAATTGGACAAAATTAAATCAGGTTTAAAATTAAAGATCATCCAAAAAATGCGCGAAATAGCCGACCCTTTGCTGAAGGAGGAAAGTAATGTCAGGTTAGATTATTATTTGAAATATTGACAATCTTGCGATGATAATATTTGATTTCAACAGGTTTCAAAATTATATTTACCTTCGTATTCTTTAGGTAATGAATAAAGTTTTTACAACAATGATAAATTTTAGGTTGAGGACAGTATCCTGTGGATTATTCCTATTTCTTTTTAGTTGGATGCAAGCGGTTGCACAGGGAGATCAGGAAGCTATAATAAAATACCTCTCAGGTAAAGATAGACTGGATAATGTAGAATGGGATTTTTATTGTTCTGACGGAAGGAATAGTGGAGTATGGACAAATATTAAAGTTCCTTCCAATTGGGAACTTCAGAATTTTGGAACATATAACTATGGCCATGACCACAAGAATGAAGACATAAAATACGGAAAGGAATACGGGCTGTATAAGCATGAATTTGAAGTGCCCGAGCACTGGAAGGGCGAAAAGGTGAAAATTGTGTTTGATGGTTCAATGACAGATACCGAGGTGAAGATCAACGGGCAATTGGCCGGGGAGGTTCACCAGGGGGCATTTTATCGATTTAAATATGATATCAGTGGTTTACTGAAATATGGGGAAGAGAATTTATTGGAAGTCAAGGTTTCCAAATTCTCATCGAACGAGTCCGTAAATGAAGCGGAACGATATGCTGATTACTGGATTTTCGGCGGTATATTCCGGCCGGTGTATCTGGAAGTGTTGCCTGAGGTCCATTTCGAAAGATTAGCTATAAATGCCCAGGCAAATGGTGAGGTAACCATTAATGCCTTTTTGAACCGGGAATCTTCGTCCAATAGTATTGCCATTCATTTGTATGATAAAGATGGAAATAGCGTTGAGGGGGAGAAAAAATTTGCCTTGGATGAAGAGACAATTCATCATACATTAAATACCTATTTTGACAATATACTTACCTGGAATCCTGAGTCTCCTAATCTTTACACGATGCAAGTTGATTTATTACACAATGGTGAAGTACTATTTACCCAAAAAGAAAAAATTGGATTTAGGACAGTTGACCTTAGGCCCAATGACGGCATTTATGTGAATGGTGAAAAAATTGTAATGAAAGGTGTTTGCAGGCATTCGTTTTACCCTACTTCCGGGAGGTGTTTGAGTGAAAAGGATCATCTGGAAGATGTCAACCTAATAAAAGATATGAATATGAATGCTGTGCGGATGAGTCATTATCCACCGGATAAGAGATTTCTTGAAATATGTGATTCTCTCGGTATATTTGTATTGGATGAATTAGGCGGATGGCAAAAAGGGTACGACACTATTGTTGGTCCCAAGTTGATCAAAGAACTTATTCTAAGGGATGAAAACCATCCGAGTGTAATATTATGGGATTTTGGTAACGAAGGAGGGTGGCAGTTTCCCAATGAAAAATGGTTTCACGAATACGATTTTCAGAAACGTCCGGTTATTTTCCCATGGTTGAGAAGGAATAATACGGACACACGACATTATCCATCATTTCACGAGTTACATACCCGATTAGTGGGAGATGATCAGATATTCTTTCCTACTGAGTTGCTTCATGGATTGTACGACGGTGGGCATGGAGCCAATTTTAATGACTATTGGGAAGCCGCTAAGCAAAGCCCTGGAAATGCCGGTGGTTTTTTATGGAATTTGAGAGATGAAGCTGTATGGCGGACAGACTTGCAGGAGTACGATAGTGATGGTAACCATGCACCTGACGGTATAGTCGGTCCTCACGGTGAGAAAGAAGGAAGTTTTTATACAGTGAAGGAAGTTTGGGCACCTGTTCAGATCGATCCATTTGTTATAAACAATAAGTTTGACGGTGAGATTATCGTGCGAAATGAATTCTTATATACCAATTTGGATGAATGTCGTTTCGAATGGCGGTTGGTGGAAAAAGGGACCCCAGGCATATCGAGTGATAAGATCGTATCTTCCGGAGAGATAACTATTTCAGATACAGAACCGGGTACATCATCGAAGGTAAAAATTCCTTTGCCTGAAGACTTTATTAGTGCAGAAATTTTAGAACTTGAAGGGGTTGATCCCTATGGGCGGGAAATTTATACATGGCGTTGGCCTGTAAAAAGAGCTGAAGACTATATTCCTGAATTGATAAGTAAATTGGACTACGAAGAAGGTGATATTGTGGCAGAACCAACAGGAAATAGACTGCATGTGAAGGTGCAGGAAATCACATATAATTTCGATCTTAATGACGGTACTTTAACCAGTGTGATGAATGAAAAAGGGAAATTATCGTTTCAGGGAGGGCCGAAGCCGGTTGGTTATACATGGAGGGAGAATAAGGTTCGCGAGGTGAAATGGGAAAAGGATAATGACGGTACAATAAAAATAACTGGAAATTATGATCATTACCCGGAATCTTTTGAATGGATAGTTCATACGGACGGTTTGTTAGAGCTTCGGGTTGATCAGCTTCGGCACAGTCAGGATAGTATAGATGTCCTCGGAGTTTCATTTGATTATCCGGAGGAGAAAATGAATGGGTTCCAATGGTTGGGGGGTGGACCGTATCGAGTATATAAAAATCGTATGAAGGGTACTACCTTCAACGTATGGGAGAAGGAATACAATAATACTATAACAGGCGAATCGTATGAAGAGCTTATCTATCCGGAATTTAAGGGGTATCATTCCAATTTGTACTGGGCTTCATTTGATACCGATGAATCGGATTTTAAGGTTTATTGCAGTTCTCCAGATATTTATCTAAAGATGTATAATCCGGAAAAACCGGAATCCCCAAGAGACGCCCATGCATTGTATCCTGGGGGAGACATTTCGTTTTTACATTATATCCCAGGAATTGGAACCAAATTTCAAAATTTATCGGAATTAGGACCTTCAGCCAGACCCAGCAGGCATTCGTGGAGAACCGGGGATGTATTTGAACCGTTGCGGTTGATTTTTGATTTTCATGCGAAAACGAATTAGTAGATAGCGTTTCCATTTTAAGGATTAAATTTAAATGTTGGCTTTACGGGATTTTTATCATTTTATTTTAGGTAATACAATTTATTTTATGGACCTTTGATATAATTCGAAATTTTAATATAATGAGATCGCTGAGAAATATTGAATTACCTACTGGAAAAGTTATAAAATTCCTGATCTTTATATTTACACTTTATCTTTGTTCATAAAGGTGTGGAAAAGAGTGACATAGATGGTGTTTGTAAAAATGAGTAAGGTCTGGATTCCTTTATTTGTTGCTTTTATTTGTGTATTACATATTTCTGCAAGGTGGGAAGATAAACCGGTGAACCCATCAATAAGTATTTTGACTATTGGTAACAGTTTTGCCGATAATGCCTGTACTTTTCTACCCCAAATTGCCGAATCAGTTCCCGGATACAATATAAATATTACAAAAGCCAATATCGGAGGGTGTTCCCTGGAAAAACATGCCGATCTCATAGGGAAATGTCAGGAAAATCCAAACCTCAATCCTTATTTCGACAAGTATTGTCTGGAAGATTTATTGACCATGCGAGACTATGATTTTGTGACTATTCAACAAGTGAGCAGTTTAAGTTTCAAGTCCGAATCTTATGAACCGTATGCCCAAAAGCTAATTAATTTTATAAGTAAACATGCTCCAGGAGCAGAAACGGTGATTCATCAAACCTGGGCATATGGCCCCGGAAGTAAGCGTCTGGAAAATTGGGATATGACCCGGGAGGATATGCAGAAAGGTCTCAGCGAAAATTATTCTAATCTGGCATCGAAATATAACCTGGATATTTTACCTTCAGGGAGTGCCTTTTTTCGATCATTTGAGAAAAATTCAGGCATCGACTTATGGAATAATGACCGTTATCACGCGAATATGTACGGCTGTTATCTGGCTGGGTGCGTATGGTTTGGTAAAATGTCAGGGGAATCACCCAGGAAAATTCGATTTGTCCCCGAGGGTATGGAGTCGGAGGATGCGAAATTTCTTAGAAAAGTTGCGGCTAAAGTCTTAAAAGGTAATAGAAGGTAAGGTGTTTTCGATTCCCCGCTTACCTGTAGTACTCAATTAATGAGAAATTGATATTTCAAGTTGGTCAGCACTTGTAGTCGCATAACTAATGGCGTAAGCAAATTAGTTACGACCTGATTCCTTTATTTTGTGAAATCCTAAAGTTTCCTAAGGGGATCTAAGGATCGACTACTCAACCTGTCTTTGTTCTTGTCTTGAGCGGAATTCAATTGTGAACTACTTTCCTAAAACCTCCCAGTACCCACCCCGAGCAGGTCCAACTCTGTGGATCAGGTTTTTTATTTTGAGCTTGTCTATATTTTTCTTAATATTTCTCTGGTTGATTCCTATTTCTTTAGATAATTCACGCGTAGTAATTTTTGGGTTCTGTTCCATTAGTTGAAGGATTTCAAACTCATTATTTGATAAGTCGTGCTTGATCGACAAATTATCGGTGTCTTTATCGGTGTCTTTATCGGTGTCTTTATCGGTGTCTTTATCGGTTATCAATTTAATGATTGTGGAATCGAAATCCAATTCGTATTGGGGGATTAACTTGTTGTACAGTTGCCAGTTGGTTTCTATTTTATCAAAGCCAAAACCGGCGTTTTCAGCCAATTTTACCATTCGGAATAATTTAGTGATAATTGGATTTCTTGGAAGTGAGATGTCTTTGGCTTTTAACTCCTCCAAAGGTTTGGGCAGTCCGCCCGGATTGAAAAATTCAATATGGTTTGTGAAAATTCGTATACGGGATCTGGCAGCTGAAAAGTAATCAGCGTGCATTAGCATATTGACCAAGGTCTCTCGGATCGCTTCCAAACCGGGAGAAAGTTCCTGACCAAATCCTTCGGAAGTGAGTGAAAATTGAATATCTACTTTTTGTTTTAGTCGGGTGAAACACTCAAAATAATATTCCCAAAGATTTTCCTGTTCATCGAGGCGAAATGTATAACGCAGTTTTGCATCGGAATAAGAAGTACCTGGAACTTCAAGAAGGTCGATTCTAAAATCAGAGAAGTGTTTTTCAATGATTTCTCTTCTTCCAAGCATTAACAATCCTCCATATGTACATTGTCCGTTTTCAGTAATACGAAGCTTTTCGAGGAATTCATCTTCTTCATATCGATTGTAGCTAACAGCTGGATTAAAACGCGACAAATAATCCCGATACCTGTTGATTGAGGTGTTGTTAAGACTTTGACGATCTGTATTTGGCGCTGGTTCAGAAGTTCTCGTTCCAAATGTTTGGTCCCGGAACATACTGTCAATTTCCGCTTTTGTCGCCCTTTGGTTTGAACTTCCCCTCCTTATGAAAGTGTTTCCGTGAGAATTAAAATAAACGGGTTTCAGAGGTGATGGCTCTATGTAAAATGAGAGGACAGTTAGAGTGTTAATTGTATACTTGTTTTGGCGTGTCCGGATAAAAACATTAAATTTTTTACTTCTCAGCGTATTCAAAAAATTCTGTTCAATTTTTTCAGGATTTTCCACCCCGGAAAAAATAAAAGTGGAACCCGTTTGCTTAATACCGAATAGTATCCACCCACCATTTGTATTGGCAAAAGCGGAAACGGTTTACCAGGCAGATTTTGGTATCTCCGATTTGGCTTCTTTAACTTCAAAATCTTCCCATTCAATATCTGATAATCTACTGATTAATTCTGACCTGTCCACATATTTTTTTTAACCAATTTATCTATTATACAAAATTTTTGTGAGATCATTGGCTTTAGTCGTTATTGCATTGTTTTTCAATTGATAGTGTTTGCTTCTTAGTGAAAGATTTTATAAATCCCTTTATTTACGATATATTTAATACCAAGTAAAATTAAATAGCGAAAAACTTCAACAATCCTGACGAAATGGGAAATGATAAAATTCTTATGCTCTTCGTTCTTTTTTCGATAGTATTTCTTACACCTGGATGTGATCAGAGTACCGACTCTGCAGTAGAAGTAAAGTCGGAAAAGCCGAACGTCGTGTTGATATTCATCGATGATGGTGCTTTCGATGATTATTCACCCTTTGGTAATCCGCGATATCCCACTCCTCATGTCGAGCAACTGGCCAGTGAAGGTAGAAGTTTTTACAGTTTTTATGTACCCCAGGCAGTATGTTCTGCTTCCCGGGCGGCTTTGCTTACGGGGTGTTACCCGGGACGAACCGGGGTTTTCGGAGCCCATGGACCGAATCAGGGTGGTTTGAGTACTGCATTTGCTACGCTGGGAGAGGTGATGAAAACGAATGGTTATACGACGGGTAGTTTTGGAAAGTGGCATATTGGAGATCAGGAAGGACGACGCCCTCAGGACAGGGGATTTGATGAATCGTGTGGTTTGATGTACTCAAATGATATGTGGAAGCACCATCCCGAGAATCCTGATTATTGGGGGCAATTTCCCATCCGGTATTGGGAAAACGGAGAGATAACGATCGATACCCTGGAAAAAGGGGATCAAAAAATGTTGACTACCTGGTATACGGAAAGTGCGGTTGATTTTATCAATCGGAATAAAGAAGAACCCTTCTTTCTTTACCTTGCCCATTCAATGCCCCATGTCCCCCTTTTTGTCAGTGATAAGTTCGATGGGAAGTCGGGTACCGGTCTTTACGGAGATGTCATGATGGAAATTGATTGGTCCGTTGGACAGGTGAATCAAGCCTTGAAAGACAATGGTCTGGAAGACAATACAGTGGTAATATTTATCGGATCGGATAATGGTCCATGGTTGTCCTATGGAGACCACGCTGGTATTACCCGGTTCAGGGAGGGGAAAGGAACTACCTTTGACGGCGGTGTACGCAATCCCTGTATAATTAAATATCCCGGTATAGTAGAAGGGAATACTAAATCTCATAAGGCATTTGCCTCCATAGATATTCTTCCTACAGTTTGTTCATTGACCGATACTGAATTGCCAGATAATGAAGTAGATGGGAAGAATGTCTGGGATATAGTTTTGGATAAACCGGAAGCAAAAAATCCACATAAGTATTATCCTTTTTCCAACGGGTCTAATTTTGAAGGAATTATTACAGGTGATGGCAAATGGAAACTTCACTTAAAGCATAAGTATCGTACATTGGAAATGGCAGCTACAGGTGGTATGGCCGGAAAATATGTTCATCCGGAAATTGATACTTCGTTATTTGATATGGTTCATGATCCCTATGAAAAAGGAAATGTAATCGAGGAATACCCGGATGTCGCTAGAAGTTTAATCCAATTGGCGGAAGGGCATGAGAATAGGTTTTATTCGGAAACTGATTAATTGCAAATCAAAAATTTCGAATACTATACCTTGTATTGAAAAAGGAGGCCACCAAATTAATACGGTTTTTACAACAAATTAATCCCTTCATTTTCAGAATCCTTCCTCACAGAATCTGGCCATAGTCCTACTTGCACTTCTCCTATATGTTTTTTGCGAAGGAGAAACATACAAACTCTCGATTGTCCAATTCCTCCTCCAATACTCTGGGGTAATTCATCATTGAGAATTTTTTGGTGAAAGTAAAGTGACTTGCGGTCTTCATCATTTTTTTCTTGAAGTTGTCTTAAAAGTGCTTCGCGGTCTACCCGTATCCCCATAGAGGAAATTTCAAGGGCGGATTGAAGCACTGGGTTCCATACAATAAGATCCCCATTTAGACCATAGAAGTCTTCATCATTGGGACTACTCCAATCGTCATAATCGGGAGCTCTGCCATCATGAGGTTCTCCGGTACTCAGTTTTCCACCAATGCCTATTATAAAAACTGCTCCGTACTTTTTAGCTATTTTATTTTCCCGTTCTTTAGGTTTGAAATCAGGGAACTGTTTTGCTAATTCTTCTGAGTGTACAAATGTAATTTCGCGCGGTAAAATGGGCTCAATTTCGGGATACAATTGAAATACCCTTTCTTCTGTATTTTGTAATGCCTTGTATATGCTACGTACGTTGGATTTCAAACACTCCAATGATCTTTGGTGAGCAGTTATATGTTTTTCCCAGTCCCACTGATCCACATATATAGAGTGGATAGGGCTGTAGTCTTCATCCGGTCGAATGGCTTTCATATCTGTCAAAATCCCTATACCCGGTTCGATGTTTAATTCACGGAGTCGTATCCTTTTCCATTTTGCCAGTGAATTCACGACAACAGCTTTTCGGTCACCGATTTGTTTGACGGGGAATGTGACGGTTCGTTCCACTCCATTGAGGTCGTCATTGATACCGGTTCCATCCAGTACCATAATGGGGGAAGAAACTTTGTGCAAATTGAGATTGTTACAAAGTTCATTCGAGAAAGTCTCCTTGACAAAAGCAATAGCCTGTTCTGTAGCCAATAATTTATTTACCACGATTGTATTTTATATTTATATTCTAATTCAACTCCAAAACTAAAAATAGATTTATGAATATGAAAGGTATTAGTGAAAACTACATAAAACATTTTTCTTGCATCAAATTGGCATTTTGATTATTGGAAGAAAAAATAGGAAATGCTCATCCAAATTGAATTAGAAACTTTTATTCCCAAGAAGTAACTATTTTTATATCCTCTGAATCAGGGGATGCCCATTTATTGAAATGACTCAAAATTTCAGATTGATCAACTACTTTTGTAATATATTTATCCAAAGCCAGGGTTTTAGTTCGGATTGCTTCGGTAACGGTGGAAAAATCCTCAGTGGTTGCGTTTCTGCTGCATAAAATGGAAGTTTCACGGGCGTGAATTTCAGGGTGATTAAATATTAGGTCAGTATTGGCGATACCTACCAAAACCAATTTGCCACCGTGTCTCATATATTGAATCCCTGTTGGGATTGCTTTCGCACTTCCTGTGGCGTCGAAAACAATATCGGCCTTTCGTTTTTCAAAGTAGTGCTTTATAATGGATTGTGCATGTTTGTCAATGGGATTAAATGCTTCCAAAACACCGAAATGATTTTTCACATATTGGAGTCTGCTTTCATTCACATCCAGTGCCACGATATGGGCTCCCATATAGTTTGCTAACATTATAATGCCAATGCCAATGGGGCCACATCCCTGTACTACAATGAGTTGCTCCTTCTGGACATTTGCTCTTCGCAGACTGTGAGCCCCTATGGCCAGTGGTTCCACTATAGCGGCTTCATCTGAAGTCATGGTGTTGACTTTCAATAGTAGGTCCATTGGATAATTAATGTATTGCTGCATGCCTCCATCGACGTGAACCCCATAAACCTTTAGATCCTGGCAACAATTGGTTTGTCCTGCCCTGCAGGCCTGGCATTGGCCACAGTGAATATAGGGTATTATACAAACGCGATCCCCCGTGGAGAAGTCCGAGTCATTATCTGATAACTCAACTATTGTTCCACTCAATTCATGTCCCAGTATGCGGGGATATCTAAAAAAAGGTTGATTCCCCTGAAAAGCATGAAGGTCTGTTCCACAGATCCCGACACGATTTATTTTTACTAGGGCTTCTCCGGTTTGTATCCCGGGAATACTCTTTTCTTTTTCTTCGAAGCAATGGGGAGTGGTACAGGTAATTGATTTCATGGACTATTCTAATTATTCAATTTTGTAAGCAAGTATACATCATTTAGCTACGAATGCCTGCCGATTGCAGGCCTAAAGTTAGGACACATCGTAAAAAAAAAAGATATTATAGACTTAATCCACCCCCTTACCCCGGCCAGCGGGGGATATCGACCTGACGTCAAAATAAAATTTCTCTTTAGAGCACTTAATTCGTTTTTGATTTAATTTTTGTTTCATAATTGTTCGAAAATCTCCCCCGCTGGCGGGGGTGCCCAACGGGCGGGGGTGGATTTTACCTATTTCATATTGTTAATTTTAGATGAGTACCAACGAAAGGCTGCAGACGGGCACGAATAAAATAATGTATGAGTTGATAGAATATCGCTTTTCTGTTGCAAACAAAAAAACTCATTCGTGCATTCGGGGCTCATTATCTAAGCGACAATTATTTCCTATTTGGCGTAGCCTAATAGGCTCACTCTGCGACTATATTAAAAAGCACCCTAGAACCACAATAATTAAATCAATATCGGGATTGGATGCAGTAGCACGGATATTTTTCAGGGCCTGGTAAAGGTGGTTGCGGACAGTATTAGGAGAGATATTGAGCTTCTCGGCTATTTTTTGGTGGGAAAGACCTTCCCGTTTGCTGAGATTGAAGATAAGCCGTTGCTGGTCGGGCAATTGTTCCAGGGATTGTTCCAGGATTTCTCCGTAATATTCGCTTTCTATTTCCCGGGTTATTTCGGGAGGTTGGGATTCAGAAGAAACATCGAGGATATATTCCCTGTATTTTTTATCGTGGGAAGCTTTTTTCAGGTGGTCAAATGCCAGATTTCGACACATCAAATAAATATAGCCATCAAGATCAGTTACATCTTCCAGCTCATTTATTTTTTTAATAAGTTTCAGAAAGACGTCTTGTGACAGGTCTTTGGCAATCTCCTCGTTTTTGAGAAACTTTATAAAAAAGCCCACCACTTTATCCCTGTAATTATTAAATAGTATTTTAGGATTCACTTTATTCATCTTCTGATTCAATGGTAGCTAGTAAAACAATTAAACGATACATTGATCAATATTGCAAATTTAATAATTTTTTTCATCTCTCACTAGTATGTTGATGTTTTTGGATCGTCTTGTATAATGATATTTGGATAACTTGGTTTTATTTGGAATAAATAGTTAATGAAACAAATAGAGATATAATTTTAAAAGGTGAAGGATCTTCAAAGAATAAAATACCTGTTGGATAAGTACCTCGATAAAGAGCATAAGCCTGAAGAAGGAGAAGAACTCTTCAATTTATTAAAAGGTATCAAAAATCCTGAATTGCTGGAGCAGATATTCCAGAAAGGGTGGACCGATTCGGGCCAGGTAGATAGAAGTGATGTTTTATCTTGGGAGCATTTAATGAAGGAAAGAGAGAGTTTAATTTCTACAAAAAGAAAGGTGAATTCTCCAGTCATTAGTTTATGGAAATGGGGCGTAGCTGCTTCTGTGTTAATAGCGATAGGGGTGTTGTGGTGGATGAATGCAGGGTATGAGGAGGAACAGATAGTATACCAAACCGGATTTGGAGAAACACTAGATATTATTTTGGACGATGGTACTGAGGTAACCTTGAATGCAAATTCCAGCTTAACCTGGAATCCTGAATGGAAAAAAAATAATACCAGGCAGGTAGGACTTAGCGGTGAGGCATTCTTTGACGTTTCACATTTGGATAAGGATGGAAGCGTGCAAGAGGAAGTTCTTGAAGGTAGCACACAATTAATTCCGTTTAAAGTAACTACTTCTGATTTGTCGGTCAATGTGATGGGGACTGCCTTTAATGTAATGAATCGGCGTGGGAAGACCGATGTATTCCTTGAAAGGGGGAAGGTTCGGTTGGATTTGGCTAATAAAATAGCCGTAGAGGAAAATGGTAAGCTTCAAAGAAGTTCATCAGAACCTGATGAAAATTCTCAGGAAGTAGCAGAGGCATTGATTATGGAACCGGGAGATGTGGTTAGCTTTTCTGCTGAAGGTCAGGATTTGCAAATAAAGGAAGCTGACAATCCTCAGACATATGCTGAGTGGAAAGAAGGTACATTATCCTTTGATAATGTGGAATTTGGAACAATGTTGAACCAATTGGAAGATATATACGGTAAAACGTTTCTCACAAATGATTCAGTATTGCTTAATACACCCGTACGATTTGCTTTCCCTTATAAAAACTGGGAAACAGTTACAACCCTTATGGAAGTATCATTAAATATAGAGATAATAGAAGAAGAGAATAATAAAGTACGAATGGAAAAAAAGTAGAGACAAGGAGATGAATATTTTCAGAATACTTGAAGAGTTTTAGCGGAACTCTACAATCTCATTATCTCTACCAATATTTACTAACTATAATAAATAATACTAATGAAGGTAAGACTTTTATCGCGAATAAAAGGTAGATCGCTTATGCTTTTGTGTTGGGTTTTTCTTATGGTGTATCAGGTGCCAATTGGGTTTGCATTAGATGATATGCATAATGATGAAGTACTCTTAGAAGAAGCGTTCCAGCAAATAGGCCGGGAATACGGTGTGTTTTTTAGTTATGACAGATCAGTGGTATCCACTGTAAAGGTTAAGTATGAATCGGAAAAGTACAAGAATGTAGAAGATGCACTATCTTATGTGTTGGAGCAAACTGATCTGGAATTTCAGATTTTTGACAAGAGATATGTAGCCGTTTACAGAGATACGGAAGAAGGGGTAGAATCACTGAAAAAGATGGTAGAACACTTTCAGGGAATTATTGATAAAAAAGAAAAAGAAGTAGATAGAAAGTCTGGAATAGTCAACACCCTACAAACGTATTCAGTCAGGGAAATATATAATAAACGCCTTGTAATTAATTTGTCTGGAAAAGTTACTGATCAAAATGGAGAACCTTTGATTGGAGTTAATGTTCTTGTAGAGGGAACCAATAAAGGGGCATCTACAGACTTCAATGGAAATTTCACCTTAGAAGATATCGATGAAAATGCTGTTCTTATTTTTTCATATATAGGATATCAGACTCAGGAAGTCACTTTAAATGGGGAACGGGAGATAACAATTATATTACTTGAGGATTCCCAGACTCTGGACGAAGTAGTCGTTGTCGGTTACGGCATACAAAAGAAGGTGAATTTGACAGGTGCTGTAGGTGTAATCGAAGCGGACCAATTAGAGAATCGGCCAATTGCCTCTGTAGAAGAGGCGCTGCAAGGTCAGGTATCTGGGTTAAATGTTGTGAGAACAGGAGGGCAACCTGGAAACCAGGCAATTGATTTTAAAATCCGGGGAACCAGTACGTTTACAAGTAATCCTGTTTTAACATTAGTAGATGGTATACCTTCTTCATTGGATCAGATAAACCCTAATGATATTGAAAGTATCAGTGTGCTGAAGGATGCTGCTTCAGCATCAATATATGGGTCACGTGCTGCTGGAGGTGTTATTTTGGTAACTACAAAATCGGGAATAAGTGGGAAACCAAAAATAAGCGTGAAAAGTACTTTTGGTATTCAAGACCCTACAAGATGGCCTGAAAAGCCATCTGCTTTCGATTATGCCACCATGCGGAATTTAGCTTTACTCAATGATGGTTCAAGTCCTTTTTATAGTGATTCTGACCTGGAACGGTTTTCGAGTAGTGAATGGAAAGACTATGATTGGGATGCATATTTAATTAATTCAGCCATGCAAAGTAACCATAATGTAAGTATATCTGGAGGTACGGATCTTCATAAATATTACATGTCTGTTGGTTACTTAAAACAAGATGGCATTGTTATAAATACAGATTACCAGAGATTAAATTTTCAATTAAATCAAGTATTTAACATAGGTGAAAGATTAAAAATAGATGTACGCGGAGGATACTCCCCTTCAAAGGGTATATCTCCAAGTTCAGGATGGTCATCCTTAAGGTTTATATATGCAACTCCTAAAACGGAACCGTTTCTATCTGAAGATGGTAAATGGCTTCAAGAACCAAGCCATACTCAAGGTGGTAACGCCATGGCAGTATTATCCGAGGATGGGGGACAATCTCTAAATAAAAATAGTAGATTAAATGGAAATTTTAAAATAACATATAATATTTGGGATGAATTGGATTTTTCAGCAAGTTATGGTATTGTTGGAACAAAGGAGAAAGTTCGGAGTTATCGGAATATTTTAAAGGTTTATGATCCTATCGATCAAGACAAAGTAGCTGTAGAATCGGTTGATAATTTCCTTGATATTAGTTATTTAGATGAGTCGCTTCAGAATGTAAACCTTTTCCTTAATTATGAAAAATTATTTGAAAACCACCAACTTTCTTTACTAGGTGGGGTTACCAGAGAATGGTATTTGACAACTAGTGAGGGAATTGGTACTCGAGACTTTTTAACGGACAATATTTTTGTTGTAGATGCAGGTAGCAGTGATCCTAACTTTTGGTCGATATCCGGTACAGCGTCAGATTGGGCTTTGGAATCTTATATTGGAAGGGTAAATTATTCCTTCAATGACAAATATTTATTAGAAGCCTCAGCAAGATATGATGGTTCTTCAAGATTTGTAGAGGATAAACGGTGGGGTTTTTTCCCTTCTTTTTCTGCAGGATGGGTGGTCTCCAATGAAGAGTTTTTGAATTCCAATACAGTTTTAACATTTTTGAAGTTAAGGTTAGCTTGGGGGCAAGTGGGAAATCAGAATGTTGGCTTTTATCCATTTGCAAATCGATTGGCACAGTCGGCTTACTTTTTTAATGGTTCTCCCCAAAGAGCAGTTGGTACAGCTGGAGCACCCAATTCTTTATTGACCTGGGAAACAAAGGAAGCGATAAATTTTGGACTCGAAGGAAGCATTTTCGACAATCTTTTAGAATTTGATTTAAATTTCTTTAGTGAAAATTCGCAGAATATATTGTTACAATTGCCTTTGCCTACTACTTTCGGTCAACCGGAGCCTGTTCAAAATGCTGGAAAGGTTGATAATATGGGGTGGGAGCTTGAGTTAAGACATAGAAATACTTTAGGAGACTTTAGTTATGGTATAAGTTTTCAAGTTTCGGATTCAAAGAATAACATTGTGAGTATGGGGGGCATCAGTCCGCGTATATCAGGTTATACCATTTCAGAAGAAGATTATACTATGGATGAATGGTATGGTTATAAAGCTTTAGGATTTTTTCAATCCGAAGAGGAAGTGAGCAATAGTGCAACTCAGAATCCAGAGGTTGGGGCCGGAGATATTAAATATATGGATGCTAATAACGATGGCGTGATTAATAGCGATGACCGTGTGAGGTTAGGTCGATCAGATCCTAGATTGCCTTATGGAGTCCGGTTAAATTTTAATTTTAAGAACTTTAATTTTATTGCATTTGGACAAGGGGTAATGAAACATAATGCTATAACTCGTCCTTGGGAAATAACAACAGTAAGATCTTATCATTTGGATTATTGGACACCAGAAAATAAAGATGCGCAGTTTCCAAGTCCTAGGGTAGGAGGAGGACCTCTAGTAGGAATTAATAAAGAATTTTCAAGTTTTTGGTTAGAGGATGCTTCTTATTTTAGACTTAAACAATTACAAGTAGGATATACCATAAGTTCTGAGAAATTACCAAGTCTTAACATTAATAATATTTTGTTGTATGTGAGTGCTGAAAACTTAGTAACATTTACTAAATATTTGGGGTATGATCCGGAAATGGCTACAGGTCTAGGAATCCGTCAATTAGAATCAAGATATCCACTTTCAAGACTTTTTAATTTTGGTGTAAATATTAATTTGTAAATTAAGAAATTATGAAACATATAGTATATAGACATCCATTTTTTGCATTATTGTTTTTTATCTTAGGATGTAATGATGAATTTTTACAAAGATCTCCTTTAGATACCCCTTCTTTAGACACCTTCTGGGAAAACGAAGAACAGGCTGAATTATGGGTCAATAATTTATATATTGGTCTTGGAGGAGTTGAAGAATCTATTTTTGAAGCTTTTAGCGACAATGCTTATGGTCGGGCAGGTTCAGGAGCGAATAGCATTGCCAACGGTTTGTATGATACTAATGATCCTCATGTTAGTTCATATTGGGATTACAGAGATATACGATTAAGTTTAGAGTTTTTTGAATATATCAAGGATGTTCCAAATATTTCGCAAGCTAAATTAGACGAGTTATCTGGTCAAGTCCATTTTATGTTAGCTTATCAATATTATCGGATGGTAACTTTGTATGGAGATATACCATTAGTTACCAGTCCTTTAGGGATTGAGGAAAGTGATATCTCCAAAAGCAGTAAGGAGGAAGTGTTACGTTATATTTTTGATCAATTAAACTTGGCTATTGAGAAATTACCTTTGGAATGGCCGGAAAGTGAAACAGGAAGGATCACAAAAGGAGCGGCATTAGCTTTAAAAGCGAGGTTGCATTTGTATAATAATGAGTGGAACGAGGCAGCTTCTACAGCTAAAGAAATAATTGATTTAGACCAATATTCACTTCACCCAAATTTTGAGGAAGTGTTTTTGTCCGCATTTAATAATCAGACGAGCGAAGTGATTTTAGCATATCAATATGCAGAAAATGTTAATACACACCCTGGTCAGGGAATTGTGAGAAGGTATGCACCTGTAAATCTAGGTGGTTATGCATTAATTTTGCCAACTGATGAATTGCAACAAAGTTTTGAAATGGCTGATGGATCTCCCTTTGATTGGAACAATCCAGAACATGCAGCTAATCCGTTTAATAATAGAGATCCTAGGTTTTATCATACCTTTATTTATCAGGGACTCGATTACAATGGAGCAACTGTAGATTTTACGGGTTCCGAAGCAAGATTTGCATTTACATATTTATATTATTTAAAATATGTAGCTGACTTAGAAAATAATTTTTGGGATTCATATGTTAATTGGATTATTTTCAGATATGCGGATGTTTTATTGATGTATGCAGAAGCAAAGAATGAGGTATCCGGACCGGATCAGTCTATTTACGATGCGCTGAACCAAATTCGTAGAAGATCAGGTATGCCGGATGTAGATCAGATGAAATATAACGATCAAGCTTCTCTCCGTGACTTTATTCGAAATGAAAGAAGAGTGGAATTAGCTGCTGAAGGATTGAGGTATTTTGATATTCTTCGATGGGGGATTGCAGAAGACGTTTTAAATAGAAATATAAAAAGTTTGGATTTATCAAATTGGGTTGATTTGCCTAAAGATGAAGAAGGAAATTCACTTTTGCCATATAAAGATGTACAAACCAGGATTTTTAATCCAGAAAAGAACTATGTATGGCCTATACCTCAAGACGCAATTGATCGGGCTGAAAATTTAGAACAGCATCCAGCTTGGTAGTATTTTAAAGTTACACTATGCTTAATAGAAGAATATTTGTAAAGCTTTCTACTATAGGAACTTCTTTAGCCATATTTAGTCCAAGAATGCCTCAGTTATATAAGTCTGATGATTTGATACCTGTTATAAAAGTAACTACTGAATTTCCTAATGGAGGAGGCAAAATAATGGTGGAGAAAACAGATCCCTTAGTTATTCGTGTTATTCCACATGATCAGAACAACGGTGGGTGGTCTAAAATATGGTGGCATTTTAAAATAGAAGGGATTAATCCTGGATCAGAGATTACGTTATTCATAGAAAAGGGTGCGGGAAGTTCAGAACGCATTTTTTATAGTTATGATGATACAAATTGGGCTTTAACCAGTTCTGGTAATGAAGTAAGTTCTGAGCATTCTGTTTTTACTAAAATTTCGCATATCGTTCGAGGAGCAACGGTATCTTTCTCTTATGATAGGCCGTATCGATTGTCAGAACTTCAATTAGAATTGTTGCCTGTTTTAGAGAACCTACCAAACATTGAAGTCCTCGACTTTTGTCAATCCAAACAAGGAAGACACCTTCCTGCTATCCAATTAAATTCTACGAATTCAAATTCAAAATATGGAATTTGGTTACAAGCTCGAGCTCATTCCTTTGAGGCAGGTAGCAGTTGGGTTTTACATGAGTTGACATCATGGTTGGTTTCAAGGGATCCATTGGCTTCTAATCTTAGAAAAATAGCAGAGATTACTATTTTACCTATTATTGATATTGATGCTATTGAGGAAGGTCGGACCGGGAAAAATCAAAGGCCCTATGACCATAATCGCGGCTGGAGCCATGAAAAGAATCACTGGCCGGAAGTGAATAGGATAAAACAAGAATTAAAAGATCGAACGTTAAAAAATAATTTGGATTTATTTATTGATTTCCATGGCCCTGGAAATCAGCGTCATCCATATTTTATAGTGCCCATGGAGAAGAATTTGACCTCTAATTGGCAACGGAAAAATCGAAGGAGTTTTTTTCAGGTCCTTCAGGCTCAATCTTTTAACCAAATGGAAGAGAATACCCAATCGATGGATCAATTTTATTACAGTGAAAGAGATTACGATCCAAAGAATCATGATTCTTCTAATATCTGGGTAGGTCAAAATACTACAGAATCAGTTATTAATCTAACATTAGAGGTAAATATGGGTACAGTATTGAGTACTCGGGAAGGTTTTCGCCAGGAGGCTATCACATTAGGTAAAGCCATTGCAAATTATTTTATCAACGGATCACATAAGAAGTAAGTCGGAACAGAACATGAAAGAAAAACAAAATAATCAATCAATTGGGGTTCGCACTGACTTTGAGAGTGGTGGTGGGAAAGTGGAAATTGTGCAAAGAGATCCATTGTCCATTGAAATTATACCACATAATGAAGGCCAAGCAAGTTGGAGTCAGGTGTGGTGGTATTTTAAATTAGAAGGGATTGATCCTGGAACTAATGTTATTTTGCGATTGGTGATTGGGAATCCGAAAATTGACGGTATTAGTCCGCAAGCATTTTTCTCTTATGATCAACAAACATGGGCATTAACAGATATAGGAAGGGAAATTAGTATAGATGGAGCAGAGTATTTCGAATATTCGCATAAAATTTGGAATTCAGAAGTTTATTTCGCTTATGATTTACCTTATACACCTGACCATGCTATGGAATTAATGAATTTGTGTAGTCGAGCTTCAGGAGTTGAGGAATTTGAATTATGTCGCACTAAGAAAAATAGAAAAGTTGGAGCAATGAAGTATCATGCCTTGCAACAGCCTCGCTTTGGAATTTGGTTGCAAGCTCGAGCTCATGCTTTTGAATCAGGAAGTAGTTGGGTGCTTCACGAACTAGCCATTTGGCTTGTTTCCAATGATCCAAGAGCCAATGCTCTTAGACAATTAGCAGATATATATATTGTTCCTATCATTGATGTAGATGCAGTAGTCGAAGGTCGAACAGGTAAATATCAAAAACCATATGACCATTGGATGAATTGGCACAATGAACCGCATTTATGGGAGGAAATTAGAGCAATCAAAGCGCATTTAAAACAATTAGCGGAGGATAATTTAATGGATTTGTTTATTGGATTCCACGGACCTGGTTCGAAAAGTAATCCATTTTTTTTGACCCCTTTTGAACGGTATTTACCCTATGAAAAACAAAAAAAGAATCGACAAATGTTTTTTGAATCTCTAAACTCCGAGTTAATGACAACTGAAACAAAAAAAACTGAATCGATGATACAAATCTTATATAGTGAGCGCGAATGGGATAAGAAAAATAGTAGTTCGTCTCATGAATGGGTCTGGTTGAATACTAATGACCATTGCATTGCATTTACATTGGAGGTGAATATGAATACTCCATTTAGCACACATATGGGATATCGCTCCGAAGCAATTTCTCTTGGGAAAGCAATGTCAAATTATTTTATTAATTCTAAGCCACTAAAATAATGAAAATTAAATTCGTTAAGGTTTTAGTGCTATTTCTCCTGATATCTTTTTGTTTTTCATGTACTTCGTTAAAAAATCTTCAATCTGGGGCAATGCTTGAAGGAAATTGGTTTGCTCATCCTCATACGATCGATTTTTTTGAATTGCCTACAATCCCATTGATACATACAGTCGTAAGTGATGTAAGAGGTAGTGATACTTCAAGTATTGATTATAATCCGAAAGCAAGTGGGGGTGTTAATCAGCATAATTATTTGCACTTTTATAACAATAAGTATTGGTTAATGTGGAGTGATGGACCCGGTGTCGAAGATAGGGTGGGGCAAGTTGTGAAATATTCTACTAGTAAAGATGGAGAGCATTGGTCAACCGCTAAAATGATTACACCTTATCCTCCGAATTCAACACCAATATCTCCACACTATAATACAAGGTCAAATTTGGGAATGCGATGGATCTCTAGAGGGTTTTGGGAATATAATGGGGAGTTGTTAGCGTTAGCTGCATTAGATGAGGCCAATGGATTTTTTGGTGAAAGTTTGGAATTGCGAGCCTTTAAGTGGAATAGGTCAACGGATATATGGGAGGATGCAGGGTTAATTTATGATAATGCAATTAATAACTTTCCTCCCAAAAAGATTCCAACTGGTGAATGGGTAATGTCGAGAAGGTCATATGAATATAAAAAGAAAGGCGTGGATTTTATGGTTGGTGGATTGAAATCCAAGAATGATTGGCAAATTTTTCCTGTACTAGGAACTAATAGTGAATTATCTGCTGAGGAACCTTATTGGTGGATTTTGCCAGATGGTCAAACATTAATGGCATTATTTAGAGACAACCGAAAAAGTGGTTATTTGTATCGTTCTTTTTCAGTGGATAATGGACGCTCTTGGTCAACTCCAGTGAAGACTAATTTCCCGGATGCGGCTTCTAAGTTTTATGGCTTACGATTATCAAATGGTAATTATATTTTAATTTCCAATCCAAATCCTAAAAAAAGGGATCCATTAACTATATCAGTTAGTAAAGATGGAGTGACATTTCATAAAATGGCTTACCTAGTGGGAAAAAGACCCCCATTCCAATTAGATTATCCACATGCGATAGAACATGACGGAAATATTCTTATTGCATTTTCTGGTTCTACAAAGCAAAAAATAGAAGTATTAAAAATTAAGATGTCTGATATAGAATTATTTAATATGAAATCTTACAAAAGTAAAATAGAATGAATAGAATCTCGACTTATCTCTTATTATTGATTTTAGGAATTTTGTTAAATAGCTGTAGTTCCAAAATTTATCCTGATGCTATGAAAAATCCCGAATCTCCCCTCATGTTTCAGGGTAAGTGGTTTGACCACCCGCACAATATAGAATTTGACAAGTTACCTGTGATCCCTTCACAACATGTAGTGGTCAGTAATGTTCAGGGGAAACCTGGAGATGAAAAATATACTTTTTCCGGCCATCATTTATCCGGTGGGGTTAATCAACATAATTATTTGATTTTCCACGACGGTAAATTTTGGTTAATGTGGAGTGATGGTCCCGGAGTAGAAGATCGCGTTGGGCAAGTAGTTAAATATGCTACAAGTCCGGATGGGTTAACATGGACGGAGCCGAAATTGCTTACACCATATCCCCCTGGTTCGGGTCCGAATTCGGAATTTTACAATACCCGGACTGAAAAAGGAATGCGTTGGATTGCGAGAGGATTTTGGTTACGGAACGGTGAACTATTGGCCCTGGCTTCTTTAGATGAAGCGGCAGGCTTTTTTGGTCCAAGTCTGGAATTGAGATCGTTTACTTTCAATAAATCAACGGAAATGTGGGAGGATGACGGCCAAATTTTGGACAATGCCATCAACAATTTTCCACCGAAGAAAATACCATCCGGTGAATGGATGATGTCCCGAAGATCTTACGATTACAAAGAAAGAGGAGTGGATTTTATGGTTGGTGGATTAACGTCAAAATCAGATTGGGAGGTTTTTCCGGTCTTGGGAACCAGTAGTGAATTGTCGGCTGAAGAACCTTATTGGTGGGTGTTGCCAGACGGAAAAAGCCTTATGGCTCTTTTTCGTGATAATCGAAAAAGCGGTTACTTGTATCGTGCCTTTTCTACGGACAATGGCCGTACCTGGAGCAAGCCGGTCAAAACTAATTTTCCGGATGCTCGGTCCAAATTTCACGGTTTGAGGTTGAGTGATGGAAGATATATTTTGGTTTCCAATCCCAATCCTGAAAAAAGAGACCCAATTGCGTTATCCATATCAGATGATGGTATTGTCTTCAACAAAATGGGGTATTTGAAAGGGGGGAGACAGATAGATTACCCTAATGTGATTGAGCATAATGGGCATATTCTTATTGCATTTGCGGGTTCAACCAAGCAAAAAATTGAAGTGCTCAAAATTAAAATTTCAGATTTGGATCAATTGGATATGAAAAATTATCCAACAAAACAATAGCAATATGAAAAGTGCATATAGAATTATTGGCCTTTTAATATACGGTGGTATATTCAATCTTGCCTTGTGTCAAAATATGGATTTTCCTGATCCCGTACAAAATCCGGAATCAGGATTGATGCTAAAAGGAGGAAATATTCCTGAAAATACACATGATATTGACTTTGCAGCTTTACCGGAAATTGAATCAGAGCATGCTGTGGTTAACGATGTACGATATGCCTGGGGTAGAAAAGTTCATCAACACAATTACTTAATTCACTATAAGGGCTTGTATTGGGCGATGTGGAGTGATGGTGTGGGTGATCCCAGGGACTATTCAGCAATGGAACATCGGGGCAAGGTTCCGGGGCACGACTTGCCCGGTCAGTTGGTTTCTTTTTCTACCAGTAAAGATGGTCTCCATTGGAGTGAACCAAGAAGTTTAGCAGGTGCACCCAAAGATGGTCACGGATGGATTGCCCGGGGATTCTGGATTCGTGATGGAAAGTTATTGGCCTTGGTTACTCAATATTATGGCAAAGGGTACCGGGGCAAAGGGCTTCAATTACACGCATTCGAATTGGAATCGAAGCGGAAAAGAAAATGGAAACACAAAGGATTATTGATGGATAATGCCATGAATAATTTTTCGCCAAAACAATTACCTTCCGGAGAATGGATGATGACCCGTAGAGATAGTACTGCCAATGTCCATATCCTAATTGGTGGAGTTAGTGGATTTGACAAATGGGAAGATATTCCACTGATTGGGTATAAAGGTAGTGAATTGGCAGCTGAAGAACCGTATTGGTTGATTTTACCCGATGGCAATCTGGTAGCTTTTTTCAGAGACAATAATCGAAGCGGCTATTTGTATCGGGCTTTTTCCTCTGATAATGGAAGAACCTGGTCAGCTCCGGTGAAAACAAATTTTCCGGATGCCCGGTCAAAATTTAGTGGACTGCGGCTGAAAGATGGTCGCTATATTCTTGTATCAAACTCTAATCCTGAAAAAAGGGACCCACTTACCCTGGCTGTAAGTAATGACGGTCTGGTTTTTCATACGCTGGGATATCTAGTGGGTGATCGACATATCGATTACCCTCATGTAATGGAACATAAAGGGGAAATTTTAGTTGCTTTTGCCGGTGCGAAACAAACTGTAGAGGTGTTGAAATTTCCAGTATCAGCAATTGATCAATTGGTGAAAACATCTAATTAAATTAGACTTTTAAAATCCATTGGATGAATATTGAAATTAGAACAGCCGATGTGGTGACGGTTTTGATTTACCTGGTAGGTATGTTACTGGCGGGTTTTTATTTTGCTCGAAAAAATAAAACTACAGAAGATTATTTTGTTGGAAATCGCTCCTTTTCCGGCTGGGTTATTGGTCTTTCAATGTTGGGTACAATTGTCAGTTCTGCTACTTTTTTGGCTTTACCTGCTGCAGCATTTATTTTGGATTGGCGGCAATTATCGGTCAACCTGGTGGTCCCTTTTATCGCTGTCATTGCTGTCATTATTTTCATTCCGTTTTTTAGAAGGGGAAATCTAACCTCCGCTTTTGAATATCTCGGTGATCGCTATGGGCAAATTCCGAGGATGTACGGTACCGTAAGTTTTATCATTTTGCAGTTGATCAGGATGGCACAAATATTATTTCTGGTTTCTCTGGTTATTCAATTTCTTACAGGTATTTCCATAGTGTGGGTTATTATTGCGACCGGCGTTTTTATTGGAATATACACGATTTTAGGGGGTATTGAAGCCGTTATATGGACGGATGTTTTGCAGGCTATTATTTTATTATTAGGAGGAATAATTTGTATCACTTGGATTGTATGGGACGTACCCGGTGGATTTTCTGCTATTATTGAGATGGGGCAATCGTTCGATAAGTTTAGTTTGGGGGAAATGCGGTTTGATCTAAATGAACGTACTTTTTATACCGTACTGATTCTGGGTATTATTAATTGGTTAGGTATTTATGCAGGAGACCAGAATATGGTTCAGCGTTATGCGTCAGCAAAATCAACCCGAGAAGCACAAAAGGCTACCCTCTTGTATTCAGCTATAGCCCTACCGATGTGGACGCTATTTTTTTTAATAGGGACGGCATTATTTGTGTTTTATCAAGTACATCCTAATGCAGTTATTTCCCAGTTAGAATCCGATCAGATATTACCGTATTTTATATTCTCCGAATTACCACCGATAGTTTCCGGTATCATTATTTCGGCAGTGATAGCAGCCGCCATGAGTACAATGGATTCAGGTGTCAATGCTATTTCAACTGTGACTGTGGTTGATTTGATGAAGCCCTGGCTTTCGAAGAATAAATCCGACCAATATTATTTAAAATCTGCTCATCGTATAGCTGCTGTCGTAACAGTATTGGTCATAATGGGTGCCATTACATTTAGTCAAATTGAAAAAGAAAGTATGAATGATATCAGTCTCATAGTGACCAGCGTTTTTGGCGGTTGTTTAATGGGATTGTTTTTACTTGGATTTTTTACGAATAAAGTAGATGGATTAAGTGCTGTTGTCGGAATGACGATCGCAGTGTTATTTAATATTTACCTGGGACTGGGTTTACTTGGGGTATTACCGGAGCCATGGATTATAGGCGTTCATAGTTACTGGGTAGGTGCTATGGTTAATGGGGTGTTTATTGTAGTCGCCTATACGATGGGGTATATCAGAAAGGGGAAAAGAAAGAAAGATTTAACAGGTTTAACCATTTGGAATAAAGAAAGAATAAAATAATATGAATCAACAATATGATATTGTAATACTCGGTGGAACTCCGGGTGGAATTGCATGTGGTATTACGGCTGCTAGACTGGGTAGATCAGTGGCAATTATTGAACCATTACAACATATCGGAGGTATGACCACGAGTGGACTGGGTAAAAGTGATGTAGAGCAAAAGGAATATATCGGGGGATTGTTTAGGGAATTTACAGATCGAGTTTGGAAAGTTTACCAGACCATATATCCGAAAGATTCCATGGATTTAAAATTATGCCGGGAAGGCTATTATTTTACACCCAAACTTGCAGAGGTGGTTTTGGAAGAAATGATTGCTGAAACCGGGAAAATTAAGTTGTTAAAGCATCATCGTTTAATCAAAGTAAAAGTAAAAAATCAACAGGTTGATAAAATCCTGGTTGAAAATATCGAAAGCCAAGATCAGTTTTTACTATCTGGTAAGGTTTTTATTGATGCCACCTACGAGGGAGATCTTTATGCCGGAGCAGGAGCTGAGTACAGACTGGGAAGGGAAAGCAGGCATGAGTATGGGGAACCTCATGCAGGGAAAATATATTTTGACTATCAAAAAGGGGTCATTTTGCCCGGTAGCACAGGAGAAGGTGATGAGGGCTTGCCGGCATATACATACCGGTTGTGCTTGACAAAAGATCCGAACAATAGCTATGTGTTGAACCAACCACCAGCGAATTACGATCGAAATTTATATACGCCTTATTTTGATGACTTAAAAAATGGATTGCTTTCTGCTCCAGCCGTTTTACATGACGGATGGGGGTATTATCCGGAACATTTTGACACTATGGTACGGGCATTATCTGTGACGGATTTGCCGGGCAATAAGGTAGATGCGAATATTAATCCCAGACCTCTGGCTTTTCCTTTCCCGGAGGAGAATAAAGGATATGTGGAAGGGGATTATTTTCAACGATTGGAGATTGCAAGAAGGCATCGGGAAATTGCGTTGGGGTTGCTCTGGTTTTTACAAAATGATGAAGAAATTTTACCGGAACATCGGGCAATGGCACAGCAATACCACTGGCCGTTGGATGAATTTTCGGATAATGAACATTTCCCGTATCAACTTTATGTTAGGGAAGCACGACGATTGGTAGGTGAATATACTTTGACGGAGCACGATGTAGCCATCACGGAAGAGGTTCCCCACTTTTATGCACATAGTGATACCATCGCGATGGGGGAGTTTCCCGTAGACAGCTTTCCGGTTCATAAAAAACAACCGGGAGATACCGTGGTACTTGAAGGGTATTTGGGAATGTTGGCTCACTTGACCCGCCCCTATGAGATACCTTATCGGGTGATGATCCCTCAAAAAATTGAAGGACTCATTGTTCCGGTCGCATTGTCTGCCAGTCATATTGCTTTTTGTTCCATCCGGATGGAACCTACATGGATGTCTCTTGGACAAGCTGCCGGAGTGGCGGCACATGTGAGTATTCAAAACCATGAAACACCAAGAACAGTCGATGTAAAAGCAGTTCAGGAGATATTAATACACCAAGGACAGATATTATCCGATCCTATCAAAACAGAATGATATGTATGTCTACATTTTTAGATTAAGACACTTTTTGTTTCTCGGATTATTACTGTTTTCTTTTTCAGTACATTCACAATCTCCCCCGAATTTTGTCGTGATCATGATTGATGATTTGGGTTATGGCGATTTGGGTATCTATGGGAATGCCATTCATCAAACACCGAATATTCAAAAATTGGCAGAAAAGGGTATGGTCTTTAGTGACTTTCATTCCAACGGGCCGGTTTGCAGTCCGACTCGGGCAGCTTTTTTGACAGGACAATACCAGCAGCGTTCCGGTATTGAGAGTGCCATCGGTTTTAATAAGGAGGAAGGGATGCCCTTATCAAAAAAGACCCTTGCCGAATATTTAGCGCAAGCCGGTTATAGTAACGGAGTATTTGGAAAGTGGCATGTAGGTCATGTTAGTCTGTTTGGACCGAATGACCAGGGATTTAACCGGAGTGTGGTGAGTAATAATTCTCCGGATTACCACACGCATATGTCGCGGGTTGGAGAATTGGATTGGTATAAAAATCATAAACTCAATGAAGAACCGGGCTACTTAACGGATTTGGTAACAAATCATGCCTTGAATTTTATTGAGGAACAAAAGAAGGGACCTTTTTTTCTTTTTTTATCCCATGTAGCGATCCATTTCCCTTTTCAGGGGCCCGACGACCTGGCTCACCGAACGGAGGGAAAGATCTGGCATGATGCCAAGTACGGCCCCCTGCCGGCCAGTCAGTACAGAAGGGCTTATAAAGATATGCTGGAAGCAGTTGATGAAAGTGTTGGTCAAGTGGTAGAAAAACTGGAGGAATTGGAATTGTCGGATCAAACTGTAATTTTTATTACTTCGGATAACGGGGGCTATTCATGGGTAGGGAGTAACTATCCCTTAAGAGGCCAAAAAGGAGATGTTTTTGAAGGTGGTCATCGTATACCTGCCATTGCTTATTGGCCGGGCAAGATCAAGGGACAACAAGTTGAAACAACGACTTTAACTACAATGGATTTGACACCTACTTTTTTGAGTTTAGCTGGTATTCGGTTGGGGCGAAATAATTTTGATGGAATTGATTTTTCTCCGGTTTTATTTAATTCCGGTACAATCGCAAATCGAACAATTTTTTGGCGATTTAATAATGCATATACAGGGAAAAAACACCATGCGGTGCGTTCGGGAGATTGGAAATACATCTTTGAAGATGGAGAGACTTATCTCTTCAATTTATCTATGGATATTACGGAATCGAACAATTTAATAAAAACCTATCCGATTATAGCTCAAAATTTAAAGGAACAATTTTTGAATTGGGAGTCTGAAGTTGAATGAATTATAATTCTACCAATCATTGTGAAGGGTTCTGTTTTCGTTCATTTTACATGAAATTTTGAACTAAAGAACCTAAATACCTAACTCCCCAATGTCCATACTATAACCCACCCCACTATCACCATGATCAGATCCACATCCGGATTGGTGGTTGCACGTATCTTTTTTATGGCCCGGTGAAGGTGATTTCGAACAGTTATAGGTGAAAGGTTTAGTTTTTCTGCTATTTTTTTGTGGGAAAGGCCTTCTTTTTTACTAAGATTAAAAATGAGTCGCTGTTGGTCGGGAAGTTTACTGAGGGACTGTTCCAGAATTTCATGGTAATGGTCTGCATCCATTTTTTTCTCTGCTTCCGGTTTGATTTGATTTGTCCAGAGATCCAAATGAGAGGCTAAATGATCTCTGTATTCTTTGTCTCTATATGCTTTTTTCAAATGGTCATACGCCCGGTTGCGGCACATTTGATAAATATAACCATCCATGTCTGCAATTTCTTCAAGTTCGCTATTACTTTGAATCAATTTTAGAAAAATATCTTGCATCAAATCGTTTGACAATTCCCTGTCTCCAAGAAATTGAACAAAGAATCCGTAGATTTTGTCGCGGTATTGGTAAAATAACAATTTTAGACCTTCTTCACTCATATTGTCTGTTCAAAGAGTAGTGTGTAAAACAAATAAACGACGATTGTAGTTAGTTCCCAAATTTAGTAATTTTTTTCATCTCCACTGGTACATTTTTGTTTAAGTCCAGTCTTGTATGGTAATAAATGAAATTAAAGCCTTTTTCTAAGTGTATTATTTGGCTTATAGAAAGGACTAAACAATATAATCGTGTGAAAAAAGCTGATAGTATAAAATATTTGACAAAAAAATATCTGGATCGAACAATCACCCAAAAAGAGTGGGAGGTACTGTTGGAGCTGTTGGATCGGGCTGAAAATCCTGAAGATATAGATGCTTTTTTCCTGGAGGGTTGGAAAGAACGCGATTTGTCCCAAAGTGTTTCGAAAGTCACCTGGGAGCAATTGATTGAGACAAATGATGACAAAACTAAAACCAAGGTAAATGTTAGCAGGGTAGTTTCTGTCTGGAAATGGACTATTGCGGCATCAGTGCTGGCATTGATTGCTATGGTTTGGTGGATGGAAAGAGAAGAAAGAAACTTCATGGTATACGAGACAGGAAACGGAGAGACGAAAGAAATAATCTTGGATGATGGTACTACAGTCACCCTAAATGCAAATACCAGGTTAATTTGGGATGAAAATTGGCAAAGCTCAGATATCAGATTTGCAGAATTGGAAGGTGAGGCCTATTTCGATGTATCCCATAAAGAGATGAATTATACAGGCGGGTTGGTACGTCTTCCATTTAAAGTGCGTACTTCGGATTTAATGATTAATGTGCTGGGAACCGCTTTTAATGTTTCCAGCCGTCGGGGAAAAACAGACGTATTTCTGGAAAGGGGTTTGGTAAAACTTGATCTTACTGGCGGTTCATTTAAGAAAAAGAATGCATCAAATTTGAGACCGGAGCAAGGGAAAGTAGATTTTCAGGCGGATACTTTGACGATGAAACCCGGAGAACTAATTAGTTTTTCTTCTGAAACCAAGTTGCTCACAAAATCAGGGGATGAAATATCTAATGACTGGGTTGATTGGATGGATGGGACACTTTCCTTTCGAAAAATGGAATTTGGCATTGTAATGAGCGAACTGGAAGATATCTATGGCAAACACTTTAGAATTGATGGAGATTCACTAATCCAGCGAAAGGTTTCCCTGGCACTGCCATACGAAAATTGGGAAACGGTCAAGGATGTTATTGAAATGACGTTAAATCTGGAAATGATAGAATATGAAAAGAATAATACAATAATGATAAAAAAAAGGACAAGTAAATAAGCTATTTGTTTTTGAAAAATTATAATTGTCAAAAGTGTTTTGGACGAACGATTTTGACAAGCTGATTTACCTGATCCTTATTTACTAATTAAATAACAAATTAGATGTGATGAAGTTACAACTTTTATTTCGAATAAAAGGTAAAACGACCATGCTGTTATGCTGGATTTTAATGATGGTTTACCAATTACCGATTCAGGCAAATATTCCTGATGATGTAAATGATGAGATTCTTTTGGAAGAAGCCTTCCAATTATTGGGTCAAAAGTTCGGGGTTTATTTTAACTATGACCAGGAGATGGTTTCGGATATGAAGGTAAAATACAATGCCGAGGAATTCGAGACAGTCGACGCGGCGATATCTTCTGTAATCGGTCAAACCAATCTCAAATATCAAATTTTTGATAAAAGATATGTGGCCGTTTTCAGAGATACCAAGGAGGGAGTAGAGTCTCTTAAAAAAATGATCGCCCATTTTCAGGGTATTGTAGACAGAAAAGAAAAAGAAGTGACAAGGGAGTCGAGGTTAATTAACCCGCTGAGGACTTATTCTATGTATGAATTATATAATAAGAGACTGGTTGTCAATATTTCAGGAACAGTTCTAGATCAGAACGGAGAGCCGTTAATTGGGGTAAATGTTTTAGTGAAAGGTACGAACAAGGGGACTTCAACCGATTTTAATGGTGAATTTTCGCTGGAAGATGTTGACGAAAACGCTGTTCTGGTGTTTTCATATATTGGGTACCAAACAGCGGAAGTATCTGTTGGAGGAAAATCCTCTATTTCAGTTACATTGGCTGAAGATCTCCAAACCTTAGATGAGGTGGTAGTTGTGGGGTATGGGACGACAAAGAAGAGCGATTTGACAGGAGCTGTTTCGTCCATAAAATCAGAACAAATATCTGCGTATCCTGCGAGTAGTGGGGTGCAAGCTATGCAAGGGCGTGCTGCAGGTGTCCAAATACAATCCAATAATGGAGCACCCGGAGCTGGATTGAAAGTTCGGATCCGCGGTGGTACATCGATTAATGCCAACAGTGACCCCATTTTTGTCGTGGACGGTTTTGTGGGTGGGTCCATGCCACCACCGGAAGATATTGCTTCGATTGAAGTATTGAAAGACGCATCGGCAACAGCAATTTATGGTTCTCGAGGTGCCAATGGAGTAATAATGATCACTACAAAAAGAGGGTCTTCAGGCAAAACAAAAATCAATTTTAATTCCTCGTATTCGTTCCAAAATGAAATTAACAGGTTGGATCTGCTAAATGCAGATCAGTTTGTAGATTATATCTCTGATGCCCGGCCCGGCTTTCAATCCCTTGGTTCTAATACCGATTGGCAAGATCAAATATTTAGGGATGGAGGTATCCAGAATTATCAGCTTTCCATTGCAGGCGGTAATGAAAATGTAAAATATTATGTTTCAGGGGCGTATTACGATCAGAAAGGGGTGATATTGAATTCTGATTACGATCGTTTGTCAGTTACTAGTAATATAGATATACAAGCAACAGATAAATTAAAAATCGGACTCAATTTATTTGGACGAAGATCGGGAAGTAACGGGGTCCGGACACAAGAAGGATCAGGAGGATTGACTCCAGGCGTAGTATCTTCAGCGTTTAAATTCGAACCGTATCAACCGATTTATAATGACAATGGTGTCTTTACCACAGCGCGTCTGAATGATCCGCATGATAATCCATATGCCATTGTAACACAGTTGATAAATGAAAATTCAACGGATCGTTTTCAGGGAAATGTTTTTGCAGAATACGACATTTTCAAAAATTTGAAGTTTCGAACCTCTTTTGGTGCTACAACCAATAACGCCAGAACGGGCCAGTTTTCACCGACAACTGTTACAGAAGGAAGAAATGTAGGTGGTGATGCAGAAATTAGTGCTTCAAAAAACACTCTCGTTCTGACTGAAAATTACTTTACTTTTACCCAGGATATTGGGGAAATACATAACTTAAGTGCGGTCGCAGGATATTCTTATCAGGAATCAACCAACGAGGGCTGGGGTGCCAGAGGCCAGTCATTCATTACGGATGCTTTTTCATATTGGGGTCTTGGTTCTTCCGCTGTATGGCAATCACCTAGCTCTGGACTTTCTGAATGGGTAATATCATCGTTTTACGGAAGAGTAAATTATTCGCTGGACGAGCGATTCTTATTCACTTTTAATGCGAGGTATGATGGTTCTTCCAATTTCGGCAAAAATAATAGATGGGCTTTTTTCCCTTCCGGGGCAGTTGCGTGGAATATGAAAAAGGAAGATTTTCTTGCCAATTCCAACCTTATTAGCTTTTGGAAATGGAGAGTAAGTTACGGGGAAACAGGGAATCAAGCTATTTCGCCTTATCAGACTTTGGCTCGGTTTTCACCGGTGTTTTCTACCTTAAATAATCAAATTGTTAATGCAGTAAGACCTACATCCGTAGCTAATGATAATCTTTCCTGGGAAACTACAAGACAATTTAATTTTGGAACAGATATCGGATTTTGGAATGACCGGGTAACTTTTACAGCAGAATATTACAATATGTTGACATCAGATTTGCTGTTTAGTGTGAGATTGCCACAATATTCTGGTTATACAACCCAACTTCAAAATATAGGTCAGGTTCGGAATTCCGGTTTTGAATTGAGTATTAATTCCCGAAATCTAACGGGCGCTTTCGAATGGAGTATGGATGTCAATTTTTCACATAATAGAAATGAAGTGGTTTCACTTCCGAACGGTGATGATATTTATTACGGGTCAGGCCCAGGACATATGGTCGGTTTGGGAGATACTCAAATTCTTAGAGAAGGAGAGCCGGTCGGTAGTTTCTTTGGTTGGATATATGATGGAGTTTACCAGGAAGGAGACCAATTTATTACCGGCGCCGGTTTTGAACAAGAACCGGGAGGAGAAAAATTCAAAGACATTGACGGTAAAAATGAAAATGGCGAATTAACGGGTCAGCCGGATGGTACTTTGAATAGTGATGACAGAATGGTTATCGGAAATCCTCACCCGGATTTTATTTGGGGATGGAATAACGATTTCAAATGGAAAAACTTTGATTTAAACGTATTTTTCCAAAGTTCTGTAGGCAATGATATACTTAGTTATACGCTGATGGAATTGGATTTGATGTCCGGTAATAACAATGCGACAACCAATGCGCTCAATCGATGGACACCGAATAATACCAATACAGATGTTCCAAAGGCCAATACCGGAAGGTCGAGAAGGGTATCCACCAGGTGGATAAAGGACGGTACATTTACTCGACTGAAGAACCTCGCTTTGGGTTATAGCTTTGATTCACAATACTTATCGAGGGTTAATCTAAGCAAACTCCGAATTTATTTTAGTGCACAGAATATTTTTACAATGACTTCTTATGAGGGATATGATCCAGAAGTTAATTACAGAACGGGAGGAGCAGCGGATGGAAATAGGAATTTAGGATTGGATTACGGTAGTTATCCCAATGCCAAATCTTATACATTGGGACTTAATATTGCCTTTTGATTAATTCTAGCATTAAAAAAGATAAAACAATGAAAAATCTAAGTATAAAAATATTTTTAATAACGCTTGTTTGTGCTTTTTTCTCAAATTGTACTGATTTGGATAAAAAGCCAGTGGGATTGTTATCTCCCGAAGGGCTATTTAATTCTCCCAAGGACGTTGAAGTGGCAGTTGCAGGATCTTATGCCTGGATATCTTCAGAACGGCTTTGGGGTAGACAATTCGTATCTGCTTTGATGTTACGCGGAGATATGGTAGATATCGGGGACAGGGGAACACCTGCAGAACGACAACAGGTCAACGACTTTGACATGGATGACAATAATGGAATGGTCAGTAGGTTTTGGCCATATTTCTACCAGACGATTAGCGCGGTGAATGCTGCCATTTCCGGAGCAGAGTCACTGAGTAGTCCCGAAAGTGAACTAAATCCCTTAGTGGCGGAAGCGAGGTTTATTAGGGCTTTTTGTTATTATCACCTGGTCCGTAATTTCGGAGATATACCTTATATCGATTACTTTGTTACTGATCCGGAAGCAACCAAAGTATTATCCAAAACTCCTGCAAGTGAAGTGTACGATGGAATAATTGCTGATTTAGAGTTTGCCAAAGAATGGTTACCTGACCTAAGGACAGATGGCATACGATCACGTCCTACCAAAGGTTCGGCTGCTTCGTACCTTTCTTCCGTATTCTTGACACTGGGAGATTTTCAAAATGCATACAATGAAGCTAAATGGGTAATTGATAATAAATCACGGTTTGATTATGAATTGCTATCAGACTATCAGGAATTATATGTAGCCGGTCCACCAAATAAAAGAGAGCACATTTTTATTGCAGAATTTGTTGGCCAGCAAGGTGGAGGCGGTGGAGCCGATGACGACTTAATGGGACCTATGACCGGAATTCGCGGTGCAGACGAATTGGGCTGGAGTGTATTGGTGCCTTCATTGCCTGTATACAATACATGGGATGACCGTGATTACCGGAAGCATGTTAGTTTTGCAGATTCTTCCCTGATTGAGGGAGTGATGCAACCATATACTGAATATGCAAATACTCAACGTCCGCATATCGCCAAATACCGAAGATTCCCAGGCAATGCCAATGCGGATGGAAGGAATGCAGATACGGATTATTCGTGTTTTCGATTCGCAGAAGTATTATTAATCGCGGCAGAAGCACTTACCGAATTAAATGGTCCATCCGACGAAGCAATAGGGTATGTAAACGATATTAGGGAAAGAGCGCGAAATGCAGGTGGTGTGCAGAATGACTTCCCTGCGGATGTATCAAATAATATATCAAAAGAAGAATTAATTGACTTAATACTGGAAGAACGAAGGTTGGAATTGGCATTTGAATATAAGCGGTGGTACGATATCAAGAGACGGCAATTGGGAGAAGAAGCATTTAAAGGCCCCAATTCATTAGAGCCCCATGAAAATTTTGATCCCAACCGGGATTATTTAATGCCATTACCAAGAACGGAATTGGATATTAATCCCAATTTGGAGCCACAAAACCCGGGCTATTAGTTTTTAACTATAAAAAAATCATTAAAAAAGGCTACCTCAATTGGGTGGCCTTTTTTCATTAGAAGTTTCAATTAAACTTAAATTTTATATAGATTTCATATACTATCAGGAAAATCTCAATACCTTCGCGAATTAGATGAACCTTATAAATTAAATCAAAATACTCATATAGAGAATAGATTTGCTTTCCGTTTTTAAATGAAACTCCTGAAAATGAAATTCACAGTACCCGTTTTAGTGTTTCTTCCTATTATTATTTTGTCTTGTTCTACCCAAAAGAAAACAACATCAAGCTCCGATTACGATAATAGTCTTTTGGAACAGTTACCTCATCATATAAAGTTAACCTGGGAATCGGATCCTGCCACTACTCAAGCGGTTTGTTGGCGTACCAGGCAGGGGCAAGTCGAGAGTAAATTGCAATATACAAAGGCCACTCCCTCTCCTTTTTTCGAGGATAAAATCATTACCGTTGAGGCGCAGTCAGATACTTTTACAGCAGATGATGGAACCTGGAACTACCATGCAGTAAATTTGGAGAACTTAGATCCTAATACGCGGTATTCATATCGGGTGGGGAATAATGATTATTGGTCGGAATGGGCTGAATTTACTACGGCTACAGGGGAAAACGAACCTTTCAAATTTTTATATTTCGGAGATGTACAGCGGTTTATTTTTTCCAAAGGAAGCCGGGCTATTCGCCAGGCAGTATTGCATAATCCGGATGCAAAATTTATGGTTTTTGCAGGAGATTTAATCCATAGGAGTGCAGTGAATATTGAAAATTGGGGGGAATTTTTTCCAGCGGGTGGTTGGATATTTGAAAACTATCCTACCATTGCTACACCAGGAAACCATGAACATAAATGGTATCCTGACGATAAGACTACTTACGAGAAGATCACTCCGATTTGGAATCATAGCTTTGCCTTTCCGCAAAATGGCCCGGAAGGGATGAAGGAGGAAACATACTATGTAGATTACAATAATATTAGGGTGATTTCCCTAAATTTGGTTTTTTGGTCAAAGCATAAAGAGACCATATTAAAATGGACTGAAGAGCGGCTGAAGGAATTTAAAGGGGATTGGGTGATTATGACCCATCACTATAACATGGAAAGTGCAGCTCGAAATCGGACGCCCGGTATCCGTTACCCCGAGTTAAAGGAATTATATGAAAAGTATGAAGTTCCTTTGGTTTTGACTGGGCATGAGCATTTATATGCCCGCGGTCAAATGGATGGTGTATTTCCTGTATATGCTGTTTCTGTCGCCGGACCTTGGATGAACGCCATTCGATTTGAAGAATGGATGGACCGGGCAGGAACCTCTCTCCAGCTTTTCCAGGAAATATATGTGAGCCCGGAATCCCTGCGTTATGTTTCCAGGACGATAATGGGTGATGTATATGACGAATTTGCTATATCAAAGAAGGCCGATGGTACATTGAATTATCAGGAAAGGCCTGATTTGGGGCCGGAATCATTAGTTCCCCCCCAGAATTTCGAAGATCGGTATGATAAGGAATTGGTGGAAAGTTATGAATCGGATAAGGAGGCTTATTTGAATCGAGATAAGTAGGAGGAGTGAACTACTGCTCTGATACAAAAAGGATTAGAGGTATTAGGGGGGGTAGGTCAGGTTACAAAGGACTCCATAGTAGAGTCCTCTCCTGACATATTTTTCAACATAGTCAGGTCAGTCCCGTCATATAGTGATCCTTTTTGGGGCATTAACTGCGGGATGACTAAATCCAAGATATATATGTATAATGTTTACCGTGTCAGAGCACTACGGGTCATCACTGATAAATATTAAATGATTTGTTCCGTGGCTAAAAAGGCTTTGCGAAAAAGATGGAAAGTCTTTGGAGAATGCAAATTTAATTTTGTGCAATTGGTATAATATCTGCATCCCTTATCTGGAGTGCGCGATACGGTATAATGAACCAGTATTTCATTTACAAAACAAATTCCTCAAGATTATCGTAATGAATAACTTTAAAAGAACTGTTTTTATATGCATTTAAAAAAGAACGGGGCGGTTTTACCTTTTGGGGTGGTTTAAATTTAAACTCGTAGGCGTTGATATGTCCGTCTGATTCTTCAATAAAGTCGATTTCCTTTTGTTGGCGTGTGCGCCAATACCAATAGTTGGTCCAAAGTTGATTGTAGTTCAAATATTTAATCCTTTCTGAAATAATAAAATTTTCCCATAGTGCTCCAATATCGTTTCGATTCTCTATTTGATTAAAATTTGTAATGATAGAATTCCGGATACCGTTGTCGTAAAAGTATATTTTTTTACTAAATTTTAGTTCATTACGCAGGTTTCGGCTAAATGAATGCAACCTGAATATTATATAAGTTTGTTCAAGTAACAGTATGTAACGCTCTACAGTTTTGGAGTCCAGGCCGGTAGTCTGGGCTAGCTCATTGTATGAAACCTGAGAGCCGACTTGGTAAGCTAGTGCCTGGAGTAGCTTGATAAGTTTATCTGGTTTTTTGATCTGTTCCCACATCAGAATGTCTTTGTAGAGGTAGCTATCGGATAATTGATGCAGTATCTCTTTTTCATCACCCTGATGATTGATGACATCGGGGTAGTATCCGTAAACCATTCGGTGTGGTACCAATCGTTTTTCTTCCAGGAATCCGTTGTGTGAAACCATTTCCTGAAAAGACAGGGGAAACATTTTATATTCCCACTTTCTTCCCGTTAGCGGTTCGTTGACCTGGTTGGCTATTTCAAAAGAAGAGCTACCTGTAGCGATTAATTGGACATTGGGAATGTTATCAATAATTAATTTGAGACGAATACCGATATCCCGGATTCGTTGGGCTTCATCGATTATCACAATTTTATTGTTTCCTATAACTGCTTTTAAACGAGTAGAGGTAATATTGGAAAACAGGTTTTGAATGTCAGGTTCGTCACCGTTCAGCCATAGTATGCCTTGTTGTTTTTTGAATACGGATTGTAATAAAGTGGTTTTGCCGACTTGTCGGGGGCCCATAAGTACAATAGCTTTATTGCCATCTACTTTCGAGAGGATTATATCTTTTAGAATTCTTTTTACCATCGCATGAATATAACATTTTCGGATTTGAATCCATAAAAGTTATAACATTTTCGGATTTGAATCCATAAAAGTTATATTATTTCTTTTTCCTTCTCACTGCCATGAATATAAGGTTGGGGCTTTGCTCCGTTCTATATAAGGATTCAAGAGGACAAAGCAGTATGATTTTTTATTTTTTTTTGATAAATTCCTCCACTTTACTAATCATTGGTTCTACTGTTTCTTTGTGAAGCCTACAAAATCTGAGTAATCCCCCTTACTTCTCCCATCAAACAAATCCGATTAAAGTAACTGTTTTCCTTGTGAATAAGTCCAGTGACTATAAAATTTTCAAAAAATATAGTTCTTACTCTATTATGTCTTTTAATAGAATAGCCATTTATAATCAGGAGAGCTGAAACGGATTTAGAACATGCATGGTATAGTCGATTGACACATAAGTTCCATCAGTTGAGTTTTGCTAGTAATACTGCATCTTATAATGTGTTTTCTGTAGTAGTCAATCGATAAAAAATTTATTCTTCAAGGTATTGTTTCCCGTTGTTGTGATATCATCGGATTTTATGTTTTTGCAAATTGGTGTTACTTGACATTTGATTTCCCAATCTTTTTTTACAAAAACAGATATCGACAGCCCAATTTCAAATTCTATGTTCCGCAAGTGAGGCTTGAATTTTTGTTCTGTTTTTTAGAGTCACTTTTGGTGTGTCCAATAGAATTAAAAGATCCCAATCAGAGTCAACAGTTGTATATTCTGTGGCCCGGGGACTCGTAGAGGATGACTTCTGCATTAGGATTCAATTCTTTTATACTTTCTGAAAATTGTTGGATAATATTGTTTTCTCTGTCTGTCATTCCTCTTTTTTTTATTCAACAATAATGTAACATATTCCAGAATACAGCATTAAAGTTCAGAAGGAAAATGGACATAAGAATCCATGTCATTGGAATCGGGTTTAGGTTCACCCACTAAGTGATCGCCCGGCGTTGTCAGTATGGGTTTTTGCAGATCCTGGGGTGTACTCTTGGTCCAGCCTGGACGTCGTCGCACTTGTCGCTTGTACAGGCCTTTGGGGACAAACGTGGCTCACGTGCAATCCTTATATGCGGGCTTGGCGAATCTTGCCTGGAAAATTATTAAAACCTCAGATTCCAAGTATCCCAATCTTCCAAACCAACCTAGCCACCCATCAGCCAAGCCACTAGACTTCCCACCACTATCGTTATCAAATCAATATCCGGGTTTACGGTAGACCGTATCTTTTTCATGGCCCTGTGCAGGTGATTGCGGACAGTTATAGGTGAAAGGTTGAGTCTTTCGGCTATTTTCTGGTGGGATAATCCTTCTTTTTTACTGAGGTTGAATATAACTCTTTGTTGATCAGGTAGTTGGCTCAGGGATTGTTCGAGGATTTCCCGGTAATGGTCGGACTCCATTTGTTTTTCGGCTTTGGGTTTTACCAGGTTCGATGGTTGGTCCCAGTAGCGGAAAAGGTATTCTTTGTATTTTTTATCGTGACCGGCTCTTTTGAGGTGGTCGTAGGCCCGGTTTCGGCAAATCATATAAATATAGTTGTCCCAATTCCGTACCTCGGTCAATTCTTTCTTTTTCAGGATCAGGTTGACAAAAATATCCTGGGTCAGATCTTTTGCCAGTTCGCGATCCTTCAGGATTTTAATAAAAAATCCGTAGCACCTGTCGCGGTAATTGAGAAATAAAAATTGTATATCGACGACTTCCTTCATCAGAGGTATTAGTATATTCTATCCATACAAATATCTATATAATCCCTTAAAATCCAAATTTATTAAATTTTTTTATTCGATGCTGGTATGATTGTAAATATCGGTCGTCATATACTATGACCGTTTTTAATTAAGCATTTATATTGGAAAATTTAATTTTATTTTTTAATCAATCTAAAAGCAGGAAGTGAGTAATAGCGAAAAGAATAGAATCCGGATCTTGATGCGAAAGTATTTGGACGAATCCTGTACCCCCGAAGAAAGGGACGAATTGATTGAAAAAATAAAAATGACTTCGGGGCCCGAAGAGATGGATGAAATGCTAAAAGAAGTATGGACAGGCATGGATCGGTCGGAAATTCTGGAGGAATTGAACTGGGGGCGATTGGTGGAGGCGAGCGTTGCGAAGCGCAGAAATGCAATGAAAGCAGTAGCAGTATGGCGAAAGGTTTGGAAATGGTCTGCGGCAGCGGCGATTGTATTAGGCGTGTATTTTGTAGCGGATTGGTGGAATACGGATAGTAGCTTGATGGTCTACGAGACGGAATATGGCGAAACACAGGAAATCGTATTGGACGATGGAACGAAAGTAAGCCTCAATGCACATTCCAAATTAATTTGGAATAAAGACTGGGAAGGGAATAAAGTACGAAAAGTAAAATTACAAGGGGAAGCTTTCTTTGATGTATCCCACGTGAGTATGGAGGGTGAAAAGGGTACGGAACTGAAAATGCCTTTTGAAGTGCAGACCTCTGACCTAACTATTAATGTACTGGGAACGGCCTTTAATGCTTCTCAACGAAGAGGAAAGACAGAAGTGTATCTGGAACGAGGGATTGTTGTCTTGGAGTTGAATAAGGATGAAACCCCATCATTGGATGCTGCTGAAAAAGAACCTACGGGTCCGGAGGGAATGCAACTGGATTCTTCACGTGTGATCCATATGAGCCCCGGGGACTTGGTAAGCTTTTCTTCGGATGAAAACACATTGGTGCAAAAGAAAATGGAGGCAACTGAAGAACACTCTGCCTGGCGAGAAGGAACCTTGAGTTATAGGGATGTGGAGTTCCGGGTAATGTTACAAAGCCTCGAAGATATTTACGGTAAATCTTTTGAAGTGGATGATCAGAAGCTATTGAATAAGCGGGTGGAATTCGGTGTCCCTTTTGAGAATTGGGAAACGGTAACCGAAATGATGGAGATGATGTTGAAAATTGAAATAACAGAGATAACAGACGATACGATAGGAATAAAAAAACGGACAGTGAACTAACCGGAAAGTATAAATTAAATTCTTTTACGGGCCGTTTGAGGGAACCTCCCGCATTATATTATAACCGGATTAATGCGCCGTCCGATACACTAAATTCATTAACAATTAAATTGCTAACTCAATGATGAAGTTACGAAGATTCTGTAGAAAAAAGCAAAAAATAAAAATGCTTTTATGCTGGATATTTTTAATGGCCCTTCAAATTCCGCAGGTGGGATCTGCAGTGCCGGACAGCCAGGACGAAGTCCTGCTGGAAGAGGCATTTTACAAAATAGGGCAGAAATTTGAAGTTTTTTTCAACTATGACCGTTCCATTGCATCCGATATTACAGTGGAATACAATGAGGATCGTTATACCTCCTTGGAGGAAGCCTTGTCTTTTGTGCTCAGAAATACTAATCTGAAATACCGTTTGTTTGACCAAAAATATGTGGTAATTTATCAAAACGACGAGGAAGGATTGAAGTCCCTTAGGAAGATGATCGAACATTTCCAGGATATCGTGGATGAAGGAGAACTAGTGAAGTCTAGAAGATCCAAGGTGCTTGCACCGTTGGGTACTTTTAGTGCTCAAGAAGTGTACAATAAAAGATTGGTAGTCAATATTTCGGGTACGGTGACAGATCAAGTCGGTGAACCACTAATAGGTGTAAATGTATTGGTGAAGGGTACCAATAAAGGAGCGTCCACTGACTTCAATGGGAATTTTACATTGGAAGATGTAGATGAAAATGCTGTGTTGGTTATTTCATATATCGGATATCAAACTCAAGAAATATCTTTGGATGGAAAACAAATTATAGCAATAAAATTACGAGAAAATATATCTGAATTGGAAGAATTGGTAGTCGTTGGGTATGGAAGTGTAAAAAAGTCCAATATTACTACTTCAATTTCTAATATCAAGGCAGAGGCTATAGAAAACAGACCTATTACTTCCATTTCAGAGGCATTTGCCGGACAACTGGCTGGAGTTAGAGCAATGAATGCAAGTGGAAAACCGGGGCAAGATCTTAAAGTTGTTATACGTGGAACAAATAGTGTAACTAGCGGAGTAGAACCGCTTTATATAATTGATGGAGTTCCAACTACTACCTTGCAGGACATCAACCCACAAGATATTGAAAGTATTGAAGTATTGAAAGATGCTTCAGCTGCAGCAATCTATGGTGCACGTGGTGCTGGTGGAATTGTAATAGTTACAAGTAAATCTGGAAAAATTGGAGCACCTACTTTATCCTTTAATAGCTATTATAGTATTCAGCAAAGAGAAAATGTAATTGATGTAATGAATAAAGATGAATACATAGAATGGTCGACTTGGGCAAGAAATGAAGCTTGGGTAAGGTCTGGAGGAAATATTGACGATCCTAATAGTGTGCGATCATCAGTGACTGTTATACCTTCAAGTTGGAGTAATCCTGAAACCGTTCCTAATGTTGACTGGCAAGATGAAATATATCGTTTAGCCCCCATGCAGAACTACCAGTTGTCATTGTCTGGAGGGACAGATAAAGCAACTTACCTATTATCTGGTAATTATGTCAATCAAGAAGGAATTGTAATAAATAGCGATTATGAAGTTTTTTCATTTAGGTCAAATACAAATTTTAAAATTACACCAAAAGTTAGCGTGGGGTTAAATCTTACACCATCTTTTTCTACTTACACCGGAGGTCTTGTTGATGGAAAAGAAAGTCTTCCTCATAAAGCAACTTTTATGTGGCCAACTTTAGGAACAGATATCGGAACTGAAAAACTAGGATACACCGAAGGGATGATTAGTTTTTTGGTTAATCCAATTGCTCTTTCTGAAGAAACAATTGATCGTGTAAATAGAAATAGAATACGTTCGTCAATTTTTCTAAATGCAGAAGTATTGAAAAATCTTCAATTCAGAACGTCTTTTGGTTACGATCGAAGAGAACATAGAAATACTTATTTCCAAACCTCCAATGTAAGGCTAGGATCATTACCAATAGGAAATGAAAGTAGTACTACAAATGCATATTATATCTTTGAGAACACACTTTCGTATAAAAATCAGTTTAATAACAATCATAATCTCAATGCTTTGGTGGGAACATCAATTGAAGGTGAAAACTATTCTTATTTACGCGGCGAGGCCACGGGATATCCTAATGATTTAATTTATACAATGAATGTGGCAGCAACACCAACTACTGCAACCTCTTCAAGAAGTGAACATCGTATAGCATCAGTTTTTGGAAGGGTCTTATATGATTTTAATGAAAAATATTTATTTAGTTCTGCACTAAGATATGATGGATCATCTCGATTTGGAGCTGAAACGCGTTTTGGTTTGTTTCCTTCTCTTTCTGGAGCCTGGATTCTAAGTAAGGAGAGTTTTATGAGAGATATAGGTGTAATCAGCTTTCTGAAACTACGTGCTTCATGGGGGAAAGCGGGAAATAATTTTATTGGAAATTACAGTGCCATAGGTTCAATGTCTGGGTCAAGTTATTCATTTAATGGAAATGTAATTGGTGGATTTAGACCGGGATCTATTGATAATCCAATACTTGGATGGGAATCAACGGAAACAAGTAATGTGGGAATTGATTTGGCACTTTACAATAACCGGGTCCAACTTTCATTAGATGGATATTTGAATAATACGAATGACATGCTTCTTAATGTACCAGTACCCACAGCGACGGGGTTTGGAAGTAATATTACAAACATCGGTCAAGTTCAAAATCGAGGGTGGGAAATGGAAGTCTTTGGACGGATAATTGAAAAAGTCAATTTTAAATGGGAATCAACATTTAATCTTTCAAATAATGTAAATGAGGTTAAACAACTTGGGGAGACCAATGAACCTATTATCGTTTCCAGGTGGGGTGCACCTACAAACATCACAGAAGTTGGTGAACCAATGGGAGCCTTTTATTTATACGAATCAGACGGACTCTTATATTCATTGGATGATCCCCATCTTCCAAATCAAGAAGTTGGAAACACAAAGATTATAGATCAAAATAATGATGGCATAATCGATAATAGCGATAGGAAAATATTAGGAAAAGCAAATCCCGATTTTATTTTTGGACTTCAAAACTCATTTAAATTTAAAAATTTTGATTTAAGGTTCCTGCTGCAAGGTCAGTGGGGTGCCGATCTCTTTTTTTTCATGGCTAGAGGTATAGATTTTGGAGAGCCGCATAAAAATCAAAGGAAACGTTGGTTAAATGGCTATCGGTCAGCCGAAGAACCAGGGGATGGCACTGTACCGCTGCCATTTGGTATGGGGGATAATGCATGGTTTAATGATTCATGGCTATATAATGCTGCATTTTTAAGAATTAAAAATATCAATATGGGCTATTCATTACCAAAATCATTGCTAACCACACTTGGTATTGATAAATTTCGAATTTACATAGCATCTGACAATGTTTTTACTTTCGATAGTTATCCAGGAGTTAATGTAGAAGGAAATTCGGATGGGAACCTAACAACCTATCCAGGTCATGATTATGGAACGCACCCACTTACGCGAAAATATATGGTTGGAATTAACTTAACTTTTTAAAATCTAAATCATGAAAAAATATAAAATCGCAATATTATTATTTTATCTGATTCTCACTTTTAGTTGTGAAAATTATTTGGACAAGGCACCAATTTCGCAATTTAATACTGGCTCTTTTTATGAAAATGAAGAAGGAGTATTATTAGCAGTTAATGGTGCTTACAATCTTTTTAAAAATCCGTATATTAACTACCTGCCACAAATGGCTGAAGCTAGATCTGATAACCATTCGACATCATATTCTGTTTATAATTATACAATAGTAAGTAGATTTAATGATGACGAAGTTACAAATATATGTTGGAGTGCCTGGCAGGGATACTATAGAGCTATTACAGCCTGCAATTATGTACTTGATAACATTGATAATGTAGAGTTTACTTTGGGAGAAGAACGAAAGATTTTTGCTAAAGGTGAAGTAAGGTTTTTAAGAGCATTGGCTTATTTTGATTTATTTAGATTGTTTGGAGGAATTCCTCTTGTAGATAAGGTTTCGACACCAGAGGAAGTAAGAAAAACTCCCCGGGCCACTGATACAGAGATGTATAAATTTTTGATTGATGAATTAAAACAAGCCGCAAATGAATTGCCAGCGGCATGGGAAGGAAATGATATAGGTCGAGCAACCTTATATGCAGCAAAGGGTATACTTTCAAGAGTTTATCTTACTCAAAAAGACTGGAATTCTGCAAAAGCGGAATTAGAAGATATTATTAATTCCGGATTTTTCGAGCGTTTTAGTAACTGGGAAGATATTTGGGATGATGCTAATGACAATGGGAAAGAATTTGTTTTTCAAATCCAGTTTGTTTCTGGTAATATAGGACAAGGAAATAGTTACAGTTCAGAAGTTATTCCACCTGATATAAGCTCAGATGAAGTGCCCTTTGGAGGTGATAATGGGTATTTCTATGCATCTCAAGATATTTATGATGCTTTTAGCGATGAGGATAAAAGAAGAGATATTACTGTTCAAAAAGGTTATAAAACATTGACTGGGGATGTAAATACTTCTACAGTATGGGTAAAGAAATTTGTGGTCGGTAATGCCACAGCTAGATTTGATTTTGAAATTAACTGGCCTGTTTTACGAATTTCTGATGTCTATTTAATGTATGCTGAAGTTCTTAATGAATTAAACTACTCATCAACCGGCCAAGCTTTGGATATACTCAACTGGAATAGAAATCGTGCAGGTTTAGTACCTCTCAATTCTTCGGAAGTTTCTAATCAAGCATCTTTTCGTTTGGCTATTGAAAAAGAAAGACGGTTAGAATTTGCATTTGAAAATATACGTTGGTTTGATTTAGTCAGAACAAATAGAGTTTTTGAAGTTGTCAATTCTTTTTTAGTAGCTGAAACTTATCCTGATCCTAATAATTATAAAGTTAGAGATCATCAGTTGTTATTCGCCATTCCCAGGGAAGTATTAAATCGTAATCCTGACCGAGATTATATGTGGCAAAATCCGGGATATTGAGTGTTAGGAATAGTCTGTAAAATGAAATCCCTGGGAATACTTTTTAGAAGTATAGGCAGACGGATCTTTTAAAATGAGATTAATTTAACTGTTTTTGCAATCATAAAATATTAAGGAGTAGATTGGTGCTTTAAAACAAAGAACTTGAAATATCATGAAAAGACTAATAACAAATTGTTTCCTAACTTTGTCTGTCTGCTGTTTTATGACGTCTTGTACAAATAAGATTCCCCCACTGGAAACCAATAGCCTTAAGCCATTTGGCATGACCGGTAAGGCGGTTTATATTTTAGAAGGGGGTGTAGAAGCCGAGCTTTTTTCTCACAAAGGGAAGGGAGTAATTAATCATATGTGGTTTGGTGGGAACAACCGGGGCTGGGATGATGGCTTAGGGAACCTGAAGATACGCATCTATGTGGATGGCGAGGAAATTCCTTCGATCGATATGAGTCTGTTAATGGGGCATGGCATAGGTTTTCTGGATCCGTATGCTCCATGGGGAAACCATAGGATTGGAAAGACAGGATGGCCAGGCGGCCTGTACAATAGTTATCGAATCCCATTCCATCGCAGCATTCGCATAACAGGGCAAATACCAAATGGAGAACAAGTCAAAAGCGCTCGATTTTGGTACTCCATTCGTGGCACGGAGAACATACCGATAGAATTTTCCGGAGTGAAAATTCCAGATAATGCACGGTTAAAACTTTATAAGTTGGAGGATTACAATGCTAAATCCATGGAAGAATTCAATATGTGCCATATAGATAGTATTTCAGGTATGTTATACCAGGTAGCCATAGCGGCTAATAGTACCGGATGGGGATATCTTGAAAGCACAGTCCGTGCCTATATTGATAAATCTGAAAAACCTCTTCTTTTATCTTCCGGACTGGAGGATTATTTTCTTGGAACTTATTATTTCAATCGAGGCCGTTACGTTACGCCAATGGCTGGGCTTACACATTTTGAAGAAAAAGATCATTCCTTTTCAGCTTTTAGGCTCCACGAAGAAGATCCACTTTTTTTTAGCAATGGATTAAGGTTGACACTAGTATGTGGTGAGAAAACTGAGAGAGAAAGCTGGACTGCGCCGCCTACTAATTATACAACTTATGTTTGGGTTTATGAGTGGTAGACAAAAATATAAATAATCAAAGGTGTTCCTGTACACTTTGATTGAGTTAAGGAGAGTTGTAGAATGAACTGTCGTGGATGCTTGGGTAGTTTGAATAAGTGGAGCTTCCGAATCGACGTTTTTCATTACAAAACAACTATCTTCTTGAGCAATTGAATTTTTATTTTTAGAGGGAATTCAGTGATCAAATATGACGGTAATTTCAATCTATTTAAAGGAATTTTGTTTACTTATGAAGAACCCTGCAGGTTCAGATTGAACATTAAAATCCCTCTTGGCCGGACTTTGATAGAAGCCTGGATTTATCGGAGTAAGCTTTATATTCCGGAAGGTTTAAAAGAAGACAAACCTCTGAAGGGCTTCCGAATTAAAGGTAATGAAATCAATGTGAAAAAAGAATGAAAACGATAGAAATTACCGAACCACGAGTTATTAAATGGGCTGATCGTCAGGAACCTGAATGTGGCCGAGAAGAGGTTTTATTAAAAGTGAATTATATTGGTCTATGTGGTTCGGATTTGAGTACGTATTTAGGTGAAAATCCCCTGGTCGAATATCCGAGAATCCCCGGTCATGAAATTTCAGCAACTATAGAAGAAGTTGGAAGTCATGTTCCTGATAATTTTAGAGTGGGAGATCATGTTACGGTCGTTCCATATACCCATTGTTACCAATGCGCTTCCTGTAAGCAAAAGCGATTTAATGCTTGTAAATACAACCAAACGCTGGGAGTGCAAAGAGACGGTGCTATGAGTGAGTACTTTGTGGTGCAGTGGCAGAAAGTATTAAAGGATAACGGACTCAATGACTATCAATTGGCGCTGGTGGAGCCATTGACAGTCGGATTTCATGCTATCGATAATGCGAATGTTTTGGATACAGACACCGTGATGGTCCTGGGCTGTGGCATGATAGGAACAGGTGCCATCCTCAGAGCTGCCTGGCGTGGGGCCACGGTGATTGCTGTTGATATTGATGATTGCAAATTAGAGATAGCAAAACAACTGGGAGCTCATTATACCATCAATTCCAGGAATGATGAGCTTCATCTTATACTTGATCAATTAACCACTGGGTTTGGACCAACAGTGGTTGTTGAAGCTGCAGGAAGTCCCATTACCTATCGGACAGCAATTGCAGAGGTTGGGTTTTCAGGAAAGGTGGTTTGTATAGGATATACCAATCAGGAAGTAGCTTTCCCAACCAAACTTTGGGTACAAAAGGAATTGACCATTATGGGTTCCAGGAATGCCAATCCAATGGATTTTGAGGCGGTTATCAGGTATTTAAGGACTAGCAATTTAGGTGAAAAAGAGCTTGTGACCCGAATTATAAGACCGGAAGTTGTAGGGGAAGCGATGAAAGAATGGGCTGAAAAGCCCGGGGGTATTTTAAAAATTTTAATTCAATTCAACTGAAAATTATGTTAAAACCAATATGAAGATTACCTATAGCGAGGGGTATATTTAATGAAGAGTGAATTACTCGAGGATTGAGACGAATCTGATGAAATAGAAGTTCTTTGCATTTTAATCGAAGACTATGTAGAAAAGTTTTATCCAGTAAAATATCCTAATCTGCTCGATGTTATTCAATTTCTATTGTACCAGATGAACTTTAAAAATTGGATATAAGTGAAATTTTAGGTTGCTGAAGCAGGGAATATGATGCTTTTTAGTGGGCAGGAAACTAAATCTGAATTTGAACCGCAAACTTCGTAAGAAACTGATTATTCTTAGTGAAGTACTCATCCGAAAATATTGATAAATTAACCTTTACCACTTCTTCTTGGAAAGTGTCAAATATAACCGCCCATATATACTGCACCTCATTTATATCCTCCTTTGTATTGGAAGTTAGGATTACCGAATCCATAGCATTATTAACACCATTAATCCAAATCAGGCGAATAGTTTTAAACTTCCAAAAAATAACCTCTCTAAGAACAGAATTATTTAGTTAAGCTGTTGAAGAAAAGCCATGACTTATAGAAGTTTATAAAATTAATATTGTACAAGTTTATTTATGTGAAATTAAATGTGGATTATTTTATTGTTTTACATTCTTAATTTTAAGTAATAACTTATTACTTTTGGGTTCTTCTATAATTTTTGTAAAATTTAGTTAGAACTATTGCGCAGAATGATATCAAATTACTTAGGCTGGGTCCTCTTTTTATTTCTTTCATTTTTCCTGAATAAAGTAATCGCACAAGAAAGAGATGGCTTTCAATTATTGGAATACATTGACTTTGATAAACCTGCAGACAACTGGCAAAATGCCAGTGATGTCTGGTGGGGAATGGGTGATCTGGCTGACGAGGAAAAAATTGTTAATGGAGAGGGAGTGCTGGTAAATGTCCCAACCGAAGAAAACCGGGGTCACTTACTGACAAGAGAATCGTATGGAGATATCGAATTGGAACTCGATTTTATGATGGCTCCGGAATCCAATTCGGGTATATATCTTATGGGACGATATGAAGTGCAATTACTGGATAGTTGGAAAAAAGAATTTCCGGGACATTATGATTGCGGTGGAATTTATCAACGATGGGACGAGAATAGAGAAGAAGGGCAAAAAGGTTTTGAAGGCGTTCCACCACTGGTAAATGCAAGTCGTGCTCCCGGACTATGGCAACATCTGCGGATATTTTTCAGGGCGCCTCAATTTGACGAGAATGGAAATAAAATAAAGAATGCCCGGTTTGAAAAAGTATATTTAAATGGTTTATTGGTCCAGAGTCAGGTGGAGGTCGGTGGCCCCACACGGTCTTCGTTTTATTCGGATGAAAAGGAACTAGGACCATTGATGGTTCAGGGAGATCATGGAAAAGTAGCCCTGAGAAATATAAAAATCAGTAGCTTGGGTGAAATAGAATATGATGAAAATGAATCCGTAGAAGATCCTATTTACGTCAGACCTAATGGTTCGCCCTATGTTTTGCGAAGTTACCTGGATTTTAATGGTGAAAAATTGCCTTATGCTATTTCTGTAGGCTATCCCGAAGGAATAAATTATTCGTATGATACCCGGCAAGGGGCGCTGTTGCAGGTGTGGCGGGGGGATTTTATAGAAACTACCGGTATGTGGCATCGTCGGGGGAATTCGCAAGTGGCTTCACCTATGGGAAGTATTGTTACCTTTTCTGACCTTCCCAATCTAACGGACAGGGATCGGATAAAAGAAGAATGGATAGGTCTTTACGAGCTGGAAGATATACATATGGAAGGGTATACATTGGATGAAAGGCGGAATCCTGTTTTTCAATATTCATTGGAAGGGAACTCTGTCAATGATCATATTGCTCCGATGGACGGTCGATCGGGGTTATTGAGAAGGGTCGAAATTTCTTCCCAGGATAAAAATTGGCTGTTTCGTGTCGCTAATGGAAACCTAATTCAAAAAGTAGCAACCAATTTATACCGGATTAACCATTCTTATTACATCGAACTAGATCAAAAATACGCTCCAGAAATACTTTCATTGGGGAAAAATCAGGAACTGAGGGTTCCCCTTTCAGATCAGCCTGATTTGTTCGAATATAAAATTATCTGGTAGGGCTAAGAGCATAAAAAAATGGAAAAAACAAAAAACCTTTTCATCAGCAGATTTTTTTATATTTTCCTGGCTATACTTTTTCTTTTTAAAGGGTATGGGCAGCATGAGGAATCCGATTCTGTTTATTATCCGAAAGAAGAAGATTATTATCAAATCCAGACGCTGGAGATTCCGCAAGATATTATTTTAGAAGTAGGTGGATTGACTCTTTTGCCCAATGGTAAATTGGCCGTTTGTACGCGGCGGGGAGAGGTGTGGGTCGTATCCAACCCTTATCGAAAATATGGAGAAAAGCCGCACTACTCTTTATTCGCACAGGGATTGCATGAACCCCTGGGGTTATCGTATCACGATGGCGATATTTTTGTTGCCCAACGTCAGGAATTGACGCGATTGCGGGATGTTGATAGCGATGGAAGGGCGGATGAATATAAAACGGTTCAGGCTTTTCATTTGACAGGCAATTATCATGAATATGCATACGGACCTGTTTTCGATAAAGAGGGCAATATGTTTGTTACTCTGAACCTGGGTTGGATCGGAGGCGAAATGTTGAGTAAGGTCAAGTGGCGTGGATGGATGATGAAAATAACCCCTGAAGGGGTATTAATTCCTTTCGCTGCAGGTATGAGATCTCCGGCCGGCTTAGCGATTGATGATAGCGGGAGTATCTACTATACGGACAATCAAGGAGGTTGGATCGGGTCTGGTTGGCTGAATGTACTTGAAAAAGGTGATTTTGTAGGACATCCCGCATCATTGGCCTGGTCAGGCGAAGAGAATTCTCCCATTGCATTGAAACAAGAAGATATACCCAATACGGGTGAGCCAATGTACAAAGTTGCCAAAGATATCGAAGGGTTGAAATCGCCTGCTGTCTGGCTGCCGCATGCTGTGATTGGTGTTTCCACTTCTGATATTTTGACCGATCCGGGTAGCAATTTTGGTCCATTTGATGGACAGATATTTATAGGTGATCAGGGGCAAAGTATGATAAACAGAGTCTTTTTAGAAGAAATCAATGGTGTAAAGCAAGGAGTGGTTTTCCCATTTAGAAGTGGTTTTTCTTCCGGAGTCATGCGGATGGATTGGGGGAGAGACAGTTCTATTTTTGTTGGGATGACTGCCCGCGGTTGGGGTTCGACCGGAGGTGAATTGTACGGATTACAGCGATTAGTATGGAATGGGGAGGTTCCGTTTGAAATGAAATCGGTGCAAATAAGACCGGATGGTTTTGAAATAACCTTTACAAAACCCGTCGAGTTATCATCTGCGAGGGATGTTCGTTCCTATAATATTAGATCTTTTACATACAAGTATCACAAGAAATATGGCAGTCCTGTCATAAATTCCAATCCCACTGGAATAAAAGCAATTGAAGTTTCTAAAGACCAGAAGCGTGTTAGGTTGGTGTTGGATTCGATTCGGCTGGGATATATCCATGAGATAAGTTTGCCGGGCGTAATTTCTTTACAAAACTCGGCCTTATTGCACAGCGTAGGATATTATACCGTGAATCAGATACCAACGGGAGATGAGTTGGTACTTACAGAAAGCAATAAAGTCCAGGCGCCTATACAGAAAACGGAAAAAAGTCCGGGATTTACAGTCGGTGTTGGAAAAAGTATGAGTGATGTTTCCTCGGAAGATAATTCAAAAGATATTGATTTGTTATTAGCTAAATATACCTGTCAGTCCTGTCACCACTTGTCAGATAAGCGAGTAGGGCCATCGTTTTCGGAAATTTCGAAAAAGCGGTATTCCATCGAAGAAATGATTGAATTGATCCAATCACCCAAACCCGGCAATTGGCCTGAGTTCGCTACGCCAATGCCTCCTATGTCACATGTCCCGGAAGAAGATCTGGAAAGAATAGCAAAGTGGATCCGGGGTTTGGATAAATAGAATCATCCATATAGCGCAAATTTCGTCTGTGGTTGGCAATGTTTTACCAATTTGGTAACATTTTGTATATTTAAATCGTTATGAGAGTGATTGCTTTGAGTACTTTACGGAAGTATTGGCTAAAACATCCTTTGACTGAAGAACCGTTGAAGTCTTGGAGCGAAGAAGTTTCTAACCCACTTTATTCACGAAAAAATCATGAATAATGGCGACGATTGATTGTAAATAATTGATCTACAATCAATCGTGCCAGGATTAGTCTCCTGACGATAAATGTCAGGACGCGACAGGCAATTGCAAAATATTGGTCACCCAAATTTGGGGAATGAACTGAAATTAACACACTGTCTTCTGTTTTTAATGATTTTATAATCAGTATTTTGCAATTCGCCTGCCCTTTGGGCGAAAAATTCTATTAATTTTCCGGATTAAAGCTTCGTGGGGCAGTACAAATGAGTTAAAGGAGGATTTTGGAAGTGCTTCCATTATTTCTTCGAAGCGAGTTGTTTTTAATATTAAGGGCAATCACCATAGATTGATAGTGGATGTGGAGTATAGACTGAAAATAATTTTTATAGTTTGGGTAGGAACCCATTCGGAATATGATCGAATTGATGTAAAAAAGGTACAATATGTTAAAACCAGTAAAAAATAAGGAACAATACGAAGCTTACCTGGAGCGCGCGTATGAATTGATGCAAAGTGAATTACTCGAGGATTCCAACGAATCAGATGAACTCGAAGTGTTTAGCATTTTAATTGAAGAATATGAAAAGAAGTTTTATCCCGTAGGTCCTCCCAATCCACTTGAGGCCATTCAATTCCGATTAGACCAGATGAACCTGAAGAAGTCCGACCTAAGCGAGATCTTGGGCTATCAAAGCAGGGTGAGTGATATTTTTTCGGGACGTAGAAAACTAAATCTGAATATGATCCGCAAACTTCATAAGAAACTGAATATTCCTGCAGAAGTTCTGATACGGGAATATTCCCAAAATGATTGATACTGCGTATTTTTATTGATATGGTCTTCCAGAATGTTCTAAACATGTCTGATTTTAGCTGCCAATTTGCTTATAATAAATACTTTATGTTTGGCTTAGCCTCTGGAACAATTGTGCAAACTGAAAACACCTGAGCGGAAAATGATCACATTTACTAATCTAACTAAAATGGAGCCACTGAACATTAGCGTTTTCTAAACCACGAATGTACGAATAGATCGCTCGCATTTCTATCCAACAAAACCACACCACGGTTCTCGTCATCCCGCAGTTAATGCCCCAAAAGGGATTACTATGTGACGGGACTGACTTGACGATCTTTCCTTAAATTGTCAGTAGTGGATTCACCCAAGGAGTCCTTTGCGACCTGACAAGAACCTTAGTTTTGTTAACTTTTTTAGCCTTATGTCATGGGGATCCCAATGGGACTATTATTTATTTTTGTATTTAATTCCGGGCTGAAATATATCTGCAGGAATTGTATTTTTGGCAAAGCCATGGATCAGTGAATCATTCAACTTGATAATAAAAAGTTTAGTAAATATGAAGAGTACAATAAATATTACTCAAATAAAGAATGGCAATAAATATCCCATTCTTTATTTTTCGCTCTGTTTGATAAGTATTTTATTGGTTTCATGCGCCGAATCAAAAGATGATAAAAAAGAAACCTCATCCGGGGAAATAGAACACGGCATTGTTTTTTATGAGGAAGGAAAATTTGCAGGATGGCCTGCCAATAATGGAATGTGGAATTGGGATGATGAAGTGTTGATGGGTTTTGTGGTTTCGGATCACAAAGATTCCGACGGAGCCCACACGTATGATTCCAAAGCAGCCAGGCATAAGTATGCCCGGAGTATGGACGGTGGAAAAACATGGAAGATTACGGATGCTTATGATATAGGACAAAAGGGATGGGCCTATGACCACTATATTGATGGTGAGGAAGTAGCACCAGAGGAGTTGAAGGAGGGCGTGAAAGACTTTACCGACCCTGATTTTCTAATTACTTTTCAAAGACATAACAACAATGACGGTCCTACTCATTTCTACTATTCTCAGAATAGAGGAAACGACTGGAAAGGGCCTTATTGGTTCCCTAACCTCGGCACAGATGGGGTTGCCAGCCGAACCGATTATTTAGTCAATGGCAAGCAAGATCTTTTTGCTTTCCTTACAGTAGCTAAATCCAATAAAAAAGAAGGTAGAGTAGTATTGTCGCGCACTAGAGATGGGGGCGTAAGTTGGGAATTGGTGTCATGGGTAGGCCCTGAACCGGGGAAGTTCGAAATTATGCCTTCAAGTGTCCGGTTAGGGTCAAGTGAATTGTTAACGGTAATTCGTGCTCGATCAGTAGATGGGAAAAGCTCTTTATCCAGTTATATATCTACAGATAATGGCGATTCATGGGAAAAATTGGAAAACCCGGTGGAAGATACCGGGGAGGGTGGTTCACCTCCTGCGTTAGTGAAAATGAATGACGGACGGTTGGCATTGGGGTATATTTATAGAAGTACCGAAGGTTCTAGGGTTAATGTAAAATTTAGTAAAGATAAAGGTAGAACATGGGGGAAGGAAATTGTATTGCGGGAAGGCGATGGCGCTACTCGAGATGTCGGTTATCCACAAATGATCCAGCGGCCGGATGGTAAATTATTGATGACATATTATTGGAATAATGCCTTGCAAAAACCGGATGCGCCCTATAGGTATATTGCGAGCACCATCTTTGATCCAGAGGATTGAAAGTGAAGTTGTTCTCATTTTGTTAATGCCTTTACAATTTCTTACTTTGGATATTAAATGATCTGAAATGGAAAATGGCATTCAATTGCATCAAAAGAAGAAATATATTATTCCTGTCTGCTTTCTGTTTTTTTCGTTGTATTCATCGATTGGTCAGTCTACAGATAATTTAAGGCTATCCAACCGTCTCCTGCCGGTTTCGGATAAAAATGTTTTCCGATCGCATGAATATTATAATTGGGGAGGTTCCATTATTAAAGGAGAAGATGATCTATTTCATTTGTTTTATTCTAGGTGGCCAAAAGCTACTAAATTTACGGGATGGCTGGTTTATTCTGAAGTGGCACATGCTGTATCTGATAATCCATCAGGTCCATGGGAGTACAAAGAGACCATTTTGAAAGGTCGGGGCAAGGGGTTTTGGGATGCGATAACCGCTCACAACCCAAAAGTCAAGTACTTTGAAGGGAAGTATTACCTGTATTATATTTCTACGAATTTGGGAGATAATTCGGATTATTCCGAAGAAAAATTAATGGAAACAAGTCTTACTGGATATTCTCATGAAAACTGGAAAATTCTCCGGCCCAATCAACGGACTGGGGTAGCTGTTTCTTCTTCTCTTTCGGGGCCATGGCAAAGAAGCGACCATCCATTAATAGAGCCTTCGGGGCCCATTACTACATTGACCGTTAATCCGGCGATCGACCGGGGTGGTGACAACAGGTATTATTTAATTGTAAAGGGAGACAAACCCAATGAAGAGCGGTTTATCAGAAATCAGGCAATAGCGATAGGGGAAAAGCCTGACGGACCTTTTGATATGCAACCTGACCCAGCTATTGACTATCTGGATACGGAAGATATGTCCCTTTGGTATGATAGTGAAAGGAGTCGATTTTATGGCGTTTTCCATGCTCATTCATTTATAGGCAAGATAACTTCCCAAGACGGCATCCAATGGAAGAAAGCTAAGGATTACGAAATTATGCCAAAAGAAGTTTCCCTGGAAAATGAAGGTGTTCTTACTCCGGATCGGCTGGAGCGCCCGTTTGTATATAAGGACGAATCAGATATAAGAGTATTGGGCCTGGCTGCCAAAGATGGAGATGATTCATTTATTATTACGATTCCCGTTGAAAATAATTAATTACTGCTTTATGGTCTCATTTGGTAGGATTTGGGTTGGACGAATGCTCTGATCCCCTGAGTGGAGAGGGTAGAACCCAATCCGGAATTTTTTCTCCCTGACCAGGGTATATTTGGACTTACCCGGTCGCAGCAATTCCAGTAAACCGTTCCTGAGTTCATAGCTTTCAGTATTATATCAACCCTTTCTTCATCTGACCCAAAAACGGCTGATGTGAGGCCATAGTCTGTATCCAACATTAGTTCTATGGCTTCTTCATCTGAAGATACTTTTTGTATCCCTATAATAGGGCCGAAGGATTCGTCTTTCATGATTTTCATAGAATGATTGGTGTTAACCACAATTGTCGGTTCAAAATAATTGCCGGAGTTTTTTAATGGATGACCGCCAAGGGCAATCGAGGCTCCTTTGGATTGGGCGTCTTTCACCTGGTCTGATAAAGCGGTTAATTGTTGGGGGCGGGTCAAAGGGCCTATAAAAGTATTTTCATCGGTAGGATCACCTAACCGGTAGGTAGATACTTCTTCAATAAAATACTGAAGAAAAGATTCGTATATTTTTTCAGAGACATAGATTCTTTCTATAGCGCAACAGCTTTGGCCGGCATTGTAAAAACTACCTTCTGCAGCGTTGATGGCTGCTTTTTTGATGTCGGGCACATCTTCCATTACGTACAGTGGGTCTTTCCCCCCGAGCTCCAACTGTACCGGAACTAATTTATGAGCCACTTCCCTGGCAATGTATTTTCCGGTAGAGTAGGAGCCAGTAAAGAAATACCCGTCGAAATCCATTTCAAGAATTAATTGTCCTACCTCTCTGCCGCCTATAGAGCATTGAAAAATATTTTCAGGAATGCCTGCTTGATATAAGCGTTTTGTTATGGCTTTTCCCGTCAGGGAAGAATACTCCGATGGTTTGTACAATACGCCATTACCTGCTGTTAAAGCATACAAGAATACATTGTATCCGACATTGTATGGGTAATTCCAGGCAGAGATATTAGCTATTACACCGAGAGGTTCATATTCTATTGACTCTAAAGTGTTTCCTTCCTGGATCACTTTTTCATGAGCCAGCCATTTAGGGGCATTGAGCATTAGGTGGTCGATCCGGTTGTGGGCACCCTTTATTTCATTGCGGGCTTGCTGAATGGGTTTTCCGGTTTCTGTACTCAAAATTAGAGCTAGTTCTTCGACATCACCTTGGATGATTTCTCCGAACTTTTCAATTTTATCCAACCGCTCCTCGACAGTCTTAACCTTCCAGGATTGTTGTCCTGTCTTTAATAGATTGAGTTTGTCAGCAAGGGTTTTAATGGTATCTTCAGAGATTTCTTCTATAATATTACCGGTGGCGGGATTAATAATTTTCATGATTTTAATTCAGGATTTCTTTGTTTTGAGAATGAATTCGAACGTGTTGTAAAAAAGTACTATACAAGATGTTAGGATCAATAACTTCATCCCCTAATGTATGGGAGAATTCAGGGTGCCATTGTACGCCAAAGACTTTGCCGGCAGGTTCATTAATGTATCCGAATGCTTCTATTATTCCATCGTCCGAATAAGCGTATATTTCGAGGTCTTTTCCGAGATCTTTGACGGCTTGGTGATGCACAGAATTGACGTATGGTTGCATAATATTGCTATAAATTTCATCCAGGAGTTTTCCTTTTTCAAACTTGATACTGTGTTTAATGGTGTCGTATTTTTCTGCAGATCGATGGAGTCCTTTATTCACCAGTTGTGTATCAATATCCTGATAAAGACTTCCCCCGAAGTAAACATTCATTAGCTGAAAACCACGGCAAATAGCAAATACCGGTTTTGAGTTTTGGATGGCATAATCCAGAATTTTTAGTTCATAGGCGTCTCGATAAGGATCTCCTTTCCATTGACCGACAGGTTTTTCATTATAGGTTTCGGGAGCGATATCAGAACCGCCTTGTAAAATAAATCCATCCATTTCAGATAAAAGGTCTGATAAAAATAAATTGTCAATATCGGGTAATAAAACCGGAAGTATGCCTTTCTGACTGATATAATTGGCCATGTCATTCTCTATATAGCTGAGGGATTTATGTCCGAATACCGTTCTCGATGGATCTGGATACATAAAACAAGATGTTATACCTATTTTTAGCATCGGGTATTTTTTATAAAGCTTTTTTGTATAAACGTTCGAAATCTGATCTTGTAACAACTTTTGGATTGTTAGGGTGTGCAAAATCCGCTTCAGCCAAAAGGGATAATTCTTGCAAGAGATTTTCTTCGACCCCAATTTCCGAAAGCCGTGTAGGTAGACCTAGCTTTTTATTTAATTCAAACAGGTGATTGATGAGCACTCTACCTGAATCAGTTCCCAATCCGAATGCTCGGCCCATATTGTCAAATTTATCTTCAAATCCCTCGTAATTAAATTCCATGCCGTAAGGTAAATTTACTGCGTTAGCCAGGCCATGGTGTGTGTCCAAAAGGCTGGATAAAGGGTGTGCAAGGCTATGTACGACTCCCAGACCCTTTTGGAATGCTACGGCTCCCATTAGAGAAGCTAACAGCATTTTGGAACGAGATTCCAGGTCCGGTTGATGAGTAGCTTTTTCCAATGATTGTGAAATTAGTCGAATTCCCTCTAATGCAATACCGTCACACATAGGGTGAAATCCTTTTGCCAGGTATGCTTCCATATTGTGGGTGAGTGCATCCATACCGGTAGCAGCGGTAATGAAAGGAGGGATGTCCATAGTCAATTCGGGATCAGCAAACACCATCTTAGCCATCAAAGTTGGGTGAAAGAGGATTCTTTTCTTTTTGGATTGATCTTCGGATATGATGGCGCTTCTTCCTACTTCACTACCGGTTCCTGCAGTTGTAGGAACAGTAATAAAATACGGTATCGCTCCATCGACAAAACGGTCTCCACCAATAAGGTCGTCGTATTCAAATAAGTCTCTTCTGTTATTGATCCTAAGGGCAATAGCCCTTGCAACATCCATTGCCACACCCCCTCCGATGCCTACAATACAATCTCTGTTGGTAGTTTCATAAAAATCACCCCCTTTAATAACATCTGATTTGACAGGGTTTTTGTGCATTTCAGAAAACACCTCAGGATAAAGTCCTTGAACTGTAAGATCTTCAATTATTTCATTAAAAAAAGGAAGTTCCGAAATAATGCCATCCGTTACTATTAGCGGTTTGACAAAACCATTACCCAATAAATGGCTGGGTAGTTCCTTTATTACCCCTGCGCCAAAGCGGATGGGAGTAGGGAAATTGTAATTGTATTTAGTGTTTGTATTCAAGTGTTGGTCTTTTATTTATATGATTTCGAAATATCTTTTCATTTCCCAGTCCGTTACGTGGCTTGCAAACTGACGCCATTCCCATTCACGCGTTTTTGTAAAATGATTTACAAAATCCCGGCCAAATAATTCTTTGGCTATTGGGGAAGTTTTCATGGCATTGGAGGCTTCTATAAGAGATGTAGGCAGGACTCCGTTGCCTGAATCTTTATATCCATTGGCTTTTGTGGGTTGAATCTCTAATTTTAAGTTGTTTTTGATGCCGTATAGTCCACTGGCAAGGCAAGCAGCCATAGCCAGGTAAGGATTGACATCAGATCCTACTACCCGGGTTTCGAGCCGGGTAGATTTTTTACCTGTCGGTAGAATTCTGAAAGCTGTGGTCCTGTTGTCGATTCCCCAGGTAATGGTTGTTGGAGCCCAGGCCCCTTCAACGAGTCTTTTATATGAATTTATGGTAGGAGCATATAAGGGGAGTATATGGGGAAGGCAATGGATTTGTCCGGCCAGGTAGCTTTTGAATAATTCACTCATTTGATTCTTGTCTGAAGGGTCGAAGAATAGATTATTCTTTTTTTTCAAGTCCCAAAGGCTTTGATGAACATGGCCGCTGCAACCGGGAAGATCCTGGGTTTGTTTGGCCATAAAACTGGAAATTATTCCATGTCTGAACCCGATTTCCTTACAAGCAGTTTTAAAGAGAAAGGCGCGGTCGGCTGCTTCCAAAATTTCGCAATATTGAATGGCTGCTTCATAGACACCGGGTCCGGTTTCAGTATGCAGGCCTTCCAGGGGAATGCCAAATTTTTCCATACTGTCAAATAAATCGTGGAAAAAGTTGCTGTACTCTGAAGATTTTAATATAGAATAGCCAAACATACCGGAAGTCAAAGGCTTGAGGTTGTCAAAGCCTTTGTGATAAAGTTCTTCTGGATTTTCTTTAAAATTAAACCATTCAAATTCTTGTGAAAATAAAGGGGTGAAACCCGCCTTTTCTGCTTCTGAAATAATACTTTTCAGTAAAGTCCTGGGACAGGCGGGAAATGGATTTTTATCTTTATTATGAAAATCGGCTATAAGAAATGGTAAGTCCTTTTCCCAGGGTATTAAGCGGAAAGTAGAAGCATCCAAATAGGCCTCCTGGTCCGGATATCCTGTATGCCACCCAGATACTTCGACATTGTCGTAGGCGTCATCAACCATGTCCCACCCGAATACGACATTACAAAATCCAAAATTGCTCTCAAGGGCACTAAAGAGTTTTTGTTTATGCATGAATTTGCCCCTCATGACACCGTCAATATCTGCTACGACAACCCGTACCTTGTTGTGCTCAGATTTTTGAAGAAGATTCTTGACTTCTTGTTTGGATAATGGTTTTTTCATTGTTGTTGCATTTGTTTTTGATTGAGGAAAAAGTGGTATCCCAGGTATGAAATACCAATGATTCCATAAAAGATAATGGCAAGCTTTATATTGTATACGGTCATTGCAATCAGGGCAATAATTGAAATAATAAGGGCAGCTGCCGGAAAAAAAGGATACCAGGGAACTCTAAAAGGACGATCAAGGTCGGGTTCTTTTTTACGTAAAGCAAAAAAAGAAATCATTGAAATAATGTATAAATTTAATGCTCCGAAACAAGCAATGGTTATGATTTCTCCTGTTTTACCGGTAAACAATGCCAAAATACCAATTGCCATGTTTAATATTAATGCATTGGATGGTGTTTTAAACTTTTTATGGATAGCACTGATGGGACTTGGTGCATACCCTACCCGGCCAAATTCATAAGTAGCTCTTCCTGCTGCTAAAATAATCCCGTGAAAGGAAGCAATAAGTCCTAGTAACCCAATTCCTATAAGGAGTTTGTACAAAAAGTGTCCTTCATGAACTACTTCTGCTAATGCTAAAGGCAGAGGAGAGTCTGAAGGTTGTTCACTACCTGATGGGTAAACGATTGTTTCCCAGCCGCCAACTCCTACTGCAGCAAGAAAGGTCAGGATGCAAAGAAATACTAAAGTACCAATTGCCGATCCAAATCCAATTAAAACATTTCTTTGCGGGTTTATTGCTTCTTCCGCGACATTAGCTACTCCCTCAATCGCCAGGAAGAACCAAATAGCAAAAGGAATGGCAGCAAAGGCTCCGGACCAGCCATTTGGGAGGGGATTTATATTGAGGTTTTCCCATTCAAAGGATGGAAGTGTGGCTCCTGCAAATATAATGAGTTCAATGACGGCAAGAATTGTAACGACCAATTCAAAGGAAGCGGCAAGTTTTACACCTAGTATATTAATAAATGTGAAAATAAAGTACGCGCCCACAGCAAAAGCTAGCGGAGGAACAGAAGGATAAAGCAAATGTAAATATGCACCTATGGCTGCTGATATAGCAGGCGGTGCAAATATGAATTCAATATTTTGAGCCATGCCTGCAAAAAAACCAAGTCGCTTGCCGAGTCCGCGGTTGGCATAGTCAAAAGCGCCTCCCGCTTTTGGAATCGCACATGCCATTTCTGTGTAGCTGAAAGTAAATGTGACGTACATTATTATAATAAAAAATGTAGCAAGGGCGAGTCCATAGGTTCCCCCTTCGGCAAGACCGAGATTCCAGCCAAAATACATACCTGAAATCACATATCCTACACCGAGTCCCCAAAGCATTAAAGGTCCAAGGGTTCTTTGTAATTGATTATTACTCATAGCGATTTTTTAATAATAGGATCTAAATAAAAGCGATCTATTTCCTCTTTCGTAATGGTTTTATAAAGCTTTTGTCTTTCTCAAAACCCAATGGACAAGAAAAGTATTGAGGAAAAGTCAGGATTTCGTAATACCATGCCCACTATAATGTGATCAATGTCAATTCATTTACTACTATCCTTACCGTACTTCAAAATATATTCACCTTAATAGATTATGTCATTTTCAATTTCCGGCCCTAATGTACATTTTATTTTTTTAATGTGCAGGTGTCTGTAAATTCTAAATTTAATATTGATATAAGTATTAAGGATCAAATATAATACTGTGTGATGATTTTAATATTGTAAATTTCGAAATATGTGGATAAATGTATTTTATTAAGTGGGTTGGTTGGTTAAAAAATTTAAAATGTATATTTTTTCCAATATTAATATTTATTTCGAATTATTTAAAATCGATCATCATGTCAAAAATTTGGATTGGGTCTTTAGTAGGAGGGTTAATTCTTTTCATCTGGCAATTCCTTTCTTGGAGTATGCTCAATATTCACGACAATGAAATGGAATACACTCCAAACCAGGTACAAATCCTGGAAGTATTAAATGAAAATCTTGAAGAAGGAAATTACTTTTTGCCAACAGCCCCGAGGGCTCAACTGCTGAGGAGCACCAGCAGGTAATGAATGAAGCAATTGGACAACCGTGGGCAGTGGTTCAGTACCACGAATCGTTGTCCAGCAATATGGGGATAAATATGTTTCGGGGATTTGTGGTGGATTTTCTTGCTGTTTTATTGTTGTGTTGGATTTTGGTGAAAATACCTGATATTTCTGCAAGTCAAATTATTATTACTAGTGTCTCAGTCGGGTTAATTGGATTTTTGACGGTCACGTACCTCAATAGCATTTGGTTTGAAACGCCGACTGTGGGTTCGTTGATTGATGCCATTGTCCAATGGGGTATCTGCGGTGTTTGGTTAAGTTGGTGGTTGCGGCGTGGGAAAACTGCGTCATAAAAACTGTTCTGCTATTTGGATAGATAATTTTTTGCCATTTTTGCTTCATGTATATAGCATTTTGAAGTAGGAGGTAGAAAAAAGCATTATCGTCAGATAGCTGATTTGCCAAATTCCTACATTGTCGCTGATGACTTGGAAATTGGAACGGGGAATTATATTCCTTTGTGGTTGTTTGGGTGTATGTATTGATGCAAATTTTAATTATTGTGTTTGAGTCTACTCGCAGCCCTAATTCGTAACTCACAACTCAAGGCTCCTTCAATATGTTATTTCTATGTAAATTTTTTTTCCACATCCTGTTAGTTAATTTATTAGAAAAAAATTAAATATATTCTCATTTTTGTAAGCACGCTTGGTCCCAAAAAGCAATAATGCAAGTATTTGACCGAATGTAAACACGGTTTTTAGTGGTACTTGCTATAATTACCAGTGGCTGAATCTTGAGCACCAAAGCGAGATGAGCTTTGGAAAGGATTAAAAAAGCAGGTGTTTGATTTAAAGCAATCCGGACACCAAAGTTATTTCGCTGTCGTTTTGAACATATATTAAAAAATTATAATCTATGGGAATTTTTGACAAACGCTTACAATATAAACCTTTCGAGTATCCTGAAATTTTTCAGTTTACAGAGGCGATTAATAAGTCATTCTGGGTGCATTCGGAAGTAGATTTTACTGCAGATGTGCAGGATTTTCATTCTCATCTTTCAAACCCGGAGAGGAACGCTATAAAAAATAGCCTTTTGGCTATTGCTCAAATTGAAGTGGCAGTAAAGTCTTTTTGGGGTAACTTGTATCATCATCTTCCCAAACCTGAAATGAATGGGCTGGGGGCGACTTTTGCAGAGTGTGAATTTCGTCATTCCGAAGCATATTCTCGGTTAGTTGAAGTATTGGGGTATAATAATCAATTTGTTCACCTCATTGAAGTGCCGGTTATAAGGGAGCGAATTGAATACCTGTCCGAAGCTTTGAAAACGGCCAAATCTATTGACAAGAAAGAGTATACCCTTTCCTTGATTATGTTTTCTATTTTGATTGAAAATGTAAGTTTGTTCAGCCAATTTGCAATCATTTTATCATTTACGCGGTTCAAGGGATTGATGAAAAATGTAAGTAATATAATTGCCTGGACCTCTGTCGATGAACAAATTCATGCAAATGCAGGAATTTTCCTGATTAATAAAATCAGGGAGGAATATCCTGAATTAATAGATGAAGAAACCCTGAAGAAAATCGTAGGGATGGTCCATAAATCTATTGAAGTGGAAACCAGAATATTGGATTGGATATTTAGTGAAGGAGACCTGGAAACGGTCAAAAAGGAAGACCTGGTAAACTTTATGAAATTCAGGGCTGATGATAGTCTCAAGAAGATTAATATGAAACCACAGTTTAATATTACTGCAGAGGAGATTAAACCAATGTTGTGGTTCGAAGAGGAAGTCTTTGCCAATAGTTTGGATGATTTCTTTGCAAAGCGTCCGGTAGATTATACCAAACACGACAAGAGCATATCTGCGCTGGACTTATTTTAAACAAATTATATTAATAATAACTTACTAAGATCGATAATTAAAATATAACTCAATATGGAAGTCGCTACTCAAGATCAGCTTTTTGGATTGCAGGAGGAATATAAGATGGAGAAGATGTGGTGGAAAAATGCAGAAAGCGAGCAAATATTAAATCGGGGCTATTTACTAAAAGGGGAGACGGTAGAAGGTGCTATCGACAGGATTACCACTGCTGCAGCACAGCGTCTTTATAAGCCTGAACTTAAACCTGCTTTTCAGGAATTGGTGGAGCGGGGATGGATGAGCCTGAGTTCTCCTATCTGGGCGAATATGGGGACGGAAAGGGGACTCCCAATATCTTGTTTTAATGTATTTGTTCCCGATAATATAGAAGGGATTACCCACAAACTTGGGGAAGTAATAATGCAGACCAAAATAGGAGGAGGAACATCTGCTTATTTTGGAGCCTTAAGGGAACGTGGAAGTGCTGTAACAGACAATGGAAAAAGTAGTGGAGCGGTAAGTTTTATGAAACTTTTTGATACTGCGATGGATACGATTTCTCAGGGAGGTGTTCGGAGAGGTGCCTTCGCAGCATACCTCGATATTGACCATGCTGATATTGAAGAATTTTTGTCCATCAAAGATATAGGACACCCGATTCAGAATTTGTTTTTCGGAGTTTGTGTGCCGGATTACTGGATGCAGGATATGATTGATGGAGACATGGAAAAAAGAAAGATTTGGGCAAAGGTATTACAGAGTAGACAGCAAAAAGGTCTTCCCTATATTTTCTTTTCTGATAATGTCAATCGTCATAAGCCACAAGTGTATAAAGACCTGAACCGGACCATATACGGTAGTAACCTTTGTTCTGAAATTATGTTACCTTCTGCTGAAGATGAATCTTTTATTTGTTGTCTTTCATCTATGAACCTGGAGTTGTACGATGAATGGAAAAATACCGATGCAGTCAAGATGGCTACTTTTTTCCTCGATGCTGTATTGCAGGAATTTATAGCCAAAACGGAAGGGAATTACTACTTGACAAGTGCGAATAATTTTGCAAAAAGACACCGGGCACTTGGGTTAGGTGTTCTGGGATGGCATTCCTATTTGCAAAAGAACAGAATCCCTTTTGAAGGATTACAAGCAAAGCAACTCACCTCACAGATATTTAAAAATATCAGAAATAAAGCTGACAAGGCGACCCGGGAATTAGCGTGGATATATGGAGAGCCTGAACTTTTGAAAGGCTATGAGAAGAGAAATACCACACTAATGGCTATTGCCCCTACAACTTCTTCTTCAGCTATCCTGGGACAAACTTCTCCGGGAATCGAACCGTTTAGCAGTAATTATTATAAGGCAGGTTTGTCAAAAGGTAATTTCGTCCGGAAGAATAAATACCTGAAGGAATTACTTCAGGAAAAAGGTATTGACAATGAAGAAACCTGGAGGAGCATCATGCTCAACCACGGAAGTGTACAACACCTTACCCAATTGGATGAAAATGAAAAAGCAGTATTTAAAACATTCAAAGAAATAAGCCAGTTGGAGATTATTCAGCAAGCTTCAATCCGTCAGGAGTATGTGGACCAGGCTCAAAGCTTAAACCTGAACATCCCATCCAATTTGCCAGTAAAAGAGGTAAATAAATTGATGATTGAGGCCTGGAAGTTGGGTGTGAAAACACTGTATTACCAAAGAAGTCAGAGTGTATCCAAGGAATTAGTGAATAGTTTGGTTAGTTGCCAGAGTTGTGAAGCTTAAAGTAAACTGTTAGATTAAGTGCTTTGGCTAGAAGAATTGTAAATTTCTCTATTGAGAAGTTATCCACTTAGGTAAATCAAATTAGAAAGTATGAGGACTGGGTTGTTTGGTATGGTATTTATCATAACCTTGATTTTTTCAGGTAAAGAAATTTTAGGTCAGGCCATTATTCCACAGCCAAATGAAATAAAAGAAAAAGAGGGCCACTTCACTTTGAAAGAAGGGCAAATAATTGCTTATTCTGATTTTGATAATGGTCAGCTTAGTTATTATTTGCAGGGTGAGTTAATGGATCGTTTTGGAATTTACACAAAGGTGAGTCATGAAAATGAAAAAGCGGATTACCAATTTGTAATTGAACCCAATTGGGAAAAAGAAGAATACCAACTGGAAGTAGCAAACAACATATTTATTTCAGGCCGGGAGGCCGGGATGTTTTACGGTATTCAGTCTTTACTGCAGATTGTAAATTCTGCAGATAAAGAAAAAGATCGATTTCGGATTCCCAATCAATTAATAAACGATATTCCACGATTTTCCTGGCGAGGGATCATGTTAGATGAATCACGACATTTTTTTGGGAAGGATGTGGTAAAACAACTTCTGAAATGGATGGCATTTTACAAATTAAATGTATTTCATTGGCATTTGACTGATAGTCCGGGTTGGAGAGTTGAAATAAAGCAATATCCGGATTTGGCAAATATCGGTGGAATCGGAGATGACCATGACCCGGATCAACCCGCTCAATACTATACGCAAGATGAAATTCGTGAAATTGTAAATTATGCATCAAAGCTCCATATTCTTGTAATTCCTGAAATTGATATGCCGGGACATGCTACTTCTATCAACCGTGCATATCCGGTATTTAGTGGTGGTGGTTCGGAGAATCATCCGGAATTTACATTACACCCAACCAGGGATACGGTGGTTCAATTCTTAACAGATGTACTAAAAGAAGTTGATGCTTTATTCCCTTCCCAGATGATACATATTGGGGGAGACGAGGTACATTTCGGTAACCAGGAATGGAAGACTGATCCGGATGTGGTAAAATGGATGAATGAAAATAATGCTTCTTCCCTTATTGATGTGGAACATTATTTTCTGCGAAGAATGGCAGATACGGTTCGTGCTCTAAATAATACATTACTTGGGTGGGACGAGGTGATTAATGCGGATCTTGATACCGAAAATTCTATTATTTATTGGTGGAGACACGATAAACATACGGCATTGACTTCTGCACTGGATAAGAATTACGACGTTGTACTATGCCCGCGTATCCCACTGTATTTGGATTTTGTCCAGGATGAAAATAATTCCAATGGTCGTAAATGGGGTGGCCGTTTTGCTGATTTACAGACATTGTATCAATTTCCACCCGATACCCTGTATCATTCTTCACATAATAATCAAGTACTGGGTATGCAAGGGAACATTTGGACGGAGCGAATTGCAGATAACAATCGACTAATGTTTATGACCTTTCCCCGGATTACGGCTTTATCTGAAGCAGGATGGTCGAATAATGCGGTGAAAAATTATGATCGATACCTGGAAAGATTACAGTTTCATCTTCCGTTATTTAAAGACGCCGGGATTTATTATTACGATGTTTTCAACCCTGCCTCAACTCCAGAGCCTCCGATAATAGAAGGAAAATAATATAGGTTGAAAAGTGTGCGAATTTCAAATAAAGGGTATTTTTGAAATTTTGGGAAAACCTATTAATGTTGTGATATTGAAATTTGTTAGAGCCCTGTTATTTCATTCTATTTTTATATTGGTGGTGATGACTACCGTCATGGATTCGACCATAGGACAATCTTCTGCACCGGACCATATAGTATTGACGTGGAAAGAAGATCCCATGAATTCACAGAGCGTTAGCTGGCGCACTGAGAAAAAGATTGAACAACCACTTGCACAGATTATGGAGGCGAGTGCGGCTCCATATGGTGAAGAGAAAGCGAAATATGTAGAAGCTTATGTTCAGCAAATAAAATTGGAAAGGGGGAAAGAGTATTTTTATTATTCGGCCACATTTAAAGGACTTTTACCCGGAAAGAAATATTGTTACCGCGTAGGTGGAAGCGAAGGAGAATGGAGCCCATGGACCCATTTCCAGGTAGCTACAGAAGATTCGGATACTTTTTCCTTTATATACCTGGGAGATGTCCAAAACGACATTCTTTCCTGGGGGGCCAGAAGTATTCGGGCTGCATATGCTCATGAACCGGGTGCTGATTTTACTTTATTTGCAGGAGATTGTGTCAATGACGCTCATCGGGATGGCCAGTGGATGGAATGGTTTGACGCCCTTGGCTATGTAACGGGTAGTACACCAATAATTCCTGTCACAGGGAATCACGAATACGATGATGAACTCAACCCGAAATCAGAGGATGTTTTATCTGTTTTTTGGCCTCTACAGTTTGAATTACCTTTAAACGGGCCGAAAGGGCTGGAAGAAAGTGCTTTTTTTATGGATTATAAGTCGATGCGATTGGTGGTATTGAATAGTACTATGGCGTTGCGTTCTGCACAGGAATTGGAAAAGCAGACCCGGTGGTTGGAAGCCACCCTTTCAGGAAATTCCAAAAAATGGACGGTTGTAACCTTTCACCATGCATTGTTTTCTGCACGTGATGGGAACCATGGTGACTACCCCAAACTTAGGGATGCCTGGCTTCCTGTTCTGGAAAAGCACAAAGTTGATTTGGTATTAATGGGGCACGATCATGTGTATGGAAGATCTAGTAGACAAATGCGTACTATAGAAGTCCCGGAAGGAGATGCGGGACCAGTGTATGTAGTTTCAGTTGCCGGTCCCAAGATGTATGGAATTCGTCCGTCAAAAAGATGGATGGAGCGAGCTGCTGTAAATACACAGATGTACCAAACAATTACCATTGAAGGTGATCACCTAAAATTTAGAGCATATACTGTGTTGGATGAACTATATGATTCCTTTGATTTGAAAAAGCAAAAGGGGAAATACAACAAGTTTGTAGAGAATATATCATCTGAAAATAGTCCTGAGAATGTATTCCCTCACGGAGGATATACGCGAAAGCCAGAATAATGATGAAATACGCTAAATGGTAAGATAAATAACTCAATCTCTTGTTTAAGCATTTGGTTTTCTTTTGCGAACATACGCTTGGTCTTGTTTTGCTATTCGTTAAATTAATATTCAAAAATTTGGGATTAATACAATTGACTGAAAGAATTGTATTATATTAATTGATTGCCATATGTCTTGGTTCCTCCAAAGATTTGGTTTTATAATTAACCTGATTTTACTAAAATGTTATTATAAATGGAAGCGTGTTTTAAAAACGATCATAAGCGAGGTATAGTGTTTCTTTTATTTTTTTGTTGTCTGGGATTTTACCTATCAGGGGAGAATGTTACTATTCAAGGTGAAATGAAGAAGTGGCACAAAATAACATTTTTAGTCGAGGGACCGGAGAGAGGGGAGAATTCAAATATTAACCCATTCTTGGATTACCGATTGGACGTAACCTTTACGATCGGGGAGAGAAAAATCATCGTTCCGGGATATTTTGCTGCCGATGGGAATGCTGCGGAAACCGGTGCAGAATCAGGGAAAATCTGGAAAGTAATTTTTAGACCGGATGAGGTGGGTGTGTGGAAATATGCTGTTTCATTTAAAAATGGCGACGATATAGCTATAAGGTCGACAGATTTCCCAGGGGAGGAAATAGTGCCTGATGGTCAAAGTGGTACTATTGAAATAATATCTTCCGATAAGGAGTCACCAGATTTGAGAGCAAAAGGGAGAGTGAGGTATGTAGGCGAGAGATATTTAAAATATTCAGAGGGCGATGAATATTTTATAAAAAATGGTGCCGATAGTCCGGAAAACTTCCTGGCATTTTATGATTTTGACCAGACATATAGGTACAACATAAATTCAGAACATCGCTACGGGGAAGCGAATCCGGATGATGGAATTCACAAATATAATGCCCATATAAAAGACTGGAATCCTGGATGCCCTACATGGCGTGATTCCAAAGGAAAGGGAATTATTGGAGCCATTAATTATTTAGCTTCGAAGGGAATAAATTCAATATATATGCTGACCATGAACATACATGGTGATGGTAATGATGTATGGCCCTGGAATGATTACAACGAACGATACAGATTCGATTGCAGCAAACTTGCCCAATGGGAAATCGTATTTGACTATATGGAAGAAAAAGGTATGATGCTTCATTTGGTAACGCAGGAAACGGAGAATGAATGCTTATTAGACGTAGGAGATACGGAGGTGCAAAGAAGGTTATATTACAGGGAATTAATCGCCCGGTTTGGGCATCATCTAGCTGTGACATGGAATCTTGGGGAAGAAAACGGTTATGCGAAGTGGACACCTATCGCACAGACGGAACAGCAAAAAAGAGATATGGCCGAATACATTAAGACCAATGACCCATATTCAAACTTTGTATCCATTCATACCCATTCAAACACTGAGGGGCAAGATATGCATTTGAAACCATTAATTGGGTTTGAGTATCTCGATGGAATCTCCTGGCAAGAGAGCAATGTGGTCCATGTCCATGATAAGGTGTCAGAATATCTAAAGCTATCCCAGAATTCTTCAAAGCAATGGGTAGTTTGCCTGGATGAAATTGGTGGAGCGCACAAGGGTGTTTTACCTGACGAAGTAGATCCCGACCACGATACTATTCGTCACAGGGCTTTATGGGGTGCCCTAATGGCAGGAGCTGGTGGTACAGAATGGTACTTTGGATATAAATATGCACATAATGACCTGGATTGTGAGGATTTTAGATCCAGGGATTTGTGGTGGGATCAAACCCGATTGGCTTTACAATTTTTTAAAGATTACCTTCCTTTTCATGACATGGATGTAATGAATGACTTAGTCGATAATAATGATGCTTATTGTTTGGCAAAAAGTGGGGATACCTATGCCATTTACTTTCCAGAGGTTACTTCTTCTGGCATGTTGGATCTGAAAGAAGCTAAAGGCAGTTTCAATGTAAAGTGGTATAATCCGAGAAAATTAGATTCACTGAGATTCGGTTCGACGAAAAGTATTCGGGGTGAGGGTGTGAGAGAATTAGGAAGTCCTCCTGAAGACGAAAGCAAAGATTGGGTGTGTTTGATAACGAAAATGTAGGATAATTTTTAAGTTTCTACTTTATGAAACCATACTCGGGTTAATAGAGAGAGAAGTTTTTGTTTATGCTTTAGATAATTAAGTATTAAATCAAAATGCTTATGGAAAGCAACAGCATAATAAATTCAATATTAGGATTTACGGTTGATCTCAAACTTTTGAGGGCTTGATGAAGGTGATTCCTGACAGTATTAGGAGAGAGCCCCAGTTTTTTAGCGATTAATTTATTTGAAAGGCCTTCTTGTTTGCTAAGGGTGAAAATTAATTTTTGTTGGGGAGGAAGGTGATTGAGGGACTCTTTGAGTATTTCGCTATAGTACTCGGAATCTATATTTTTTTCGATTTGGGATTTTCCCCGGATGCTCAGGTGGTTCCAGGCATAAATCAATCGCTCTTTATATTTTTTATCATGGGAAGCTTTGTTGATATGATTAATGGCCATATTCCGGCACATTAAAAATATATAACTATTGATATCTTCTATTTCATGTAATTTTGATTCCCGCTTACATAGTCGAAAAAATACCTCTTGCGTCAAGTCTTTAGCCAATTCTTTGTCACTTAAGTTTTTGACAAAAAATCCAAATACCTTGTTTTGATAAGTATCGAATATCTTTTCGAGTTCCATTCCCATTGTTGTGATCTATTCGGTCATAAAGGTATAAAAAAGGTACAAAATATTCCAATATTGGATTAAAATCAAATTAAAATAAAAAATATAGAGTTCCACTAGTACAAACTAAAGTTTGAATTGTCTTATACCTACAAATGCCGATAATTAAAGGAAATGCCTATATTATTTGGAGGCGTAGAAAGGGGAATTTCAAATGTAAAACAGTTAATGAAAATTAATTTTTTGTGGATAAAAATAGCAGGGTAAAAATATTATTTCGAAAATATTTGGACAGAACAGCTTCCAGGGAGGAGTTGGATGAAATGTTTGAGATCTTTGAGGATAGGAATCGATTTGAGTCTGTTTATGAGTTATTTGAACAAGAATGGGAGAGTAAGGATGTTTCATTTGACCTTCAGGGTTTATCTATAGAGAAAGTACGGGAAGATTTTGAAAAGAACCGGCAACGAAGATTTGTAGATGTTGATAAAAAGAAAGGAAGTAATCGGCGAATTTGGAGTATTGGGATAGCCGCGAGTATTGCCGTTCTACTGGGAGTAGTAATTTGGTATTTTAATACAGGTGAAGGCATTATTTATGAAACGGGGTATGGGGAGACGAAGGAAATAGTATTGGAAGATAAAAGTACGGTAAAGCTGAACGCCAACTCAAGACTCATATGGAATAAAGACTGGCAAGACTCCGGAATACGGGAATTGGTGCTGGACGGTGAAGCTTTTTTTGACGTGATTGAGATACCTGATCCGACCGGCGAAAGTAGTAATGGAAATATGCCCTTTCGGGTGGTCACACCTGATTTGACCGTTAATGTTCACGGTACATCGTTCAATGTGGTGTCCCGAAGACAAAAAACGGATGTGTTTCTGGAATCGGGAAAAGTGGAACTGGAACTAAACGAGGAAAAAACAGGGGACAAAAAAAACCGGGATATAACCCTGAGTCGGGAAAGTTTAAATTCGACATCAAATACAATTGTAATGAAGCCGGGAGATGCGGTGACTTATTCAGCTACCGATTTACTTCTGGAACATATACAGAATAGTACGACCCGGGACCATGCGTCCTGGATAGAAGGGGATTTGGCGTTTGAAAACGAACACTTTGAGACGGTATTACAACGATTAGAGGATATATACGGAAAGCAATTTGAAGTGAAGGATACGGCACTACTGAGTAGAAGAGTGAACCTTGGTCTTCCTTATGAAGACTGGGCTACGGTGTCCGGTTTGATGACACTCACACTGGAAATAGATATGGAAGAAGTAAATGGAAAAATTATAGTGGAAAGAAAAAAGGGGAACTAAGTTTGGCCGCTCATTCCCCTCATTACATAAAACTTTAACTTAAAATTCAATGTAAGATGAATGTACAACTTTTATTGCGAATAAAAGTAGGATTTAGGATGCTTTTATTACTGGTTTTAATGATACACTGGCAGTTGCCACAGGCAAATTCGGTTCCTGAATTTGACGGGGACGAGGTGTTATTAGTGGATGCCATTCAATCGATTGGTAAAAAACACCAGGTGCTGTTTAGTTATGATCGGGCATGGGTGGAAGACGTAAAAGTCAACTACGATCCGGATGCAACAAATGATTTGGATGAGGAGCTTGAGATGGTGTTGGATCAAACGAATCTGAAATACAGGGTCTTTGACCGGCGATACGTGGCGGTTTACAGGGATACGGAAGAGGGGTTAAAGTCTTTGCGAAAGATGGTTGCCCATTTTCAGGGCATTTTGGACAAAGAAGATATGGAGGTTAAGAGACAGAGAGATATTGTTGCCCCTCTGAGTACGTTTTCGATACGAGAATTGTATGGAAAGCGGTTGGTGGTTAATATTTCGGGAACGGTGACTGACAATAATGGAGAACCATTGATAGGTGTAAATGTACTCGTCAAAGGATCCAATAAAGGGACATCTACGGATTTTGACGGAAATTTTACATTGGAAGATGTCGATGAGAATGCTACATTGGTAGTTTCCTATATTGGTTATCAGACACAGGAAATTCCGGTAAATGGAGGAGGAAACTTAACAATTACATTACTGGAAGATTCGCAGACACTGGATGAGGTGGTGGTTGTGGGGTATGGGACACAGCAAAAAGAAAATTTAACGGGGTCCGTATCCTCCATTGAAGGCAGTAAAATTTCCAGGCAAGCAGTTACTCAAGCATCTTCAGCTTTGATGGGGCAGTCTTCAGGTGTAACTGTTACCCAAACTTCAGGAAGGCCAGGTGATTCTCGAGGAACGATTAGAATTAGAGGGTTGGGAACACTCGGAAATAATGATCCTTTGGTACTAATTGACGGGATAGAAGGTAGTATTGACGGTTTACAACCTAATGATATCCAAAATATAACTATACTAAAAGATGCTGCCTCAGCTTCTATATACGGATCCAGGGCAGCGAACGGAGTAGTTCTTGTAACCACGAAAAGAGCTAAAAAAGAAAGTACATTTCAAGTTGGTTACAGTGGATATGTTGGTCTTCAGGATATTACTGAGACCGTAAACCCTGTTCAGGCAGGAGAGTTTATGCGGTTTAATAATATGGCTCTTGACAATGTTGGGCAACAAAAAATATGGACTGAACAGTACATTCAGGATTGGGAAGAAAATCATGAGAGTGATCCTGTTCAATACCCTAACTCAGATTGGATAGGAGCGGCATTGGGAGAAAAAGGATATTTACAAAATCATAATTTAACGGTTTCAGGAGGCAATCAAAATTTATCAGTTTACGGATCTCTGTCTTTTCAGGATGAAAAGGGGAATATGATCAATAGTGATTTTGACAGGTATACCCTAAGGTTGAATACAGATATTCATACCTCTGATAAATTAAATTTCCAGTTTGATATAAATGGATCACGTTCATTTCAAGATCAACCGAGTATTCAGAATACTGTATATCCTGCATATAGAACAGCCCGGATACATGGGCCGGTTAGAAACCCCGATGGAAGTTGGGGGACCGGTTATTCAGAAGGTAATATAGTTGCGAATATGGAAGTCGGTGGAAATAATAGACTTACAAGAAATTATTTAATGGCAAATCTTCGAGCCACTTATCAACCTGCAAAGAACCTGGAGTTTAACTTGCGTTATTCCCCTGAAGTTGCAAATAACTTTCAAAAATCAATGTTTAAAACATTTTTCACTGAAAATCCGCAAACAGGAGAAAAATTCCTAAAGGGAGGTGTTGATTTATCAGGAAGAGCCAAACTTGAACAAATCCATATAGAGTCATTTACAAACAATATAAATTTCATAGCAAACTATCGAAAATCAATTGGACTATATCATAATTTTAAGGCAATGGCAGGTTATGAATTTATAAAGTTTGACAATCGTATTTTTATGGCCAGTCGTGAAGGATTTACACTTGAAAATTTAGAAGAATTAGATGCAGGTTCTCAGTCAAATTTACAAAATGCGGGTTCTTCAAGTGCATTTGCCCTTCAATCAGGTTTTGGAAGGTTAAATTATAATTTCGATGGAAAGTATTTATTGGAAGCAAATTTAAGATATGATGGGTCATCTCGTTTTGCGAAAGGAAATAAATATGGTTTATTCCCAGCATTTTCAGTAGGCTGGAGATTGTCTGAGGAAAATTTTATGGAATCGGTTGATTTTATATCAAGTCTGAAGCTTAGAGCATCATGGGGGCAATTAGGGAATCAGGAAATTGGAACATATCCATACTTGGCAACGGTTAATCTTGGTCAGGACTATATGATCGGGGGGCAGCCGCAGCCAGGTGCATCGCAATTAGCCTTGGCAAATCGAAATATTACTTGGGAGTCTACCACAACTAGCAATATTGGATTAGATATAGGATTATTTAATGAACGCATGACCTTTTCGGGTGAATATTATGTTCGAAATACCGAAGATATACTATTGCGATTGCCTATCCCAGGAATCATAGGAAGAACGGCTCCTTATCAAAATGCTGGTGAAGTTCAAAATATTGGTTGGGATGTATCATTAGGGATTCAAGACAATATTGGTCAAGATTTTCAATATGGAGTAGACTTAAATGTCTCAGATGTTAAAAATGAAGTCAAAAACCTTAGAGGCGCCGGCCCATTTATTAGCGGTAGTAGCCTTACTGAGGTTGGTGAGCCTATAGGGGCTATCTATGGCTTCGATGCAATTGGTTTATTTCAGTCCCAGGAGGAAATTCATAGTAGTCCAACCCAGGGAGCAAATATTGGCCCCGGTGACATTAAGTACCGAGATGTTAACGAAGATGGGGTTATTAATGCTAGTGACAGAACAATTATCGGGAATCCCTTCCCAAGACTTAATTTTGGAATGAATTTGAATATTCAATACAAATCATTTGACCTAACTGCTTTGTTTCAGGGATATGGAAAAAGAGACGTATATCTTTCGGAGAATATGGTATGGGCCTTTCACAACTCCGGTAATATGTTTGATTGGCAAAAAGATTTTTGGACGCCCGATAATCGAGATGCATCTTATCCGAGACTTACTTCTGTTGCAGGACATAGTAATTACAGGCCATCAAGCTTTTGGGTATATGATGCCTCATATATCCGTTTAAGAAATCTCCAATTGGGGTATAATTTGCCAATTGATGTCTTGAATAAAGTAGCCTTAACTAATATGCGAATTTATTTTCTAGGGCAAAACTTATTTACAGTTAATAATATGCCTCCCGGAATAGATCCGAATGTAAATGGTCGAGAAACAGGTAGTTTTTATCCTGTTACTGAAATTTACTCAATTGGACTTGATATAAAATTTTAACTAACCAAATAACCTTATCATTATGAAAAATTTATTTAGGTTAAATATATTTATAATAACTATTCTTTTTGTAATTTCCTGCAATGAACAACTTAATCAAGTTCCTACAGTTGCTCCTTCTTCAGAAACTTTTTATTCTAGTGAAGAAGAGTTAATCCTGGCTATTAACGGAGTTTACAACCAAACATTATGGTTTGAGGTTACTCCATGGAACTTACCCGCTCCATTACGGTTTGAAACAGGTACAGACCTTTCTTTTGAACGTATGGGCTTGGGAATGAAATCTGTAACTGCAGGCAATTCGGACTCGCAGACAGGTATATTTTCAGATACCTGGAATCATTTATATAGAAGTATAAGTCAAGCCAACGGTTTATTACAAAATATGAGTAGGGCCGAAGATGTAGTTTCTGAAGACTTATTCGAAAGAATTCAGGCTGAAGCCCGGTTTTTAAGAGCTTTCTCTTATCATTATTTAACTGAGTTATACGGGGATGTGCCTTTACTTGTTGAAGTGCCCACAATTGAAGAAGCACAAATTGCTCGTACACCTAAACAAGATGTTGTTGATCAGATCTACGAGGATCTTGATTATGCGGCTCAAGTATTACCTACAGATTGGCCAGAAGCAGAAAAAGGCAGGATAACCAAGGGGGCGGCGCTTGCTTTAAAAGCACGTGTAGCTTTGTACAACGAAAATTGGAGCTTAGCTGTCCAGTCTACACAGGCGGTAATGGATTTAGGAAAATATGAGCTTTACCAAAATTATGAGGATCAGTTTCAATATCAAGGTGAACATAGTTCAGGAGTGATACTTGATACTGATTATGAAAAAAGTGTTCATGCTACAAGCTATGCTAGATTCTTTGGTTCTAGAAACATAACGGGATGGAGTACGGTGGTTCCAAGTCAATTTGCCGTCGATTCTTATGAAGCAATTGATGGGAAACCAATCGATGAATCTTCGGTTTATGATCCAGGCAATCCATTTCAAAATAGGGATCCCAGATTGGACGCCTCTATTGTTCGGGCGGGAGGAGTTTGGGATGACTTTATTTTTCAAGATCATCCTGATAGTGTAGAAACATGGAGAGTTAACTCAGCTGGTGAAAGAGTTGAAAAAGTATCAAATCAAGATGCAACCAATCCGTTTTCGACTTTTACCGGATATTTGTGGAGAAAATATTATAGTCCAATAGACCGAAACGACTTAGCATCTTCTTCGCTGAATTTTATATACATCCGTTATGCGGAAGTGTTATTGACCTATGCAGAAGCAATGATCGAAATGGGAGAAATTGACCAGTCAGTTTTGAATGCAATAAACTTGGTGAGAGCCCGGGCTTATGGTGTTGAATTGACTCAAGGCTCTATGTACCCTGAAATCACTACTACTAATCCGACTGAACTTAGAGAGATAATCAGAAGAGAGCGAAAAGTAGAATTTGCTGGAGAGGGATTAAGGCTATTTGATATAAAACGGTGGGGAATAGCCGATGAGGTGGTGAATGGTACTTTAATTGGGCGTCCATTAGGTGATTATTCATCAATTCCCAAAGCACCGGAAATAGATGAAAATGGATCTCCAATGTATTCTGGAATGGAGAATCTTTTTCGAAATGTAGAGGAAAGAGTATTTACTGAAAAAGATTGGTTTTGGGCCATTCCTCAATCGGAATTGGACCTAAATGATAAGATTACACAGAATGTTGGCTACTAAAATTTATAGAAATATTAAGTATAACCAGAATTATATGAAATTACAATATTTAGGTTTTGTAATAGCAGTCCTTTTGTTTACAAGTTGTAATCAGTTACTGGGGTTTACCGTTGGATGTCAACAGGGTGAGCAGAAACCTAATGTTATTTTGATAATTACGGATGATCAAGGTTTTGGTGATTTGGGATATCATGGGAATGAAATCCTCCAAACACCGAATATTAATGATTTTTTTGAAGAAAGTGTTCGAGCGACAAATTTTCATGTATCGCCGACCTGTTCTCCTACAAGAGGTGCGCTGATGACAGGACGGTATAGTAACCGAGTGGGTACGTGGCACACGATAGGAGGACGGTCATTATTATTTGAAGATGAAATAACACTTCCTCAGATTTTTGTTGAAAACGGTTATGTGACCGGAATGTTTGGAAAATGGCATCTTGGTGATAATTACCCGTTCCGACCAGAAGATCGTGGATTCCAAGAAGTTGTCAGACATGGAGGTGGAGGTATTGCTCATACACCTGACTATTGGGGTAATGATTATTTTGATGATACGTATTGGCACAATGGAAAAGCACAAAAATATGAAGGGTATTGTACAGATGTGTTTTTTAACGAAGCTATTAAATTTATAGAAGAGCATAAAAGTCAACCTTTTATGACTTACATCGCGACCAACGCTGCCCATGGACCGTTCCATGTTCCTGAGAAATATTACAATATCTACAAGAATGAAGATCGGCTTTTGGATGAACAAAAACGATTTTATGGTATGATAACCAATATTGATGACAATGTGGGGCGTCTTGAAGAAAAGCTGAAGTTTTTGGGTATTGCAGAAAAAACGGTTGTTATATTTATGAGTGACAATGGTTCGGCAAGGGGTTTTCTGCATAGAGATGGAGAAGTTTCTGGATATAATGCAGGTCTTCGAGGGACAAAAGGGAGTGCTTATGACGGTGGACATCGGGTACCATATGCCATTAGGTGGCCAGATGGAAATATTAAAGGAGGTAAAGAAGTTGATAACCTATTAGCCCACATTGATCTTTTACCAACGTTGGTTGATATATGTAATTTAAGCTGGGGTGAAGATAAACATATTGACGGTAAAAGTTTTGCGGATTTGTTGAGAGAAGAAAGAGTAAAGTGGTCTAATCGTACATTGATTGTGGACTCACAACGAACGAAAAATCTTGTTAAATGGAGAAGATCTGCGGTGATGGATGACAACTGGAGATTAATCAATGGTCAGGAACTTTATAATATCAAAGAAGATGTTTCTCAGTCCAATGATATAGCATCAGAGCATCCCAAAGTAGTGAATAAATTGAGGGAAAGTTATAACAAGTGGTGGACTTCACTAATGGAACAGGAGGTCAATGAACGATATGCATATATAAAGGCCGGAACCGAGCACGAAAATCCTCTTCGACTTAGTTCTCACGATATGTACATTTACCCGTATGAATATGTATGGCACCAGAACGGAGTGTTAGAAGGGAACCGAGGACAAGGGGATCTTAAAGTAGAAGTAGTTAAAGGAGGAAGATATCAGATTAGCCTTCGACGATATCCCAGGGAAAGTGGACTTGCCTTTAATGAAATAGTGTCGGCTGGAAATATGTCCGTAGAAATAAGTAATCCAATGCCGGCTAGTAAGCATAACAATTTAACATATGCGACGCTCTATTTGGCCGGCATTAGTGAGACCAAACCAATATTAGGTGATTCTATTGAAGAAGTTAATTTTGAAGGATATATACCGGCGGGCAAATATGATATGACGGCAGTATTATTGGATGCTGATGGAAGAGTTTACCCTTCTTATTACACGTATATTGAAAGAATGAGGAATGGTGGCAGAGAATTTGAAAAATAGAAATATAAATTATTGCTTTTAGAGTTAGGGAATGGTAATCGATCCTGAGTAATTTGAAATTATTTAATTTAAAATATTTGTTGATGAAATATATATATCTTTTTATAGCGATACTTGGTTGTAGTTTGTATTCGAATGGACCATTAAAGGCACAAAATACAAGAACGGAAGATTTAAATTTTCAAAACCTTATGAAACCTGTACCGGGTAGGGCCAAACTTTCAAGTGAAGATTATTTTATTTGGGGTGGTTCTATGGTAAAGGGCGAGGATGGGAAATACCACCTGCTTTATTCGCGCTGGGAAAAGACGCAGGGATTCAGAGCTTGGTTAACTCATTCTAAGATTGCCCATGCTGTGGCAGACGATCCTTTAGGCCCTTATCAGTTTAAAGATATTGCCTTAGAAGACAGAGGAGCAGAATATTGGGATGGGCTAAATACACATAATCCCATTGTCAAAAAGTTTGGTGATAAGTATTATCTATATTATATGGGTACTACAGGAAGTGAAGAAAAGGGAGAAGAAGGAGATTTTAACTGGTTAAATAGAAATAACCAACGAATAGGTGTAGCTGTAGCTAATAGCCCAAATGGACCTTGGAAGCGTTTTGATAAACCTCTAATAGATGTATCCAAAGACTCAATGGCGGCAGATGCATTAATGGTTAATACCCCAAGTATAACTGAACGTCATGATGGCGGATATTTGATGATTTACAAGGCTGTTGCAAAAAAAGGGAAACTACCTTTTGGAGGACCTGTATTTCACATGGCTGCCATTTCTGAGAGTCCAACGGGACCATTTGTGAAGTATAAGGATCCAATATTTACAAGTGAAACCAGTGATTTTCCAGGAGAAGACCCTTTTATTTGGTACAGTAATGAACGTTATTGGGCCATTTTAAATAATCATGAAGCTTTCGCCGAGGAAGATATTCCGCTAGTTCTCTTCCAGTCAGGTAACGGGATTGACTGGAAGTTGGCCAAAAATATAATAGTTTCAAAGCTGCAAATAGAGTGGGAAAACGGAAAGGTTCAAGAACTACATTCTTTGGAGCGACCCCAAATATGGTTCGATGAAAACGGAGAACCATCTGTATTATTCCTTGCAGCGACAGAAGACAGGGAAACCCATTCTTTTAATGTACATGTACCTCTTAAAAAAGAGTAGGTTTTAAATTTACGAATCTTAATTAAGTTGAATATAACTTTGACCTTTCGAAAAAGGAACTTTGTGTAAATTTCACAGTTATGAGTAACATAGTCAAATTTTTCAGGTTAGTATTATTTGTTTATCTAACTATTCCATTATGTTATTATGGACATTCTCAAAATGAATGGTCGTCAATGTACGGTAATTATTTTTTTAGTAGCAAGTTCAGTGATACGATTGTTGGAAAGCAAAATATTTATGGGAAATTAAAGAGAGAAGATATTCAGGGGCAACGACCCAATATTATTTTGATAATGGCTGATGATTTGGGTTATGGCGATTTAGATGCGTTTGGTGGAAATGGAAGCATAAATACTCCAAATTTGGATGGATTGGCCGATAATGGATTAAAGCTAACCAATTATCATACTAATGGGGTGAATTGCAGTCCTACCAGGGCGGCTTTGATGACAGGGTTATATCCTCAGGAAGTTGGAATTGAAGGAGTCATTACTGCAAAAAGTCATCGTCATACAGGTATGGATCCAAAAGTGACTACTTTGGCAGAATTGGTTGGGAAAGCAGGTTACCGTTCTGGAATTATTGGGAAATGGCATTTAGGATACCAACCGAAGTTTGGCCCAATTGCTCAGGGATTTGACGAATTCCGCGGATTTGTAAGTGGGAATGTTGATTATAAAAGCCACATTGACCAAGAAGGATATACAGATTGGTGGAAGGGAACAAAACTTATAGAGGAAGAGGGGTATATAACAGAGATTATTACCGATCATGGTATACAGTTTATGAAAAGCATTCAAGACAATACTCCGTTCTTCTTGTATTTGGCTCATGGGGCTCCCCATTTTCCATATCAAGGACCCAATGATCCAGCTTATCGAACTGTAAATGGAGATTTTCCAACATTAGGTCCTCGTGAGGATATCGAGGGTGCATATATAGAAATGGTGGAGTCTCTGGATCGGAATATAGGTCGTATTTTAGATTATTTAGAAGAAAATCAGCTATTGGAAAATACTTTGATAATTTTTAGTTCAGATAATGGTCCGATGGGTACAGTGGGTTCAAATGCTCCCTTCAGAGGATATAAAGGTCAGGTGTATGAAGGAGGTCATCATGTGCCAGCATTGTTTCATTGGAAAGGAGTAATCGATCCTAGAGTATCCGATGATTTGGTGTTATCCATGGATATTTTTCCAACCATTGCTGATATGTTAAATATAAAGAATTTTGAAAATAGTAAAAAGGTCTCAGGTTTAAGTATCACTCCGATACTTTGTGAGGATACTAATTTTAAACCTTTAAACAATCGAACTGTATTTTGGAGATTTCGCAATGGGCAGGCAGCTTTAAAAGGAAAGTGGAAATTAGTAGTTGTCGATGGTAAATCGTCACTTTATAATTTGTCTGAAGATATAAAGGAATCAAAGGATATTAAAGCAGAGAATCAGGATATATTCCTTGAACTCAAAAGGGATTTGCAAAATTGGGAAGAAAGCCTTCGAGTAGAATTGCGTTCTCATTAATTTTTAAATTATGATCATGATAAAATTTCACGAATATTTTCTTTTTATAGTTGGCTTTCTATTCCTTATTGCTTGTAGCAATACTTCCGGAGATTCGCCCAACAGTAAAAATGCAACTGACAGTCCCAATATAGTTATTATTTTGGCGGATGACTTAGGTTATGGGGATGTGAGTTACCAAAATCCACAGTCGAAAGTTCGAACTCCAAATATAGATGACTTGGCTAATCAAGGGATGGTCTTTACAGATGCACATTCGAGTTCTTCCGTTTGTACTCCTAGCCGCTATTCTTTACTAACGGGTAGATACTCTTGGCGAACTAGATTGAAAAAAGGTGTATTATATTCTTATGACCGAGAGTTAATAGATTCTAATCAGACAACCGTTGCGACAGTATTGAAAAAATCAGGTTACAATACGGCAGTTATTGGCAAATGGCATTTAGGAATGAAATGGACACTTCAGGATGGAACTTATATTCCGAAAAGTGCAGATCGGAAAAAATTTACCTGGGATGTTGATTTTAGTAAGCCTGTACAAAACGGACCACTATCCGTTGGTTTTGATTATTTTTTTGGATTGTCCGGCCCTGCTAACCACCCGCCCTTTACCTACATTGAGAATAATTCAGTTGTTTCTATTCCGACACTTCCGAAACCTGATTCGGTATTTGGTCAACCGGGATTAATGGCAGAAGGTTGGTCCTACGAGAAAGTTTTATCCCGGATTACGGGAAAGGCAGTAGAATATATTAACCAACAAAATAAGGATACTCCTTTTTTTCTATATTTTTCTTTAACCTCGCCACATACACCGATTGCTCCCTCTGAAGCATTTAAGGGGACAAGTGAAGCAGGGCCATATGGTGATTTTGTGCAGGAAACGGATTGGTCCGTGGGAGAGATTTTGAGAGCTCTGGAAAATCAAAATTTTGCAGAAACTACTATCGTGATTTTTACCAGTGATAATGGGTCTCCTGCCAGGATCACAAGTAGGTCGGCTCCATACAGCGTTATTGAAGAATATAATCATCATGCGAATGGGATGTGGAGAGGAGTAAAATCCGATATATGGGAAGGTGGACATCGGGTGCCGTTTATGATCAAATGGCCGAAGAAAATTCAACCAGGCAGTAGTTGTGATAAAACTATTGATTTTATTGATTTGATGGCTACTATATCTGAAATCTTAGGTATTAAATTATCACAAAAAGGCATCCGGGATAGTTATAGTCTTTTACCAATCTTAACCAATAATGGAAATGGTCATTATCGAAGGGATGTTGCTATTCACCATTCATTCTATGGGAAATTTGGTCTTAGGAAAGGAAAGTGGAAGTTTATACCCTCTTTAGGTCCCGGGGGTTTTGCAAAACCTAGAATAATAGAACCAGCACGGGAGGGTGTAGAAGGACAGTTATATGACCTAGTTCAAGACCCTACTGAATCAAATAACTTATGGCTGAAGTATCCGGAAATTGTTGATAGTTTGAGCTCTGTATTAAATGCGTACCAAAAAAACTGATATCAAAATAAGCATATATGAAAAAAGGTATTATAGTATTCTTGTTTTTATTTAATGTACTCACTCTACCTTCTCAGTCATTTTTGATAGAGGCCGAGAGTTTTGATACGAAGGGTGGATGGGTTGTCGACCCCCAATTTGTGGAGCAGATGGGATCTCCCTATTTGCTGGCACATGGATTAGGAGAACCGGTAGAAAATGCCGAAATGGAGGTTAAGTTTCCAACCCAGGGGAAATATCACGTATGGGTGCGGACCAAGAATTGGGTTCCCGGAGAATGGGAGCCCCCCGGACGTTTTCAAGTCAGGGTGGGAGAGAAAGTTTTAGATCAGGAATTTGGAGTGACCCCGGGTTGGTCCTGGGAGTACGGGGGAGAAATCGAAATAAGCGAAAGGGAAACTGAAATTGAGCTGGTCGATCTTACGGGTTTTGACGGGCGGTGTGATGCCATTTATTTCAGTACGGAAGAAAAAGTTCCTCCGGCCCGGGGAGAGGATTTGGCGCAATGGCGGTTTGAAGTAACGAACCAAAAGAATGTTCCGGAAAAGGTTGAGCATTTTGACTATGTAGTAGTCGGCGGTGGTATAGCCGGATGTGCCAGTGCCATTGCAGCGGCGGAGCAGGGACTGAAGGTGGCATTGATCCACGACCGTCCGGTATTGGGTGGCAATGCCAGCAGTGAGATCCGGGTACATACTTTGGGGATATACGGTCATTTCGAGCGCATATTAAGGATGTTGGATACGAAACATTACCCTAATGGTTCTCCGGAGGCCTATGCAGAGGACCGAAAAAGGCATAAAAATGTAGAAAAATACGAGAATATCCACCTGTACCTGAACTGGAGAGCGTACGACGCGAATACAGATGACGATGTGATTGAATCCGTGGATGCGCGACATACCTCTACGGGAGAGAGAATACGCTTTGAGGCTCCGCTTTTTGCTGACTGTACCGGTGATGGTTGGATTGGATTCTGGGCCGGGGCTGAATTTATGTACGGCAGGGAGAGTGTGGATAAGTTTGACGAGGGTTGGGAAGAATTCGGGGAATTGTGGAGTCCGGAAGAGCCGGATGGTGTGGTAATGGGGTCATCGGTCTTGTGGCGGACTTATAAGGACGATAAGTCGTACAAATTTCCGGAAGTACCGTGGACGAAAGACGTAGTGGGGGATTTTGCAGCGGATAAAGGAACCTGGCACTGGGAATATTCCCGTGCCGATATGCATCAAGTCCATGATGCAGAAGAAATACGGGATCATATGCTCCGGGCGATATACGGATCTTTTGCCAATGAAAAGAAAAAACCGGGGAATGAGCAGTTGAGATTTGAATGGGTGTCGTACCTTGTGGGTAAGAGAGAGTCCCGGAGATTGATAGGGGACCATGTTTTTACTTTCAACGATGCCCGGGATCAAACCCAATTTCCGGATTCGGTGGTAGTGGAGATCCGGGAAGTAGACGTTCACTATCAACAAAACCTGAAGGATGCTTCAAAGCCGGATTTTTTGTCGAAAGCGATGTTTTACAAGACCGGGAAATACTATATACCTTACCGGAGCTTGTATTCCAGGGATATAAAGAATATGTTTATGGCGGGCCGTTGTTTTAGTGCCAGTCATGTGGGACTGGGCGGACCGCGTGTGATGCGTACGACGGGACAAATGGGTGCAGCTGTGGGATTGGCGGCGTCTATTTGTAAGAAATACGGCATTACCCCAAGGGAAGTTTATAAGGAGCACTTAGATGAGTATATGAACTTGGTGTTGTCTCAAAATGAGAAAGTGAACTAGAAGAGTGGTGCTTTGAAACAGTAAAGATTGTCCCATGGGGGTGCCTATGGGAGTGGTTTTCTGACCCTTCAGGGAACAATTTGCAAAGTTGACATATATTGCTCTTATCCCAGGGGGGTGGACTATATCGTGAAAACATTTGCATTTCTTTACTTGGGTTGTGTATTAACACTCTTCGAAGATAAAGATTAGAGGGTTGTTAACGAATGCTACGGCGAATTTCCCAAAGGGCACTTTGTGGGTAAGCCTGGAATGATTCAAATACAATAAAATGCTAAAATTAGCAACAGGCATATTATTATTTATCGGCCAGATTGCTTTTCTACAAGGCGATACAGCCTTCATTGAACATAATCCTGTGATGGCAGTAGACGGATGGGATTTTTCTGATGTCTCATCAGAAAAACCGGCTTTTTTACTGACGGATGATTCCACGTTGATCGAATATGACGTGGTGATGCTAAGTGATGAAGAGGAACTACCGTACGCTTATACGTCAGAAATTGTAACTCCGGTTTGTGATGATACCCTATGTGCGTTGATGAATATTCGGGTGTATTGGAACCTGTTGGGAAATTACGTAGGGTTTGACACCGTAGCTGGAAAACCTTTGACGAAAAATGATCATATTGAGTTTAGGAACAACGATTATGTCAAACTACACAACCTCTTGATGGATGATAATTCCATTATCAAGCGCAAAGCAAAAAAGGAATTGTTTGACCGGGAAAAAAACCGGGTTTCAGAATTAGTTGATGCTGTAACAGGAGCTACTGCCAAAGAAGTCAAGGAAGCTGTAGTCGATGGTGCTTTGTATTCTTGTTATACCCTTTACCATATCGTACATGGCCCACTCTCGGATTCCATTCAAAGTGATATGGAAAGACATTTTAATACGTCATTACAAGAGAAATTATTGGGGTCTCAACATGCCGATTATCAATTATATGCCCTTAAAAGCTTGAATAAATCTGATTTTATGTCGTATCAAGATCGTATAATTGAGTTAATCAATGGAGCTATCCCGCTCAATCGGATCTATATAATGAAGAAAATGCCTGCTGAAATGTGGAGGAATGTTGACTTCCAACTAGACATTGTGAAAGGATTTGAGGATTTTGATGTAAATAGCCGAACCCACTTACTGAATTACATTTATAAAAGTGATGTAATTAATTTTAAAAGTATAGTTGAGTTAGCAAAATATTTATTTTTAATGACAAGGAACCAAGTAAAAGTCTATGTACGAATTTTGACAAAAGAAAAGAGTAAAGTTTCTCCTGAAGAATTGGAATTAATCAAAGATATGTTGAAAGGTGTTAATACACAGCATGGTTATTTATTTAATGATTTAACATGGTAAGCAAATTAGATTTATTAATAATTGGGATTTATCTTGTAGGAATTGTTATCATTGGTTTGCGGTCAGGTATCTCTCACTTTATGAGAGGGAAAAGTGAGTCAAACGAATACTTCCTTGCCGGAAAATCTTTGCGCTGGCCGGTCATCGGCTTAGCCTTATTTGCAACCAATATATCGTGTATACATATAGTCAGTTTGGCACAATCCGGATTTGATACCGGACTGTTAAACGGTAATTTTGAGTGGATGGCGGCATTTACCTTGATACTGCTTGCATTATTTTTTGTTCCTTTTTACATTAATTCGGGAGTGTCGACATTGCCTGATTTTCTGGAAAAGAGGTACAATCGACAGTGCAGGGATTGGTTGACGGTTATTTCCATTGTATCAGCGGTAATTATACACATAGCATTTTCGCTATTGGCCGGAGGGATTGTATTAGAGACCCTATTCGGTGTTAATATGTACATCAGTATTTCGGTGTTATTATTATTGATTGGAATCTATACGGTTGTTGGAGGACTGAAAGCAGTCGTCGTGACGGAATCCATTCAGACGATAGTACTGGTTGTTGGTGCTATCATTATAACGATATCAGCCTGGTTGAAATTGGGTGGATGGTCTTCTCTCATTAATGTGTTGGAGAGTTCAAATAAAATGGATATGATTTCTATGCTCAGGCCGCACAATGATGAAAGTGGTATGCCCTGGTACTCTGTTTTATTGGGATATCCTATTCTCGGAGTATGGTACTGGTGTGCAGATCAAACCATTGTGCAAAGGGTATTGGGGGCAAAAGATGAGAGCCATGCGAGGGTAGGTGCGTTATTTTGCGGATTTATCAAGATACTACCCGTATTTATTTTCGTTTTGCCCGGATTAATGGCATATGCATTGATGGAGAATGGTTTATTAGATGTGAGTTCAATACTTGTAAACGATGTCCAGGGAGAACCTGTGGTACAGAGCAAAGGAATATATACCCTGATGGTTACGCAGCTTTTACCATCCGGCTTAGTAGGAGTGGTCATAGCTGCCTTGATCTCGGCCCTTATGAGTACAGTAGCGGGAGCCCTTAATTCAATTTCCACATTGGTCAGTTATGACCTGATCCGAAAGTTTAGACCCGGAACTTCCGATCATCAATTGGTCTTTTATGGAAGAATCTCTGCGGTTGTTGCCATAATAATTTCCTTATTGCTTCTCCCTGCTTTGAATACCTATGAAAGTTTATTTGTGGGGTTAAATGATATTATCGCGCACCTGGCCCCTCCCATCACATGCGTTTTCATTGTGGGTATATTTTGGGGGAAGGCGTCGGCCCGGTCAGCACAATATACTTTGTTGATAGGGTCAATAATCGGGATTTTGGTGTACTCTGCGAATAAATTATTTCCTGATACCTTACTGGGTGAAATACCCTTTATGATGATGGCTTTCTATCTTTTTCTTTTTTGTCTTTTGCTTCAAATAGTTTTATCGTATACATTTCCTGTAAAACATACGGTAGAAAGCAAATCCCTTTATTGGAAGAGTCCTTTTGAACCCCTTGCAGGAAAGGCCTGGAGTGGATTGGGGAATTATAAATTACTTTCTTCCATACTGGTAATCACTATGATTGTTTTATATATAATTTTTAGATAATGAGAACAATCCAAGGAAAATTCCACAGAGAGAGTCAGTCTAAGGCAGAAGACTTGGAACACAGGCGCATGATGAATCATGCCCTGAACCAGTCAGAAATTGCTTTTCAAAATGGTAAGCAGCAATTTCAAAATTTGGACAAGGCAAAAGAAGATGCGCAATCTGTTAAGGAAAAGGCGACCATTCACTTGGATCGCTATTTATTGGAATTCGAAGATCGATTTACCAAGAACGGAGGAAAAGTTATATGGGCAAGAGATGGAAAGGAGGCTCTGGAAGCGGTTTGGAAAATTTGTGCGGAAAAGAAAGCCAAAAAGATCGTGAAGAGTAAATCCATGGTGACCGAAGAAATCCACCTTAATGCATTTTTACAAAAAAAGGATATTGAAGTAATAGAAACGGATTTAGGTGAATACATTCAGCAGTTATCCGAAGAACCTCCTTATCATATTGTAGCCCCTTCGATCCATAAAAGTAAGGAAGAAGTAGCTCAGTTATTTCATGAAAAATTAGGCGTTCGCCCGCATCTTGGCCCGGAAGAATTGACGATGGTGGCTAGAAGGCAATTGAGAACAGAGTTTCAGGAAGCAGATATTGGCATTACCGGGGTTAATTTTCTTTTATCAGATATTGGAGGCGTGGCCATAACTGAAAATGAAGGGAATGCCCGTATGGTAACTGCATTTCCAAATACACATATAGCCATTACCGGAATCGAAAAAGTACTTCCATCAGCCAAAGACCTTGAATTATTCTGGCCTTTACTGGCGACCCATGGTTCCGGTCAAAAGGTCACCGTCTATAACTCTATTTTTACAGGACCTAAACATAGAAATGAAACGGATGGACCGGAGGATATGTATGTTATCCTCCTGGACAACGGCCGGACCAATATATTGTCAGATCCTGAGATGCGGGAAAGTTTACATTGTATACGGTGCGGCGCATGTCTGAATGTTTGCCCGGTGTATAAAAATATTGGCGGGCACACCTATAATACAGTTTATGGAGGGCCCATTGGATCCGTTATTACGCCTCATCTTTCGGGGATGAAGGAATATGGCCATTTAAGTCATGCTTCTTCTTTATGCGGAGCATGTACAGAGGTATGTCCCGTAAAGATTAATTTACATGAATTATTGCTGAAGAACCGAAGGAAATCTGTAGAACAAAAGAATACGTTCCGGCTCGAAAAATTTTCCTGGTATATATGGAAGAGATCTATGCTTTCAAGACGAATGTTGAATACCGCCAATGGGAATACGAAGGAAAGAATGTTCAGATACTTATTTAAGAAATCCTGGGGTGAAAATAGGGCCATTCCAACTTTCCCGAAAAAATCCTTTAATGAACAATGGAAGGAACGAAACTCAAAAATAGAAAAGTAAATAGGGGCTTATGAATCAATTGCATGCCAAAGAGAATATTATAGAAAAGATAAAACAGGGACTAAATAGGTCTGGAAAAAATGATTCTTCTCATGAGGTTGGACTTCAGAGTATATATTTTAATGTGAATGATCTAGAGTCTGTTGATCAATTTATCACTGAAAATTCATTACTCGGTGTTCAGGTGTATCGTTGTAAAAATGATAATGAATTCATTGAAGCGTTTAGAAATGTGTCCAAATCAAAAGCTTGGAAGAGTGTGGTTTGTGTTAATCCCGGCTTGAAAAAAAGACTTGGATCGCCTATAATCTATGACAGGGGTGCCATGTACTCTATGGATGCTGTGATAACTGAATGTGAATATTTCGTGGCACGAACGGGAACAGTGGTGATGAGTTCCGCACAGCCTTCTGGTCGTGTATTGCCGGTCTATAGTCCTGTGCATGTAATAGTTGGACATGAAAATCAGATGGTGAATAGTATTTCGGAGGCATTGGAAGATATAAAGCGTCAGTACCTGAAGGAGTATCCGTCGGCGTTATATTTTTTAACAGGAGTAAGTAGTACCGGAGATATTGAAAAGACATTGGTAAAAGGGGTTCACGGCCCTAAGGAAGTATATATTTTTTTAATAGAAGACTAAAAAGTAATTGCAATGGATTTGAGTTTAAAAGATAAAGTTGTTATTGTTACAGGTGGGGCAAAAGGTATAGGAAAAGGAATTACCACCGTTCTTGCAAACGAAGGTGCTTTACCTGTTATTATCGGTCGTAATGAAAAGGATAATCGCACAGCTGTTTCGGAGATTGAAGCAAATGGAGGAAAAGCATATCAGTTTGTGGCGGAATTAACCAATCCTGAAGAATGTGAACAATCAGTGGGATACGTTAAAAAGGAATTTAATCGAATAGATGGATTGGTCAATAATGCCGGGGTCAACGATGGTGTGGGGCTGGAGAATGGAAACTATGAAAAGTTTATGTATAGTCTACACTGCAATTTGGTTCACTATTATTTAATGGCCCATTATGCATTACCCCTTTTGAAGGATGCAGGTGGTTCCATTGTAAACATCAGTTCAAAAACAGCAGAAACCGGACAGGGAGGAACCTCAGCATACGCTGCCTCCAATGGAGGAAGAAATGCATTGACCCGGGAATGGGCTGTCGAATTATTACCCTACAAAATCAGGGTGAATGCTATTATAGTTTCGGAATGTTGGACCCCATTGTACAAAAAGTGGATTCATTCTTTACCGGATTCCGAGGCAAAACTTTCATCTATCGTGTCAAAGATTCCATTGGAAAATAGAATGACTACCCCTGAAGAAATTGCCAATATGGTTGCATTTCTTTTATCGGAGCGCTCGAGTCATACTACGGGACAATTGATGCATATAGATGGGGGTTACGTTCATTTAGATCGAATTATTTAATACACACAATCCCATCAATGAAAATACAACTTTTTGTGCCATGTTTTGTGGATCAACTTTTCCCTCAGACGGCATTCAATATGATAAGTATTCTTGAGAAATTGGATTGTGAAGTAGTTTACAATCCGCAGCAAACATGCTGTGGACAGCCAGCTTTTAATGCAGGTCATTGGAACGAATCTAAGATTGTGGCGCAAAAATTTTTGGATGACTTTGATCCGGAAAATTACATTGTAACACCCAGCGGATCGTGCACCGGTTTTGTAAGAAACCATTACCATAAATTGTTGTCGGGTAAGATTCCACCAAAAGATTTAGGTGTGAAGAATCCTTTACTGAGAAATATCTTTGAGTTTAGTGAATTTTTAGTACAAAAGCTGGATTATACGAAGATAAAGGCATCTATGGATGGAGTAGGTACATATCATGATTCCTGCGGAGCGCTAAGAGAATGTGGGATTAAAAGTGCACCAAGGAAATTATTGGAGAATGTGGAAGGATTGAAAATTGTAGAAACGGAGGATTCGGAAGTGTGTTGTGGATTTGGAGGGACGTTTGCCATTAAATACGAACCTATTTCTACAGCAATGACGGAACAAAAGGTTCACAATGCTGTCGAAAAAGGTGCTGATTATATTATTTCTACGGATTTGTCCTGTTTGATGCAGATGGATGGGTATATAAAAAAACATAACTATAAAATTAAAACTATCCATATTGTGGATGTTCTTTCAAGGGGTCTGAACCCTAAATATTCATCGAACTCAGGTTATTGTGTGTCCTGACAAGGATTGAACAAAGGAAAAGTTCTTTGTTTAGTACTTATGCTGAGTAAAAGATGAGGGAGGGGCCCCTCGGAATCGGTCCACAGTCATTGGTTTCTCCCTGGGAGTCCTTTGGACAAACCGCCTTTATGCTGCTGCGGTTAAGAACTGTGGTAGTGAGCGATAAAGGAAAAGGCATCATTAAAGGTGTCAG
>NZ_JAJSLW010000019.1 GCF_021729145.1 Membranihabitans maritimus | reverse complement strand
CCTACCCTCATCAATTGTGCAGCCACAATGCTGCTTATCAACTATTCATAATCTGCATCGTTTCGTGACACTCAATAGCCCGGGTTCTGATTGAGATTCGTGTTCGCCTGAATTTCCAGCAAAGGGATGGGAAACAGCCGGTGTCTATCCTGAGCCGGCTTTCCACTGGCAACCATGACATCTACAAAACGACCGGTTCTCAGCAGATCCCACCTTCGATGACCTTCAAAACACAACTCCATCGCCCGTTCCGCCCACACAGCTTCCCTGAACGCCTCCTTGGACAACCCCGCGAGGTCCGGCAATTGGGCCCTTTCATCTGCTTCATCCACCCCGTTGGCATTGGCATCCCGCGCTCTCTTCCGTATGGAATTTATAGCATCGTAAGCATCCTGTGTAGGTCCATTTACTTCATTTTCCGCTTCTGCAAACATCAGTATTACATCAGCGTATCTCAACACCATCCAATTGGCATCGCCCTGGCTTTCGGCGATAAGATTCGGATCCCAATATTTCATACACGCCGGCCCGGCCTGGCATCGCCCCTCCGCTGTTATCTCGGGATAATAAGCACTCGGAAAACTATCAACCAGGGTAATGGATTTCCGGTAATGGTCCGGGAAACCATTGTAAAAATCATCTTCCGCTGCAATGGCAGATCCGGCCCGCAGTCCGCCAAATAGCAAATTGGGATTCCGGGAAGCAAATGCAGAGGTAAAAGAACTGGCCAGTCCCGAGCTGGCCCCGGACATAAACTGCACGGAAAATATATGCTCTTTCCCGTTTTCATTTTCCACCCGGAATACATCCCTGTAATCTTCAAACAATTGATAGGTTTCCGAATCCATAACCGCCAGCGCCTGGGTCCGGGCATTGGCATAATCACCGCGGGTCAGATACACCTTGGCCAACATAGACCTTGCTGCACCTCTTGTAGCCCTTCCGATGTCACTACTCCCATACGATTCCGGTAATGACTGGGTGGCAAATACCAGATCTTCCTCGATGGTAGTATATATTTCATCCGCTCCGCTTCTCGGCAGGATATTATTCGATTCATCCGTCGTGGGTTCCAGGATCAGGGGAACATCTCCAAACCCCCTCACCAGGTCAAAATAGAACATAGCTCTCAAAAAACGAGCTTCCCCTACGTACCGATTCCGCAAATCTTCGTCCATCTGGATACCGGGAACATAGGTGATGACATTATTGGCATAATTAATACCCCGGTACAATATCGTCCAGTATCCCCTGAATGTATTAATAGCCGGATTGTAATCCATGACATCCAGCTCCCCGGTCACTTCACCGTTGTTCGCCTGGTCTGCCGATACATCGCCAAAATACCATCCGTTACCTCCGAAATAAGCACCGTCATTGAGGATAGAATATATGGAATTGACCCCGGCGAGGGCATCCTGTTGGCTTTTGTAAAAATTATCATTGCTTATTTGTGAAAAAGCCTGCTCCCTGAGAAAATCCTGACACGACTGGGCGCAGGTAAATAAACAAACAAAGGTTACTATATATATAGATGTTTTCATTATACTTTCATTTTATCATTAAAAACCAATTTGTACACCGGCACGAAAAGTCCTGGCCATAGGGTATGCATTCATATCCACGCCCAACACGGTATTGTCATCTCCCAGCGAGTTGACCTCCGGGTCGTATCCCGAATAATCCGTTAGGGTGACCAGATTTTCCGCGGCTACGTATACCCTTGCCCGCTGCAAAGAATAGATCTTTCCGGCGGGAAAATTATACCCCAATGTGACATTCCGCAATCGAATAAAGGATCCGTCTTCGATAAAATTGGTACTGACGCGGTTCGGGAATACCCCGGACCTACCGGCTGGACGGTCGATTTTGGGAATTAAATTTCCGGAACCGGGTCCATCCCAGGCCTGTGTATATACGGCAAATCCATTGAATCCGTTGATCTGGGTCGTTCCTTCTACCAGATTGAGGTTCAAAATATCATTGCCTTGCTTTCCGTATATAAAAAAACTGAAATCAATATTTCGGTAAGATAGGGTATTATTGATCCCGAATTCATAATCGGGATGGGGATTCCCCACTATGGTCTCATCCAGCCCTTCTTCGAAAACCCCGTTGCCATCAATGTCCCTGAAATTTTCAAATCCCGGTCCGGAATTACCGTTCCCGGACATATGGCCTGCGTCAAACGCTTCCTGGGTTTGCCACAACCCGTCAAATATATTTCCCCAGAAAACACCGATGGGTTGTCCTTCCATGATGACCGACCCGGATCCTCCATTCCGCTGGATTAAATAACTGCTCAAGGATGATCCGAAAAACCGGTCAGCATCCGCCAGTTTCAGTACTTTATTCCGGTTGAAAGAAATATTCGCTGATACATTCCACTTAAATTCCCGGTCTATCACATCGCCCGAAAGACCAAACTCCATTCCTTTGTTCTCCACTTCACCCACATTGATCAATGAACTGGTAAATCCTCCCTGCCGCGGTATCGGCACATTGAGAAGTAAATCCGAGGTCAGTTTGTAATAATAGTCAGCGACTACATTCACCCGGTCCCGGAAAAGGGTCAGATCGATACCGATATCAAACTGGTCCGTCTTTTCCCATTTAATATCTTTATTGGGCAATACCCCGGGGACAATACTATTGACAAAACTATTACCAAATACATATTGACCGCCGGTGGTATAGGTTTCCAGGCTCCTGTACAATGGGATATCCTGGTTCCCCGTCTTTCCATAACTCGCACGGATCTTCAAATCCCCGAGGAAAGAATTTTGGGGATAAAAATCCTCACCGCTGACTCTCCAGGCCAGCGCCGCAGATGGAAAAAACCCAAATTTATTATTCTCGCCAAACCTGCTTGATCCGTCGTACCGGGCCGAAACGGTCACGAAATATTTACTGTCAAAATGGTAATTGAGACGTCCGAGATAGGACATCAGCGACCACCGGTAGGCTGATGATTGCGGGGGTAGAGGATTATTCCCGCTCGAGAGGTCATTATATCCTGTAGCATTCGAAAAGAAATTCTGCGTATTCGCATTTGAATTCTCCCCATTTTCCTGTTGAAGCGTATACCCGATCAGGACATTGATACTGTGCCGATCGGCAAACAATTGCTGGTAGGTGAGGGTATTTTCATTGATCCAGTTTATCACCTGGCGGGAACCTATACTGGCACTTCCCCCGGTACTCCGGGAGATAACCAGGTCCGAGGGCAGAAAAGTCTTCAACCGGATGTTGGACACATCAGCTCCCAGACTCGATTTAAAAGTCAGGGAATTCAACAATTTATAGGTAAAAAAAGCATTTGCCAGGGTCCGGCTATTGGTTTTCAGGTAGTCCATCTTTTCGGCCAGTTCCACCGGGTTTTGATGAAACGGCTTCATGAATACCCCTGTAGTCTGCCATATTTCATCGTGGGAAGAATAGCTTCCATCCGGGTTGCGAACAGGGAGTACAGGCACCATGTGCATGGCCCCGAAAATAGGATTACTCTGGTCGTGTCCCGAAGTACTTTGGGGAATGGCGTCATCATGGATAAAACTTGAGGTAAACTGGGTACCTACGGTCAATTTATCCGTTACATTTTGTTCCAGGTTTAGTCGCAATGCGCCCCGGCGGTATCGGGAATCAATGACGATACCCTGTTGGTCGAAAAAGTTCCCCGATACCAGGAATCGCGTATCTTCATCCCCGCCGCTTACCGATAGATTGTAATTCTGGATCGGTGCATTCCGGAATATCGCATCCTGCCAATCCGTCCCGGCCCCCATCTGTGCAATCTGATCTTCGGTATACGCACGGCTAATCAAACTCCCGTCCCGGAAATTTGACCAAAACTCCCGGGCCAGGGTAGCCCATTGGCGTGCATTTAATACGTCTATTTTTTTGGTCACCTGCTGAAAACCCGCATACGTGTCAAAATTGATCTGGGTCCGGTTCCGACTCCCTTTTTTGGTAGTAATCATTACCACACCGTTCGCCCCCCGCGCTCCGTATATAGCTGTAGCGGAAGCATCTTTCAGTACGGATATGGATTCGATATCATTGGGATTCAGGAAAGCCAGTGGGCTCGTCCCCTGGTTTTTCCCAAATACACCCGAAGCCCCTATATTCCCTGTATTGAAACTACTGTTGATAGGGAATCCGTCTATGACATAGAGGGGTCCATTCCCATACTGGACGGAATTATTCCCCCGGATCCTTACCCTAAGGGTACCGCCCGGGGCCCCGCTGGTCTGGGATATATTCACCCCGGGGATCCGCCCCTGAAGGCCCTGTTCCGTGGATACTACAGGCAGTTGAAGGATTTCCTTACTGCTGACAGCAGCTACAGAACCAGTCAGATCCTTCCGGTTTACTTCCCGGTACCCCACTACGATGACCTCGTCCAGGCTCTGAATGTCTTCTGTTAGGTCGACATTGATTTCGGATTCACCCCGTACGGGCACCTCCCGGGGCACATAGCCGATATACGAAAAAACCAGGGTATCACCGACATCCGGCACGGCAATGGTATACGCCCCTGTCACGTCTGTAACTGCTCCTATATTCGTCCCTTTTACCAATATATTCGCTCCTATGAGGGGTTCACTCCCGGATGATGACACCACCCGTCCTTCGACACGGATGGATGGATTCTGCGCGTGCCCCCAGGCCGGAAGCAAAATAAATACCGCAGACATAATGCTTAGCCATTTTTCCACAGCATTCCATAAAAGCCCCTTATCCAAGGGATTTTCATTTTTTTTCATAAATTTGGGTTTTATATTAACAATTTTTAATATATCGGTATCTCAAACAAAATGCACCAACATTATCCAGTTTGAGATACTTTTTTGATTCATCTATTCCCTTTTTTCCAGTCCTTTTTCCCGGGTTGCCTTCTCTGTTTTGGAAGGAAAATACCCCAGTCTCTTGGATATCATATCCGCATGCTCCTTTACCAGTTGTCCTATCTCGTCCAGGGAAGACCTGCTCACGCGTTTGGTGGGTCCGGTAAGCCATATAGCGGCCTTTGGATATCCGTGCACATCAAAGATCGGGGCGCCTACGCATTGGGCTCCTATGATCTCTTCTTCATCGTCTACACTGTATCCTACTTCTCTGATCCTGGTCAACGCCACCATAAAATCGCGCGCATTGGTAATAGTGTTTCCGGTAAATTTCGGAAAACTCATTTTATCGACGATTTCTTGCTGCTCCGACGGGGGCAAAAATGCGATGATGGCTTTGGACGGTGCTGCTGTATTCAGGGGAAACCGGGAACCCGGATCGACATAAAACTTAAAAGGATACTTACCCACTACCTGTTCCAGGACGACTCCTTCTCCACTCAGTAAGACGCCAATCAATACGGTCTCTTCGGACAAATCCCGCAATCTCCGTAAAATATCCAGGGATTTTTCGATCAGGTTCTCCTCACCTACTGCGGAATACCCCAATGCCAGTAACTTCCGGGACAAAATAAATTTTTTGGTATCCTCATCCCGCAAGAGGTACCCCCTGTTTTCCAATGTTCGGGTGATCCGGAACACACTATTCTTTGGAACCTCCAGTTCATTGGTGATTTCCGCTATAGTCATTCCTTCCGGTGACTGACTCAATAAATCCAAAATATCAAAAGCCCTTTCCAGGTTGGGAACGTGGTATCGGGAATCCTGATTACGTTTTTTATTTGTCATTGTTTTATATTTAGAACATCGTTCTGTATAACAAATATACAAACACAATCTAAATCAACAACACTTTCCTATATTTTTTTCCAAAATCCATAGTATTATATTCTATAAAACCCCATTTATATAGAATTATAAAGTCCTTATCCGAAAACATGGATGCCGTTACTAAGAAAAAATTCTGGTCATATCCTACTCTATTGATATTCTGATGTGTACCTACAGCGCGCTATATATTTTTTCTACCCTATTTCTGCCCAGGCTTTGTCCTGCTGGGACCGCTTCGCAGCGTGCCGTAGGTACTCACCTTATGGGGCATCAGGGAAAAGACCGGACACCATTCCGTATTTTCAGTTCGCTGTACCGGGTACCGAAAACAATACATTAAAAAAACATGCGGTTCCAATCCCCCTATTATGCGAAGCATCGTACTGCCCCATACTAATGTAGCGTTTCATAAGTTTATATAATTTAACTGGTTCGCGTCAGGTCTCATGACCTGAGGATGGTAGGATGTCAGGAGAACCCGAGTGCACGGGACTGACAACAATCCATAATCTAACCTGAGTTCGACAGAGAGAATAAGAGCCCTGAAGGGGCGAAATATTACTAACCCAGGGTGGAAAACAAGTTGAATCGTCGATTCTGGCATTGATTTTTTTGCATTTTCAGCAAAAATAATGACAGAATCAATTATTCGTCGAAATCACGTTAATCTATATTTCTCATGAATTAATGAACCAATTCTTGATCGCCGCCTTACCGCCGGACCTAACGGCGGAACACATCTTTTTTTAACAATGTATTCTGGTCATATCCTATTCTATTGATATTCTGATGTGTGTATAATTGTTCCTTTCCGTGCCGTAGGTACGGTACATATGGTGAATGCGCGATGGATGGAAGCCAATAATTAATTTAAGATATGGACCAACGACAGACCACCGGACAGGAAGGCACAGCATTCCCCTATCCACCCCCATCGGTTATCTTCTTTTTTTCCGGGCCAGTGCACGAATGATAAGAGTCGCGACAAATACCTCCAGGAGGCTCAGGGGTATGGCAAAATACAAAATACCCAGGGGCAATACTCCCATATTTCCCGCGACCAACCACATAAGCACAAAACTCAGGAACCAGGAAAGCAACCAGGTCCCGACAAAGGAAAAATTCCGGGAAATACTATAAATACCTATAGCATAGCACAAAGACCAGAGGCCCCAGACCGCCCCGTTAACGGGCTCTTCCGGGAATGTCATTCCCAGGTTCTGGTAATGGGTAATCCAATAGTCGTGTAAAAAATAGGAATTGCGTACAAATTCGGATAGGCTGATCCAGGCTGTAGCTGCCAATATGGGAAGTAGGGTATTCCGTATCACGCTTGCATCATTTTGTGTGGTCGTAAAAGACTATTAATGTATTAAAAAAATCGCATTCGGCCTGAAAAATTTTACCGGCCCGTACTTTTTCATCCTTTTTTCCCCGCGGTGATAAAAGTCACCATTTCCCGGGTCCATCGTGATGTAGATTTGAAGGGACATCAAATTACACAACAATAATGCAAGTATCATGCGAATAGAACAAATTTATACCGGATGCCTGGCGCAAGGCGCATATTACATCGAAAGCAATGGCGAAGCGGCCATCGTGGATCCGCTCAGGGAGGTCGGGCCCTACCTCAAAAAAGCGGAAAAAGACGGGGCGGAGATCAAGTATGTCCTGGAAACCCATTTCCATGCAGATTTTGTATCGGGCCATATCGACCTGGCGAAAAAGACGGGAGCGACCATTGTATTCGGTCCTACGGCCCAACCGGGGTTTGACGCATACGTGGCGAAAGACGGGGAAGAACTGGCATTAGGCGGTGCGAAGATCACGATCCTCCACACCCCCGGGCATACCATGGAAAGCACTTGCTTCCTGGTGACGGATGAAAATGGCATACAGACGGGATTGTTTACCGGCGATACATTATTTATCGGGGATGTAGGCCGCCCGGATCTGGCCCAGAAAGTAAAAGCCGAACTTACCGAAGAAAAACTGGCGGCTCACCTCTACGACTCGCTGCATCAAAAGATTATGCCGCTCCCTGATGATCTTATCGTATACCCTGCGCATGGGGCCGGGTCGGCCTGCGGTAAAAATATGAGCAAAGAAACGACGGATACCCTGGGGCACCAGAAGAAGACCAATTATGCCCTGCAGGACATGTCCAAAGAAGCATTTGTCAAGGAGGTGCTTACGGGCCTGATGCCGCCTCCGGGCTATTTTCCCGAGAATGTATTGATGAATATTAAGGGCTATGACAGCATTGACGAGGTACTGGAACGGGGCCTGGAAGCCCTCAGCCCATCCCGGTTCGAACAGGTAGCCAATGAAACCGATGCCCTGTTACTGGACACCCGGGACGCCCAGACCTTCGCCAGGGGATTCATTCCCAATTCTATAAACATCGGGATAGACGGTAATTTTGCTCCCTGGGTCGGGGCCCTTATTCCGGATATCCGGCAAAAAATCCTGATTATCGCGGAACCGGGTATGGAAGAAGAAGTAGTCACCCGCCTGGCTCGCGTAGGCTATGACCACGCCATCGGATTCCTGGAAGGCGGCTTCCCCTCCTGGATAGCGGCTCACAAAGAAACCGATAAGATCCTGTCCGTCACCCCCGATGAACTGGCAGGACTCCGCACAGCGAACCCGGAAATTAAAATCCTGGACGTACGGAAGAAAAGCGAATATGATTCCGAACACCTCCTGGGTGCCGAGAACCTGCCGCTGGACTATATCAATGAGACCCTGGACCGCATCGCCAAAAATGAAACCTGGTTCGTACACTGCGCAGGCGGGTACCGGTCGATGATGTTCACCTCGATATTACGGGCGAGAGGATATGACCGCCTGATAGACGTGAAAGGCGGATTCAGCGCACTCAAAGCCTCCGGACAATTCGAAGTAAGCGAATACGTCTGTCCATCCACTATGCTGTAAACACACCTATAGATCATTTGGTAATCCTTGCTGCTGCCCGGCGCGTTCCGGGCAGCCCGGCAAGGGATGCCGCATCCATGAGGATAGTAATGCCTTCGTGCAAGCTGAATTCCATCCCCGGTAATCTCCATACCCCCACCTACTATTCTTACAGGATTACAGGATCCATACATCTTCTATACTAGCTATGATAATGGTAGGTACAGCCTTATGCGATATCTATGATCCAGTCCGCAAGACCCAGGTATCCATCCGGCGAACCATCCCATTGGAGGTGGGTCCCATCACCTCCCGACCGGGTTGATTTTTATGAAAACGCCCCCCGTATCTTTCCGGCCTTACTTACAAATGTATAATAAGAATAAATTAATTCGCTGTATATTTGTTAAATTAATTATTTATTTATACATTTACAACATTAAGATATTTCAATCTTAAAATTTAGTTCAGCCACAAATGTATTTTATTTTTTAATCAGAACTTTTAAGCAAAAGGATCTGGGTTATATATTTATGTAAAAAAACATAAAAGAAACAACTGTTTTTTTTTAAACAGGGTCTTTATGTAATACACTATACCCTGGAGTTCTCTTGCTGAATAAGTTCTTAAAAGGGTATATCATGCATTGGGCCAGAAGGATAGAGAACGGGACGGTATTGATTATGATTGTGGTATTTGCCTATACGGGCATTTCCAAGTTGTGGGCATTTGACCACCATATAGCTACTTTCCGCAATCAGCCTTTACCCACAGAATGGGAAAACATCCTGGCTTATATCATCCCATTTTCTGAACTTATAACAGTCATCCTCCTGATTTTTCTGAGTACCCGGAGGATAGGCTTAGTACTTTCTTTGGTCCTTATGACGATATTTTCCACCTATGTAGGATTGGTCGTAGCGAGGGGATTTGACCGCATACCTTGTAGTTGTGGAGGTATTTTCTCTTCGATGGACTGGAAGTTACATTGGTTGATTAATATTTTTTTGACGTCCTTATTATTTTTCGGTGTCATAATGCAAGGACCCAGGAAAAAACCGGGCAGCGATTGTGGCTGAACGACACATAGCATTGCCCGTGGGTGGGACCCTTTGCTAAGGGCTTCCACCCTATTTTTGAAAAAATTACATTTAGATAAACACCCAACGACCGGCCATCCGTCGACGGATGATTTTTGTACATAATTTTTTTTATAACCTGTGGTCGCATCCACAACGGTTACCGGTATGGGCCCATATACCGTACCGGATACGACTACGCAAATTTAAATGTCATGAAACATTTGAAAATTAGTAATTCGAAATGGGCAGTGAAACACCTGCCCGCACTGGCCGCCGCTGTGGCCGTCACACTCGCACTGGCGTTTACGCCAAAAGAAGCTGTCGATGGATTCGGAACTCCCGATGGAGGAGAAACGTGGTATGATACTTCTCAACCCGGTATAGAATACGAATGCAATGAACCTCAAACTGAGAATTGCATCTACGCTCTACCGGATACCAATTCACAGGTATTACAAACTGGGCGTTTCGAACTTCAGTAGTTATTAGGTTGTAAAGGGGGTACATTAGTATCCCCTTTACTTTTTTACAATGGATTTTGTTCAATTTTTGTCAATTGTATTTCATCTACCGGAATCGGAAATACGTATCCATTGGAATGAGGTAACAATTGGTAGGTTTTTCCATTTAAACTTCTTGAAATGGTAGTTTCACTATCTTCATCCCGATTGAGGCGACGCAGGTCCAACCAACGATTGTGTCGAAAGACTAACTCTTTACGTCGTTCTTCCAACACCCTATTCAGCGCCTCTTCCTGAGAAAGTCCTGTTATTGGTTGAAATGTTCCTTTTTTATACCGATATTCCAAAAGTTGATTAAGAAAAGATAAGCCTTCCTCTACCTCACCAATACGGATTAAGCATTCACTTCGGGTCAAGTAAATCTCATTTAAGCTAATTCCTCCAAATATATTCCTTCCACCTAAATAGCTTCCTCTAAAGTTATATTCTTCATATTCATTTTTAGTAAAGAAAATAGATTTTCTCAGATCATCTTTTTCATACAATTCAATTAACTGCGGGTTTACATATACCAAATTATTACCCCGAAAACTATAATTGGTAGCCCTGGCCTGGAAAAGAATTTCCGAATTAGGGAAAGGTATAGTATAACTTTCAGTGCTATCCAACAGGTTATAATCCATCAATTCCAACGGAACTTCATTTATTTTTGATATATGGGTTAAAGCACTTTCATATTCCCCTATTTGGAGATATATTCTGGAAAGCAATCCATGAACAGCATTTTTATCCGGTCTGTTTGGGAGGGTCTCTTCCTCAGGCAATAAACTTATTGCGTCTTGCAAATCCTTTATTATTTGATTATAAGTATTTTGCAATGAGGCTCGGGGTGGTTGCTTGTCTATATTTGAAGACCTTTTTAAAACTATACCTAATTGACGATCTGAATTTGATTGTTCATAAGGCAATGTGAATAGGGAAGTTAAATTAAAAAAAGCCTGGGCTCTAAAAAATAAAGCCCTTCCTCTTACTTTATTGTATAAATCCTGTTTATTAGCAGACGGGACTTCTAATCTATTCAATTCTTCCAAAATCACGTTGGCATAAAATACATTTTCATAAGACGCTGTCCATTCACTTATGGTCTCCAATCCTTTGGAATAATCCCAAATGTAAGTATTTTTTTCCACCGTAGAACTCAATCCCGCCCATCCAGCATCATCAGTTAAAAGTTCATCAGATGCCCATAGACCCAGTGCCGGATACCAATAGTTGAGAATAAGAATATTATCCGTCAATCGGGCAAGGTCTTCCAAAGATCTTGGAACTACAAGATTCTTCTCAGGTTTTACATCCAGGTAGTCTTTACAGCCGGTGGTCATGAGTATAGTTAGGAGTAAAAGTAGTATGTATTTTTTCATGGTTATGGTGCTTTAGTTGTTACGCAAAGTTCACGCAAAGACTCGCAGTGTATGTGAGTGCTTTATGATTTTGGGGGATCGCCCCCAACGGGATGCCTTGGGCACAAGCCGCGCACATGCATGAAGCAGAGGTAGGTTTGGCCCCGTAAGGCCCCAAAGGGATGGCCTTGCCAGATGCCTTTGGCATGAGCCCGCCTACACAGATGTTTCGGCGGGAGATCCCGGATATTTTTCAGTAATTATTTCTTTCTTCCGGGAGGTAACGCTGTCGGGTCTTACCGACGCCGACCGATTATTCCCTTCCTCATTCCTTCCATTTCTCAGGGAAGTCGGTATTTCGTATTTTTTCATGGTTATGGTGTTTTGAGGGATCGCTAAACCGCGTACATGCATGGAGCAGAGGCAGGTTTGGTGAGCCCGGTTATTTCTTAGTAATTATTCCATTTTTCAGGAAATAACGCTGTCAGGTCTTTCAGATGCCAACAGGTTATTCCCTTCTTCGTTCGTTTTCAGTGGCTGCGTCAAAGGCATCCCTAAGTGGCTTCCTGTCGCCCAGCCGATGCTAGAGAAAGGCAACTGCCACTTATCGCCGGCACTCTATTCCTTTCTTTCCTCCCTTTCTGTCATGATCGAGGGATCGCCCCCAACGGGATGCCTATGGCATGAGCCCGAATTAACTGCGACAAAGCTCTGCGCGCCCGGATAGTTGGCCCAGCCGCTTTGACAACTCCTCGGCTCACCAAACCCGGCTTCCCGCATTCCTTTCTCGCGGCTTGGCGATCCTTTCAAAACTCCACCCGCACCCCCACTGCTATACTCCTTCGCGGCTTCGCGCTCCGGAAGTCCGGGTCCAGGGGGTCATCACTCGCCTTCCACAGGATACCGATATTGTTCACATACCCATAGAACTCCGCATGCGCCACGGGCAGTCGCGGCATCTGCCTCCGGTCCAGCGAATAACTCAACCGCACATCCTGCCACCGGATATGGTCACCTTTCTCCACCAGGATATCCGAATAGATATAAGTATTATCCCTGTCATAATAGATCGATGAAGGCAGTGATGGAACATTAGTATGTGATTCATCTCCCGGTTGCTCCCAACGGTCTGAAAAGTCATTATGGTCCAGATTTCCATTTAACAACATGGGATAGTTTACCGATCTTCTCCGGTAGTAATAGCCCAATCTATAACTTAAGTTCGCCGACAAGTTCCATTCCTTCCAGGTCAGTTCATTCCGTAACGCTCCAAATATAGGTGGCCTTCCCGGACCGTGGTAGATCAGGTCCTCTTTGGCGAACCGGCTGCGAATCGCACTATAGTTCCTACTCGCCTCACCTTCAAACCAAATCATGGGATCTCCCGTCTGAGGATCCAGACCTACCCAGGGATAACTATACATTCCATACAACGGCCGCCCTTCATACGGACTCCCCGTACCACTAAATGATAAATAACCATTAGTTGTAAAATCATCTTCATAATTTGTCACCTTTTCACGGACCAAATTCCATAACCAATGTGTGGTCCATTTCCATTTTCCTGTAGTGTTAATCGTAGTCAGATCCAAATCCCAACCAACGGTTCGAGTAGAAGCAAAATTTCCACGCATTTCGGAAATACCACTGGAATATGGGAATTGACGGTCCCCAATTAAATCATTGCCCGTTTTTATGTAATATTCTAATGTTCCCTTCATACGTTGATTACGAGACTCCCAATCTACCCCCACATTCCAACTCTCTATCGTTTCCCAACGTAGATCGGGATTAGGTGGATTATTTATTTGAGCATATGGGACACTCACTCCCGCTATTGTATTATTCCAGTAAAATGCCGTTAAATATGCCGATAGTGAACGATCTACATTACCACTATAGCCATAGGTCATCCTCATTTTTAAATAGGGCAACCATCCGATATTATAGAATTTTTCCTTACTTATAGTCCAACTTGTACCTACCGACCAGAGTGGAACCCATTTTTGATTAGTACGGACACCAAAAAGATTCGATCCATCTTTGCGGGCACTCAATGACAATCCATAGGTATAATCATACGTATAAGCTCCATTAAAATAATACGATTCAAATCGGTCCGTCCTTCCGGTATGTGATTCCTTTGATGGGATAAAACCCAAACCACCATTATGAAAATATCGATACCAATTTGCCAAATCCACATTCTGGCTTTCGCCGGTGTAGTCATTATATCCGTATGATCTGTTTATATCAGTTTCCGTTTGGAATTCTTTTATTTCTATTCCGGACAAAACATCAATGTGGTGATCCCCTCGTTTGACATTATAGCGTACCTGTCCGCGTGCCGTATGACTGTATCCCGACGTATAACTATAGTCCAGGATCCCCCCTTCCGGCACCCTTTGAACCTTTCTTCCGTATTGGTCGATTTCAGTAAAGTAATTTATAAGACTCCTTGCTTCATAGCTTTCTTTTGGGTGATAATCACGTAAACGGGTATGATTATTCCAGTATTGATATTTACCTTCTATCGTCAAACCGCTCATGATTTCCCAGGATACCCCGGTTTGGATACGATATTCCATATTCGTATTGTTCCGGTCCCTAAGCCCAATCTCTTCCAGTGGACGGTATCGCCAGTCCAAAAGTCCCACTGTATCTAAACTGGCAAGATAGGTACTTCGCAAACCCTGCATCACCGGTAACGGCTGACCCTTTTCATCTACTAATGATTCATAAGGATGTGTGTCGGGTACAGAATTGTCATTGGCTCTCCGATCCCGGGACATAGAAAGCCCTACATCCGCACGCAATCGCTCAGACCGGGAAATCCAGGTATTTCTTGCATTCAAAGTGATCCGTTTCCGGCCATTGCCCACGATTTGGGATTGGTTGTCGTCATACCCCAGGGAAAACGAATACCGGTACCGGTTTCCACCACCCCGCAATGCCAGAGAATATTGTTGCTGCCAGGTGGGCCGGTAATAATATCGATCCAAATCCTCCCGTACATCATGGTTCCGATATCTATCCAGTATAGATTCAGCAACACCATTATCGATAATCTCGTCCCGCTGGGCGATTAGTGTCTCTACTACCGGGGATAACGCCGGTTTATTATTAGAATTTTCATCTCCACTGTAAAACGATCTATTAAATAATATTTCCTCCACCTCTACATAGTCAGTCATTGACATCATCGGTCGATAATAAAGGTCCCTTTGTTCCTGAAAGGTCCCATTACTATTGAAGGACACCTTTAGCGGCTTGTCATACTGTCCCTGCTTCGTGGTGATCACGATCACACCGTTCCCGGCCCGCGCCCCCCAGATAGAGGCCGCCGCCGCATCCCGCAGCACGGTGATGTTTTCCACATCATTGGGATTGATCGATACCAGGTCCCCGTCATACGGAAAGCCGTCCACTACGATCAGTGGCCGGGCATTCGCATAGATGGTATTCCGGCCACGGATCGATATGGGGTCATCAGAAGCTCCCGCCCGGTTGAAGACCAGCCCCGGTACCATATCTTCCAGCCGGTCCAGGAGGTTAGGACTCACCCGGCGCTGCACCAGTTCTTCATCCACCGTAGCGAACGAACCCGTCGCCCGCTCCCGCGGCACCTCCTGGTAGCCCGTAGATACGATCTCCACTTCCCCCAGCGAGATTCCCGAGGGGCCCAGGTTCACATGAAGGGAGTCGGTACCCGGTATGTGCGTAAGTAGTTGCTTTGGTCTATACCCCAGGTACCGGACTTCCAATGTATAAGTTCCTTCGGTGAGGGACAGGGTGAATCGGCCCGATTCATCCGTCACAGAACCTATGTTTTCTTCGCCCATCACCTGCACGGCAGCCCCCACCAATACGTGTTGTGTCAAGGAGTCCCATACACTACCATGCAGGGTGTATACGGCCTGTTGGGCTTGTAACCAGGATGCACTCATCAATATAAGTAGTAGTGTTATACGTTGTGTTGTTTTCATAGGCTATTTTTGAGGGATCGTCCCCAAGGGATCACTTTGTGGCCAAGCCGCGCACATGCATTGAGTCGCGGCGGGTTTGGCCCCGTAAGGGATGCCGTTGGCATGAGCCCGCCTACAGATATGTTTCGGCGGGAGATCCCGGTTTACATAATTAATCTTTTCACTTTTTTCGGTCCGTTTCTTTCTTTCAGTCCTTTCCATTCCCGTTCTGTCATGGTTTTTGCGTTTTGCAAAAACACACGCCAGAACTTTCCATTCGTTTCTTTCTTCACCCCGGGTTCAACACCCGGGGTTACTCCTATTCAGCCCCGATAGGGCTAACCCGTACTGCATTTCTGCGAAGGGATGCCCTGGGCATTTACTTTTCATATCTTTTTAGTTCTATTCGCTTACCAGTAGCCGGGATGCCGTTGGAGTTCTTTTCTCTCAACCTATTATTTCGAACGTCCCTTTGATTTCTAGTCGATTGATCCATAGTAAATAAATTTTAATATTTTCCTTTGTTCCTTTTTTTATCTGAAAAAAAGAAACCAAACCCCAAAGGGATGCCTATGGCAAAAGCAGACCTTTTGCTAAGGCGCTTTTGCGCTACTTCTTAGCCTTCAGCTCGTAAAATCCTGCTTCCACAATCCTTTTATGCATCGTCTTACCGTCTTTTTCCTGCATCACTCCCACCTATCTTCTATACCTCGGCTACAGGATCTCTGATAAAAGAATTGAAAGCCGCAACGGATTTTCCTCGCCCCGCGCTATTGCAAAAGGAAGCTCAGGAACCTGGCAGTCTGCTATATCAAAGCCTTCTTCCTGCCTTACCATTTCTCGGTTCTTGTCAGGAGTCCTCTCCTGACAACTCATGAGAACTTTCAATCCGTTTCTTTCTTTACCCCGGATCAGGTATCCTCTTTTTTATCTTTTCTTTGCTGGCCAAAGAAAAGAAACAAAAGAAAAGCCACCTTTTGCTAAGGCGCTTTTGCGCTACTTCTTACCCTTCAGCTCACAAAATCCTGCTTCCACAATCCTTTTACGCATCGTCTTACCGTCTTTTTCCTGCTTCACTTCCACCTATCTTCTATACCCCGGCTACAGGATCTCTGATAAAAGAATTGAAAGCCGCGACGGATTTACCTCGCCCCGCGCTTTTGCAAAAGGATGCACAGGACCCTGGCAGCCTGCTATATCAAAACCTTCTTCCTGCCTCACCACTTCTCCCGGGATTCTACACCCAACCTTGAAGGTCTCTGATTTGACCCCCGTGAAGCTTTCTCTGAATTGTATCACTCCTTACAGCCACTACAAGCCAGACCTTCAAGGTTTTTGTTTTGAACTGCCCATTCCCGTTCTGTCATGGTTTTCGCCCCTTTCGGGACCGCAAAAACACACGCCAGAACTTTCCATTCGTTTCTTTCTTTACCCCGGGTTCAAAACCCGGGGTTACCTGCCATTATAACAAATCGTGTAGCCTCGCCGTGGAAGGCTCGGTTCCTTCAAATTTAATTCCTGTAGCATCGGGACGGAACCCTCGGTTCCCTTACCAGAGCTCACCCACCCTCACCTTGGAAGGTGAGGTTCCCTCATCAAGCGTGCATTTAGCACCCTTGGTCCGACCTCCGGGTCGGACTACATTCGGTCACCTTCAGCGCTTTTCCATACTGGTTTCCATTTTCATTCACTGCTCCTATATTCCCGTCACAGGAACTTTGCTCCAACCTTGAAGTATACCCTTCAGGGTCTCTGATTTGATCTTTATATTCTTTTCTTGATAAAAACAGGGGCAGCCCCTACCGGCTCCGGGAGCGTCATGGTGAATTGCAATGTACTGACAGAAGGAATCCTATAACACTGCTCCGGAAATCCAGTCATACGTAACGGGTCCTTTTCAAACATTCTCAATATCAAAGGGATCGCTAAGCCGCGCATAAGCTTATGTGATGGCTAGGATTGTCCCAAGGGATCACTTTGTGGGTGAGCCCAAATTCAACCCGGTACGGGGCTGTCCAACCTGTCGATCATTTCCCGGTCGCCCTCCGGCCTCCGGGACTCTCTCTCCGGTCCTTTGACCGGAAAACTCCGCTTTTACCTGCCTTCACCGGTCCGTCATAAACACAGCAACCACAGGTCATAAGCATGGCATGAATTCTTTCCACAGGGTACACTTACCCGGGCACTTGTATTTTACCTTTCGATTTACTTTTTCAAAACCTCCCTAATTAATACCTCCAATTCCTCCGGGTCCTTCGGAAAATTCCCGATCTGGTAGACCTTCCCTTCCCGGTCCAGCAGCATCTGCGTGGGATAAGCACGGATCCCGTAGTACTTCAGCAGTGGGTGGTCAAATCCTCCGGCCGCCAGGTTGAGTAAATCCGACGAAGTATACTTTCCTTCTTCGATACTGCGCAGCCACACCTCCCGGCTCCGGTCCGAGGATACGGAGGCGAATACCACATCTTCTTCCTCCCGCATCCGCTCTTCCACTGGGCCCAGGGTCTCGTGGTAATACTTCATACAGGCCCCGCAACCCGTATACCAGAAGTCAACGAGAACAACTTTATCATCCAAGTCCGAGAGCAGGACTTCTTTTCCGGACCGGTCTTTCAGCGAGATTTCCGGAAAAGGGGTACCGGTCTTGAGACGGGAAGCCATTTGCTGCAATCCGTCACGTAACCACGGTGTTTGAATGAATTCCAATGCACGGGCAAACAAGGCATCGGGGGTGTCATGATTTTTGTACTGGCGAATTGTATAATACGCGACTACATATTCACCAAGTATAGCTCCATATTTACCAATCATATCATCAAAACTCACTTCTACCCCTTCCACTTTTTGGTACGCCTGGATATTCCGGTACAAAAAGTCCACTATTCCCGGCTCTATAAATGAAATATCATCCGGCAAGGTCACATCCTCCATGCGATCGGTATAGGTATCCCATATTCGTTGTGATTCTTCGCTACGCCCCAGGCCCATGTATAGAAATTCGGCCAGCGGTTCCATAATTTGCCCCAGGAGCCGGTACTCCATGGACCGGATACCCGCTTCATCCACCAGCGGGCGATACATCGCGATCACTTCCCACCCCGGGTGGTCGTAGGGATCCCGGTCTACCCTTTCTTCCATATACCGGTATTTTTGCCGGTCATTGAAGATCATGCGCATCAGGGGAAGCATACTTTCTTCCGCTGCTTCACGCGCTTTTTGATAGGCCTTCTGTGTTTTTCCTTCCGACAAAAACGTCTCCCGGTCCACCCCCACCATTACCGGGTCGTGGGTTTTCTTTTCCGTATCGATGGCGCGTGCCAGGTCGTACTGGGCCTGGAACCGCATGGCGTCAGGCCCGGTGAATCGCACCATCGCCTGCTTGGTATCGATGTGGATAAATACGCTGTCGCCCGGCCGGATTTTCATACGGTCGCAAAAGGTAAACACATTCCGACGCAGCGAGAAATAACCGGGTCGGTCCAGGTGCAGTCGGAAGGAGAAAGTCCTGCTTCGTATCGTCCGGTTGAAAATATTTCCCGCTTTCGTCACACTTTGCATCCGATCAAAAGGAGGAAATATCCCGGTTTTACCCAGATAGCGCTTCCATACTACCAATTCCATCGTATCCACCGGCTCCACAGATTCGATCTCCCCATATATCACCGCCGTACCTCCCTCACCGGCACCACTACTTCCCTCCTGCCCCATCACCACAGTACATACCATAGCCAGGAGACTGATAAACCTATATCGTCGCATATGTATAATTTCAAGTTGTTTGTAAAAATGTAAATCGTAAATCGGTAGTAGGGCCATTAAGCTGTCAGGAAATCAGGAAGATCCACAGATGAATTCACCATCGTGCACAAATGAAAATTTCATCAAAAATGGAATCCTGGCCCGTCTCTAGCTTGAACCTGTAGCTTGCAGCTTCCTCAGATCGGTTTCCTCGGCTTCCTTCTGTACATTAAATCATACTGTGAAAACCCTGACGCCATTTTTATTTTTGATATTATCACATTCATGTATTTGAAATTCCTTCCTATTTCCTCTTTCGATTGAGATGACGCTAATCTATGATCATCAATACAACTAAACAAATATGATTAGTTATAAATTATTCCTTCACCCTATTTTTGTTATCCAAACCTAAATCGGCTTCCTCGGCTTCCTCGAATACATAATATCTGATACGGAGAACAAATTAACAATCTGGATACCATCGTTGCTTTCCTCCAATTTGTAAGGGAAAAACAATGTTGAATAAGGATCGGTAAAAACAACTAATGGCTCCATAATTATTAAACTATTTTTATGGAACGTCTTGATTAAAAGAATGGATTCAAAAAAAGGCATGAACCAAACTCATCGACTAGAGGTACTGGTATACCCTGGACACAACAAGATGGCCCACGCCTAAATTTTATAGACGTGAGCATTCACCTAATGTCCTGTGTCCATAAAAATTACCAGTTTTCTAGACAAGACGTCAAGTATAAATGCTATATCTAGCTTTCACTTTTATTTCTACTCAAAGTAATATTTAATCTTTGAGTATTTTGTCTAAGACAAATATAATAAAAATAATTATACGGTCTAATTAGACCGTGATTTTTTTAAAAAAATCTCTCACTTTAGATATCACTGCAATCATCTATGACTGAAGAAGAGAGAAAAAAAATATTGTTATTATTTGGAGAAAACATTAAGAAGATAAGAGAAGACAAACAATTGTCTCTTCTTCAAGCTGATTACCAATCAAACATTGACGAAAGTAATATCTCTAAGTATGAACATGGCAAAAGAGATTTAAGACTATCCACTATATTTAAAATAGCTAAAATGCTTAAAACCCATCCAAAAAATCTCTTAGACTTAGGGATAGATTACACAGAGGAGGATTAAACAAATAATAGTTTTCAATAAACTCTTTACGTTACTTGCATAAAAGGCAACAAGAAAATTTCAGAACGCTCCTATTATTCTAATCTATTTGACCTTATACTAATAGCATATATAATAAATTGCAACTTATTTTAATTATATACATGAAAATTCTTGAACAAGGGTCAATTTTTGAATTTTATTTTTTACATTAGGGAGTGTATTTGTAAGCCCTAATGAAGTGATGATAATGTATTTACGTGCTACTTGTTATGTAAAATTCAAAGTTATCGAGAAGTATGTGATGCTGATGCTGCACTGCATACAAAAACGGTGTGAAAGGGGTATAAAATTTACGGATATAAATGAGTTATAAGCCATTCAAACAGTAAAGCAATATTTTAAATAATCATGTGGAGCGATAACGAAACAAATTCGGATTTTATTGATTTTCAGCATATGGTAAGGGCTGTAACAAGTATTATTAATAACGACAACCTTTTACCATGCAGTATAGGCGTTTTTGGAGATTGGGGTAGTGGAAAGTCTAGTCTAATGAAAATGATTGAAGACAAATATGCAGATGAGGATGATGTTCTCGTGATCAACTTCAACGGATGGTTATTTGAAGGTTATGAGGATACCAAGACAGTTCTGATGAGCAGGATTGTGGATGAAATTATTAAGAAAAGAACTCTTGATGAGAAGGCATTGAAAATCGCGGCTAAGTTGCTTCGGAAAATTGATCTGATTAAACTTGGACGATCCGCTATTAAATATGGTCTTGGATACCTCACAATGGGGCCTGCCGGATTAGCTGTCGCCGGCTCTGCGGAAGCAATTCAGAAGTTTTCAGAAGCGGATTACGAAAAGTATATAAAAGAGAAGCAAAGCACTGATGATCCTGATGAATCTCTGAGGACAAATATTCAAGAGTTCCATCTCAACTTTGAGGAACTGATCAATGAGACTAATATCAAAAAGGTTGTTGTATTTATTGACGACCTGGACAGGTGTTCTCATGATACTGTCATTGGTACACTGGAAGCTATTAAACTATTCTTGTTTGCTAAAAACACAGCATTCATAATAGGTGCAGACGAAAGATTAATCAAGTACGCTGTTCGAAGAAGGTTTCCAGAGATTCCAGGGGACAACATGGAGGTAGGCCGTGATTATCTGGAGAAATTGATCCAATATCCAATAAGAATACCTCCGTTGAGTGATTTGGAACTTACCATTTATGTAAACTTGTTATTTACTAATCTATTTGTCGATCCAGGCGAATTTGAATTTATACGTGAAGGTGTACTCAAGAAGAAAAATGAGGAGCAATTTGGTTTTAGGCTTAGTCTGGATAATATAGCGGATTTTATAAATGAAGTAGATGAAGAATTAAAGGAAGCTCTTTTATTATCAGCACAATTAATTCCAGTATTGACGGTAGGACTCAATGGAAATCCCAGACAGACTAAACGATTCCTCAACACAATGTTCTTGCGACATGAAATGGCTAAGTCCACGGGAGAAGAGTTGAACAAAAGAATTCTGGCTAAATTGATGTTGCTCGAATACTTTAAATCGGAAACGTTTAGGGCTTTCTATGAGGAGCAGTCAAAAAATGAGGGATTGATCCCATGGATTAGCAATGTAGAAGAATTGTTAAAAAAGGACATAGTAGGAGATGATGAGGTAGAGAGCTTATCAGTAGAGCAACAGGCATACATACAGGATAGCTGGATCAAAGATTGGTTGTCTTCTGAGCCACCTTTAGCTGGGGTAAATCTACAACCATATTTTTACTTCTCCAGAGATAAATTATCCTCATCTGGCATTAAACTGCAGCGGATGAGTTCACAAGCACAAGAGGTTTTCAGGAAACTGTTGAATGATGCTGAATCGGTAAAGAATGTTGCTTTACGGGAAGCCGCATCGATTAGTCCAGGAGATGCTTCAGCAATTTTTGAGTCTTTGTCTGAAAAAATCAAACATGATGGTATACAGAAGAGTGATTCTTCCCCCCTAAAAAGACTTGTGGATTTTTGTGAAGTGCGAAAGGAACTTATTTCTCAATTTCTTGGAATGGTGGAAAAATTACCGCACCAGTCATTGCCTATTTCTGCCGTAACCTGGATATCTACCTTAACCTCGGATTCTGAGCACGAACAAGTAGGGGATAAAATTTTAGGTCGTTGGAGCGAAAGTACCGCAAATAGGAACCTGGCAAAGATTGCTAAACGTAAATTGAAGAATTAATTATGGGAACGTCTTCATCAGGATCAGGGCCAAAAGGACGAACTCCACTCTTACCAAATTGGGCAACAGCAGGTGGGGATATGCCAGATAAGGATGACAATCAAAATCAAGAAGACAATTCACAAGGAGATGATGAGTCAGATGATGGGAAGCAGTCTGATAATGGGATAGGTGATAGATATGCAGATTCTTTAAAGACTGCAAAAGGAGCGCTAAAAAGGATAGTAAATGGCAGATATGGAGCAACTTTTAAAAAAGCTGCCAAGACTTATGTTAAAAGAACAGGCGGTCATAAAAGTGCTACGAGGGCTTCAAATGCGGGAATAAGTGCAGGACGCAATTACTTAGGGTTTTTTAGTGGTGTTGCAAGTTCTGGAATAGAACAAATATTACGAGATTATGATCTTGCAGATTGTATTGGCAAACCAACTGAAGAAGTTTTTGCAAGAATTGCGAATAAAATAGCTCCAGATGGTTCAACAAATGATGAAGCGATAGCTCGCACTGCTGTAATGATGGCATTTGATAAACTCTGTCAAAAACTAATCGAAAATGATCAAGACATCACGGCTCTTGATCGGCTTGATGAGAATACGCTTAAGGATACTGTGATTGAATTCGTAAGTGCATATATTTTTAAAAAGTGGGTTTATGAAGCCGGACTTGCTTTAGAACGTAATGACTTATCAGAAGCAGAAGCAATTGCATTAGAAAATGAGATGAAAGACTTTGTAACTGGTGAAGTGAAATCTGGTCTAGGAAAAATGGATATGTTGACTTTAGATATCACTCAAGGGAAAGGTAAGCAAATCATCCAAAATATTTTTGATTTAGCATACTCAACTTTAGAAAAATGAATACGTGGAATATAATTTTTAAGCAAAATAGTAAAGACTTTTTTGATATCGAAGTCCCAGAAAATCAAAAAAAGCTCATTATCAATACTGATCAGCAAGGGCTTCTGGACACTGTGTTGAGTACAAATGTGTTTACAGAAATTAAGAATCAACAGATAGTCACAACAGCAAATGTACATGACTTACTGCATTTTGCTATTGGTGTTTATACAGTGGATCAAGGTATCTCAAGAGAGAGTTATGGGTTTCAGCAATGGAGTCGGCATATTAGATTATTTGTTCCAGTATCAACAGTAGGAGGCTGGACCAGGTGCAAGAAAGAAATAGAAGATATGCTATCTTTTTTGAGTGGAGATAAATGGGAAATTTCATTTAGGAAGAAGGCTGGAGAGCAGAAACAGTTGGAATTACCTGTGGACACAAATCCCAACAAAATTCAATCTGTATCACTTTTTTCCGGAGGGATGGATTCATTTATAGGAGCAATAGACTTATTGGAAGACAATAAGAAAGTACATTTCGTAAGTCATTATAAACGCGGAACGGAAGGGAACGTGCAGCCAATACTCTATGACGCTCTAAAAAAGCAGTACGGTGAGGGCTCTTTTGACTATACCCGTTTCTGGGTTCAACCTACTCAAAAGAATAAGAGTCTTTCGAAAGAAAGATCTTCAAGAGCGCGTTCCTTTTTATTTCTTTGCTTGGGGGTGTCAGTTGCTAATTCCTTGGGACAAAATGTTGAATTTATTGTTCCAGAGAATGGATTAATATCATTGAATATTCCTTTAACTGGTACCAGGCTGAGTAGTCACAGCACGAGAACTACACATCCACATTACCTCGGTTTATTTAAGAAAATAATGGTTGAATTAGATATAAAAAACCCAATTCGAAATCCATATCAATTTCTTACAAAAGGAGAAATAGCTAGAAATTGCAAGAACACTAACTTTTTAAAAAAATGGAACAAAACAACAATATCTTGTTCCCATCCGGATAATAGTAGAAGAAAGAAAGGTAGTAAGCCCGGAATTCAATGTGGGTATTGCGTTCCTTGTATAATCCGACAAGCTACTGAGAAAATGAACAAACTTAAAGGAACAAAATATGTTCAAGATATTATTAAAAACCCACCTTCACAGACTAAGAAGACTGGAAGCGATATGCGCGCATTTAAGTTAGCACTTGAGGGAATGAATGGTAAATCTGATCAGTCAATAATGTTTGATATTCTGAGTTCAGGCCCAATACCATTCGATAATGAAGATGAGCTGAAAGAGTATGTGAAATTATATAAGCGCGGAATGAATGAGATAAAGAATTTTTTAAAGAAATAATATGAGATATCATGATACACATTTTCATCTTGACTTAATGTCAGAGCCCGAGAAAGTTGCCAATGAGATTGAACGCCAACAGGTTTATACAATAGCCGTAACGAATAGTCCATCTGTTTTTTTCTTCACGGAGAGAGTAACCTCAAATAAAAAGTTCATTCGTGCAGCGCTTGGTTTACATCCGGAGTTGGCAGCTGAACGACACAAGGAAATTGCGAAGTTCAGTGAACTCATTGATAAAACACGGTATATAGGTGAGATAGGCTTAGATAACAACAACAAATCACCAAGTGATTATCAAAAGCAAAAAAAAGTTTTTGAAAAATTAATCTCAGTATGCGCAGATAAAGGTGATAAAATACTAACAATTCATAGCAGAAGGGCAGTAAAGGATGTACTTGCTATTTTGGGTGATGAATTTCCAGGAAAAGTTATTCTTCATTGGTATTCCGATCCCTTGAGGCATATTGATGTAGCCATAGATCGAGGTTATTATTTTTCTATCAACTACCCAATGTTGCAATCTAAAAATGGGAAGAAAATTATTGACTCGATTCCGCTTGAAAGAATATTGATTGAAACCGATGGACCTTTTACAAAAAATGAAAATCAAGAATTTGTTCCATCAATGGTACCAATTATATTAGAGAACCTTTTCTCCTTGAAAAGGGAATTCAAATCACTTGACTCCTTAAAAAAAACAATACATAGGAATTTTGAAAACCTGCTAAAAACTACTTATAACAGACCCTTCAAAAACTAAAAAATGCCAAAATTTAATATTTATAAGATAGACGTTAATAAAAAGGATGATCTCGTTGAGAAGCTCGAATCAGTCAATCTAACTAAGACAGGAGAAAAAGTACTCGATGGCTATTCATTAGAATTTTATTTTTCTAAAACACCTGATGAAGTTGAAGTTTGGTGGACAGAAATTTATAGCGAATTTATTAACCAAGAAGAAGTACCAAAGAATAGTATTTACTTCGGCACTATGCTTGTTTATAATAATCAGGTTTGCTATGCAATAAGTCTAGGGAAAAGCCATTTTTATCTAAAAAAATTCAGCGATACTGATTTTGGTCTGAATCTCGGAGAAAGAATCGTGGATGAGGAAAACCTAAAAATCAAGAATTCTAAATTTTTTAAGAGTAAGAAGAGTAAAACAATAACCTCATATCAATCTAACACACCTGTCACTTATGATAGCGGTGAGTCATTGCATTATATTAAAGCCAAAACAATTAGTATGGATGAGTGGGGAAAAGTTGCAAGTTTTGGGACATCTGCTCAACTTAATTTAGATATACTACCAGATGAACTTCCAAATTTGATTAATAGAATAGAAATCAAACTATTTGAAGATCCGATTATAAAGTTACCTAAAACAGAGTTAATAAAAGATGAAGAGGTCGAAGAAATGCTAGATGCACGACTTGGAATAGCTCTTGAAGCTAAAGAAAACCCTGCTATACAAATTGATGAGTTTTCAGTATCTGGTGTGGATTTCATTTTTTCCGAAAGAAGTAGTTACAAGTTTTACATACAAGGAGATAGTCGCAATAAAACCAATTTACTTGATTTGACTGTGGATAATTTGATGAATTTCGTGAGAGATAGAGGAATAAATTTACGAAATGAAATAAACACCATAAAAGTGTATGTCCACAACGAGCATGGTAGAGGGCATTCCGAGATGGTTAAAGCTTTTTTAGATTATGTAGATAATGATAGATATTGTTTAATCGATGGAAAATGGCATAGATTTAATGAGTCCTACTTGCAATATCTTAATGATGAGGTACAAAAAATTCCTTGGACTTATTCTCCAGAACTAGATATATCTCTTAGTGTTTCTGAAGATGATTTCAATGATTGCATGGAAGAAGATCATGGATACAGAAATATTCATAGAGACTCATCTCCATTGGATAATCCATTGGGACGAAGGTTTCAAGTGGAGAAAATGGATCTTTATAAGGATAGATTATTGTTTTTCGTTAAAATAGGTAAACCTCAAAAATTAGGATATGCCATTGACCAAGCTTTAAATACCGTACGATTACTTCAGCATAATTCTAGCAATATCTTGATTGATGGTGAAGAACAGAAAGTACAGGGTATTTGTCTTTGGTTAATTATTGACAAAAGAGTAAATAATATTAGTGCCTTATCCGATATAAATTCAATTATATTTTTAATGAAATTAGTTGATTGGAGAAAAGCTGTTTTAGATGCAGGTTATTCCCCATTAATAAAAATTAATTACAGAAGAGATATCTAATGATTAATAGATATTATCCCCCCATATTGCCACACCCATTTCTTCATAAGAATCCTTTCCAAAATGATTACTATAGACCTTTAGATGGGACAATGTGTAGATATTCCGGCGCATAATTGGTTCTTCGTTACATTTGGGGAAGCTATCCGGCATTATAGAGAATGATTTTTTCTTAAAAGATCAAAACCGGCTTCCACAATTGTTTGGCTCTTTTTGCTAACTTAGACACAACCACAAGAGATCAAACCTATCGGTGAGAGCTGATGAGGGGTATTAAAATGAATGGGCGATCCAAATAATGATATACTAAGACAGAAAAATATAATGGAAATTTCTAATCTTGGAGCATTGATGTTTTTAGCCTTAATAGGGTTTTTCTGGCTATTGCCGATATTAATTATTGCCAGCTCTCACAAAACCACAGGGACCGAAAAAGTAGCATGGATTTTGGCTGTAATTTTTATATCATGGTTTGCATGGATTTTTTATCTTCTACTCGCTCCGATAAAAAAGAAGAACTGAAATTTTGATAAATGAAATTTGCGCTTGTTAAAGGTATTAAAGCTGAAGCTTCTAAAGGAGCCAAGGGAACCTGCCCAAGTTGTGGCTCGGAATTAATTGCCAAATGCGGTGAGGTTATAGTAAACCATTGGGCGCATAAAGGAATTCGGAATTGTGACCCATGGTGGGAGAACGAAACGGAATGGCATAGAAAGTGGAAAAATAACTTCCCTATTGAATGGCAAGAAATTGTTCAATTTAGTAAAACGGGTGAAAAACATATTGCTGACGTTAAAACAGAAAAAGGTTGGGTGTTAGAATTCCAACACTCGTACCTTAAACCTGAAGAAAGACATTCGCGGAATGCCTTTTATTCGAAAATCGTTTGGGTAATCGATGGCTTAAGAAGAAAAACTGATAAAATACAATTTCAGAAAATTTTAGAAGAAAGTTCAAAAGCACCTGTTGGAGGTGTTAATATTCGGCAAGTAAATTTCCCAGAAAACTCTCGACTTTTATTGGAATGGTTGAATTGTGGAGTTCCAGTCTTCTTTGATTTTTATGAACTTTATAAGTCCACATTATGGTTTCTTCTTCCTTTAAATATTAAGGACAAAGCCTATTTAATAGCCTTTTCTCGTGAGGAATTCATCAATGTTCACAATAATAATGGATTCGATGAATTGGTTTACAACTTAATTCCTAAAATTCAAGGTTTTATACGTAAATACGAGCGAAATAGAAATCAAATCCGATTTGTAAATCCAAGTAGAAGACGATATCGAAGACGTTTTTAGATTTTATTAAGTGAAAGGATATGGAGTATTTTTTATCTAAATTAAATGCCCGGGAATTTGAATCTTTAGCTGCTGATATCGCTTCGAAAGTTTTAAATGTATAATCCGGTCGTACTGACCCCCTAGTTCCGATTTATACTGACCCCGTCAATCCGGCGTATTGACCCCCTCAATATTTGGTAAATTAGTGAGTTAGTGAGTTTCGAGAAGCTAGGATAGGGTATTGATGTCATCCTGTATAAAGATACAATTCCCGGGGAATATTTTTGGAGACAGGTTGGGGTTTTGAGAGGAATTGTTAAATTACAGGGCAGTGAATATGGGGATAAACAGAAGTTTGGTGAACTAGAACTTGGATAGCACTGTGTAGTGGGATAACCGACGTGGGTTTGCCGGAATGAGGAAGGGGGAAAGTTCGGAGTTCATTAGAAGATATGAATATAGTCTGGACTTTTATGGCCTATTACACTAAAAAGGGATACAAACACTATAAGCGCAGATATAAGTAAGTTAAATCTAATAGATGAAAAATGGCAAAAGACAAAGGTGGAAGAATAGCAGCAAATTTCAGAAAAGCTAATATAGCAGAAGAATTAGCCATTCTATTATTTAAACCGTTTTGCGCAATTGCCAAGGTTACTCGACAAGAGGACTATGGAATTGATTTTATTGGAACACTTTTAAAGAGAACCGGAAAAATTTACAGTGCTCAAGATTCCTTTGTAGCCCAAATCAAAATTCAGTCATCACCACGATTTGAATTTTCAGGAGAAGGAGTGAATTGGCTAAAAAGCTTAAGGCTACCATATTTTCCTATTATTGTTAATCTCGAGAAAAGTTCTGTTTCCCTTTATACTTTAAATAGATGGCACCATCCCATATTCACTAGTATTTTAACTCAATACAATTTTGTTGTTCAAAATGATTACGATGAAGGAGATGGTTTAAATGACTTCCCACTTGAAGAGCCAATCATGGAATGGTCAATTCAGGATACAACAGATGGCAACTTTGCCGATTGGGCATACAACATTTTAAAAATCATTGTAGAAATAGAAACCCGGAATTTTCAATTTGGAAACCTATGGAAATTCGAAAAATTTGAATTCAAAACTTTTAAATTCGATCCGAATAATCCTATTCCCAAAACTGAAAATATTAATACATCAATTTTGGAGATTCCACCTGGCCTACCTGAAGAAGTAAAAAAATTAATTAACAGAGCTGTTTCCTCCTTACCTGATTGGATTGCAAACCAGCTTTATGAAAGTGATAAAAGTGAAGCTGTTCTTAAATTAAAAGATGCACTCAAAGAATTAAATATTGAAAGAAATTCTGATGAAAAGTGGAACCTATTGGCAAAAGAGATGAAAGCATACTATGAAAGAAAATAAACTACTAAGCACAACAACGAATCAGATACAACAAGCAAAGAACATTCAAGATAATGCAGCACACGACCTCAATGGGTTGTCAGATTAGTAGCTGGACCTGGCAGTGGAAAATCATTTGTTATTGAAGAAAGGGTTTCTTGGCTCACTCAAAATCAAAATGTATCGCCAAATGAAAAAGACCGAAAGGCATCAAATTAAACATATGAAAGCCCAAAACCAAGACACTGTCATATGAATAACATAAATTACAAAACATGGAATATAATCGAAATAAACCAGAAAAAGATTTCGTAAAGCGCACTATTGAAATGGCAGAAGAATTTAAAAACCATAAATATGGCACAACAGCTCAAATAAATTTTCTATTTGGCACAATCATACTTCCAAAATCTCATTGGTACAATTCATTAAAACAATATAGCATCAAATTAAATGAAATTCCCGGGGTCTCTATTGTTTATAAGGATTATCAACAAATTTCACTAAAAGTTTTATTGCATTGCCTTAGAAATGGAATTGCCCATTGGAAAGAGAATGGAAATCAAAATATTGATTTTGTGACTGTTCAAAATACCAAAGGCGAAAAAGAAATTAAAAAAGTGATAATTAAAGGAACTGGAAAAGTTGACAAAAAAGTTGAAAACGTAGAGGTAACATTTGACGTCGATCAAGATGGGCTAGTAGAATTCATGAAAAAAATCTATGACTATTTAAAATAACCTCTTGGATAGTCATAAAGAATTAACTTACTTAAAATGTAAAACATACAGATCCGGGGCTTTGGATATTTTCCACTTCTGCCGGGATCTTTTTGGTCCGGATTTTCATCTCCGGAATATAGTCAGGGTATTGAATTTTTATACGAATAAAAAGAGTAGGGTGCCGAAGCTGGGCAAAGAAGGAAGGGATGAGTTTGGGAGGAGGGAGTATATACTTATTCCAAAATAAAAGGGAATCACTCGGGAACTACCGATTTATTTTTCATGTGCCAAGTTTCGGTTGTCCGTTGCAAAACAAATATAAGATTGTAGCCTTCCCTAAAAAAGGACAGGTTTAAATTCAACTTTTTGTTTAAAATATTGGTATTAATGTGCCTTAAATGGAGAAGCCGGAGTATAGCCTGTCCCGGACTCGCTTCGGGATTGACCCTTTCCTTAGTTTGTGTGGAGGCATTGAGTTCCGAGTTTGTGAAGTGGTGAAATTGTGAGGATAATAAGAATTAAATGATTACTTGTCCCAAAAAAAGTGTATTTTTGGGACAAAGTAAATCGAGTTGAAATCTGTAAAAGAACAAATACGAACAAAAATAGAACAACACAAGAAAGGACAAATCGTGCTCCCCTCTGACTTCGAGCGGGATTGGGGTGTAGAGAATACGAAGAAAGCCTTGTTGCGTCTTACCAACGAAGGATTCCTGATACGGTTGGCCCGAGGCATCTATTTACACCCCGAAAAAGATGAAGTCCTTGGCGTATTATATCCTGATGTAGAAACCATTGCACGGCAAATTGCCAAAAGAGATAATGCCCGGATCATCCCTACCGGTGCGCAGGCCTTAAATCTTTTGGGATTATCAACCCAAGTGCCTTTGAATGCTGTATTTCTGACGGACAGCTCTCCCCGTACCATAACGATCAAGAACCGTACCATTAAGTTCAAAAAAACCAGCCCCAAAAATCTGGCCGTCAAAGGTCAAATCACCGGATTGGCCATACAAGCCTTAAAGGAAATCGGTAAGAAAAAAGTAACGCCCGAACAGATCAAAATAATTACAACGCAACTTAAAAAAGAAGAACCTGAAACGCTGTATCACGATATGAAACTGGCCCCATCCTGGATTGCTGACATTTTTGGAGACGTATTGAGGAACGCCTATGAATAATTTTTTACAATTGGAAGATCAACGGAAGGCTTTAATCTTTAGCCAGACGGCTGTGAAGACAAGTATGCCTTCCTACGTAATTGAAAAAGATTGGTGGGTGACTGAAATGCTAAGAATTGTTTTTTCGCTGCCGTATGCCCATGCTTTTGTCTTCAAAGGTGGCACTTCATTAAGTAAAGGATATCATTTGATACATCGTTTTTCAGAAGATATAGACCTCGCTGTAGACCGTGCTTTTTTCGATATGTCCGGCGATCTATCCAGAAACCAAATTAGTAAATTGAGAAAAGCAAGTGCCCGGTTTGTCAGAATACAATTGATAGAAGATATAAAACAAGAGATCGCTAAGAAAGGTCTTCCTGTTACTGAGATCGGTATCGAACCTTTCAATGATTCGGATACCGACCCTCTTCGAATTTATATAACCTATACCCCTTTAACAGAAGAAAATAAATATGTAACCCCACAGGTGCTACTTGAAATAAGCTGCCGGTCACTTAGAGAACCTTGTGAAGAAGTGCCCATACAGTCTTTTATTGATCAGGAATATCCGAATACTGATTTTACCAATCCTCCATTTTTAGTACGAACGGTACAGCCCCAAAGAACATTTCTTGAAAAAGTTTTCCTGCTTCACGAAGAATGGCAAAAGGATCGTATCAGGGTCACCCGGCTAAGCCGCCATTTGTATGACCTGGAACATATGATGGACACTCCTTTTGCAAAAAAAGCATTAACCAATAAAGAATTATATTTTCATATCGTAGACCACCGGAGAAAGTTTACACCGATAAGAGGAATAGATTACACCAATCATCATCCAAAAAATATCACCATATTACCGCCGGATCGGGTTTCGAAGGAATATGAAGATGATTACAATGAAATGAAGGAAAGTATGTTTCCGGGAAATACAGCAACCTGGAAAGAATTAACTCAAAAATTATTTCAGCTTCAGCAGCGCATACAAGCTTTGGATTGGTAATTTCGAACAAGCTCAGTTTGCCGTGCGCGAGACACTCGATTCAGTCTGTCTGTGAGTTCTGAGTTGGTGAGTTCTGAGTTCGTGAGTTGATGAGTATGTGAGTCGGTGAGTCGGTGAGTTGATGAGCCTGCCTGGCTACCTTTAAATCCTTATTTGCAGGCAGACAGGTTTACCCCATCTTTTTTGCGTAAAAATTTTTCTTTATTTTCCGGGCTGAGGCGGTGCGGCAGCCAGGTAACGGCTTGAGCGGTTATTCTTTCGGTGACGGATTTTCTGAGTGGATACAACGGTTCAATTTGTCCCGGCCCTTCGGCAGGCCCGGGACATCGCCCCCTTTTTAAATGAGAATTGCCAGTTGATCATTCCGATCCTTGTTCATTTTCAATTGTCTATCATCCATCATTTTATATTTTATCCATCGTCTTCATATCAGCTCTTTAATGGTTTGCAAAACCGTCACAGAATGGGCATCCAGCCTGGAGAAGGCCAACCAATCTTTGCCCAGGTCTTTCAACGAGGCTCCTATGTGATACACTTCTTTCTCATCGAGTACCAAAAAACGGTCGTGTGCTTGTTTACATTCAATCGCTTTAAATACAGGATATTGTGTGGTGGCTTTATCGATATCCAATGGTAGTTTTTTGCTTATGCTTTTGGTCAACAGGTAGACTCTTACCGCTTTTTTCTTTTTGGTACGTTGGGTTATCACGCTATCATCTATGTAAGTATCTATCACCACATTTGATTTTTTGGCCTTTTTAATGAGCTGGCTTATAAAGTGGCAGGCATCATAGGTTTGACCGTCAAAAAAAACGACTTGTTTTTGTTCTGTTTCAGGACCTTCCAGGGCTTTAAAAACTTGCTCCAATTTTTCGTTCGTTTCTAGTGTATGCTTTGTAAAGTCCGCAGATAATTGCAGCAATTGTTGGTGATTGCCAATGGTTTTACGCATTTGCACAAAAGTCCTCATCACTGCAATATTTACTTTTGTGGCAACTTTACTTTTTACTATTCCGGATAAACTGGCTACTCCTTGTTCGGTAAAAACATATGGGTTTATTCTTCTACCGCCCCAACTTGATATCGCATTTTGCGATTTCAAGTTTTTCCATTCTGTATCTGTTAATTGAAACATAAAATCTTTTGGGAATTTTTCTATGTTTCTTTTTACTTGTTCATTCAATCTTCCCGTAGAAACCTGGTATAAGTCAGCCAGGTCGCTGTCAATCATAATTTGTTGCCCTCTTACAATGAAAATTTTATTTTCGACCAAAACCCTATCGATATGTGACATTTCTTTGCTCATATCAGCTCTTTCATAGATGGCAATACCCGGTTGGTCTCAACATCCAATTTCTCCATTTCCGTCTCTATTTCCCGCTGAAATCCTCCAATTTTAATTTCATAATTCTTATTCATGATATTAATTTTGAAAATTATTCCCAAACACCTCCACCTCCGCATTCGATTCAAACATCCGGATGGAATACTGACCGTACCGGACGGTTTCCAGGAAATAGCAGGTATTCACCCCTCGTAAATCCCAAAGGGCGAATATCTTGTAGGTGGTATTTTTGACTACCTTTTTCCATAGGATGTAATGACCTGAGTGACTTAATTGTCCGGAGTAGGGAATCTCGCGGAACTGATTCTCCCACAGGTATTCATAGAGGAAGTCGTTCTCGTCGGATACGGATTTCATAGATGATGTCTAAAATACTAAATTTGAGGGAGGTTCTAAAATAAATCGAGCTATGACGGATATTCCGGTTCAATTTGTGCCAGCTATTTCGGTCCCGTTAGCCAAACAGGATGCCAGTGATTTCGGTCCCACTTGTGCCAGAGCAGAGGGGCACTAAATGGGGATCGGATCTCGGTTCGATTTGTGCCAGCCACGCCGACAGGAGTGGCCAACAATCCGGTCCATTGACCCCCTCAATAGTTCATGAGCTTGCCCCCGCATGCCCGCCGTGTCCGTCTGGATCAGGATCTTTCGGGGTTGGTGAGTCGCTAGATTTTCGAGTTGTGAGCCGTGAAGTTAACTTCCAGAAGGTCAATTCCACACTACAAACCAAGAGCCAAAATGCTCTATTTTGACAAAGATGAAATTAACGACTGGCTCCTCCAAAATCCACAGAAAACAAATGAAGAAATAGAGCGAGAGGCTTCGGAATATGTATATTTAAGGATGAATCATTAATGTATGCAATTCTGGGATTTGGGAGATATGGTCCTCTTTGAAGTTGGGTGTTTGCATACTTTTATATTAAAAAATATTAGAATGTATCACAATACATTAATTTAATATTCAACACTATATACATATAAAAATTAATAACCTTAATTTTTCCTCTCATAAACTCTCATAAACTCTCATAAACTCTCATAAAATTTTTAACTGATTAATACCCACTGACTTTTCGTCATTGATCCAATATTCTTGATTTTTCCTTTGCGCCTCATCTCACTCAATAAATTCATTACTTTATTTTTCTTTTGGTCTTCATTCAGGGAATTTGGCAATTTTTCCCATAGTAGATCATCGATATCGCTTCGACTCATAGAACCATGCTCCTTAATAGCTTTTACAATTAAATCTTTATAGTATTGCTTATCAAAGCCCTTTACTACAGAGTATCTTGCTTTTTGTCCTGTTCTTTGTGCCACCTGTTTTGACAAATAAAAGTTGGGCTTTCTACCTTCTATTAATCTATTGGACTTTAAAATTTTTATCTCTTGATTACTAATTCTTTTTCTCTTCTGTACTTTATCCAACAACATAATATCAGAGAGGGATAAATCTTTGTTTTTAGCAAGGATTTCTGCATAATTCATGTCTAATACCTTTCCCAGAATGCTGAGTTCTACTTTGGAGTTTTTTAAATTATATTCGGGCAACGGAAAATATTTCTGTGCCTGGTTCAAAAACATTTTCCTAATCCCGCCACCGGCCGTATCAACCATTCCAATATTAAACATTGCTGTCGCGAGAAATGGATTTCTATATGTTTCTTCCGGTGCATCATTGATAACTACTTCCTCCACCGAAACAGGTAAAAAGCGCCCTTTATTCGTAAAAACCAAATGATCGGGATATTCTACTACATTTATCCGTCCACCTTGTGTATAATCCTGATGAGCGATGCAATTGTTTATTGCTTCCCTTATGGTAAAAGGTTCGTATTGATTTACTTCCTCGGGGAACAAAGACTTATCTCTTATATATCTATACTTCAGGTTTCTTATTCGCGAATAAAGATGATTGACATTTAAAATAAGCGGACAACTGAAAAGTTCATAATCCAGTTGATTCCCTTCCTGGTCTCTTAAAATCCATCTTACTTTACACTCTACCGGGTTTAAAAAGTGCTCGGATTCGGGTTTGCCTAATAGTATGATAGCGGCTCTTGTGATTTTCCCTTTGCGGGTAATTTTAGCTTTATTAAGGAAGGTAAGCGTATCCCAATCCTCTATTTCTTTTTCCTTACCGGAAAATTTCTGCAAGAACTTTTCCTTTGCAAACTCTATTGCCTGTTCGTCCAAATCATTTAAATCAGCACCTTTAACAATCTCCGCCGTCCAGTCATGCATTATAACCTGGGACCGAATTCGCTCTATTTTCTCAATATTAAGCGGAGCCAAAGACTCATTATTCCTCGCATAATAATGCCCTTCAAACGCTATGGGGATCCCTACCGGAGCCGGAGGGATACGAAACACAATGATTCTTTTGTCTTTGTGATAAAATGGATGTATTTCTAAAAATGTGATCCCATCCGTCGTTTTTTCAGCAATTTCCTGCTTAAGATTATGCAGTGCCTGAGAAGATTTCCGGAAATTACTCCCCACGAGAGTTTTGTCATTGGCTATCCCAAAAACCAAATACGCTTCCGGTGCCCGGTTCAAATTTGCTTCATTGGACAGTGCGGAAAAATACCTGCCAAGTTTTGTAAAATCGAAGCTATTCTTAGCTTGTTTGAACTCAACAACTTCATTTTCGGAACCCGAACGGACCAACCGTTTAAAAATTTCTATTACGTCCACTTGATTGTGTTCCATGCTAATCTAAATTTACCTGCATTTTATCTATGAAAAATTGTAGCATTAAACCCCTACTTTGTTATTTGTCACTGAACCAATTTAAAAACTAAATGTTAATTTACCCATTCGGTGGAGAAAAAACACTGCAAAAGCAAGCATATGAAAACTATACCAATTTTGAGCAGAAGTTTCATATCATAGCATTAACCCTCTGAATCCATCCAGGCATTGGCCTCCTCGACAACAAACCTATACACCTGTCTACTATCAATGAAATAGATACATCTCCTTCCATAATATTGCCCCACTTGTAAAACTCCGGCTTCTCCAACCTTTGGAACGGATCAAAGCCAGGATCGAACCCGCAGCCTGGAAAATTGTTTGTCACTGGGTAAAAGTCCAGGTTTCCATGATCCTTCTGGAACACGCAGAATTGGCCGAAGTGTTTATACCGGATCACTATCATGCGGAAAGTGATCGGACGCTGTATGAGCGGGTGAAAGGTGGGAAGGTGAAGTTAATCGACAATATCTAATTCAGTAGAGGGTCCCCCACTAAACCAAATAGCAACACCGTCTAATACGTATTTATTAATGTCAATATATTTCGTTCCCAATACATCCTTAAGAGCTGATCGTAATTTATGTGGCAATTTATATTCAGGATTTGAACTTCCTTCACCGAAAACTCCGAATAAAAGTTTATCTATTTCATTTTTTGCTCTACTTCTTAATCGAACATTTTCTTGTGAAGCCTTTGTTAGTTTCTTAACTAGTTCATTTTCCATTTTCAAAAGTTTTATAGGTTATTAAATTGAATTCCCAAACAACTCCACCTCCGCATTCGATTCAAACATCCGGATGGAATACTGATCGTCCCGGACGGTTTCCAGGAAATAACAGGTATTCACCCCTCGTAAATCCCAAAGGGCGAATATCTTGTAGGTGGTATTTTTGACTACCTTTTTCCATAGGATGTAATGACCTGAGTGACTTAATTGTCCGGAGTAGGGAATCTCGCGGAACTGATTCTCCCACAGGTATCCATAGAGGAAGTCGTTTTCGTTGGATACGGATTTCATAGACGATGTCTAAATTACTAAATTTGAGGGAGGTTCTAAAATAAATCGAGCTATAACGGATATAACGGTTCAGTGTGTGCCAGCCATTTCGGTTAGATTGGTGCCAAACGATTGTAAAAGGGGAAAATGAGAATAACCATCCGGTCCCATTGGCAAATTCCCTGGTACAAACCTACATTGAAATAATGAGGAAGAAAGGTACGTAATATAAACCAATTATCGGCAATCGAAAAGAACCCATCGAAAGAAGCTATTTTCCGATTATTTTTTTTCTGTGAAACAAACCCCAAAAATGTAATTCGTCCAAGACTTTTTCCAAAGACATTCCGTGTTCCGTGATTGAATATTGGACTTTTGGAGGAAAAGTGTCAAACACTTCTCTTTTAACTAATTGATTTGTTACCAACAGTTTCAGTTCTTTTGATAAGGTTTTATCTGTTATACCAACAACTTCCCTACTTATCTCTTTAAATCGTTTTGGACCACCAGATAAAGAAAATAAAATCAATAATTTCCATTTCCCTTCAAGAACCTCAAGAGCATCTTTAATGGAAAGCATTGTTTTTGGACAACCACCTTTTGACAACATAATTTCAATTTTAAACACATTACTTTCCTAATGGATAGTGCTATCCAACAATATAGTAATATAAATTTGATAGTAAATGTACATAATTTCGTGTTGCATAAACTAAAAACATACATACAATGACGAATCAAATGAAAACCAAAGTGCTTACTATTGCCTTATGGATATTTCAGGTCCTTTTGGCTGTAACATTTATTTGGGCAGGTGGAATGAAATTATTTCGGCCAAATGAACTACCTTGGTTATGGATAAAAGAAAACCCTGAATTAGTTACTATTTCAGGCATTTTTGACTTATTAGCAGGTTTCGGATTGACCTTGCCTTCCCTACTTCGAATTCAACCAAAAATGACAATATATGCTGCCTATGGAACAATAGCTCTAATGATTTCAGCAGTTATATTTCACATTATAAGAGGAGAAGAAAACCAAATAGGATTTAACATATTCATTTTACTTTCTGCTATACCCGTGGCGTTTTGGTTTGACCGGCTCGATGGGCAGAGGAAAATGGACGATGCCGAAGAGATAAACGCAGGCATAGCCGTAGCTACGGCGAGTATTGACGATGAAGGAAGGGGGCATTTCCCTCCGCAGAAACCGGTCAAAATCAAGCGTCATGGGTATATATTTATTGCCTGGGGAAGACAGAAAAAGCTCCCATAGAACCGAAAAAATAAAAGGCAGCCGCTAGCACAGGTTATACGTAATGCGGGTTTAAGGGACAACCGAAATGTCTGTGCTGCTATTCCGCCAAGCTATGCTTTAATGTTTTTTTCGTAAATTTAAATCATAAAGACATGCCCTGGCTTGTGTTCGTGCAAACTGAAAGTGAAGTGCCTTGAAATACCGCACTACCCATAGCCGGGACCGTTGCCTGCAGCCAAAAACCAAACTTTTTGCCATATGACAAATTCCTATTAAATTATAATACAAATATTTGTGTCTATGGACCATTTAATAAACTATCTCTTGGAATTTGGGCAATTAAATCAACAGCAAATTGACCTGATAAAAAGAAAAGTAAATGTATCGGAGTTGAAAAAAGGAGAATACTTTTCCGAAGCAGGGAAAATACCAAAACAAGTAGCTTTTATTGAAGAAGGTATTTTACGGGTATGTTACTATAACAGCGAAGGGGATGAAATCACCAAATACTTTGTTGATGAAAACAATTTTGCTGTGGACATAAACAGCTTCAATCAAAAAATCCCCTCTTCAGAATATGTACAGGCTGTAACAGATTGTACACTACTTGTATTTGCTACAGAATCACTCAACGATTTGTCAGCCACTATCATTCAGTGGGACGGCATTATCAACAAAATAACAGAAAAAGCATTGGTTGATAAAGTAAACAAACTAAGTCCAATGTTGGCAGAAGATGCCACTACAAGGTATTTAAATTTCCTGGAGAAATTTCCGAATTTAGCTAATAGAATTCCACTATCCTATCTCGCTTCCTACCTGGGAATCACCCAATCATCACTGAGCAGAATAAGAAGGAGTATTTAAATCACTATTTGCCAAATGACAAAAGTTTTTGCTTTCAAAGTGATGAACTTTACTCCATCATTTAATTAAAAAGCAAAAACTATGGATTCAATAATTATTACAGGAGCGACCAGCGGAATTGGTTTCCAATGCGCCTTACAAATGGCACGCATGGCCAAAAATGAACAAATTATCATTCCTGCCAGAAATATAAAAGCAGGAAAAGAAGTAATTGAAAAGATAAAAGATAAAACAGGTCATAACAACCTAAAATACCTGGAATTGGATTTGGCATCATTGCAATCCATCCGTCAATTTTCAGAAAAATTATCAAAGGAAAAGAGTCTCTCTATTTCTATCCTGTTAAACAATGCAGGTGTACAATATATTGGGAAAACCCAATATACCAAAGATGGATTTGAACAAACTTTTGGAGTAAATCACTTAGGAGCCTTTGCATTGACAATGCAATTACTTCCCTTTATGAAAAGTGATTGTCATATCACATTTACTTCAAGCGAAACACACGACCCGGCTCTTAAAACCCCCATAGAACCCCCTATTTATACAACTGCCCAGGAACTTGCTTTTCCAAAAGAAACTTCCGAAAAACAAAATATTGTGGGTCAACGAAGGTATTCAACCTCCAAACTGTGCAACATTATGACAGTTTATGAATTACAAAATCGATTACAGCATACTAATATTCGGGTAAACGCTTATGACCCCGGAATGACACCGGGTACAGGACTTGCCAAAACATACTCACCTGTAATGCGGTTTTTATGGAAAAATATCTTTCCTGTTTTGACTTTGTTCAAAAGCAACATACATACGCCCGCTCAAGCAGGAAGAAATCTGGCAAATCTTGCTTATTCGGGTAAATACAAAGACTTGAAAGGAATTTACTTCTCAGATGGTAAAGTGGTTAGAACGTCAATCGATTCCTATAACAAAGATTTTCAAAAAGACCTGTGGAATGGTAGTCTTGAACTTACAAAAACCGTATTTACTGAACAAAAAAATTGAACTTCTGAATAAAATGGCAGCAGGTAATACAGTAGAAGGCTACTTTCGGGATAATTTGAACGGAGTGCGCCTCTTGCCATAGGCATACTTGTCGGGGCACACCACCAGGCGTACGAGTCTCACCGATAGTCATCGGTACAAGCCAAGTGCGGCGGTTTGTCAATTTGACCTAATTTCCGTCATAGAAATGGAGCCACTCGATTTAAGCCTTCCAATCTTGATTGTAGTTCCTGGTATGGGGCTTTGTGCTATACGCCATTTACCCATTCGGCTTCTACGCCATGCATATATATAATCCGGTCGTATTGTCCCCACTTGTTGCGAGCCAAGAGTCTTGAGGAGCAGGGCAGGATGTATATGAAATAATTGAAAACCTCGCACACAAAAAAGGTACTTTCCGGAATAGTAAGAGGCAAATAGTGCCGGGCCACCTCCAGGGGTGAAAAAGTCATCGCATGCTTTCCGGCACCTGCCGGTGTCATAAGCTATACTATTTGTTCAAAAACAAATAAATACCAAAAAAAACTTTAATATCCATGACAAACTCCTGTCATAACCCCGGATTACTTTTGCTATATAATTAACAAAAACAGCAAAATGAATTTAGTATCAATCCGAATTATTACAGCCAACATCAATGACTTAATAAAATTTTATGAACACATAACAGGAGTGCCCGCAGTAAAGTATACCCCGGACTTCGCTGAACTTAAAACCCAATCTGCAACTTTAGCAATTGGCAGCACCAACACATTACAGTTTTTTGGGGGAGACAAAGTTGCTCAGTCAGGTCATAATCGTAGTACTATAATAGAATTTAGAGTAGAAGATGTAGAGAAAGAGTATGAAAGACTGGCTAATTATCTTGGAAATTATATAGTTCAGAAACCCACGACCTTGCCCTGGGGCAATAAATCCCTTTTAATCCGTGACCCTGATGGGAATCTTGTGAACTTGTTTACACCTGTTACCAAAGAGGCTATAAAAAAGTTTGATGGAGAAATTAACTAAAAAGGGAATCACTACCGCCCATATTGTAGCTGTATAATGTGCGAGCCGAACGGTTAAAGCTGAGCATTTGGTCTCTTGCTAAACTTCGTGGATATAACGGTTCAATTTGTGCCAGCCATTTCGGTTCCACTTGCGCCAAAGGAGCACTAAATGTGGAGAAGCCGGAGTATGTTGACCCCCAGACTGGGATGTTGGAAGTCGGGAGTTTGAACTGACATTCCGGCGTATACTGACCCCCTAAGTGTTAAAAATGTGGAAAACGTACCGGAGTATACTGACCCCTTTCGGGTTTTATTCCGGAGTATACTGCCCCCTTTATGGTAGGGTTTTGGAGTTTTTTAAATAGTTTTGTAAACCGTTTAAAACCGGATCGGAATGGCCGGAAAACCAAATTCCATGTCACCGATCAAACAAATGGTACGAATGCGACTGCGAGGCCAGGGGATCAAGAGGATCGGCATTTCATTTTGGAATTTATTTTCTATTTGTTAAATTAACCTGAATAATGTTTAAGATAAATCTGAAAACAAAAATAACTCACCATGAAATTGTGTATTCCTGATTGCCATTTTTTATGTATGCATGTTTACCGAAATTTGTGTAGTTCTCGTTGCTGGTAGCAATTGTACGCTTCCTTTTGTTACAGGCTGTTGTTTCACAGGATATCAAACGTGAAAAATTCATGTTCGTGCCACATTTGAATCAGTATGACAAGCTTTATGGTGATGAAATTTTAAGGAAGAGATGGAAAATTTCAGATGAAGAATGGGAATTTATCGACTCTAAAATCAGAAATATATGAGTAAAGAATTCTTTTCAAAAAAATCGGTGGCTACACCAACAATCTACGCCTACAAGCTACCCAATGATGGCAGCAGAAAAGGCCAGCTAAAGGTTGGTTTTTACAAATTCCGCACGCAGTGCGTGCACAATTTCATTTTAGCCTATGAGTCAGCTGTCTAAATCATTCATACAAGCTGTTAAGCAAATCATTGCAGGGGCTCAGGCCAATGCGGTAAGAGCCGTAAACCAAGAACGCGTACTCATGTACTGGCAAATTGGTAGGCACATTGTAGAGGAAGAACAACAGGGCAAGGAGCGTGCAGATTATGGCGCTTTTTTAATAAAGAATCTTGCCAAAGAGCTGGAAAAAGATTTTGGGAGTGGCTTTTCGGTCAGGCAATTGGAAACCTGCAGGCAGTTTTACAACACGTTCCCAAATACGCACGCATTGCGTGCGCAATTGAACTGGACACAATACAAATTATTGCTCCGCATTGATGATGAAGATAAGCGCAGCTACTACATAGAAGAAACCTGCAACAACAACTGGAGTTCAAGACAGTTGGAACGACAAATCAATAGTCAGCTGTATGAGCGCCTGCTCTTGAGCAACGACAAAGAAAAAGTACTGGCTGTGGCTAAAAAAGAAGCCCAACCGGAAAACCCAAAAGAAATCATCAAAGACCCGATGGTATTGGAGTTTTTAGGGTTAAAACCACAAGCCGCCTACTATGAGAAAGATTTAGAAAATGCCCTGATCACCAATATGCAATCCTTTTTATTGGAGTTGGGTAATGGATTTTCTTTTGTGGCTCGGCAAAAGCGCATTCAGATAGAGGACGATGAATTTTTTATTGATCTGGTCTTTTACAATCGGCTATTGCGGTGCTTTGTGATAATAGAAATCAAAACCCACAAACTCACCCATCAGGATTTGGGGCAGTTGCAGATGTACGTAAACTATTACGACCGCACAGAAAAGCAGGAAGATGAAAACCCATCCATAGGCATTTTGCTTTGTACCGATAAAAACAACACCATGGTAGAATTTGCCTTACCTAAAAACAATACCCAAATACTAGCAAGTAAATATCAATTGTATTTGCCCAAGAAAGAAGAATTGGAAAAGGAATTCAAAAAAATAATGGATCATGAGTAAACAAGAGTTCTTTCCAAAAAAATCTGAGGCCACTCCAACAATATACGCCTATGAGCTACCCAATGATACAGGAAGAAAAGGGCAGCCAAAAGTTGGCTTCACCAACCGTACGGCCCAAGAACGTATCAAAGAACAAATTGGAGCTACAAGAGCAGAATATCGCATTGTATTAGAAGAAAATGCTATGCGGAATGATGGCTCTGTATTTACAGACTTTGATGTGCATCGATACCTGAAACAAAAAGGCATTAAACACACGGAAGGCGAATGGTTTGAGTGCACGATTAAAGACCTCAAAGCTGCTTTAATAGCCGTAAAAAAAGGCGAACTGAAGTAACCAGGAACTGTACCCCGTCTTTTTTGAGTTAAAATTTTTCCTTATTTTCGGAACTGAGGCAATGAGGAACATTTACCAACCGTGATTGGCCGGGATGACCTGAGTGGTTATTCTTCTCTGACGGATTGGATGAGCAGCCATTCAAAGTTTATTTTGAATGCATAGTCCATGATTGTAAAGTTATGACCAATATACCAACAAATAAAAAATTCTATTCCCAAATTGTAGATTTACTACAATCAGCAAGGAATAGTGTAGTCCGTACTATTAACCAGACAATGGTAACAACCTATTTCGAAATAGGAAGAATGATTGTAGAAGAAGAACAAAACGGGCAAGACAGAGCTGAATATGGAAAAAAGCTATTGCAAGAACTATCAAAAACTCTAACTCGTGAGTTTGGGAAAGGGTTTTCTGCAACCAACTTAAAACAAATGAGGCAATTTTACCTTATTTATTCAAAAACCTGAGCTCGACGAATAGTTATAGGTTCAGAGGAAGCGGAAGGTGAATATACAAGGCTTGCCCCGTTATTCGGTGGCAGCTTTCTGAAGCTTTATCGGGATAAAGTAAAGAAAGGGAACGTAGTAGATTCGCCTTCTCGATCCAAGCTTGAGAATTTACTTTATCGAACAACACTTGAAAACAGGCATCTTCTTCCTAAAAGGAGCTCTAAATAGTCCACTATGTATTCACCCCTTTTAGTCGAATCTCCCTATTCTCAAGTGCTCTGAATCCTAAAAATTTATCGAACTCAGGTCAAAAGGTCAGACACTGTCTGACGATTTGAAAAATAACCCGCAAACATTACCTGAAAAATCCATTCAACCAACTCAGTCTGCCCACTTCAAACTAAGTTGGTCACACTACTTGAAACTAATGCGGATTGATGATAAAAATGAGCGTGAATTCTATGAAATTGAATCATTTAAAAACAATTGGAGCGCAAGAGAATTAGGACGTCAATATGATTCCGCACTTTATACTCGTCTTGTATTGAGTCGGGACAAAGACAAAGTAAAAGAACTTTCGGAAAAAGGATTGGTACTTGAAAAGCCCAAAGATGCCGTAAAAGACCCTTTTATTTTAGAGTTTTTAGGGTTGCCTGAACATTCTTCATATTCGGAAAGCCAATTAGAGCAAGAATTAATTGACAAACTTGAACACTTTTTATTGGAACTTGGAAATGGATTCACCTTTGTAGCCCGACAAAAACGAATTTCCTTTGACGGCAAGCATTTTTGGATAGATTTGGTTTTTTATAATAGACTCTTAAAATGTTTTGTGTTGATTGACTTGAAAATCGGTGAATTGATACACCAAGACCTTGGACAAATGCAAATGTATGTGAACTATTACGACCGGGAAATAAAATTGGAAGATGAAAATAAAACCATTGGGATAGTACTTTGCCAAAACAAAAGCGAATCGATAGTGGAATACACTTTACCCGAGAACAATGAACATATATTTGCGAGCCGATATAAAACCATATTGCCGAGCAAGGAAGAATTGAAATTACTAATAAACCAAAGCGAATAACCAACGCTAAAGTAATACAGATTCTTCAATCTTATGATTTTGTTCCTGCCTTCATTTCGACAAATCCTTCCAACCTAGAGAAGTCGGAGCCTGCTACAGCTGAGGCAGGTATAGCCAGTACAGGTGCTATCAGCCTGCATGTATCCCGGCAGACCCCGAGGACTCGGGGGATCGCCTGGATGCTCCCTGATTAGTCGGTGAGTCCTTGAGTGGATGAGTTTGTGAGTTTTTGCCATTAGCGAGGTGCGAGCTATGAGTTACGAAGTTACCCAGCGTGCCATGCTTGCCCCCACCTGTCCTCCGTGCCCGCCGTGCCCGTCTGGGTCTGGGTCTGGATCTGGGTTTTTCGGGGTCCTTGAGTTGATTAGTCGGTGAGCCTGCCTGGTTACATTTAAATTCATTATTCGCAGGCAGACAGGTTTGCCCTCCCATATAGCTATCGGGATCGGGGTTAGTGAGTCAGTGAGTGTATGAGTTGGTGAGTTGGTGAGTGCTGAGTCGGGGAAAGGAAGTAGTCATTACAAGAGTGCCAGGTCTCATTTAAGGAGTGTGTCCGTTTGCATCCGGCAGGACATTTTCATAATTCCGATACTATCGTTATTTTGCAAGGGTATATGCGGAGTCACAAAATACGGAATATAAAAGTAGTTGGTTGGTGGGGCAGTGATTGGTCGGAGAGGATAAATGATTAGTTAAATGATATCATTACCTGAAAAATCAGATCCTTCGGAAAAAGTATGGCCCCTGTAAAAGCTGAAAAAAACCATTGATGAATAAAGGAGAAATCGAAATATACAAGTCTGAAACGGGTGCTGAAATCCATGTAAAATTAGAGCAGGATACCCTTTGGCTTTCACAAAGACAAATGGCAGAATTGTTTGAAAAAGATACTGATACGATTGGGTTACACCTGAAAAACATATATGCTGAAGGTGAACTGGATGAACAAGCAACTACCGAGAAATACTCGGTAGTTCAAAAAGAAGGTAATCGAAACGTTCGCAGGAAGATACAGTTTTACAACCTTGATGCAATTATATCAGTCGGATACCGTGTGAATTCCAAAAGAGGAACGCAATTCCGTCAATGGGCTACCCAGCAACTGAAAGACTATCTGGTGCAAGGATATGCAATCAACGAAAAGAGACTGGCCCAAAAACAACAGGAAGTCCACCAGTTGAAAACCGGCATCCAGATTTTAAGCAGGGCCATTGAAGAAAAAGCCACATCGGAAGGACATGGGTGGTTACAACAATTCTCAAAAGGCCTGGACCTGCTGGACGACTACGACCATGAAAGACTGGACACAAAGGGCCTGAGCAAAAGAAAGGCAAAATTTCCAGCACTAGTGCTTCTTTTCACAAATTCTATACGTTATTGATGGTTTCTTTTTTGGCCATGTCTTCATCATCGAAATCCTTACGTAGCTATGGCTATGTGCGGTTTCGCTTCTTCGACCTGACCAAAAATAGCCTCGTCAATAACGCATCTTATTTATAAAACGAAACACTAGAGGAATACCTTGAACTTATTGAACAAATGAAAGCTGAGTTCGACTCCGGTGTTTTCGGAAAAGAGAAAGACAAGGGCTTTCAAAGCTCTATCAATCAGATCAGCAAAGGTTTCGGAGATGAAGATTTCTACCCGACCCTTGAGGAAAAAGCAGCCACTTTACTTTATCTGATTATTAAGAACCATTCATTTGTCGATGGTAATAAGCGTATTGCAGCCGCTTCCTTTTTACTGTTCCTTGAACGAAACAATATGCTACGAAATAAAGAAGGCGACCATATTATCAGCAATGAAGCACTGGCAAGCCTTACGCTGTTTGTAGCTTCCAGCAAGTCGGAAGAAATGGACACTGTAAAAAAATTGATTATTAGCATTCTCAACAGAAACAAATCATCAGCATGACAGAATCAAGTATCATATCAAAAGTCTGGAGCTTCGTCCATGTGCTTCGTGATGACGGGGTAAGCTATGGCGATTACCTGGAACAGTTAACTTATTTGCTGTTCCTGAAAATGGTGGATAAATTCACCTGTTAGAGCTCCAGAACGGATTAAATTCTTGGAAAAAAATCAGAATAAATTTTCTGATCGAGAGAAATCATCAATTAAAGTAATTAAAACAAAACTCGGGGAATTTTTCAAGGAAGAAGGATTTGCAGATTATAATGAAACTGAATATAGTATAGAGTTCGGCGAAGTAACAGTGCCATTATCATATGAAGAAGAATGATTGCCGCACCCGCCTTCTTTTTACTTAGCAGGTCAAAACCGGATTTTTCTACCGTTCGGGTCTTTTTATCAACTTAGTCAGTAACCATGTACTACACCCCGTCTTTTTTGCGTAAAAATTTTTGTTTATTTTCCGGGCTGAGGCGGTGCGTCAGCCAGGTGACGGCTTGAGCGGTTATTTTTTCGGTGACGGATTTTCTGAGTGGATACAACGGTTCAATTTGTGCCAGCCATTTCGGTTCGATTGGTGCCAAACGATTGTAAAAGGGGAAAATGAGAATAACCATCCGGTCCCGTTGGCAAATTCCCTGTTACGAACCTACATTGAAATAATGAGGAAGAAAGGTACGTAATATAAACCAATTATCGGCAATCGAAAAGAACCCATCGAAAGAAGCTATTTTCCGATTATTTTTTTTCTGTGAAACAAACCCCAAAAATGTAATTCGTCCAAGACTTTTTCCAAAGACATTCCGTGTTCCGTGATTGAATATTGGACTTTTGGAGGAAAAGTGTCAAACACTTCTCTTTTAACTAATTGATTTGTTACCAACAGTTTCAGTTCTTTTGATAAGGTTTTATCTGTTATACCAACAACTTCCCTACTTATCTCTTTAAATCGTTTTGGACCACCAGATAAAGAAAATAAAATCAATAATTTCCATTTCCCTTCAAGAACCTCAAGAGCATCTTTAATGGAAAGCATTGTTTTTGGACAACCACCTTTTGACAACATAATTTCAATTTTAAACACATTACTTTCCTAATGGATAGTGCTATCCAACAATATAGTAATATAAATTTGATAGTAAATGTACATAATTTCGTGTTGCATAAACTAAAAACATACATACAATGACGAATCAAATGAAAACCAAAGTGCTTACTATTGCCTTATGGATATTTCAGGTCCTTTTGGCTGTAACATTTATTTGGGCAGGTGGAATGAAATTATTTCGGCCAAATGAACTACCTTGGTTATGGATAAAAGAAAACCCTGAATTAGTTACTATTTCAGGCATTTTTGACTTATTAGCAGGTTTCGGATTGACCTTGCCTTCCCTACTTCGAATTCAACCAAAAATGACAATATATGCTGCCTATGGCACAATAGCTCTAATGATTTCAGCAATTATATTTCACATTATAAGAGGAGAAGAAAACCAAATAGGATTTAACATATTCATTTTACTTTCTGCTATATTTATTGCCTGGGGAAGACAGAAAAAAGCTCCCATAGAACCGAAAAAATAAAAGGCAGCCGCTAGCACAGGTTATATGTAATGCGGGTATGTTGACCCCCTGGTTCCTATTCTGTAAGGTTACGTGACTGAAACCCTGTCAATCCGCTCTCCCTTCCTGTTCCCCACCCTATTACCTATAAAATTCAGCCATTCCCGGTCCACTCCTATCCGAAAAAACCAAATAGTCCGGAGATATAAAAAAATAGAGGGTCACTATGCATTAAGGAGAAGGTTATAACATTTCTATTCACACCTTCAGAATCGCCATATCCTATTTGGAATAATGATATTAATTTCAAATATTTAACACCTCCATATATACAATTCGGTAGATAATTTTATGAATAAAGGTCAGTCTTTGAATTTAATTAGTTACATTAGGGAGTGTATACCCATGTAAGTACAAAGAGCCTTCACAACGATAAAGAGTCCCTTTGATTGAGCTGTAGATTGGCAATAAAAGATACTAAATATAGACATATTCATCCTATAGTGTTGGCTATGTCTGATAAAATGAGATATATTAGTACGTTGTGTATCATATTAGAAAAACCCGAAATGAACAAAAAAATAGAATTGATCTACATCATACTCATATTGACTCTAAACTTTTCTTGTGCTGAAAAGAAATCAACAGAAAAGGAGATTAACCAACCTGAATTAGTGGCCACTTCAAATTCCGACACCTTAACGTTTACCTCGGGAATACGTGCAATCTTCCAAGACAGCAAAGGAAATTATTGGTTGGGAAGTCATAATGAAGGGGTAAGTTTTTATAATGGAAAATCATTTGAATACTTTACAACCAATGAAGGATTAGCTGACAATCAAATTCGTTCCATTCAGGAAGATGAGAACGGAACTATTTGGTTTGGAACGGCAAATGGTGTGAGTAGTTACGATGGAAAAACTATTAAAACCCACTCTCCAATTGGAAACTTGGAAAGTAAATGGACGAAAAAAGACGGTGATTTATGGTTTAATGCTGGCACAAAACAAGGCGTTTATAAACATGATGGACTAAAATTGATTTATTTGCCATTCCCTACTTCAAAAAATATAACTTCCGGAAGCACATATGCTGTAACAAGTATTTCAGAAGGAAAGAATGATCTGCTTTGGTTGGGTACTTATGCGGGTGTTTTTGGCTACAACGGCAGTGAGATTACAACGATTAATGATGAAACACTAAGACTTACGGAAGATTCTGAAAAAATGCACGTAAGAAGTATTCTAGAAGATTCCCAAGGCAGACTTTGGATTGGTAATAATGGAATTGGCGTTATGCTTAAAAGTGGAAACTCAATCATAAACTTTTCCAAAGAGCAGGGAAAATTCATCCCAATGAATGACTATGAAGCGAACGCCCTAAGTAAACAGTTTACTAGAAACACTGGACTACAAGCTGTTTTTTCCATTACAGAGGATAGTCAGGAAAATATTTGGTTTGGAGATAGAGATTCAGGAGCTTGGAAATTTGACGGTAAAACGCTGACAAACTACATAATTGACACAAAATTGACATCTCAAATGATATATGACATTTATGAAGACCAAAACAAAAACTTGCTTTTTGGAATGGCAGAAGGTGGTGTTTATAAATTCAACGGGAAAACATTTGATAAATGGCATTGAAAAGAAATACGAACGCACAACACCGTGTAAGCATAATGCGGGCGAAAGTGCTAAATTTAAAGAGTGAATAGTAACAAACATTTCAGCAAACCGAAAGTGAAGTGTCTTGTAATCCCGCACTACGCTAATACTTGACCGTTATGTGGCATTTGAAAAAAAAATAAAAATGAAATGAATGAAACAAGGCAAGAATACCTCAAACGAATAAATATCGTCTTGGATTTCATTGAAAATAATCTTGATACTAACCTATCACTTGAATTTTTATCTAAGAAAGCCCATTATTCAGCTTACCATTTTCATAGAGTATTTTTGACTGTCGTAAACGAAAGGCTAAATGAATACGTCAATAGAAAGAGGATTGAACGCATTGCCTCAATTGTATTGATTAAACCAAATCCTTCTTTAAAAGACTTAGCCTATAAATACGGTTTTAATAGTGATAATTCTTTTTCAAGAGCATTTAAGAAATACTACGGCATTAGTCCAACGAAATTTAAATCTGAGGGAAAAAAATTACTTAGCAAGATTGGTATAGAACCTTTTTCATCAGAAAAATACATTTGTTCCATTAATAATATTAAACAATGGACTAAAATGAATGCACAAATAACGACAAAAGAACTTCCTGAATTAAAACTTGCCAGTATATCGAATATTGGACACTTTGAAAAAGCAAGTAGTATGTTTCAAAAATTGATGGAATGGGGAGGTCAAAAAAGAGTATTAGATACTTCAAATTTTAAAGCAATAACAATTTATCATGACAACCCTAATACTACTCAAACCTCAAAAGTAAGATTTAGTACTTGTGTAACAATTTCTAAAAACATTAATACAACCGGAGAAATTAAGCAATATAACCTAAAAAAGGGTTTTTACATCATTGGGCATTTTGAAATTAAAGCAGAAGAAATTTCAAAAGCGTGGAAAAGTATGTGTGTTTGGGTCATTGAAAATGGTTACGAATTTAGAGATGGAGATTATTTTGAAATGTATCATAATGACCACAAAACTCATCCTGAACAGAAATGCATAATAGACATTTGTATTCCACTCGAAAAAGCAGAAAATATTAAACTTGGAGAAATTAACAATGTAAATCTGTCGAAAAATAACTCGCAAAACCAAGAATGCGAAAACAACTTAGATTATCATCAATTGATAAACTATATGAAAGAATTGAAACTCTTTTTTCAAAAAGAGTATGGCACAACTTTTAAGCTTGGAAAGATTTATCAAGGAGACCCAAATTTTTCCTACTTTTCTCTAACAACAGAGGAATTAAAAAAGCAAAAGCTTAAATTTGTTATCATCTTAAATCATAAAGAATTGTATTTTTCGATTTGCTTATCGGGTCAAAACAAAAGCATTCGAAAAAAGTATTGGAAGATTTTTAGAGATAGTGATTGGAACAAATACCATTTAGCTGAATCAATTGATGATAGCTTATCGATTATAGACCAAACAATTGTTGAAGAACCAAATTTTAATAACAAAAGAAATTTAACCGAAAAGATTGAAAAGGAATCATGGAAATTCATTAAAGAACTAAAAGATATACTTGAATAATAAAAACCGACCACACAACAGGGTATAAGAAACATTGTCACCCTTCGAGATGTCAACGTTTCTTATACTGGATGTTCGTGCGCCACCTAAAAAAAGACACTGCAAATAAATGATATACATAATCGGGATAGCCATAACAATCTTTTTGTCATTTATTTTGTTGACGAAAAAGGGAAAGAGCGGTGCAGACAAAATACTTTTCGCATGGCTTTGTGTGATTTTTGTGCATCTGCTTTTATTTTCGATTATTTCCTCAAAAGAATACTTGAAGTTCCCATACCTATTGGGATTTGAAATACCATTCCCCCTGTTGCATGGGCCTTTTCTTTTTCTTTATACGTTGACACTTACCTCGGAACAGGTCGCCAAAACAAAAATGTTTCCCCATTTTTTGCCCTTTGCAATTGGTTTTATTGCCACCGTTCCCTTTTTAATACTAAACCCTGAAGAGAAAATCCTTATTTACCAAAATGAAGGTGAAGGATTTGAAACCATATCAATCATTATTTTTATTGGAATCGTAATGTCTGGCATTACCTATACCTTTTTGTCATTGCGAGTTTTAGTTAACCATAAAAAGCTGATTAAGGACAATTTTTCCTCCATTGAAAAAATAAACCTGCAATGGCTTTTCAGATTAGTCCTCGGCTTATCTTGCATCTGGATACTTGTGTTTTTTGCTGATGATGAAATTATCTTCTCATCTGTAGTATTGTTTGTGGCTTTTATTGGGTATTATGGCATTAAGCAAGTAGGCGTTTTTACTAATCAACAGATTTTGGAACTTTCTCCCGCCTTTGAATCCAAAAAAATTGCTGAGCCATCCAATGCTGCACCCGAAGTTTCCAAATATGATAAATCAGCACTTTCGGATTTCCAACTGAAAACAATTCATTGTGAACTGGTAAAATTGATGAAGCAAAATAAATTATTCCTTACACCTGAACTAACATTGAAAATGGTTGCCGTAGAACTTGAAATTCATCCAAACACCCTTTCTCAAGTCATCAATACGGTAGAACAAAAAAACTTCTTCGATTATATCAATACGTTGAGGATTGAAGAATTTAAGGAACGTATTACCAATCCGGACAATCAAAAATATACACTCTTGTCGCTTGCCTTCGAATGTGGCTTCAACTCGAAAACGTCTTTCAATAGAAATTTCAAAAACCTGACGGGCAAATCCCCATCCGAGTACCTAAAAGAGAGCAAAACAATGCCCGATTAAGGGTGTCACCACTCAAAATATAGGTTCGATTTTCATAAGGGATTGATTGTATTGGTGTTAAAGATCGGGCATATAAACTAATAAACAGGTTCCACTTTTCATTTTGGGGCGATTGGCAATCTTCATACACTTACTTTTGCACCGAATGTAAAACTTGAAAAGTATGAACTTAAAAATTCTGACAGCCATAGGATTGGCTTGTGCCATGTTCATTTCCTGCGAAAAGGAGCTGGACATTCATGAACCGGGAAACTTAGTGCCAAAAACCGTAGTAGAAGACCCGAGTTTACCTTCCATATCTGTGAACGGGACAACCCTTCATGCAGAAACCTACGGAAACCCTGAAAGCTCTCTTGTCATTTTTCTACATGGTGGTCCAGGTGCTGATTACCAAAACGGACTGAACGTAAAGAAATTGGCAGATGACGGCTATTACATAGTATTCTATGACCAGCGTGGTACAGGCTTGTCACAAAGGCATGATAAAAACACCTATTCTATCCAACTCTACTTAGATGACCTAACGGCTGTGATTAAACACTACAGGACATTTCCCTCTCAAAAGGTGTTCCTTTTTGGTCATTCATGGGGAGCTATGCTTACGGCAGCTTACATCAATGCGTATCCTGATAGGATTGATGGGGCTATATTCGCTGAAGCGGGTGGGTTCAACAAACAACTCCTTGATGAGTATGGGGAAGCAAGCCGTAAACTGAACCTTTTTTCGGAAATAACAAATGATGTCCTTTATTACGACCAATTCCTGACAGGACGTGAAAACGAACACGAAATTCTGGATTACAAGTTGGCCATAGCTTCAAGCTTCTCCTATGCAGAAGGCAATGACGAAGGGATTGAAGGGCCTTCTCCTTTATGGAGGAATGGAGCAACCGTTTTACAAGCCTTTATGGATATTTCAGAAAATGAAGGGTTCGACTTTACCACCAATCTAAATCAATATCAAACCAAGGTCCTTTTTCTATACGGTAAAAACAACAAGTCATATGGATTGAGCTTTGCCAAAAAAGAAGCGGCATTTTTTCCGAATTCGAATATTGTTCAAATAGATGATACCGGACATGAAATGATATATTTCAAATGGAATTCAGTCTATCCTATGGTTCTTGATTATTTAAACTCATTAAACTAAAACAAATGAAAGGTATAAAAATATTTATAGCCTTTATTTTGCCACTTTTCATTTATCCAAAAGGTATTGCACAAACGTTGAATTGGAATGCACTGCAAGATTCAAAACATATCATCATCGCTGGTATTGGATGGGATTACAGTATTTCATATAGTTTGGGATACGCCTACCAACTCAAAACTAAAGTACCTATAGTGCTAACCACTAATTTTTCAACTCCTTCAGGCGAAAAGCTTTTGGATGATTTCAAAACAAAAATCGGAGGTCAGATTTTAATCTTGAATGAACCCAATCTGAAAGGAAGTATTGCTTTGAATGGGATCCATCGAAGGTATGAGAATCCCTTAGTAAGATTGCAAAACGTTGGAAGTGAGTTAAAGGGTACATTGGGCTATTATAAACCGAAATGGTTTGTGGCAGGTGAGGTGGTTTTTGATAATGCCATTGTAACGTATTTCAAACATTCCGAAACCTTCAAAGAATCAATCTTCACAGACGTAAAAGACGGTTGGTATGAACCTTCAACAGAAGGAAATTTCCAATATGGTATACAAACTGGCTACTCATTCAACAAATCGGACATCACACTCAATATTGGCATGATAACAACTCAGGACTTCAAAACCACTCCTTTGATTCCGTACTATTTAATGCTGGGGTACAACCATAGAATAAACTGATTCTATACGAAAAGAAATACGAACGCACAACACCGTATAAGCATAATGCGGGCGAAAGTGCTGAATTTAAAGTGAGTGGACTTGCGACTGAAAAAGATATAGTATGTTAAGCAAAATGACTTAATAATAATTGTGCCGGCCATTTTGGTCCCGAAAGCAAGCGGAATGCCAGTGATTTTGGTTCGACCTTAGCCAACAGATGAAATATGGTAAAATATCAATTCGAATGAACAAAGATAAGAACCTATCGGCTGAACATTTTGCCTTGGAAATCCTTTATTGTTCATAAACTTGGAATACGTGTAAAAAATATGCATCTTTGGGTAAGGTGGTTATAATTTCACAAATCAAATTGATCTTTTAATACGTGGAAGTACAACAAACATTATTCGAAAATCCTCCCATAGAACGGGCAGGACAATATCCTCGCTTTCGATATATGGGAAGTAAACATAAGTTACTTTCATGGATTAGCCATGCTCTGAAAGATCTATCCTTCGAAACTGCACTCGATGGGTTTTCGGGTTCAGGAGCTGTATCCTACCTCCTGAAAACTATGGGAAAATCAGTCACGAGTAATGACTTCCTACACTTCTCACACATCCTCACCCGGGCTACGGTAGAGAACAATCACATCACACTCGATGATAAAGATATGGAATCCCTTCTAACGCCCCATTCGGGTCGAAAAGATTTTATTCAAAAGACGTTCAAAGGAATCTTTTTTACTCCGGAAGACCTGCTTTTTCTTGATAATACCTATGCACAGATTTCCGAATTCTCTAACCCTTATAAAAAGAGTTTGGCATTGACCTGCCTGATTCGGGCCTGCGTCAAAAAACAACCCCGGGGTGTATTTACCGTATCTGGAGATCTTTCAAATTATAATGACGGTAGAAGGGACCTGAGGATTTCGATGAAGCAACACTTTACAGAACAAATTAACCTCTTCAACGAGTTGATATTCGATAACGGACATACTCATTATTCCATCAATCAGGACATTTTCGCGATCGAAAATCCCGAAGCTTACGACCTGGTATACCTCGATCCGCCCTATGTCCCCCGCTCGGATGATAATTGCTACGTCAAACGATATCATTTCCTGGAAGGCCTATCCAAATACTGGGAGAAAGAAGAAATATTATACGATACCAAAGTCCACAAAATAAAGAAAAAGTATACCCCTTTTTCATACCGGTCAAAAGCTGTGGAAGCATTTGATCGTATGTTTGATTTATTTCGCAGCAGCATTATCGTGCTCTCTTATTCGAGCAACGGATACCCGCACCTGAAAGAGTTAACATCCCTACTTGGGAAACACAAAAAAGAGGTTTTTGTCCTGGAAAAGGATCACCAGTATCACTTCGGCAACCACAAAAAAGTAACCCGGTCCAAAGTAAAAGAGTATTTAATAATCGGGAAATGATATCTTTGGTAGTCTATGGAACGACATCTACAGGATATCGAAGAAATCAAAAGCAAACTTTCTGTTCTGGAATCCGAATGGAAAGATGAATTTGCGGAAAAAGTACTTCAGCAGTTGGGATGGCTCCGGGACGCTTCCAAGGTTGATAATGAACTTTTGATCCGGTTGCTGCAAGATGATTATCAAGTAGCTCTGACCGTTTTTCGATTGTTCCTGGAAAAATCCAAAGACGAATTCAATACCATTCTACGTCAGCATATATTCGATGATCAGGAGCGTATCGGAAAAAATCTTTTCATCCGGGATCCCCGATTTTTCGTAAATCGTTTATCCCGAGCCCGGATTTTAGAAATCATCCGGGAGACTATATCTCGTCCGGTCACCTGGAAAGACGTCATCACGGAAAGATTGAAATCCGGACGGGGCAGTGCCATAAAAGGTCAAGTCCGGGGACGCCTTTTGGAAGACTTTACGGAAGATATTGTACAGAGTAATTTTGGTGATCAATATGATGCACGCTGCAATTTTACAGGCAAAGAAGACCGTGCTCCCGCCAAAGCCGACTTTGCCATCCCCAATAAAGACAATCCAACCGTAGTTATTGAGGTAAAAGCGTATGGGGCCACAGGTAGTAAACAAACGGACTCCATAGGAGATGTCAATAAAATCATACAAAGTAAACGTCATGACACGTATTTCCTATTTGTAACGGATGGGATTACCTGGCTGGATCGAATCAGTGATCTTAGAAAAATCGTCCGTGCCCAAAACGAAGGGTATATCTATCGAATATATACAAAAGACATGGTAGAAGAATTGTCTTCGGACCTGCAACAAATCAAGCAAGAAGTCGGATTATAACTTCTTATTTTGAATGTGTATAATCCGGTCCCGTTTGCTAACGGGATGCCCCCCTGGTTTATATCCTGTAAGGTTACGTGGCTGAAACCCGTTAATCTACCCTCTATTCCTTGCCCCCACCCTATTACCTATAAAATTCAGCCATTCCCGATCCACTCCTATTCGAAAAAACCACATAGTCCGGAGATATAAAAAAATAGAGGGGCTCTATGCATTAAGGAGAAGGTAAAACATCCATTTTGAATAATTAACGTATAGCGTACAATGGAGTGAAGCAGGGCGTATTTATTTTTTCAGGGAATATAAGTAGGCCTTTTTTATTTAAAAAGCTTAACAAGAAAAAGGATAGACCGGGTGTAAGTATACAATTGGGAGAGGAGTATGCCATGGCTTTTGGAAATTTAGATGTATTATTATCCTCATCAAATTAATTACCAGACAAATGAGAAAACTATCCCTTTTCATAGCAACGAGCTTAGACGGGTATATAGCCAAACCCAATGACGATCTCAGTTTTTTAAACATAGTAGAAAAAGAAGGAGAAGACTATGGTTATAAAGAATTTACCGATACTATAGATGTCATCATCCTCGGAAGAAAAACGTACGACTATGTGCTAAAAGCAATCGGTGATTCCTACTATGATAATGGGAAAAGGGATGTGTATGTCATTACTAGAACTTCCAAACAAAAAGTGGGTAGGACAACTTTTTACACCGGGAATGTAAACGACCTGGTACATCAGTTAAAATCAGAGAAAGGAAAGAATATCTATTGTGACGGTGGAGCCGAAATCATAAACGAACTTTTACAATGCGATGTAATCGATGAATTTATCATTTCTGTCATCCCTATTCTACTTGGAAATGGCATACGACTTTTCAAAGATGGAAGACCTGAACAAGAACTTACATTTATAAAGGCTAAAACGTATGATACCGGATTGGTACAGTTGCATTACAAACGAATACTGAACCAATCACCTGGTGGATAGCAACTTCCATCCTCTTCCTGATAGAGGCTGGATGCCTTTTTAGGAATACTTTTGTTCACACGCGGATAGGTTAACGCCGGGACAAAACCATGGGGTTATCCGGATTATTTTACTTTTTCTTTATTAATTAGATGGAATTCTTGCCGTATCTTCATTATATAATCAAAAATTGCCATCAATAGCCGAATAAAAAAACTATGAAACCAAGAATTTCAGTATTAACACTCGGCGTATCCAGCCTGGAAAGGTCTGTGGAGTTTTATCGGGATGGCCTTGGCTTCCCTACCGAAGGGATCATTGGAGAAGAATTTGAAAATGGTGCTGTAGCTTTTTTTGATTTACAAAGTGGCGTAAGATTAGCACTTTGGCCACGAAAAAGTATGGCAAATGATACGGGTATTCCTATTCAGGATTCCTTAGCAGTAGAATGTACCCTGGGACATAATGTAATGAATAAAGAAGAAGTGGACGCAGTAATGGAACTGGCACAAAATGCAGGAGCCAAAATTATCAAACCCGCTTCAGCCACTTTCTGGGGTGGTTATGCAGGGTATTTTCAAGATCCTGATAAACACGTCTGGGAAGTAGTCTATAACCCTCAATTGATCCCTAAAGAAGAATAAATGTATAATCCGATCGCAGCCTTCCCCCAAAAATAGGACAAATTCAACATAAGGTTCCCCAGCGGAATTCTTCAACATAATCGCTTGATCCCCATCAAAGTCCAGACGCTAAAGACTATGACCCCTAAAACACAGGCATATTATCCTTTCAGACCTACCTCCTTGCATCACTGCCACTATTCAGCCAGGATGTCTTCCTTATTGAGGTCGTAATAATTTTACTCAATTAAAACCTTTAATGCGCGCATAATTTCTCTTCCATTACGGCGCCTCTCCTCCGTATCATCACGCCAATCTTCGACAAACCACTTCCTCCCTACCCGTAATTTATAAAAGTAAACTCATAAGGGCTAATAAATCACCATATGACCAAATTGTTTTGGTCATATGGTGAAATGGAAAGCATGGCAAATAAAATCCAATTACTGAATATAGTTGATGAAAAGAAAAGAAAAAACATTTAAAACCAATTCGTCGACGTATTCAAGACACAAAAAAAAAAGCAAGAAAAAGGAGTTGAAAGGGATGGATACGGGTACAACCAAAAAAACCCTCCAATGAGGGTTTCATGGTTGTGTTACAGTCATAATGCAGATAAAATATCGTAGAACATACTACCGAAAGGCATTCCCCAATAAACAATCAAGAAATCCTCCCAACCTCCTTAATAATACGAAAAACAGGATCAATTACATAATTTTATTCCTTAATATTTGGAATTTACAAAAAATTACCCCATATTAGGATCAAACATTGTAAGGAAGTCTTTCATACCACGACTTTTGAACAACTGCTTTCACTAAACTAATAACATCTACAAAGACTGTAAGGAAATGACCCCTGAAGTATTTTCAGTGAGTGTCATTCCATTAATTTCCGGCCACTATTATTCCTGCGGAATCTTACTGGCCGGAAAAGAATGTATCGGGGACAGATCCCCGGCGCAGATTGATTATTTTTTTATTGAATGTAAGTTGTAAATCATGATCCAATTTATTACCGTACTGAACCAGGATATGAACCGCTCCTACTGGAGGGCCGTCCAATGGGATGACACCCTGGATTCTATATCCGGCAATCCATATTATACGGCAGGCGTACAAATGAGCCTCCCGCGGCATCCCCGCGACCATCCGTTACAAGAGACCATGTTGACAGAGGTTCGAAGCAACGTCCGGGGATCAGGCACCATTATTCAGCTACATAAGGACACGGCGGTAGCACTATTAGTAGCCAGCCATCGTCAGGAAAAAAACCACAACAATCATTCATCACTATGAAAGGCTACATGATATACGGGATATTGACTATTTTCCTACTTGGAGCGTGTGTAAATAACAGCAGGCTCACACGCCGCTACCATAGCCTGGAAATCCGGGAAAACAGCGACACCATACGAAAATACACGGAGGCCCATGCCTATGCCCTGGAACCTGCCATAGCCCTTACCCAACCGGCCAGGACGGTATTCGACCTGTCCCCCGGAGCACAAGCTGCCCTCATCCGGGAACTCGGGGACCGGATCAAGCCTACGGACGACCTCCTCCATGCCATCGACTACAGCTGGGACCGGAATGATGGAACTCCGGGACGCCTGAGCGACTTTTCCCGGTTCGAAAAACGATTGGTGTTCTCCGTCCGTGAAAAAAATCCCAGGCCTGCCGACCGAATCAGCAGACTGACTCTTACCCTGACCATAGATTCATCGATACAATTATTGAGCTGTAACCGCCTGGCTACTACTTATGAGCAGGTAGACCTGGGCACCATCGAACACCATCGGTCCCTGGCCTATGAAGCCGGCGCTGCTACCGGGTACACTGCAGGAAATACCGTGGAAGGCGTAGATAGTGCCCCTACCGCTACCACCGGACATGAATACGATATGGGAGTCACCGCTTCATTCTCCGGGCAACAGTCAACGACGGAAACCGTGAATATGGATCGACGCATCATCTCCCTCAATGCCTACATCTACGACAATGAACTCTCCCTGTACCAGGAGGGGGAAGTGGGGCGGGATCTTACGGGAAATGTAATCGCCGATATCACGCTGGCATTTACCGATCTTGTCGCCGAAAGGGTCTTCCGGTGGAACCAATCCCCGACTCCGGATAGTACGGCTGTGCTTTTTGAAGAACACATAGTCATATATCCTAATATCCATCGTGACATCACGGCCCAATTGACCTGGGAAGTAGATTACCGGAAAGTGGGAAAAGGCCATCGCAGCCGCACCGAATCGGATGACCATGTACAATTATATCACGGGTTGGGCACTCTTGATAATCCCGTTCTCATTATTCGTCGGAACGATCTCAGACCCGCTATATGGAAACTGGTGTATCCGGGTTCCGATTTCCCATTCCGCATACGGGGTCCCACAGATTATACTTCCGGGGATCTCCTGTTCGATTCCTACGAGGCAGCCCGGCAGATGACCCGGTGGATCGCGGCGTGGAAGGATGACATACACGAAGGAGGCCGGGAATGGGGGGATTACCGGATCCTGGCCCCGGCAGATGCAGATAATCCGGGGGCGCAGGTCCGGATCGTCCCACATGGAGACTGATTGAACCGGGATCGGTAATGATCCCGGGAGAGGTTGTAAAGGATGGTGATACCTCTTCGGGAAGGAGGGGTGATGGAAAGCAGGAAAGTAGGTTTTGATATAGCAAACTGCCGGGTTTCTGTGCTTCCTTTTGCAATAGCGCGGGGCGAAAAAAATCCGTTGCGGCTTTCAATCCTTTTCCGTTATATTCTCTAGCCGGGATATATAAGGATCATCAAGACCAGGCAGAAAAGAACCGTGAAAAAGAGAAGTAAAAAGGGTTGTGGAAGCAGGATTTTGCGAGCTGAAGGCTAAGAAGTAGAGCAAAAGCGCCTTAGCAAAAGGTGGCCTTTCTTTTGTTTCTTTTCTTTGGCCAGCAAAGAAAAGATAAAAAGATGAACTCTGATCCGTGGATGACCGAATGTAGTCTGACTGGAAGGAAGACCAAAGGTATGACTGAACGCAATCCCGTTGACCAACGGGATCGAAGATGGTAAATCCATCTTCGGTGAAGGAACCGAGCCTTCCATGGCGAGGGTGGGCAGACTTCGGTGAAGGAACCTCACCTTCCACGGTGAGGTTGGGTGAGCTCTGGTGAGGGAACCGAGGGCTCCGCCCCGAGGCAAGGAATGGTGAGGGAACCGAGGGTTCCATCCCGAGGCTACAGGAATTAAATTTGAAGGAACCGAGCATTCCATGGCGAGGGTGGGAAAGCCTTTATGAGGCTTGCCACGTTCTTCGTGGAAAACTTTACGGACCAGCCCTGTAAGGGCTGAATATGGGTAACCCCGGGTGTTGAACCCGGGGTAAAGAAAGAAACGGATTGAAAGTTCTGGCGTGTGTTTTTGCGGTCCCGAAAGGGGCGAAAACCATGACAGAACGGGAATGGGCAGTTCAAAACAAAAACCTTGAAGGTCTGGCTTGTAGTGGCTGTAAGGAGTGATACAATTCAGAGAAAGCTTCACGGGGGTCAAATCAGAGACCTTCAAGGTTGGGTGTAGAATCCCGGGAGAAGTGGTGAGACAGGAAGAAGGCTTTGATTTAGCAGGCTGCCAGGGTCCTGTGCATCCTTTTGCAATAGCGCGGGGCGAGGTAAATCCGTTGCGGCTTTCAATTCTTTTATGATAGATCCTGTAGCCGGGGTATAGAAGATAGGTGGGAGTGATGCAGGAAAAAGACGGTAAGACGATGCGTAAAAGGATTGTGGAAGCAGGATTTTGCGAGCTGAAGGGTAAGAAGTAGAGCAAAAGCGCCTTAGCAAAAGGTGGCTTTTTGCCCAAGGCATCCCTTCGGGGCTTTTGTTTCTTTTCTTTGGCCAGCAAAGAAAAGATAAAAGGATGATGCTAGATCTGGGATTGACTTGTCCTAAGGACTCTGCAACAAAATCCCGGGTATTGATAAGGGAAGAGAAATGAAAAATATAAGAAAAGTGAAGTGCCCAGGGTATCTGGCAAAATCATCCCTATGGGGACTTCGTGGAAACCATGACAGAACGATACATAAACAAAAAAAAACCAGAACCAATGACATCACATCCTATCATCACCATTGCCATCATCCTCATAACCTGTGGTATAACCGGCGGACTGGCCCATTACTTCAAAGAAGAAAAGCGACCTCCCTTCCACCGGCGTTTCCTGTACCGTAGCATCCTGACCGGGATCGTCGCTGCTTTTACCGTACCGCTTTTCCTGCGGATGGTCTCTTCCGAAATTATCAACAAAGCCACCACCCAGCAGTCCGAATACTTTGTACTGGCGGGGTTTGCCCTGATCGCGGCCTACTTCTCCCAACGGTTCCTGGACAGCATGTCCGAACATGTATTCCGGGAACTCGATTCGGTCAAACGCGAAGTAAAAAACAATGAAGACAAAGTCGATGGGCTCATTGACCTACAATCAGACGGCGAAGGATCGGAAGATTCTCCACCCCCCTCCCCGGCCGGAAACTTCGACTTTCCGGCCGGGGATGAAAATATACAACGTATCCTCCATGCCATGGGCCCCGGGCACAAACCCTTCCGTACCCTTTCAGGGCTCTCGGGAGATAGTAGTCTGGATACCCGACAGGTCTCCGATATGCTCGGTAAAATGCAGGAAGCCGACTTCGTCCGGTCTTTCCGGATCCATAATAACAAAGAAGTATTCAGCCTTACCCCCAGGGGCAGGCAATTTTTTCAAACGCCAAAATCAAACGAATCCAATGGATAATTTAATAGAAGGACCCGGTGGGATTGACGGTCATTTTCTTTTTGCGGGGGATACCATTACTACACAGTCACGCAGGGCCCATTCGGGGAGTCCCCTGCTTTTTTTTTGCACAAAGCAGGGGTTTTTTCATTGTTTTCTTCTGGTCCCATCTATTTCATAACCGATAGCAGGCATCTATACCGGCACAGCCAGGGAAAGAGCTGTTCCCATCTATATCGAATAAACATTTATCCGGTTATCGGTGATGATTGCACACCTAGATGCTAAATAGAAATTATATCCCTCCCTTGTCCGGACAATCGTCTCAATTTGCAATGCAGATGGTAGTCGATTCGGGCGGAAACGGAAGAATCAGGATGGTTGCGAAAATAAAAATCGGTGCCTAATCCAGATAGGGAAAGTAATACCAAATAGATTATAGGATGCAGCATAAAACTGAATTGAATTTTCTGCAAGTACCCTACAAAAAACACAGACCTGGTCACGGCTATGGAGAGTATTTATAACGTCGTAATCGTAGAAAAGACTTTCCATTTCAATAGCATCTTAGGGAAAAGAAAATCGCCATCCCTTTTTATGAGTATTGGGGTATAACCTTTTATCAACCGCGAATGAGGAGAACGCACCCTGGGGTGTATAATTCCGATAGCCAAAGAAATTTTCACCATCTATCCTGTCCCTGGTGGGACCATCTCCATGAGAGCCATACATGCGTATCGAAAGAACAAGGGGTTGGGTGGTTTTTACCTGTGCAATAGCTACCGGGTAATTGATTCAATTATTTATTGTATTCTATTAAGGTCAGGATTTTTTTTATCAGGGCCGATTGTTTCCGCCAGGTTTTTGCTTTTATATTGAGCACCACACTACCTTCCGGATAATATATATTAACTGTAGGAGGTTCTGTTTGGTCAAAAAAGGAAGCTATGTCAGTGAATAAAAACTTCGATGAATATCTATAATGCCATTTTGATTTTTTTGTCTCTATATACAACTTTTCCGCGTCGGATGATACCTGCTGATTCCCATTACTCAAAGAAATACTGTCCAGGATGAGGTTCATTCTATCAAAGTATGAAAAGTTCACGGTTACCGTATCATTCTGCGTTTGGTAACTCATATCATAAATGAAATTATTTTTGTTATTGGATTCAAATCCCTTTTGCGGTAAAATATAAAACAATGTTCCCTTTTCCTGAAGAGAGGAAGTGTAGTATCTGGAAATATTCTGGCCATTCATCGTATTGACCAGAAGCAATAAAGGAATAATAAAAAAATGGCGTGTTCGACACGCCATTCTAAGCTGATTATTCGCCATATACAAAAACTTTGTATTTCGCGAAAAAAACTAAGATGCTAGAGGATTGTTCATCAACGTGGTGAATTTTGGTAATCCCAGCCGATTTCGCAGCGGCTTCAATACTTGCATCTCCTGTAGCCACGATGCCAAGAATAGAAGTTGCTTCTGAAGACCCGACCTTGGTCGAATTGGAATTACCCGTAACTGCGACAGGTGCTTTAACATCTGAGTACACCATTCCACTCAATGGGCTTTTGACGGTGGCACAACTTGTCATACATACAAGAACTGCTAGTAATGCAAAAATTGCTTTAATTTTTGTTAACATAATTTGGTAATTTACTATTTTCCTACTCGTAAGGCTTTTCGGAATTCGCCCCGTTTTTTAGTTGGTTTCTGGTCTCCACTATTTACATACTTTAGGTGAGCTTCTCTTTGCTTCCCCAGGACCTGATTTATTGTATCTTCATAGAAGGGAAAGGGCTGTCTCTTCTGAAGATTCCGTAAAGCGAGTCGCATCAAAACCTAAAAAAGCAAATGTAAAGGGCAGGGTTGAAGACTTGGTTGTAAAAAACGGACAATGTAAGGTTTAGTCTATTGTAAAGAGTATATTTAGCTCATGATTTACGAACTGCAACCTCGTGAAAACCTCAGCAGGCTGGTGCGTGCCTATATGTTTCTGAAGGTAGAAGATACCTCCGGTTGTTTTTTTGCACCAGCTATAAAACGATTAGGAATAGTAATAGCTTTACAGAGTAATGTAGAAATTAACTGCAACCACAAAAAATATATCCCACCTGTAGTATCTATGAAAGGTGCCTTTGAACTGCCCTATTATTACTCTTACATACATCAATACGTTACTTCCTTTGCCGCTGACTTATACCCTATTGGGATGTATGAATTGACAGGTAAACCGGGCATTACTTTTAAAAATAAGTTTGTCAGTGCCAGTCAGGTTTGGACTAAAAATGAAGTAAAAGAACTCTTTTCTGCACTTTCCCGCGATATTCCTTTACAGGAACGATCTGTATTGTTTGATGATTTTTTAGAGAACAAAGCTCCCGATATCTTGAGCGAAAAAAGCCTCCTGGTAGAAAAAGCCGATAATATGGCCAGAAAACAGGATTACCAATGGTCTGTCAAAATGATTTCGCGAGAGATAGGGGTCTCTGAAAGGACTTTAGGCAGAGCATTTAAAGAGGTAGTAGGGCTAACTCCCAAACAGTATTTCACCACTGCTTTGTTTGAAGATATGGTAAATGAATGTACGAATACGAAAGAAAGGAGCATTGGAAAGTTTCTGTATTCCCCATTTTATGATTTTTCACATATCAATAAATGGTTTAAGAAATTTGCCCATACTTCACCCAGGGAGTTTGCTAGTCTGGATTTGCATTCGATAGCCGCTGTATTGTCAAGGGTATAGATCCCGGTAATTCGTCACAAGTTCTCTTCCCCTGAAAATATAAGTTTTGCCGGAAAATATGGAACTGCATATTATGCCGCAACGACTATAACAAAATAAATAGGATTATTTCTTTACATCCTTTGACATAAGGCTGTCACAAGACGACTGTACGTTTGGGGGCTAATTACATACAAAACAATAAAAATATGACCAACGTAACAAAAACAAGCCTTACGTCGATTGAATTTCCAGCACCTGCCATCATTTCCGTCAATGGGATAGATCTTGAGGTGTTTGAAGCAGGTAAACAAAATCAAGGTAAACCTATTGTCCTTTGTCATGGGTTTCCGGAACATGCCTATTCCTGGCGGTATCAGATACCTGTGCTTGCGGAAGCGGGCTACCATGTTATTGTGCCCAACCAAAGAGGGTACGGCAACTCCTCCTGCCCATCGGAAGTAACAACATATGATATAGCACATCTAACCGGAGATCTGGTTGTATTACTCGATTATTATGGATATCAAGAAGCTACATTTGTTGGCCATGATTGGGGCGCCAATGTGGTTTGGAATCTTGCCTTGTTGCATCCGGAGCGGGTACATACGGTCATAAATTTTGCTTTGCCGTATCAGGAGCGAGGAGAAAAACCCTGGATAGAATTTATGGAAGAAGCCTTTGGTGAAGACTTTTATTTTGTTCATTTTAACCGGCAACCAGGAGTGGCCGATGCTATTTTGGAGAAAAATACCGCCCGGTTTCTTCGTAATTTATTTCGCAAAAATGTACCGCCTGCTCCGCCGGAACCCGGCATGGTCATGATTAATCTTGCCCATGCGGATAAACCGCTTGGCGAACCGGTAATGACCAAGAGCGATTTAGCTGTTTTTAGCGCGGCCTTCCAATCATCCGGATTTACGGGGGCCCTGAATTGGTATAGAAACCTGGACCGGAATTGGTATTTCATGGCAGACATAAAACCATTAATTACACATCCGACCTTAATGATATACGGTAAACGGGATGTCATTCCACCCTCCGATCGCTTACACGATTTCGCACCCAATCTGGATATGGTTAGCCTGGATTGCGGTCACTGGATCCCACAGGAAAAACCGGAAGAAACGAATCAGGTTATTCTGCAATGGCTGGAAAAACAAGATGTCTAACAGAGAAGGAGAAAAGGGTATCCTGAATCCGAGCAGATGAGCAAAAAGATGAAAAAAAGAACGACCTGTAAAGAGGCAAACTAAATCCTATGAGGGATGAGAGAGGCTATCTATACCGAAGCAGTGGATACGAATTATTCAAAATAATACAGGTATGGTTCTTTTTGACACCTGAATTTCAATTGTTCCAGTCTGGCTACCCCTGGTAAACAAGTCCCGGAGCGCTGTACAATCTGACCCTATCGAAATAATGAGTTGTTTCCTGCGAAAACCGAATGGTAAAATGCATCCTGGTAACGGGTTCTTCGGGCCTATCCGGAAGCAGTACCGTTTCGCGTTTACAATGAAAAGATTATATAGGCTCCGGGATCAATCTAACACTCTGAATCCCGCAATCTTGTAAGATTCATACTATCAAAAGAATATGCATTTCGACTCCATAGGAAGAATAGAGTAAGGACTCCTGAAGGCCTTCTGCATTCACCAATTCAATTTTTTTTACCCCGCCTGACATCTTTCCATAGATATGGTAAAGTAAGTCCTGGATAGCCAATAGTTTGTTTACATTTTCAAGATGGAGGGTGTGATTTTAGACAAACATAAATTTAAAGGTAAATGCGGGACCTCTACTGAGAAATCAGATAATAATTGCCCTTTGGTAGCCCATCAATGGATCTCAAACAGGCTCAGAAAATAGCACCAATTGCTCCCCATCTTCCGGAATAATACACCTGTCGGATATACCCGCTGTGGCTATTTCCCTGCCAGTGAACTCCCGGTCCTCTGTACACGGGCTCACTGCCTCCAGGTGGGTAACCAAAACCTTAACTTCCGGAAAGGTATGGCAGAGCTTACAAATTTGCCTGGCCGTCATCGTGACAGGATCCCCGATGGCAAAAGTAGCCGCCCCACCCGCTACCACTACATACTTCGGTTGATGTATAGAGATAGCGGATTTTACTTCATCACACCAGATCGTATCTCCCGCAAAAAAGATACTTTCGGAGCCTGAAGAAAAGTAAAAACCATGCACGACCCCCATTTTCTCTTCAATTTCCCCGATACCATGTCTTCCGTGGGTAAGGGTGATGTCAATTCCCTTAACCTTCACGGACCGGTCCACGGATTGGATGTTTGTAAATCCATAGCCTGCCAGCGAATCCGCAATAATAGAAGGGCCAATTACCGGAAGATTTTTATCCAATAGGCTGATCGCATCAGAATCCCAGTGATCCGGATGAAGATGAGTAACGACAATCGCATCAATTTTACTTATCTGTTTTTTTAATTCCGAACGGGGAAAAGGTAAATCTATCAGGGGATTGGGCCGGGTATCGTTTGTCCAGGGGAAAACCCCAAAAGAAGCTTTTGGTCCCAACATGGGATCGATTAAAAACGTGGCTGTATCAATGTTGAGGAGGACGGTAGCATTTCGCCATAACTGAAATTTCATATTATCAGGATTTTATACTCATTTATGGAAAACTTAAAAGGGTTAAACCTTGTTTTTGCTAATGTAAGCAGCTACGGTGAATTCAGAAAGAAGTTTACCTCAGGGTAACCCAATTAAAAGTCGAATATGAAGTATACAGAATTTGAACAGTGTGGATTAAAGCGCAGCCTCGATTTGCTCTCCGGTAAGTGGAAGCCTTTAATTTTGCACCATCTTTTTCACGAAAAAGAAATCAGGTTTATCGAATTATGGCGCAAAATGCCAAAGGTCTCTAAAAAAGTTCTTCTCGAGCAATTGCATCAAATGCAGGAACATCATATTATTGAAAGAATAGAAAAAAATGGTTTCCCACCCCAGGTATATTACCGGTTGCATCGCGACACAAAAGAACTGGGCCCCGCATTGCAAATATTGGACCGCTGGGGAAGTAGTAAATAGTCATTCTATCCTGTAGGGATATGTTAAGAGTTTGTACCCTATCGATACTTTTAATTTTACACTTTGGCAGGGGACCACTTCACCTTTCCTACCCGCAGTACTGTTTTGAGCTAGTGTACATGTAGGATATGGTGACCACAGTGACAATAACACCTATTCATTCCAACCATTCTTTTTTTGCAAATAGAGGGTTATAATGGGCTGACCACCTAAATAAAACGGGTGTACATTGGGTTTCGGGTCAGGAAGACCCCATTTTTCTTGAAATAAGATCTCTATCCCCTTCCGACATTGATGTTTTCAATAGAAATGCAACTAAGAAATTGATGTCTCCGTGGCTTTTTTCAAACAAGGTAATCTCTCACCAAATCCGCCACAGCATTGGCATTAATTTATCAACAGCCCCTCTTATTTACAAAGTTTTTATATTAGTAAGGATTTTAATAAGCGTTCGTATATCAGGAAACGCAGTAGGATATACACAAGGTGTGCATCCAATAGTTGTGATTAATACAAGTAGACACACCACAAAATGGAAAACGAAATGACCATAGAAGATTTAGGATATAATGACACTTTCGAAAAACTGAGAAAAGAAAATAATCTTGAGGATTTTGAAATTGGACGTGTAATAGCCGAACACAAGGAAAGATATATTGTAAAGAACGAAAAAGGAGAATTTGAAGCTGAAATTACAGGAAATCTTAGGTTCACTGCTAAAAGCCGTGAAGACTTTCCTGCTGTGGGAGATTGGGTTGCGATCATAAACTATGATTCAGATTTTGTAATTATTCATAGCGTTATTCCACGAATATCGGTTCTTTCAAGACAAGCAGTTGGAAAGTTTGGTGAAACTCAAATAATTGCAACAAATATTGATTTTGCACTTTTAGTTCAAGCCATCGATAGAGATTTTAATATTAATCGCCTTGAAAGATATTTGACTATTTGTTATTCTTCCAACGTAAGTCCAATAATTATTCTAACTAAAATCGACTTGATTGAAACTCAAAATCTCGATGATATAGTTAAAAAAATTAAACAACGGATAAAGAATATTCCGATTTTTGCTATCAGCAATGAAACAAAAGACGGGTATAGCTCTATCACGGAATTTTTAAAGAAGGGAAAGACGTATTGCTTACTTGGCTCTTCAGGTGTGGGAAAATCAACATTGATGAACAACCTGTCAGGCAAGAACATAATGAAGACAAATACAATAAGTAAAAGCACAAATAAAGGCAGACATATAACCAGTCACCGTGAATTAACTGTTTTAGAAAGTGGAGGAATACTTATTGATAATCCAGGCATGAGAGAAATTGGAGTAATTGATTCCGCAGATGGATTAGAAAATACCTTTGATAAAATTTATGGTTTTTCAAAGCAATGTAAATTCACGGATTGTACCCATACAAATGAAATTGGTTGTGCTGTAATGGAAGCTGTTGAAAACGGCGAGATTGATGTTAACTCCTATGATAATTTCTTAAAAATTCAAAGAGAAAAAGACCATTTCAACCTTTCTGTTTCAGAAAAAAGAAAAAAGGAAAAATCATTCGGAAAAATGATAAAAAACTTTAAAAATGATATGCAGAAAATAAGTCCTAAGCACAAGAATGCGTATAAAAAATAAGCGAAACAACTGTAATTATAAGGGATATAGCCCGCTCTAACTTGATGTTGGTTTGACAGTGTCAATCAACAACTTTTCATATACAAAACCGTTAGGGCTCAATTAAAAATAACATTCTAAGAATAGAACCATTCCTGTCATAGTTGCTTTCTACATACAGTTGTAACCTGGTTTCATACAGACTAAAATAATCGACATCTATATTCATTCCTATTTAGAATCTTGCTTAGGTGGACCTGAACCAACAGGTGGATACTAAGAGAAGAAATGTACTCCCACTGCCGGAGAAAATAGAGAATCACTTTCGCCACACTCATAGTTATTACAATATTCTTGACAACTCTTATATCCAAAGATTCATTAACGGAGTTCCTGTGACATTCAGAACCTCCTCCCTCGGAAACATAGTGGGATAAATTATAATGAATTCAATTTTGGGTTAAATGTCATTCGGAAGATCATTTCTATATTTATAATGCACCACAAACTATTTCAAAAGATAATCTGCATAAAACACACTGATTTAATACGTTATGTGCCATTTTAGAAAGCGAAATAAAAAAATAAAAAACTGATTGAATAACTATGCAAACAATACTCGGAGCAAACGGACAAATAGCAGAGGAACTCACCAAAGAGTTATATCGAAATTATACTAGTGGATACTCAAAAATTTCCATTGATGGCAACAGAAATAAGCTACCTATACGCATGATGATTGATTTTACCTGTATAAATTCCCGGATGGATTCCGAATCATAGCTTTTAATCAGATTCTCTCTATTCAACTTATCTAAAAGATCAAGATAAATACAAGTCATTTTTCCGAAAGACTATGGCCCGGATTCAAAGGACAGGTTGGATGAGTTATAACGAGAGCTCGACGAATAATTGTTTCCCACCCTGGGTTGGCACCCAGGGTTAGGTATATTTGCTTCCCGACAATTTCATGTCGGAACAGCCACTTCAGAGCTCATCTTTTCTCTGTTGAACTCACATTATTTTATGCATTATATGGTGAATGGAATCTCGCTATACCAGAACCAATAATTGATTTCCCTGAAATATCCTGAGTACGTATCTCATTAGATAATTATATAGTGGAAAGCCAGGATTTTGATTCACCCTTACTATTGAAAGCGCCGAAGGCTTTGGCTATGGGAAGTGGCAGTCTCCCCCCCAATGAAACCGATTTTCCGGTCATCTGGGCAGGATTTATGATGCTTTAAAATGGATTGGAAGTTTGTTTATAAAACAACCACAAATCGCTAAATTCATATGAACGAAATACCGGTAAAAGTGATGAATTGAATACCAACAAACATATCGACACGGTAAAGTGCTTACAATCCCATACTGCAGTTCTACGTACCTGTTACCATACTAATTGTAAGAACAAAAAAATGACATGGTAACTATTCAACCTGAACCTCCTTCCTGCCCTGGCAATTAAACTCATTTCCGGTAACGGATTAGAAAAAAAACATGAAAAATATTTGTGTAGCTAAATGACTTCATATATATTTGTAGCCAAATGACTTCACAATGAAATTAAGAAGAGACATTTTCCAGGCAATTTCAGACCCGACAAGACGAGCGATTTTGGTATTGCTGGCCTCACAGGCCATGACAGCAGGAACAATAGCTGAAAACTTTGATGCAGCGAGACCTACCATTTCAAAACATATTCAGATTTTAAACGAGTGTGACCTTGTAGAAGCCAACCAACAAGGTCGGGAAATCTACTACGAGTTGAAAATCGAAAAAATGAAAGAAATCGATGAATGGTTGGAACAATTCAGAAAAATATGGGAAAACCGTTTTGACCAACTTGACAATTTGTTATCAACACTTAAAAACAAGAAAAATGAAAAGTAATTTACTATTCGATTTTACTTTCGACAAGAAAAACAATTCCCTTCACATACTACGTGAATTTGACGCGACGCTAGAACTGGTATGGCAAGCCTGGACCACTGCCGAGTTATTAAATCAATGGTGGGCACCTAAGCCTTACCATATTGAAACTAAATCACTGGAGTTGAAAGTTGGCGGAATGTGGCTTTATGCAATGGTGAGTCCACAAGAGGAAAAAATGTGGTGCAAAGCTGATTATAAAACCATCGAAACACATAGATTACTCTCATGGTTAGACGCATTCTGCGATGAGAACGGGATTGAAAATACTATTAAACCTCGCTCTTTATGGATAAACAATTTCTCTGAAGATAACGGTGTCACTACTGTGAGTATTTGTCTCAAGCATGAGAAACCTGAAGACCTGGAAGCAATGATTGAAATGGGCTTTAAGGAAGGCCTTACGATGGCTCTTGATAATCTAGATACGTTACTACTAACACTTAAAAATGAATACTATGAAAACTAATTTGCTATTCGACTTCACTGTCGACAAAAAAACAAGCACCGTATTTGTTAACCGGGAATTTAACGCTGATCAGCCATTGGTTTGGGACGCTTTTACCAAAAAGGAAATCCTTGACAAATGGTGGGCGCCAAAACCCTGGAAATCAGAAACAAAGTATATGAATTTTGAAGAAGGTGGACGAAGATTTTATGCAATGGTAAGTCCTGAAGGGGAAAAACATTGGTCGATTCAAGACTTCACCTCTATTTCTCCCATTGACAATTTCCAATTCAAAGATGCTTTTGCTGACAAGGACGAAAATATTAATAACCAAATGCCATCTGCCAAATGGAACCTGGATTTTAGTGAAAATGATGGAATGACAACTGTAAAGGTTACCATCAAGCACGAAAAACTTGCCGACCTTGAAATGCACATAAAAATGGGCTTCAAAGAAGGCTTTACAGCAACCTTAAACGCATTGGCAGATTTATTGGAATCCTTAAAACAGGGTAATGAAAAAGGCTAGAATCATCTTTTGGGCTACGACAGGTTTTATATTTATGTTTGAGGCACTTATGCCTTTAAGCACACTGCTGTTTGCCCACGAATACTTTAACGCAGGTACAAAACCATTGGGATATCCAGACTATTTTGCCTATTCTTTAATAATCTGCAAGATCCTGGGAGCAACGGCGTTGATGTTCCCAAAACTGCCCGGCAATTTGAGGGAGTGGGCATATGCCGGTTTAACATTCAACCTTATTTTTGCGGTAATAAGTCATACGGTAGTGGACAAAAATATCGGGAATATAATAATGCCAATAGGAATAGGCATTATCCTTGGGGTGTCTTATTTCTATAATCAAAAATTGTAAAAAAAGAATAAAAGTCAATTAGTATCAATAACTCAGGGGGGAAATTGTGATAGCGCAAATTTTATGATTCCAACGTAATACAAAAAGGTAATGACGGTATATAAAAGGAGCCTTCATAAGGGATACTTAACCATCCCATCTAAGCCTGAATAGAAAATGACCTGGAAAAAAATAAAATCAATGGGAGTTTACTGATCTTCAGATTTTCATCAATAGAATTTTCAGGATATTTACCCCATTTTACAACATACCTTGCCTTATTTCTATTAGATATAGCTACCCCTGATTGGGATTGACCTTTTTACATAAATTCATCATCTACTTTATCGACATTTGTAAAGCTATCCTGGCGAAGAATGGTGTAATCCAGCGTAGATTTTTCTACGTTGCCTGGCAATACTCGGTACGTTTTTAAGACTGCTTTCCTCAGGTAATCGAATATCCCAATAGAGTTATTGCCAGTGGTCCTCCCTTGATTATCTGTTGCTCCCCCTGGCTTTGGAAAGTATATACATCTCCTTCATACCATACAACGTCGCCAGTCCGGATCTTAATTGCCCGAAACTTTGGAAGTAAACCCGTAGACTTCTCCATATCTTCTTTTGAGATCATAACTACATATCTGATTCCAGGTCCAGGAAGATAATACTACCATTCCTGAAGGTAAGATTTGCATTACATGGTTTATTATAGTTTTATTTCAAGTACTTAAAGTACTAATTTATTAATATATATAAACCTCTACTTCCATTACATACCAGGGAAATATTAAGGCTTAACTATCTATGTCCGGGAGAAGCTGAAGAAAGTCGCTTCTTTGATTCACCGGTTTTTGCGAAAGCGGATATTCTTCTCATTTTTTGAGATATTGAAGAAACACCGGATAGGTGCAACGCATCGTAAATACCATTCAGCACTATTATTGTATATGATTATTACGGAATATTACGCAATAAAGTAATTATCAATATAAAATTTTATGGAATAAAACCCAACATAGAAATTAATATGGCAATAATCCGGAAAGCCAACTTTAAATGACGCTGCAACCAGGAAACCAGTCCGTTTTTCATTCCAGGTTCAATTGTCGTCCGGCTCTTTATCATCTTTATAAGAGCACTTTGTTTTAACTAAAAAATACTGATGAAAGGCAATAAAATGTTGGTACTTTCAGGTCTTTTTTTCGGACTCTCAAACTGTGCCACCAAAATTTTGGGGTCACGTCAGTCCATTGGAGTTTCGAGTTCCCCTTTTAAAGCTATGATATTTATTAACGATCAAGAAATAGGTTTGACTCCCCAATCCGTCGACATCAAAAAAAGTGATTCAAAATCCTTTAAGGTGCGTATTGAACTCAAAGGGTACAAGCCATATAAAACCGTATTAACCAGGAAAACGAGTGGTTGGATTGCGGAAAATATTTTACCAGGTGGGGTAATTGGACTAGCTGTTGATTACAGGACAGAAGGGGCATACATATTAACGCCAGAACAAGTTGAGGCTACTTGAATCAATAAAATCACTATGATCAAAAAATCTGAAGATTCCATCCAGGTTCTTGTAGGACTTGAACCGAACGATTCCTGGAATAAAATTGGACAACTTTCATCAGTGAAATAGTCAAAGTCTGTATTCCATGCCCCGGCAATTAGAAAAGAATATAATTTCTAAATAGTCAATATCAATAAAAAATATCAATTCTAAATTAGAAAGCTTTGATGACAAGGGACAAATTAAAAAGATCAAAAACCATCAAACTGCCAACTATTCCGCCCCCTCCGAAATCAAGACCCTTCATAAACATCTAATAATAAAGAAAGTATATAGAAAATATGTTGGTCCCACCAGGACCATTCCCTTTAAGATTCGCTAAGATTCATTAATACTAAAAATACTGATTATCAGTACTTTAATTTTTTTAAGTCTTAACAAATAATACCAAATATCAAACAAAACGACCCCTAAACCGACCCCTTGATATATAAATTTTTCATATATTTGTATTCTCAATACTTTAAATATGAATCAACCAAAGTTCAACCTTAAAACACCCAATGAGCCTGAATCCTTGATTTATTTAATTTTCCGATATGAAAGCAGGAGATTGAAGATAAGTACCGGATTAACAGTGCCTGTAAAGTTTTGGAATAATAACAAAATGAGGGTAAAAAACAACAACCAATTTCCCAAACATGAATTGTACAATCAAATTTTGGAGAAATATTCAGATGCGGCAAAGGAATCATACCTTGAACTATTAAAAGATGAACAAAAGGCTACAAATAGCAAATTGAAGGAAAGGGTTAACAGCAAAGTCAATGGGAGTCCCAAAAATACGGATGACAAGACTAAAACCCTCCATTCATTCCTCGATACATTCCTGGAAATGAAGAGAGGAGACAGCACAATCAAAGACATTACAACCCGAAATTATGAAAAGGTAATCCGGCTCATTAAAAAATATGAAAAGTCTAAATTCTTCCTTTTGTCTGATATTGATAAAGACTTCCATATAAATTTTCGACAATTTTTATTCAACACAAAATTTCAAAAGGGAGATAAAACAAAAAGGCATTATCAGCCCAATTATATAGCCCGACTAATGAAAAGCTATAGGGGAATAATGCAATATGCCTTTAGTGAAGGGTTAATTAAAGACCAAAGTTTTAGCTCTAAAGAATTAACTGTGTCAGCGAAAGAAACAGACACAGTCTATCTAAATGAAAATGAACTCGAATCAATTTATACTCTAGACCTTTCCGATAATCCAAAACTAGATAGAGCAAGGGACCTATTTCTCATAGGATGTCACACAGGATTGCGATTTTCAGATGTTGCCCAATTGAATATGAATCAAGTCATTGAAAGTAATGGCAAATTCCTCATAAAAGTACCTACTAAAAAGACAGGAGAGACAGTAATCATTCCGCTCAAGAGCGTTGTTTTAGAGATCATAGGTAAATATGACGGCTTCCCAAAAAATTTGTCCAATCAAAAGCTGAATGAATACATCAAAGAAGTATGCAAGCTTGCTGAAATCAATGATAAATGCCTGGATCGAAAATATGTACGTGGTAAAACAATAAAAGAGTATAAGGAAAAATGGGAAATGGTTTCCAGCCATACGGCCCGACGGTCATTTGCAACGAATGCCTACTTGAATGGAATCTCCCCTATCAAAATCAAGAAAATTACGGGCCACAAAAAGGAATCCACTTTCCTGAAATACATCCGAATTTCTGAATTGGAGAACGCCCTTGATTTGGCAGACAATGACTTTTTCGATTAATTGCATACATCTGCTTCATTTCAATTTTCAATGCCTTCAGAGCTCTTACATTCAATTATTATTTAAAAGGAATCCCCCGCCCTGTTTTTTAAGCTCTCTAAACACCCCCGGTATGTTAAAAACAGCACTTTACACCCCCTCAAAATACGTAAGAACCATTGCAAGAGAGACATTCATACAAAATTAGGTTCTCATATGAATTTAAAAACTCCATATTCTGCATTACAATAAATACGCTCTCTTCTTGTTTTTATCACACTAAAGTATGATATTCACACAACATCAAAACATAACAATCGCACAACACTAAAACATAATAATAGAACAACGTCTAACTATAACAAAAGAACAAAAAATAGAGAATGGCAACACCACAAGAAAAATTGGCTCAATCTCTAGAGGTTTTACAAAATCTCCAGAATAAACAAGGACATGATACAGTCATTCAAAGTACAGATTTAACCCGAGTGCATAGAGAAAGGTTGACTCAATTGGGATTTATAAGAGAGGTTGTTAAAGGATGGTATATGATCACTCCCCCGGATGAACAACCGGGCGACAGTACATCATGGTACACGAATTATTGGAAATTCTGTGCTCGCTATCTTGATGAACGATTTGGAGATGCTTATTGTCTATCCGCAGAACAATCTTTAGAACTTCATGCCGGGAATTGGTCTGTCCCCCAACAACTCATTGTACGTACTTCGAAGAATATTACTTCCAACACAGAATTATTATATGGAACATCCATATTCGTTATGCATTCCCCCCTTCCTGAAAAAGCCGAAATCAAGATTCAACGAGACATACGGATCTTGAGTTTGCCTTCTTCCTTAATCAATTGTGTACCTACTGTATTTACTAAATCCCCGATAACAGCAAGGACTGCTCTCTCATTAATAAAAGACGCATCCGAAATTCTAAATATATTGCTTTCAGGTGGCCATTCTAAGATTGCAGGAAGATTGGCAGGTGCTTTTCATAACATAGGACAAGACCGTATAACCAATGACATTGTGAAAACCATGCAATCTGCCGGATATGATATACGACAAATTGATCCATTTGATCAGGAATCACCAGTAAAACTATCTGCCAGAGAACAATCTCCATATATCAATCGCATACGACTAATGTGGTACAGTATGCGAGATGTAATTATTGATGATTTTCCCAAACCACCGGGTATTCCCAATGATCCTGGAAAATATCTGAAAAATGTTGAAGATATCTTCATTACTGATGCGTACCATTCGCTCTCCATTGAACGGTATCTGGTCACCCCGGAACTCATCGAAAGGGTGCGAAGAGGAGACTGGGACCCTAAAGTGAACGAAGGGGACAAAAGACAAAAAGAGGCTATGGCAGCCCGAGGATATTGGCAAGCTTATCAAAGTGTTTTAAAAAGTGTAGAGCGGGTCCTGAATAAAGAAAATGCCGGGATAGTAGTCGAGGAAGATCATAGTGATTGGTATAGGGAATTATTTGCCCCCAGTGTAATTTCAGGTCTTCTTCATCCTTCCGACCTGGCAGGGTATCGCAATAATCAGGTATATATCGGAAAGTCAAAACATGTTCCTCTGAATAAAGATGCATTGAGAGATGCAATGCCCGAATTATTTCAGTTACTGCAAAAAGAACCGGAAGCATCTGTGAGAGCAGTTTTAGGTCATTTTGTATTTGTATTTATTCATCCATACATGGATGGGAATGGAAGAATGGCTCGTTTTTTAATGAATGTTATGCTTGCGTCCGGTGGATACCCCTGGACGGTAATCCCGGTAGAAGAACGGGACACCTATATGAATTCACTGGAAAAGGCAAGCGCTGATCAAGACATCTCTGAATTTGCGAAATTTATAGCCTGGTTAGTTCGTGAAAGTCTGGCAGGGAGGTCAATAGCACAAGTCTGATGATAATAATAATTTGAGCATTTTATCCTGGAGGGTAATATGTACACCCGATATAATGGATTCTACATTCGATTTTATACGCTTTAAGGCTTCCAGGATATTTTCAAAAGAAGTAGTTCTGTCTTCGATAGGTATATACGTCAGATCTATATCAACTGACAACCTGGGCATTTCACGTATGAACAGATTAATCGCCGTCCCTCCATGCATAGCAAAGCATTCTTCTTTAGCGACCTCCGGTAGCACTTGCAACAGGAGCGATGCCTGATTCTTATATATGTTCTTTATTTTCATTTTATCAAATCTTCGGGGAGGGATATCTGATATTTAGGATCATACACACCTTTTTCTTTGGAAAAAGATCGCTTCCCGTTTCCCAGATCAATGTTATCAATAGAAACATAATTTAACCATTGGTGATTCGCTTTCTCTGCCATAAATAAAAACAATCGCTTCACTTTTACGGAATTACAATTCTCTAACAGCTTCTGTACTTCTTTTGGTCTTAAATTATTTAAACCTTCCATAAGTTCATAACATTCCAACAACGAATGAACCCTTTGACTCAAATAGAGACATTCCATTATGGCTCGCTCAGGATTGGCGATCTGTATGGTAAATGACTTTTGATCTATCGAGGTTAATCCCATTTCAGGAGGTAAAAAAGATGTATTTACCGTTTCTATTTTATATCCCCAATCATTATTTAAAAACCAGGCAGGCAACTTACTGCCACTTTCGCAAAACAGGAATACTTTTCTCGCATCAAAATCCAGGTAATGCGCCCGCCCCAATAAAGACAATGCTGTTCTCCCTCCGATGTGAACTTTTAGCCCCCCTTGTCGCTGTAAAGCATATACAGCTCCTTCATACCCCACATTATCTCCAGTCCTTATTATAGCTCCTGAACCTATGGAAGTAAACCAGTTACTTTTCTTATACCTTCTTATAAGATCATAACTATACCCTTTATCAACAAGCCAGGAAGATAAAACCACTATTCCCGAAGGTAGGGATTGCAACAAATGGTTTAATTTAGATCCTTTTTTAGCATCCATAGTACTAATATAGGAATTTTTTTAACCGGACAAAACAAATAGTTTATCCTACCTATAATTTAAGTACTAATAACGCTATAATATTATTAATTTTAAACTATCCATATATCGATCCTGTCCTTTCCCATATTTTATGATATCACAGCAATTCCAAATCCTGAAGCTTACGACCAAATTCATCATCAGAAGCCAATTTCAAAAAATCCTTCTGCAATCCAAATACACGCAAAACATTAAAGTATGCCCCCATTGCCACACTGGGTTCTCCTTTTTCAATAAAATATAATGTACTCCGTGCTATACTTGCACGTTCAGCCACCTGGCTGGTAGTCAATTTTCTCCGTTTTCGTGCCAACTTAATATTTTCACCCATTTGCGCCAATAGATCTTTATACTTCGGGAATATCACTTGCTTTTTCATAAATTTGATTTATATTCCATTTAAATCTATACTTTTTGATTGAGTTAGCAATCAAATAACACCTAAAGTTCAACTAAATTTACCCTGAAATATTTGGCAACTAATAGATTTCATGGTTGCAGTTATCATAGGATTAAGCATCTACAATGATTGGCGAATTATACGCAAGGTAAAAGTTCATTTATTATGTTAATCAAAACCAGGGAAATGCTATTTATTCCGGAATTTCTACTGTTGAATTAATATATTGACCGTCAGCATCAATTCAAAGTAACCCCAGTCGACTCACTCCATAGTCCCGGAAACCATAGTGTAAGTTTTATAAGGTAAAAACCTGGTAAATCTATCGAGATCTAATATCAATGAATGATTAGAAATCAAATTTCCGCTCACAATTCGACATTTCTATTGACTTTCAGCTGTTCTTCAAACCATAATATAGCTGCTTCTCCCTTCATTTTAGTTATTTGATCAATACTTCGTGAATGCCGAATACTATTCCTCAACTGTGCCACATCATTAAATTCCCCTGCAAGTTTTGGTTTCGTGGAAAAAAAGAGTTCAAATTGTGGCCAATTGGATTTATTGGTTATTATATCATTGAGTTCTTGTAAATCGGTAAATTCCATCCAAAATTTCACACTTTCTTGACTTACTTCCTTTAAAGAAGGATTTTTGCGAAATTCTCGTTCCACTCTTCCTTTGATCTTAGGGATTAGGTGGCTCGGGATGACTTCTTTTAACTTTGCAAAATCTTTGACACCCAACTTTTCAATAATTAAATCTCTGATTCTCAATTCAATTTTTTCAATTCGATTGTTTAGGGATATATATTGTTCGGGCAGTTGTACCTCTTCTTGTATTATTTTGGAAGTTATTTCTTCGATAATTCGTTCGCGTCGAGCATCCAGGAAAGAATCGTAATCATCTACAGTAAAAGGCTCTCGCAGTAATATATCTACAGCTTTTTTACTGATTAGGTGAGTATCCAGAAGCTTGTACACTTTATCCTCGTCATTATTGTCAAACAAATCTCGAAGGTAGTCATTCGGCAATCGATTGTTGATAATGTGACGGTTCGTCTCCGGTGTAAGCGGCGCACGATTGAGAATGGTATTAATTCTATTCCCCAAGTCCTGTTCTTTTCCCCAACTTTTAGGAACAATATGATGATCGTCTATCGAATCGTACTCAGGAAAATCAAAAGTTTCCCAATCCTTTGCTCCATTGATTATATACAGATTGAAAATGGCTTTGTAAATGGCAGAGGCATTCTTTACCTCCCGGTGCAGGTCCAACTGCTTATAATCCCTGTAAAAATCCAAAAGAGACTCTGGAATAGTATCTTCGTCCTGAAACCACTTTTGCAGATCCAAATAATCCTTTGTTGTAGAACTTTCAACAGAACTGGAATACCGGTTCTGGAATATGGACGCCCAATACCATTTTTTGACTTTGGAATGGATATCCACTTTATTCGACAGTTCAGCAGACTTCACATGGTGATAGATCGCAGACAGGGCCGGAATAATCGAGGGATAGGGCAAAAATTTGCTCGCAATCGCACCAAAATCCCTCGGGTTTTTCAACCGCTTCAATCCATTGAGAATAGCACTTACAGCCTCATCCCATCGTTCAATAAACTCTTCTTTATCCTCTATCAGTACAACATTCTTCCTGCTGCCATCTGCCGTTTTAATGGTTTTTTCTTCACCTGGGACTAAGTAATACAAATACTTGGGACTGCAATAACTCTGTTCAAAAATCGACATAACCATCAGGATATATTGCTTCATCTCAAAACCGGGATAATTCAAATCATCCAACTCAACCGACGCCTGCCTGTACATTTCCTTCAGATAAATGTCCTTTGGTCGGGTAATTGCATTGAGGAGATCGAAGGTATCGAGTTTTACACCCCTGGAATTGATATGGGTGAAGATGTCACACACCTTGGCTATGCCCAACTTTTCATCCAGGGCAATGTAACTGATCTGGTAGTCATTAAGCAATTCCAGAAAAATATCTTTTAACTCATTGGCCGAATCGGAATATTCCTGAAATCGTACAGCCCTTTCAGGATTTTCCCTGTTGCTTTCAATAGCCTTTTCCGCCCAATAAGCCTTGTAGTCCAATATCCACTGCTGAAGCTCCCAGGTACCGCCTTTCAGGATACCGAGGGGCATCAAATGATCAGCGAACTGCAGTTCCTTTTCATCCAGGATCTCTCTATACTTCTTGGTTTCCTGGTAGTAAAAAAAGGCTTCGTCGTAATTTTCATCCAGCAATTCGCGCAACCTGACAAAATACAGGTATCGATTTTTCCGATTTCGGAATTGCTCTTCCGGCTGAAAAAAGGCATAGTGCATCGCCGTCAGGCGCTGCTGACCGTCCAGTACGATATACTCCGGGTCCTGGCGTTCTCCTTCAAAAGCAAAAATGGGATCGCATGAAAGGGTATTGAAGTTTTCTTCCCTACCTTCCCAAAGCAATAGTGTCCCGATATAATAATCCATAAAAATGGACTTGATCAACTCTCGAATGTCCCAGGGCTGCCAGGCAAATTCCCGCTGAAAATCCGGGACTTGGTAATTGCCTTTCTTGATTTTTTCAATCAAACGCCCCAAGTTGATTTTATCCGGTTTTTGTGAATTTTTCATAGTTAGCTTTTTTTATTCTTCGACCTCTTCTGCAGCCATACTTACAGTTTCATAAACCATATACTCTGCTTCGTCCACACTTACCTGCCCGTTCATCAACATAGGTAAAAGCCAATCGCGAAGGGAAGCTAGATGTTGGTTTTCTGCGAGATTTATCTGTGTTGTTCTATAGTTAGTTTCTATAATTTTCTGATATTTTTCTCTTATCTCTAGAGGTGGAATTGGTATTAAATAATTTTTTACAAAAGATTTAAATAGAAGGTTTTTTATACCGCTTGTTTTACCTTCCCAGGAAAATAATACTCCATTATCATATAACAGTTGCCAAGTGTTTAAAAAGTAATATGTTGCACTATTATCACTAATACTTGTAGCCTTGCAAAAATTAGAGCATATAACATCTTGCCCAATTCTATCCAATAATTCTTTGGTAATTAAACATATTCTGCCTGTAGATTGCGTTGGACTTCCTCCAGATATCTCGATTACAAAATCACCTTCGGATAAACACTTATTCTTATTTTTCTCTAAAATAAATCTAGCTGGAGAATTATCAGAATGCGTAGTATAGGTATCTGGAATATCTGTACCCCTTATACATTTTACTGAAAAAGTATAGTTGCCTTGAATTTTATCCTTACCCCAATCTCCATTTTTAAATTCAGAAATTAGGTAATTTAACGGTTTCACCTCCCACCCTTCCGGGATTTCACGTTTCAATTCCTCGTTATAGACCATTTTACCGCCGGAGGATTTATACGGTTTGCCGTTTATATCGGGTTTTCCGCGCGCAAAGTCGTAGGGAAAATCAAACTGTACAAACCAATAATCGTATACGAGTTTGGCCATGGCTTCCAGCTTCTCATTGATTTTGTTGTTGACTTCTATTTTTGCATCTAAGTCGGATAGGACTTTGGCAATGGCTATTTGATTAGATAGTGGAGGAAGATTTATCTCAAAATCTAGCAACTGACTTTTATTAATGTTTGGAAATACTGAACCACCTTTTCCTCCCAATAATCCATTTAAGTATATTTCTAGTAAACCTTTCACAAAAGAATTTAAGTGACAGCCATTTTTGTGGGATATAGATGCTAGACCACGTCCAATAAAATAGGTCTGATCGGCTATATTCATTCTGCCTGTAGTTGAACCTCTGACACAAAATAAAATATCATTTTTATTAGCCTTTCGAGTACCTCTAGTCGAATATTGAACAGGTATTGGATATTTATCAGTAAATTCTGCTGGTCCATTGAGTAACGGTACTCCATCACAGTGATTATTAACATAAACCGATTTTGGAGACTGGCCCATCTCAATGTTAAGGAAACTTTTCAAACTGGCCCTTTCCCATTTACTCATACTTCAAACTTTTCAAATTCTCCTCAATCGCTTCTTCCAGTTCCTTGCCTTCCGCAAAAAGCTCCTTTAAATCCTTTTCGAAACCCGACAACTTTGATTTAAATTCTTCTTCTGTAATATCTATATATTCAATTTTGATTTCAAAATACTGGCCGGCACTCAGGCTATAGTTCTTTGCTTTGATCTCGTCGTAGCTCACCACCACACTCAGTTCGTCCACTTGTTCTTTTTGACAGAATGTACTAATGACCAGCTCTTCCTCATCCGGTTGCAACACGGTCTTTTGATTTTTGCCTTCCTTCACGGTTTTGCCCAGGTTGCTGGCATCTATCAGAACTACATCGCCTTTATTTTGTTTATCCAGGAATATCACTGAGACATTGGTTCCCGTATTCGCAAAAATATTACTCGGCATACTCACTACACCGGCAAGCATTTTTTCTTTCACCACCGCTTCGCGAATTTTTTTATCGATACCGCTTTGCGCCGTTATGAAACCCGTAGGCACAACAATGGCCGCCTTGCCGTCTTTTTTGAGGCTGTACATTATATGTTGTAAAAAGAGCTGATAAATGGCCATTTTATCCTTTTGTTTCTTGGGGATTGTAGGAATACCAGCGAAAAAGCGATTTATATTTGAATCTTTATCCAAGTCATCCCTGAAATCAGAAAAATCAAGCTTGAATGGCGGATTGGATACGATATAGTCAAACTGCTGCAAACGACTCCCCTCCTTATGGTATGGTTCCAAAATAGTATTGCCCTGGACAATATGGGGAATAGAATGCACAAGATTGTTCAATATCAGATTCAATCGCAATAGCTGCGATGACTTTTGCGATATATCCTGAGAATAAATAGTGCATCTGTCCTCGCCTATTTGGTGCGCCAAGTTCATCAACAGTGTACCCGATCCTGCACTGGGATCGTATATTGTAACATTGCTTACGCCTTCATTGACGAGACATCTCGCCATAATTTTGGACACAGCATGCGGGGTAAAATACTCGGCGTATTTTCCACCGCTATTACTGTTGTAATCCTTGATCAGGTATTCAAAAATCGTGGAATAAAAGTCAAACTTTTCATTGAATATATGTTCAAAACTAAATTCCGCCAATCGGTTGATAATTGCCCTGCAAAAGTCATCGCGTTTGCTGGCTACATATTCACTCAATTCTTCAAATAACACGATTTTGCGCCCGGTATCGGTCACTACTGAAAAAATATCACTGTTTTGCCCGGCAATATCCAGTAAAGTACTATCAAAAAGTTTGGCAAATCGATCCTCGTTTTGTCTGTTGAAAAGACTGGATATAAATTGACCGGGAAATATCCTGGCTGTATCCTCATCCATCTGTCGATACAATAGTTCGAAATCATCATTATTCATACCAGCCAATTGTTCCTCTACATTGTCCCCCTCCGCCAGTGAAGGATCTACTTGCCTGGCTTCATAGATAAATTTATCGTTTAGAAATTTGTAAAGAAAAACCTGGGTGATGATTTTAAATTCATTGCCATCGTTGCCTAAACCGTAGTTCGCACAGGTACTTTTGAGCCCGTCTATGAGTTCTTTGGTCTTTGCTTGAAATTTTTGAGTCTCTGTCATGCTCCTATTCCGTTGTATTCATTTATATATTCGTTAACTAATAAATGGTTGATCCGATCCACAGTTTCTAACCTGACCGGAAAATGATGGTCCTTCAAAACTTGAATCACATTTCTATCAATTAATCGCTTCATATAGTTTTCATTCTCCATGACCTTGGAATTATCCAATATTTCAATATCCATAACCTTTTTCAAATCATTTAAGGCTTCGTATAGCTTCCGTTCATTATCCGTAAGCGGATCTTTCTCCATCAAACGTTTGTGAAGACGGGTATACTTTTCGTCCTGGTCGTATTTTGCTCTCAACAAATTGTTTTGTCGATTGAGTTCATTAGCTTGATTATAGATTACTTTCAGTTCCTCCATGTTACACTCCATTTCCTCTTTACTTACGTTGTTCAAATTTTTCTTCTTGAACAAGCGTTCCAATTCTTCCCGCAAAGATATAAATTGTGGGTCTTTGGAATCAAAATTAGCGCCCATTCCTTCGCGTGTTTTTCGCAACATATCTTTGAGTTGATCTGCAAGGACCATCTCTTCTTCCCCGACCTTGGTGAAGGCAAAAATCACCTCTTCCAATGCCAGATTCAGCAGATTGGTGTTTTCTAGGTTCTGTTCTATACTTTCCTTTTGATTGATCAAAGCTAGTCTGTCATGTGCCATACGGGACAGTGTAGATAACGCCCTAAAATCCAACTTTTCAAGTAATTTGTATTGTCCTGTAAGTCGGATTATATTGTACAAATCTCTAGCATTATCTAGCGATTTTGTAATACGGAGCATTTCCTTCCTGTCATTAACTTCACTTATTTGACCCGAAAATACAGCTGGATTGATCGTATCAAAATGAAACAAAACATCCTTTATTTCTTCAATTTCTCTTTCAATCTCTTCCCCTGATTTAAATAAATCAGAATAATTTTCCATTTCATCGCCCAGCTCTGACTGTAGTTCGTCGAAATAAGCCCTGTTCGTTTTGTCAAATTCCTTTTCGATATCGGCGAAGTCAACTACATACCCATATCTATGATCTCTATACGTCCTATTGACGCGGGTAAGAGCTTGTAAAAGGTTGTGGGATTTAATTATCCTTCCAATGTATAATTTTTTCAAACGCGGTGCATCAAAGCCGGTAAGCAACATATTGTAAACAAAGAGAAAGTCGTAATCACCTTTTTTAAAATCATCCACCCAATCCTTTCGGTCTTGTTTGGTACCTATATCATGTAAAATAAGAGCCGCGGATTTTACTTTTCGCCGGGCTTCGCGCCTTCTCTTATAGCTGACCGGATCTTCAGCAGCCATAAGATATTTTTGTTCCCCGGTTGCATACTTTTCCTGAAAAATTTCATACATCTGTTTGGCCTGATCTGAAGAATCACAAATCACCATGCCCCCTATTGTATCATCGTCAAATGTTAATCGTGCCTGCTCAAAATTATCAATGATATAATCGAGCATTGGCTCCACAAAATTTGGCTTCGAAAAGACTTTCCTTCTATTAGAGCTTCCTTTCAGAATAGAGATCTTATTCAAAGTCTCCTGTAATTGCATTTTATAAGAAGTCTCTATTTCTTCGCGAATCAATCGCAAGGTATAACCGTCAGCAATGGATCGATTATAATAATACTTGTGAATATAATCACCAAATAAATCCCTTGAATTGTAATCGTTTCCGAGAAGTGGAGTACCGGTTAGACCAATTTTAATGGCGCTAGGATCAGATTCTTTTAAATTCGCCAGGAAACTACCTTTCGGGTTGTAACTCCGGTGTACTTCATCCAAAAAATAAATTCGTTTTATATCTACATTATAGTCTGTATTTCGCGTGACATCAGGATCATCCTTGAATTTTTGGATATTTACAACAGTGATTTCCGCCTTGCCTGAATCATTGTGTATGGCTGTAGTAGATTTGATATCTTTTGCAAAATCTTCTCTCGAATCAATATTATGTACCACTAATCCACGTATTCTAAATTCATTAGAAGCCTGAATCAACAAATCTAACCGATCTACAATGAAGTAAAATTTTGGAATAACTCCTTTTTCTCGATAGTAATTTGTCAAATGTTTTACGTTATAAAATGCCAAGGCTGTTTTCCCACTACCTTGAGTATGCCAGATTATACCTTTTCGTAATCCTTGGTCCAATTTTTTGGCAATAGCTTTGGTTGCAAAAAGCTGGGGGTATCGCATTATATGTTTTTGAAGGCCATTTTCGCGTTTCACATAGGCGATAGCATACTGTAATATAAAATGTAATCTGTCTTTTTGTAATAAAGAAGTACAAATTCGATTTGTAGGCCTGTGAGGATCTTTATTGATTGTAAATGCGTGAGAATTTTTTATGGAGACTAGGTTTGTATATTGTAAGACGCTGTTTTCTTCTTCCTCGGTTAGTGGCATTAATATTCGAGATAAATTAAAATCCTCCTCTTCCCTGAAATAATTAAAAATAGGCTCACCGTATGATGGACTTGCATAATATGCTCCAACAATGGGTTCAATGACACCTTCTTCATACTCCATATTATTGGAAAAAATCATTAACTGGGTAATGTTAATAAAATGCCTGAATTTGCGATTTCGAAACCGCTCATTAATTCGCTTCCTCTCAGCTAATACCCCATCCCGATTATTTGGCTTTTTAACCTCAATAAATACCAACGGCATACCATTAATCAAACAAATAATATCCGGCCTGAAACTTTCATCATCTTTTTCATAAGGCAATTCTGTAACTACATGGAAGGTGTTATTTGAAAAGTCATGAAAGTCGATAAGACGTATTTCAGACTGTTCCATTAACATTTCATAAAATTCCTGTCCCAAATCCTCATTTTTTAAGGCCAGTGAAACCTTTTTATAGAGGGTAAGTATTTCATCGGAAGAATAGTCTGGATTGATATTTTGAACGCTTTCCCTAAAAATTCCCCTAAAAATATTAGTTTCTTTATCCCACTTAGCACTCTTTAAGGATAAGTATTTGTATCCTAAACGTATAAGATGTAAAATAGCAGGAATTTTAACACGCGAATCTTCGTTGAAAGGCATTTGGGGATAGGGTTATATTTTAAAATTTCAGAAAATAGAAGATTAAGATAGGGAAGATTTTGAGAAATAAAAATTAATTGAGATTTTGAGAGAAGATTTAGATATTTCGTGCCTAGATTTTCACCTCTTACACGCGAATAAAATAACAAATTGACTATCTTGAAGTTACGTTTATTAAAAGTGGTCCCACCAGGACTCGAACCTGGATCTAGAGTTTAGGAAACTCCTATTCTATCCCTTGAACTATGGGACCGGAAAATCTAAAGCGTATTTTCAGCCGTAAAAATATAAAGACTCTTGTTTTTATCAAGTAATTTAGCTATAATTTAATTTTGCTGGCTATTTGTTATACTGAAAACTAGAGAAAATACATTAACCGGGACCGTGAAAAGCTGTTGGTCTTCAACATTTTTCACATAGGTCGTAAAAATTAGTTCAACATTTGAACCTATTTATTATGAGAACAATAGAAGAAGAAATTCAGCAATCCAAATTCAAATCCAAAGAACAAAAAGTCCATGTCAACATTGTTTACACCGGACAGTATATCAGCCAAAAGCTAGAATCGGTCATTAAAAAATTTGACATCAATCTCCCCCAATTCAATATTATGAGTATCGTTCGGGGACAAAATGATACGCCTATTAATATCAAGGATATCCAACGAAGGATGGTACATCAGATGGCCAATACTTCCCGGGTAGTAACCGCACTCGTCAGCAAAGGACTCGCTGAACGGACCCCCTCCCCTAATGACAAACGCGAAGTAACCATATCCCTGACAAAAAAGGGACATTTTACCCTGGAACAACTAGATGACCTTATTCCAAGATTTCTCGTCAGCCAGTTTTCTCATCTTTCAGAGGAAGAAATAGAACAACTTAATAATATCCTCAACAAAGTTAGGGAATACTAATCCCATGGTGATATTCCCTTTTACCCATTTATGTTTTATTAATTGAAAGCAGGATAGCACCCATTCCTCAAAAAACTATATTTTTACTTATGGTTTAGAAGGGTTCATTCATAACTGCATCCAATAAACCTAAAGAACAATTAATTAAATGATAGATGTCGTCTCGTCCGTAAGGGGAAAAACCACTTGAATTAATATTTATCGCAAGTAGGACACAACTGGCTGGACAAACACCCATAGCAACACATTAGCCAGGATTTTTAACGAAACGTCTGCTAAGGAAAGCTTTCAGCGGAAAGACTTTCCATACAAATGGTATGGTAGGTCATGGGTACGGCCAAGGCAGGAGCTCATGCCTAATCGTATCCAGTCCATCACCGAGAAAGGAGCCCTTGCTTTCAAAAATTATTTAGATAGATGGTCTACCAGGACTAGCTTAGGACTCCTGTTTTGCCTCTGCTGAATTCCCCTTTTGCTTAATGATCAGGCGAAGGGCCGTATCATACGTGAAATAATTCCACATCCAATTAATAACCACTATCAATTTATTCCGCGTCCCGATCAATGCATATAAATGAACCCAAAGCCATATTAACCAGGCTAAAAACCCTCCCAGGGAAAACCGGGGTAAATCGGCTACCGCCTTATTTCTACCTATAGTAGCCAAAGCGCCTTTATCTTTATAAACAAATGGCTTTTTCTCTTTTGAGTGCCCCCTTTTATCCAGAAAAGATGCCACATAGGAAGCCATCTGTAATGCAACCTGGGCTACCTGAGGGTGCCCGTATGGGTAATCGTCTGTGTCCATCCGTGCTATATCCCCTACAGCAAATATATTTTCAAAACCCTTCACCCTACAATGCTGATCGACTAAAAAACGCCCTTTATTATCTACTTGCTCTTCCCCGGACAATCCCGGCACCTCCGGACAACGAACCCCTGCAGCCCAAATCAATTTTTCAGCTAATATCGGATCTCCATTTTTGAGAAATACACTTTCTCCGTCATAATCCACAACCCTGTCATTCAGGATCAGAGTAACGCCCATATCCGAGAGATATCGTTCAGCACGCTGCTGACTTTCCGGCCGCATTCCCGGCAATAAATGCTCGCCAGACTGAACCAGGTAAATATCCACCTCCCCGGGGTCCAATTCCCTGTAATCTTTTGGTATAATATACCGTTTCATTTCTGCCAGTGCACCGGCCATTTCTACTCCGGTAGGACCCCCTCCTACAATAACAAAATCTATTAATTTTTGCCGATCATTATAATTCCGCGACATCAGTGACTCTTCAAAATCCTCAAAAATCCGGTTTCGGATTCCCAGCGATTCACCCAGGGTCTTAAGAGAATAACTCTTTTGCGCTATAGCTTCGTTATTGAAAAAATTAGTTACAGCCCCTATCCCTATTACCAGGAAATCAAATTGCACATTCCCGCGATCGGTAACAACCAATCGCTCTTCCGGATCCACTTCCAGAATTTCTGCCTGCCGGACGAAAACATTCTCTCTTTTCTGAAATACTTTTCGAATCGGGAAAGCGATAGCGCTGGGTTCCAACCCAGCCATGGCTACCTGATAAAACAGCGGTTGAAACTGGTGAAAATTATTGCGGTCAATTAATACTACCTGATACCCACTGTTCCGGAACTTACGGACAAAAGTCAACCCACCAAAACCAGCTCCCAACACTACTACCCTGGGATCACTGGACGCAGGGATATTTAAATCCTCTTCTCGGCTACTCATAAAATTTTATTAAGTACTTTCATGACCACACTCAATATAATGGACACAAGAATCATGGATACAATGGGGAAATAAAACCGGCTGTTCTCATTTTCGATACGAATATCACCTGGCAAATTCCCAAACCAAGAAATCCATCGAAACCCCGTAAAGTAAATTAAAGCACCAACAGCTATAATCAAAACACCGGCAATAACGATTCCTATTCCTGCAGACCGATGATTCATCTATATTTCGAGCGTCTCGGGATAAGCCCCGTTATCGTGCAATTCCTTAAATGCTTTTTTGACTTTTCCGGCATCTTCCTTGTATGTTACACCGTACCAGTTATCGTGCGAAGGAATGACATTCAATACAATTTCACCGCTATTGATCATTTCATCAATTAGAACAGGAATATAATACTCAGCTTTGGAATGATCTTTATTCGCAGCTACAAATTCGCGAAAACCTTTCTCCAATTTCTCGAAATAGGTAGGATGGAAACCCCAAAAGTTCATAGATACAATCGAATCTTCATCCAGTTCGGTACCTTTATCACCGCGTATAACTTCTCCTTCCTCATTACGGGCAATCTTCAAGGTTTCCTCAATTGACACTAAGTTTCCCTTCTCATCTGTCTTACATACTCCCCTGTTTACAGTTCCGGAATCTGATAATGTATTCTTAAGGATATATCCGATCAGAGAATATCGCTCGGGGGTAACATCCTCTTTCAAAAATTTAGCCACTTTGTAAAACCCATCTTTCCCGTAATAATCATCAGAATTAATAACGGCAAATGGTTCATCAACCACATCTTTGCAAACCAAAACAGCATGGTTCGTCCCCCAGGGCTTCTCCCTTTCCACAATTCCATCTACACCGGGAACTTCTACATTGACATCCTGAAACACATACTCCACTTCCATATACTCCTCAATTTTACTTCCTATCTGCTCTTTAAAATCATCTGCAAAAAAGTCCCTGATTACAAATACTACTTTCCGAAATCCAGCGTGATAGGCATCGTAAACCGAGTAATCTAATAATGTCTCTCCATTGGGCCCCAGCGGCTCCATTTGTTTCAAACCTCCAAATCTACTACCCATTCCTGCTGCTAGTACTACTAAAGTGATTTTGTCACTCATAAATATCGTTTAATTTTTAAATTGAGAAAAGTTAAGTAATTTTTCGTAAACAAAATATTAAATTTTCTGTGTTCGCCCACATGAATTTTATTCTATTTTTTTAAATTTAACGCGCTTAAACCAATAACTACTCCTACATTAGGGGTATAACACAACATGACGCTGCACTCTGTACAGTATCTGGAGAAAAGGCGGTGAAAGGAATAAATTTGAGGAAACGACTTAAACACCAACAACTATGAATATTTCTACACTTGACTGGGGAATTATCGTATTTTTTCTATTTGTCACATTGTTCATTGGACTTTGGGTATCAAAAAAATCCGGTAAAAATTCGTCCGAATATTTTTTATCTGGCCGAAACATGCCCTGGTGGTTATTGGGAATGTCCATGGTGGCTACCACCTTTTCAACAGATACCCCAAACCTGGTCACAGATATCGTGCGAAAGGACGGAGTTAGCGGAAACTGGACCTGGTGGATCTTTTTACTCACTGGGATGATGACCGTATTCGTCTACGCCAAATTGTGGAGAAAATCCAACGTAACTACAGATATAGAATTTTACGAATTGCGCTATTCGGGAAAAGCGGCCAAGTTCCTTCGGGGGTTTCGCTCTGTATTTCTCGGTTTGTTTTTCAATGTACTGGCGATGTCTGCGGTATCCCTTGCAGCCATTAAGATAGGGGGAATTATGCTGGGCCTGACACCTTTACAAACCATCGGTATAGCCTCTGTAATTACCGTGGTTTTTAGTTCAATGGGAGGATTCAAAGGCGTCGTATATACGGACTTTATACTGTTTTTTGTAGCTATGGTCGGTGCCATATCAGCTGCTTATTTTGCCATCGACCACCCGAAAATCGGATCCCTTGAAAACTTGTTTACCCATACGAATGTGGTGGAGAAAATGAACATCTTTCCCGACCTGACCAATAAGGAAACAATGATCACCTTGTTTATCATACCATTCGCTGTCCAGTGGTGGAATTCCTGGTATCCCGGTGCAGAACCCGGTGGTGGCGGATATATTGCCCAGCGTATGTTGGCGGCCAAAGATGAAAATCACGCCATTGGCGCAACCTTCTTTTTCAATGCCCTCCACTACGCATTACGTCCCTGGCCCTGGATTATTGTAGCGTTATGCTCGCTTGTAGTCTTTCCCGACCTGGATTCATTACGATCTGCTTTCCCCAACATTACGGAAGATAAAATAGGAAATGACCTGGCCTATCCCGCCATGTTGACCTTTTTACCCAAAGGATTTATCGGCATCGTTCTAGCCAGTTTAATTTCAGCCTATATGTCTACCATATCCACGCAATTAAACTGGGGAGCCTCTTATCTTGTAAATGATTTTTACAAGCGATTTGTAAGGCCCGAAAGCACAGAAAAAGAATTGGTGCGTGTGGGTAGAATTTGTACCGTTATTCTAATGGTTCTATCTGCGGGTTTATCTTTAGTTTTGACCAATGCTTTACAAATTTTTGACATTATTATCGCTTTTGGAGCGGGTACCGGATTGATATTTTTGCTTCGTTGGTTTTGGTGGAGAATCAATGCCTGGAGTGAAATCACAGCCATGTTTGCCAGTGGTATTATTACGATTATGTTCAATTTCGGTTTATATCCCGAAAGTTGGAATCCATCGTATAAGTTTCTATGGATCGTTCTATTTACTACCATAATTTGGGTAACGGCTACTTTCATAACCAAACCTGAAAAGAAAGAAACCCTCTATAATTTTTATAATAAAATTCAACCCGGAGGTCCCGGATGGGAAAAAATCCGGGTGGATGCTAAATCCGAAGGACTGGATATCGATAAAAAACTAAAATGGACTGTCCCCGATGGCATTTTGGCAATGCTGATTGGCTCTATCCTCATTTTCTCCACTTTATTTGCGACCGGTAATTATATCTATGGTGAAACGACCTGGGCCATTGGGTATACAGTAGTATCCATCGTATCCACTATAGCGCTTATCTGGATTTGGAAAAAAATACGGGCCAACGTCCTGTAAAAAATAAAAGATTAGTGGCAATTAAAAACACTTTCAATTTTACCGTCCGAGTCCGTTACAGTGAAACCGACCAGATGGGATTTGTCTATTACGGCAATTATGCAAGGTTTTACGAAATCGGAAGAACGGAGACCATGAGAGAACTGGGTATAGAATACAAAAGCCTGGAAGAGAATGGAATTATGATGCCCGTCATATCCCTTCAGGTACGCTATCTCAGACCTGCTAAATACGACGACTTACTCACACTCCGGACAAAAATCAAAATCCTGACTAAAAAGGAAATCGTTTTTGACACCAATATTTACAATGAAAAATCAAAATTACTCAACCAGGGCATTGTAAAACTTTGCTTTGTAGACAAAAATAGTGGTAAAAGAATCCCTACACCGCGCTTTATTCTTGATAAATTAGCAGAAATTGATAATTTATCTAATTAAAATAAAACTTTGGGATTAAAAGATAAAATTCTATCCAATAAAACGGTACAACGCTTTTCACACTGGGCACAAACCACTTCCCTGCCGGGATTTCAAAAGGTACCGGTCTGGGATGTATGCAGACTGCTCTACTACGAATGGATGGAAGGCAATATAGGAGTAAGGGCAAACTCTATGGCCTTTAGTTTTTTCCTGTCTTTATTTCCCGCACTGATTTTACTTGTATCTTTGGTTCCGTATATCCCAATCGCTAATTTTGATACCATCTTATACAATTTCATTTTTGAATTCCTGCCTCAGAGTACTGAAGAATGGCTGGGTGAGACGATCAAAGATCTTAGTATGATCCAACGTGGCAACCTATTGTCATTGTCTTTTTTACTCATGGTATATTTTTCTTCCAATGGCGTAATGAACATGATGACAGGCTTCGAGAAAAGCTTTGATACGACCTTCAAGACCAGAAATTTTTTTGAAAAACGATTTATTGCTATTTGGCTAACGGGATTACTGTTCTTGTTTATGGTTTCTTCAGTGATCATGGTCATATCATCCGACTTTATACTGAACTACATTTTTACCTATCTTATTAAAGCCCAATATTTCAGACCTTTAATTACAATGGCCAATTGGTGTTTGACCTTTTTAATCTTTTATTCAATGGTCGCGGTAATATATCGATATGCCCCTCCTTTTCGAAAAAAAACAGGATACCTCACCCCTGGAACAACGCTTGCTACCGTCCTAATCATAGCCACTTCCCTGGGTTTTGCCTTTTATGTCAATAATTTCGGCAGCTATAATAAAATATATGGATCTATTGGCGCCGTTATAGTTATGATGGTATGGATTGAATTAAATTGTTTTATCTTACTTATCGGTTTCGAAATCAATGCGAGTATAGCGCTAAATCGCGATTTAGGAACAATTAATGATTATTCAGCGTTGAAAAGAAATAATAAACGAGACTATCTAAATACAAAATGATTTTAATATGAAAAAATGGATATTTACCCCTTTTGTTTTACTTGGGCTGCTAAGTATTTCAGCATTTACCCATGTCAATAACAAGTCAAAAGCAGATAGCATTGAATGGCTTTCTTTTGAGGAAGCTGTGAAAGAAAATGATTCCGATAAAAAATTAATTTTCATCGATGTGTACACGGATTGGTGTGGATGGTGTAAAGTAATGGATAAAAAGACATTTACCGATGAAACCGTCAAATCTTTTATGAATGACAATTTCCATAATGTAAAGTTAGACGCAGAACAAAAAGAACAGATCCAGTTCGCTGGAAAAACATTTGAATGGGTCGATGCAGGGAGAAATGGCATTCACCAGTTGGCTTATTCTTTGCTAAAAGGACAACTTTCCTACCCGTCATTTGTCGTTTTGGATGCCGAATTTAAAAGAGTTAAAATTCTCAAGGGATATCAACAACCCCAACAATTACTGCAACAACTAAAGCCATTGGTAGAAAAGCACAAGAATAAAAGCTAATTTCATTTTTGGTTCCTGATGGCTGGTCCTGCGTACTAAGATTCGGATAGACAGCCAAACGATTTTGTTCTCTTTATCCGGAACGGATATAGAGACCGACTTTTTTACCCTAATCTTTATTTCAATTTTTACTGGGTTCTTATTATAATAAATGGGATGATTGAGATTGTACATGTAGAGAATAAGACGGATCTGGACCTTTTCATACAATTGCCGTATGACCTCTATAAGGATAATAAATATTGGGCACCCCCTATCAAAAGTGATGAAAGAAGTTATCTTACGGATATTCCTCAAATAGACCCGGGAATCGAGACAAAAATGTTCCTGGCTAAAAATAATACCGGTGAGGTAGTAGGCCGAATGCAAATTATTATCAATTACCATGAAATTGAATTTTCCGGGGAGAAAGTCGGCCGGTTCAATAAAATTGATTTCATAAAGGATATCGAGGTATGTCGATCTCTTCTCAAAGCCGGTGAAGATTGGGCTCGAAGTAAAGAAATAAAAAAATTGATCGGCCCTTTCGGTTATACAAATCTCGATGCCGCCGGTTTGCTGACAGAAGGTTTTGAGGAATTGTCCAATGCTTCTACCATTTACAACTTTCCTTATTATCGCGACTTTATTGTCCAATGTGGGTATAAAACCTACCTCAAATGGCTGGAACATGAATTTACCGTCCCCAATAAAATCCCTGAAAAAATCATAAAGTTTTCAGAACTTGTTCGCAATCGCTACAACCTCCATTATGCCAGCTTTAATTCTAAAAACGAAAAACTAGAGCAAGCGCGTCAAATCATCCAATTAATAAATATATGCTATGCCCATCTTCCGGGATTTGTCCCTCTCTCCAAAGAGATAAAAGACTATTATTTTAAGAAATATATCCCGATGATCAATAAGGAATATATTTCGCTGGTCAACGATCAAAATGGCAAGCTCATCGGATTTGGATTGACATTGCCTTCCTACACCAAAGCACTTCAAAAAGCAAAGGGTTTATTATTCCCTTTTGGTTTTTACTATTTATGGAATGCATCCAGATACAATGACCGCGCTGAAATGCTATTAATTGCCATTCATCCCGACTACCAACAGAAAGGTATTACCTCAATTATTTTTGAAAAGATCCTCAAACAATACATAAAAAATGGAATCAAAAAAGTGGAAAGTAATCCCGAACAAGAGAATAATATGAATGTCCGTAATCTCTGGAAGGAATATAAATTCCGACTGCACAAAAAACGGATCTGTTATTACAAGGATATATAAAAATAGATAAAAATTTAGAATGACCCATCGTCTGTAATCAGCTATCAATACTAGCCAATATTCTACCGAAAGCCTTTAGGTTGGTCATGAAAAAGCGGGATTGTAGCCTTCCCTAAAAATGAGACAGTTTAAAAATGAAAAAAAAATCATAAATTAAACTGCAGAATGAAAAAGACA
>NZ_JAJSLW010000018.1 GCF_021729145.1 Membranihabitans maritimus | reverse complement strand
ATAAGAGCCGTATGACGGGAGACTGTCACGTACGGTTCTGTGAGAATCTCGGGCTGAGATGCCCGGGTTTACTCGACGACTGGCTAAAAACATCTACTAATTTCTGAGTTAAGGGGGGCGAATTTATAAATTCTTTAAATAACATAATTATGTACTATTGTAATTTACAATGGGGTCTATTACTATCCCTATTTATATCTAACTTCAACTTTCTATGCGGGCAGGGAACTGTAACTGAAGAGGAATTAATAAAAATATGGAAGTATCAAGAAGTTCCAAGTAAGGAGGAGATTCGACAGATTAAAGATGTTGAATTTAGGACTATTAAAAAATATGAACCAGAAAGCGATGGCTATAGATTTCTTCATGGAGTAGCAATTGCTAATTTTGAGAATTCATGGTTTGTTTCATTTGGTCATAATAAAGGGGTAGAGAATACAGCAGGAGAAGTTGCAAATTCTTATCAATCTAAAAACTTGAAATCTTTTGATACCCTCATTCCCGTCGGTAAGCCATTAGAAAATGGAGCTATTAGTCACGGAGTATTTTATTCGGATAAGAATTCCATGTGGTCATTGATGGGTTCCTTTGACGGTGAATTAAACAATGTTCATACACGAGCTTTTAAGTGGAATAAAAGCACAAATACATGGTCTTCCAGGGGTATTATTGCGGAAGATGGATTTTGGCCCCTTCAAGAACCTGTTAAAATGAAAAATGGTAATATTATCATGGCAGGATTTTCTGTTGGAAACGGGAACCCACCAGCAGTTGCTATTTGTAATAATAGTGATATTACGAAAAAATGGTCAGTAATAAAGATCCCAACAGATGCTAATATATGGGGCGAGTCAAGTATAATAGTGGATTCTTCTGATATATTACTAATTGCACGTTCTAGCTTTAATACGCCTAAAGTTGAAAATTATTCACATCCATTGGCGTGGGTATCTTTTAGTCGTGATTTTGGCGAGACCTGGACAAAACTAAAACCAAGTAACATGCCCATGGCTGCCACTAAACCATATGCTGGAATTTTATCCACAGGTCAACGGTATTTAATATCCAGCACTACAAGTAATTCAGGGAATGATAGGCGGCCACTTACAATTGCCATTAGTAGACCAGGTGAAAAGGAATTTTCTAAAATATTCAAGATTAGAGATGCAGTTTTGTTGGGTGAAGAAGTTGAATCACATCCTAAAGTTAAATTAGCTTATCCGTACGCCATTGAACATGATGGATCTTTATATGTCGTGTATTCAAATGATGGTGGAAAGCAAGGACGAAAAGGGGAAGGAAGGCAACTTTTAAATAATAATTCTGCTGAATTAGCCATCATTTCAATAGAAAAATTAAAATAATATATAAATGAACTTACAAAAAACATTTGGTAAGATTTTAGTACCAATGCTTACTCCATTTAGAGAAGATCAATCTCTGGATTTGGAAAAGGCAAGACAATTAGCTAGATATTTAATTTCATCTGGTAATGCTGATTCAATTATTTTATCAGGCACGACTGGTGAATTTTTTTCTATGACATTTAATGAACGACTAAGTTTATTTCAGGCTGTCAAAGAGGATTGCTACAATGAAATTCCCTTGATTGCAGGGACAGGTTGTATTTCAACAATCGAGACAATTAATTTGACGCAATCTGCAGAGGCTATGGGCTTTCAAGCTGCTATGGTAATTGCACCCTATTTTACAAAGCCCACTCAAAAGGAAATATTGAATCATTTTACTAAAGTTGCTGATTCCGTAGGCATTCCTATAATCCTTTATAATATACCGATATTCACAGGGGTTAACATTGATCCCGGGACGTTAGGAAAATTGGCTAAAATTGAAAATATAGTAGCTATAAAAGATGAGGCAGAACTCAACCCAAAGCAAATTACAACTTACCTAAATAGCACACCTGAGGATTTTATTATTTACAATGGAGATGATACCATGATTCTTGAAACTTATGCCCAAGGAGGGAGCTCTCGAATAGGCGGTGTTGTAAGTGGAGCGTCACATTTATTTGGAAATAGAATACGTGAAATGATCAATTTATTTTTGAAAGGGAAAGTAGATACTGCAGCAGAAATGCAGCGCAATTTGTTTCCAGTTCTAAGGGTCATGGGACAAAACTCTAGAATAAACCCTGCTGCTTTGTGGAAGGAGGCGCTACTTCTCAATGATATTGATGCAGGTAGACCCCGGCTACCTTTGTCTGGTGGAAACGAAGAGGAAATTGAAAATGTAAATAGAACCCTTAAAATATTATCAAGTAATGCCAGTGTTGGAGCTTAGTGAGAGTTTAGGCGGTATAATTCCACCTATGGTTGTCCCATTTGATGTGGAAGGTAAATTGGATGAAGAATCTTTTAAAAAAGAGGCCAGATATTTGTTAGACTATGGGATTCAAGGCATCAGTGTAGGTGGGAGTACTGGAGAGGGTGCAATGCTCACTAATTCTGAAATCATTCGGTGCAATGAACTGCTTGTAGAATGTAATGATAAAAGTATTCCTGTCTATGGAGGAATCATCAAAAATGCAACTTCTGATGTTATTGAAGTAGGCAAAGCCCTAAAAACAATAGGAGTAGATGTACTTTTGATAACACCTGTATTTTACCATGGTGCAACCGAAAGAGAGAATTTTGAATTTTTTCGACAGTTGAGCGATGAATTAAGAATGCCAATAATTATCTATAATGTTGTGCAATCTAATTTAATAACCCCAGTTGAGTTTTTGAAAATTTCAAAGTTAGATTGGGTAATAGGAATAAAGCAAGTAGAACCTATAAAGCTAGCAGAATTAGTAAGTTTGTCAGACAACAATTTCAGAGTTTTTGCTGCATGCGATCAATTGTTATTTGGGTGCTATGCATCGGGGGCTTGTGGAATGATTTCTGCTTTAGCCACAGTAATGCCAGAAGCCTGTCTACTACAATGGAATGCTTTTAGAAATGGTGATTATTTAAAAGCTATAAAAATTCAGAAAATATTACTTCCTGTAGTCATGTCATATTTTATTAAACCCTATCCAAGTAAGGTCAAAGCACTTGTCAATTTGCAAGGTAGATCAGGTGGTTTTTCGAGACATCCACTTGGTGTGCCAGATAATGATCTACTAGTAGATATGAAGTTTCAATTAGAAAAGGCTCATTCACGAATTAATGCGCTGAGTCTATAGTTATGCATTTTTTAATGTTATTATTGGGGTTTCTGTTTATTGCGGCAGCAATAGGTAGTCTTTTTTTTAGGAAAATTGAAAGGTTTAGATTTACATTTTTAGCAAGTGCATTTGCTTTATTTGCATTTATTTTTCCATCTTCTTTTATCTCTTGGGGAGACTTTCAACTTAAGTCTTTTATAGGACCCATGGTTCAGATTATTCTTTTGGGAATGGGGACAACTTTAACAATTAAGGACTTAGTTCGGGTTTTTCACAAACCGAAGTTAATATTAATCGGGATTGGATTGCAATATATGATTATGCCCCTGTCCGGTTTTGCCTTTGCGGGAATATTTCAACTGCCTGATGAAATTGCAGTTGGTTTAGTTTTAATCGGTTCTTGCCCGGGAGGAGTAAGTTCCAATGTGATAGCTTATTTGTCAAAAGCAAACGTTGCACTTTCCATTTCTGTAACTGCCGTTTCAACTTTGCTGTCACCTTTTTTAACGCCGATTGCAATGAAATTACTCTCGGGAAGTTTTGTGAATATTGAGTTTAGTGCAATGTTCTTTTCAATCTTGAAGCTGGTTCTACTTCCTTTGATTTTAGGGATAACACTAAATGGGATTTTCCCGAAATTTTCAACCCAAATTAAAAGAGTTTTACCTTCGGTAGCTATGCTTTGCATATGTTTAATAATAGCTATCACTATTGCATTGTCTATTGACGATATATTGGAAATTGGAGTTACTATATTCTTTGCTATCTTATGCCAAAATGCAGGTGGCTATCTACTAGGTTACTATTGTACAAGATTTTTGGGATATAGCAAAATTGAAGCAAGGACAATTTCAATTGAAGTTGGCATTCAAAATGGTGGTATGGCAACGGGTATTGCATTTGAAGTTTTAGAAAGTGTAAGGGCGGCACTCGGTTCTGCTATATATGGGCCGTGGAGCGCATTTGTTGGTTCAATATTAGCTTCTTTTTGGGGAAAAGCCAACAAAACTTGACTAACTTAGAATGTAAATATTTTTATAAAAAAAAATTAAGGAGAGAAAATAATTCCTTTGAACCTTAATTTTATTTCACCGACCAAACCACTCACCATGCAAACTACCCACTTTCTCACAACTCTCTTTATTCTTTCACTATCCATTGTATTGAACGGCCAAAACCCGGAATTATCTCCCCAATCCATCCACTCCCACAACGATTACCAAAAAGAAGAACCGTTTTGGAATGCATTTAACCATAAAGTAGGAATAATTGAGGTTGATTTGTACTATCATGAAGGGAAAGTAGTAGTGGCCCATGATCCGTCCGAACTCGAAAAACCCATATCATTCGAAGAAAAGTACTTGAAACCACTCAAACATTTGATGAAAGAGAATAACAGCTACCCTTACCCGGATACTGCTCTTGACCTGGCTGTTATGTTTGATATCAAAAATGAAAGGAATGCTGTAATGGATTGGATACTGGATGTTTACGAAGAAAATCCGGACGTGTTCGATACCCGAAAGCCTGTAAAAATTGTCATAAGTGGTAATCGCCCGGAACCGGATAGTTGGCTTTATTTACCGGAGAATGTATATATCGACGGACGGTTAACCGATCCGATATATGCTAGTGAGCAAGCATCATTACGCGACAAGGTTTTTATAGTCAGTTCTTCGTACAGAGTGATAGGAAACTGGAATGGTATAGGGGAGTGTCCTCCGAGTGAACAGGAAAAAATAAGAAAAATCGTAGGAAGAGTTCATAGCGCTGGACTAAAGCTTCGTTTTTGGGGAAATCGGGATACTGAGGCTTTTTGGGATTTACTCCTGGAAAACGGAGTGGATATTATCGGGACGGATGATGTGGAAAGATTGGTGAATTATTTGGGAACGTGAAGTTTTCGAGAAAGGTGTTTAGCAAATAATTTTAACGATGCTTTAGTTGAAAGGTTCTTCAATTTAATTAGTATTTATAGTTTATTTCAATTGTATGGGAATAGCATTAACATGTATCATATTGTTGTAAAATTCGAATTAACATTAATTTAAAAAGAGTATATATCTATATCTGCGTACTTTAGACGAACTCAATTAATTAGTAATGTTTAAATATTTAAACTTTTATCAAATTTGGTTTATCGTTATTATTTTAAATACTGGGTGTAGCTATCAAGTTATAGGTCAAGTTCAGAAAGACGACCGGTTAAAAAATATATCAGAAGGTGGTTTTAGTATAGTAGTTATTCCCGATACTCAGGAATATTTTGGAAAAGGGACAAAAAAGGAACCTGACAGTAAAGAGGCGGTGACAAATCCTGTGTTTTTATCCCAAACACAATGGATAGCAAAAAATATTGATCGACAAAATATAGTTTTCGTAAGTCATGTAGGAGATATAGTAGATAAGAACAATGATGATCAGTGGAAAATTGCACGTGAAAATATGGATTTAATTCATGGTCTGGTACCTTATGGGGTAGCAGTTGGAAACCACGATATGACTCTAAAAGGGAATTCATCATTGTTTCAAAAATATTTTCCGGCAAAGAGGTTTGATAAATTTAGTTGGTATGGAGGCTATTTTAATGAAACTATTAGTGATCCTGGTATCTCAGGAAATAATGCTAATAGTTTTCAATTATTTTCTGCCAATGGCATTGATTTTGTAATCCTTCATATTGAGTGTAATGCTCCAAATAATGTTATTGAATGGGCTAATGACGTAATGGATCAATATAAAGACCGATTTGCAATAATCACATCCCATATGGTTTTGGGACCATTAGAAAAACCCTTGGAGCGCAAAGGGTATTATACAGATCCGAAAGGAATAATGAAATGGGTGAAAATTCATGGTGAAAGAGGTAATTCTGCTCAGGAATTGTGGGAAAAGCTTTTTGCAAGGCATAAGAATCTTAAATTAGTTTTTTGTGGAGATCAAAGTCGAACAAATTCCATGTATATAAATCAATATGGTGAAAGTGGTAATCGAGTTGATATACTTTTAAGTGATTATATGGTAAAACCTGGACCTTTGCGATTATATCGGTTTTATCCAAATAAAAGTGAAATTGAAGTAGTTACTTTTAACACTTTAAAGAATAAAATAATGTATAATTCGAAAGTCGTTCCGGATCCAAAAATGCATAATTTTAAATTGTCAGTTGATTTTGAGCCTTTTATGAAAAAGTAAATCCTTTTTTGATCTAAAATGTTATGGGGTGTTAGTGAACGAAAGATGATAAATGCTAATATCTGTCTGGATGGAAATTAGGTTAATAACTTTATCTATAAATAGAACCATATCATATATTTTACACGGAGAAAAAGTTGAATTATACCTCCTAGAGATTAAAGGCTATTGCAAAATCTTACATTGTATTTTGATGAGAGCGAAGGAAATAACATTGTTATATCTGGGCTATTAGGAGGTTTTTAAAGAAGCTCTCATTTAAAATGACTTATCTGGTTTAATCAATTGATAGCTATCTGGAAAAAGAGCTGATATGCATCACATACTTAATTTTTGGTATATACGGATTCGAATGCGCTTGATATATTAATTTCTACAAGTTTTATGACAGACTAATATTGTAAAAGTTACAACTTTCGAAAAATGTTATTCAAAATAAAAATCATCCGAGCGATACTTTGCTTTTGTACGCAATCGTTCTTTTTGTCGTTCCAATACCAATTTGGCTAATCCCCGGGATATGGATTCGTCCTTTTGTCGGTCAATGACTTTCTTAATTTTAGCCTCGCTAATATCCAGGCGATACAAAAGACTAAATAATAAATCGGTATTTTCATCGATCATGGATGATATCCTCCCGGTGAGCATTTCCAATAATTCTTCCTCAGAAATTTCTTTACTCCCTTTTTCAATTTGAAAAGAATTTCGCAAAAGGTCATAGTCCATTGGAATGTTCGATTTGGAGGTAATCTAAAATGTCTTTTACATATTTCCTGTCATTGGATAAGCGTGGAACCTTGACCTGGGCCCCCTGTCGGTTTTTGTATTTAAGCCATCCTTCAAACGTTCCTTTTGGCAAGGATTTTACACTCAATAGTTCCAATGCCAGATTTTTGGCTCTTTTAGCTTCATAATCGGAATTTAACTGTTGCAATTCCCGGTCAAGTTCTATTTCGAATTGTTTGAGATTCTCCGGTTCTTTTTCAAATTCAATTAACCATTCGTGTTGTCCTTTTTGATTGTCATCCAGATAAACGGGAGCTACTGAATAATCTTTAATAAGGCAATTTAATTTTTCACTAACACTGCTTAAAGCCGTATCCGTATTGTGGACCATCACTTCTTCACCAAACGCATTGATAAATTGTTTTGTCCTGCCGACAATCTTGAAGGTATATGGATTCTTACCAGTGAACTGGACGGTATCCCCGATTTTATATCTCCACAACCCGGCATTAGTGGATATCAACAGGGCATAAATCTTCCCAACTTCTACTTCTTTCAGGGAAAGCACGGTAGGATTTTTATGATCAATTTCGTCCTTAGGGATAAATTCGTAGAAGACCCCGTTGTCTGTCAACAATAACAGGTCCTTTTGATCTGGAGAAAGTTGAGTGCCAAAATACCCTTCTGACGCATTATATACCTCCTGGAATATGAAGTCATCACGCGGTATTAGCTTTTGAAATTGAGATTTATAAGGAGCAAAATTTACCCCGCCATGAATATAAATACGGAGTTTGGGCCATACTTCCAACATGTTTTTTGCGCCTGTTTTCTCCATGATCCTACGAAAAAGGACCAAATTCCAGGTAGGGACACCACCGATAGATGCTATATCTTTATCTTTGATAGTTAATTCTGCGGTGAGTTCTAATTTCTTTTCCCAATCGTCCATTATGGCAACCTTTACGTCAGGGGTGTAAAAAGGACGTCCGATCAATGGCATATTCGTAATCATAATGGCCGATACATCTCCATATATAGTTTCGGGATGAGGATTGAAATGAGATAAGGAGCCACCCAGTATTAAGCTTTTTTTCTCAAAAAGTTGTATGTCCGGATTGTTATGATACATAATAGCTATGGTATCCCAGGTTCCTTTCTTATGACAACCATCGAAGTTTTCTTCTGAAACGGGGATAAACTTTGATTTGTCGCTGGTAGTACCGCTTGATTTTGAAAACCATTTTACTTTTCCGGGCCATAAAATATCTTTTTCCCCATACATCATTCGAGATATCCAGGGTTTTAGGTCTTCGTAATCCGACACAGGTACTCTTTGCCGGAAGGTATTATAATTTTTTATATCATTGTAGCGATATTTTCGTCCCCATTCGGTATGTGCTGCAGTATCTATTAGGTATTCAAATAACTCTTGCTGGGTATCCAAAGGATTTTCAAAAGCATTTTTTAATGCATTGTACCTCGATTTTAAAAATAGTTTAAGCGTTTTGTTTATTAAACCTTTCATTTCTGCGTATAGGTGACAATACAATGATAAGAAAAGTTTTCAATTATCAGGGAATATTGGATTGGATGTTACAACGGCCTCAACTGCTTTATTCCAGACAGCCTTAGGAATAAAGGTTACAATGGGAAGTAACTAATTGATTTTCATCTTACGGGCCAGGGTTAGACTCCTGTCGGATATATGTCAGGTTGCGACACGTCCCCCAGATATTGTCCCAATGGAAGCATTTTGTGGTACGACAAAATATTCATCACTCAATTGGGAAGATGGTCTGGAACTGAGGTCTTGTCTTAGATGTGTAATTATCTCGTAGTGAATACTATATAGCTAGTCTGCTAGCGATACCTCAACATCTATTTTGGATCCACGGATATTAGGTTCAAGTTTAAACATCTGTCCGGAAAATGAGTGATCTTTATAGGCTAAAGAAGGACTAAAATCAAATTTTCAATTACTTATGGTATGGGTATTGACAGTCTGGTCAATCTTGTTTGGCTTCAGCAGTTTTCGGTGTTAAAATTTGTTTCAAAAATACAGATGTTTTGCTTTCTTCGACTTCAGATACTTGTTCCGGGGTACCTTCAGCCACAATTCTTCCACCGTGGCGCCCTCCTTCGGGTCCTATATCAATGATATGGTCTGCAGTTTTGATAACATCCAAATTGTGCTCAATAATTATGAAAGTATTCCCCTTGCTTACCAGTTTCTGAACGACCTGTAACAACCGTGCGATATCTTCGAAATGAAGGCCTGTTGTCGGTTCATCAAGAATATAAAGGGTTTTTCCGGTATCCCTTTTTGACAATTCTTCAGCTAATTTTACGCGTTGCGCTTCTCCCCCTGAAAGGGATGTTGCAGATTGGCCCAGGGAAATATAACCCAGACCAACATCCTGAATTGTTTTTAATTTACGAAAGACTTTTGGGACTGGTTCAAAAAAATCAACAGCATCGTCTACAGTCATTTTGAGAACATCACTAATGGTTTTCCCCTTATATTGAATTTCCAGTGTCTCGCGGTTGAATCTGTTCCCAAAGCAAGTAGGGCATTCAACATATACATTGGGAATAAAATTCATTTCAATTTCTTTCATTCCTGCGCCTTTGCAATCTTCACATCTTCCGCCTTTTACATTGAAAGAAAAGCGGCCAATTTTATAGCCACGGATTTTTGCTTCCGGTACTTCGGCAAATAATTTTCGAATATCCGTAAACACTTTTGTGTATGTAGCAGGGTTGGATCTTGGCGTTCGTCCTATTGGTGATTGATCAATATCAACAACTTTGTCAATGTGGTCGATTCCGGAAATGCTTTTGTAGGGAAGCGGGTCTTTTAGACTATTATAAAAATGTTTTCGAAGAATAGGGTAAAGGGTTTCATTGATTAAGCTCGATTTCCCACTACCAGAAACCCCGGTTACACAAGTAAGGGTATTGAGAGGGATTTTTACGTTGACTTCTTTTAGGTTGTGGCCGGTTGCACCTTCTATTTCGAGATATAAACCATTTCCTTTTCTCCTTTCTTTCGGAATGGAAATTTCCACCTCTCCAGCCAGGTATTTTCCTGTCAGGCTTTTATGTGATAATCTCACTTCTTCCGGGCTACCTTCCGCTACGATTTCGCCACCCAGTTTACCTGCACCGGGACCAATATCTATCAGATAGTCCGAAGCCATCATAATGTCTTCATCATGTTCTACCACCAACACGGTGTTGTCGGATTTGGTTAAGTTTTTTAGAGCTTTGATCAGTCGGTGATTATCCCGTTGATGAAGTCCTATGGAGGGTTCGTCCATAATATAGGTTATTCCGCTTAATTGGGAGCCTATTTGATTGGCCAGCCGCGTCCGCTGTGATTCCCCTCCAGACAAGGATCTTGCAGGCCTGTTAAGCGATAAGTAATCCAGCCCGACATCTAATAGAAAATGGAGTCGAGTATTGATCTCTTTTAATACTTCGGTCCCGATTAACTTTTGTTTCTCATTGAGTTGCTCTGGCAACCTCTTTAACCACAGTGAAAGTTCATCGAGGTCGAGCGTAGCTACTTCGCCAATGTGGTTCTCAGCAATTTTGAAATGTAATGATTCCTTTTTTAGCCGGTACCCTCCACAATCACTGCAAGTATTTAATGTCATGAATTCTTCTGCCCACTTACGGATTTTCTCAGAAGAAGTATCATCGTACCATCTCTCTAACATTTTTATTATTCCTTCGGCTGCCAGTGAATAATCAGAGTAATTGTTGGTGAGTCCCAATTCCAAATCATCTCCTCCACCATGCAGGATAATTTCCATAGCTTTCTCAGGTATTTCCCTGACGGGAGTACCAAGTGTGAACTTATATTTTTTGGCTATGGCCTTTAATTGTTCAAATGTCCGGTTTTCCCTGCGTTCCCCGAAAGGGGCTATTCCCCCTTTACTTATAGATATAGAATCATCCGGGATGACTTTTGAGATGTCTACTTCATTTAAATAGCCCAGTCCATTACACCTGGGACATGCTCCATAAGGGGAATTAAAGGAAAATGTATTGGGAGAAGGGTCTTCGTAAGAAATTCCGCCTTCCATATCCATCAGGTCTTTGCTAAACCTATTGATGGTATCGGATTCTATATCATGAATAAAAATCAGGCCTTCGCCCATTCGAAGAGCAGAAGCAATAGAATTTTCCAACCGATCCCTTCGTTCCTCGATAACCTTGATTCGGTCAATTACCACTTCTATATCGTGTATCTTATACCGTTCTACTTTTAATCCCTTTTTGAGCTCCTGTATTTCACCATCTATACGTACTTTGGTAAAACCTTGTTTACGGATTTGGTCAAACAATTCGCGGTAGTGACCTTTTCGGCCTCTTACTACAGGAGCTAAAATAACGATTTTTCTGTTGATGTGTTCTTCGTACATCTGGTCGATTATTTCATTCTCCGTGAACTTTTTCATTTTTTTCCCGGACTTCCAGGAGTATGCTTCACCAATTCGGGCAAAAAGGAGGCGAAAAAGATCGTAAAGTTCCGTTATAGTACCCACAGTAGACCTGGGGTTCCAACCACTTGTTTTTTGTTCAATCGAAATAACCGGACTCAAACCCGTGATTTGGTCAACGTCCGGCCGTTCCATTTTCCCAATGAATTGCCGGGCATAAATACCAAAGGTTTCCATATAGCGGCGTTGTCCTTCAGCATATATGGTATCGAAAGCCAGGGATGATTTGCCACTGCCACTAATTCCGGTAATAACTACGAATTTATTACGAGGAATATTGACATCGAGGTTCTTCAGGTTGTTTTCCCTGGCACCAGTGACTTTTATAAATTCCTGTTCTTTCAATGTACTGAGTTTGAGTTCAATAATAATCTGGGTTTGAGGAATAGTTATAGGTTCAGATGGAGAGGAAAGTGAATGTGCAAGGCGGATTCCTGCAGCTTTATCGGAATAAAGCAAGGGAGACAACGCCGTATATGCGCCGGTCCTCTTCAAGCTTTTTACCTCATCCCGAAATCATTCGGAATTTGTTGGCCAATTGAAAACAGCGATCTTCTTCCAATAATGGGCTCTAAATAGTCCACTATATAATCACCCTGGATAGACGGAACTTACTATTCTCAAGCGGTCTGAAACCTAAATATTCAACGAACTCAGGTAAAAACTACAAAAGTAAGGGATTTGGTCTGTATATTGTAAAGACATTTTAGATTTTATTGTGGAAGGCTGTAAGCTCTAAGTGGTTCGCGGTATTGATGTAGTTTGAATCCTATGGTCCATACCCTTTTAGGCACAAAACCAGGAAGGAAATTCTTTATTAAAAGAAGCAAAACAATAATGAATTTAGTGATCAAGTATACAATCAATATCCTTATTCATATATACTATATTTTCGTGCTCAGCTAAACTTTAAGTGCTTATAACTTCAAACTTTAGGCACTCAAATTAACTTTGTACTTTAGGCACTTTCCTACTTACAATAAATAACCCGATAATGGTCAGGGCTCCGTTTACCAGGAGAAGTTCAAATCCAAACTGGTATCCGTTTAACCATTTTTCGGAATTGAGATTTAAAATAAAACTCAGAACAGGAGCCAAAACACAAATGACAGGTGCCCATTTGTCTACAATGGTCCTTTTGCTGTAAAATCCAAAAGCAAAAAGGCCTAAAAGCGGTCCATATGTATATCCCGCTACTTTGAACAATGACGAAATAACGGCTTCGTCATTAATCCACCAGAAAATTTGAATAGCAATAAACAGTAATATTGAAAAAGATACATGTACAATTTTTCGTGTTTGTTCTTTCTTCTTGTCTGTAGCCTCACTTTTTTCAAAATTCAGAAAGTCAATGCAAAATGAAGTAGTCAGGGAGGTAAGGGCAGAATCTGCAGAACTATAGGCCGCTGCTATTAGTCCTATTAAAAATAAAACACCCACTGCCGGACCCAGATGTTCCATGGCAATGGTAGGGAATAAAAGATCTGTAGAAGGAACAGCTTCATCCCCTACGATTCGATTGGGTATTCCAATGCCATTGGCTTCTGCATACATATACAACAATGCACCCATAATGAGGAATAATAATATGACAAAAAAGAGGACTATGTTGAAAGTATTCATATTCTTTTGGGCATCACCGATACTTCTTATGCTAAGGTTTTTTTGCATCATATCCTGGTCCAGACCAGTCATGACTATGGTAATGAACATTCCAGAAAGAAATTGTTTCCAGAAGTTATTTGGGTCGGACCAGCCCCCATCAAAGAAGAAAATTTGAGAGTTTTCACTTGTGGAAACTGCTGTAACCATATCCCTTATTCCCCAATCAAAAAATCCCATGATTGATATTATGGTTGCAATGAGGACCAAAATGATACTTAGGGTTTGTATGGTGTCGGTCCATATAATGGTTTTTATCCCTCCCTTTGAAGTATATACCCATATTAATATAATGGTTAATGCAACTGTTATCCAAAAAGGTACGCCAAGAGGTGTCATTAAATACTGTTGCAGTACAATGGCTACTAAAAACAACCTGAAAGACGCACCAATTACCCTTGATAAAAGGAAGTACGCGGCTCCGGTTTTGTAACTACTTACACCAAAACGCTGATCCAGATATCCATATATTGAGGTAAGACCCAGCTTATAATAGGTAGGCATCAGAACGTATGCTATTACCAAATAGCCAAAAATGTATCCTATGGCCATTTGGAGGTAGGAAAATTGGGAATCCCCCACCCATCCAGGCACACTGATAAAGGTAACGCCTGATAAAGTAGCCCCAATCATTCCAAAAGCTACAACATACCAGGGGGATTCTCTGTTACCTATAAAAAAGTCCTCATTTCCAGAATTTCTGGATGTGATTCGGGAAATTATAATGAGTACGGAGAAATAAACTCCTACTACAGCTAATACGACCCAGGGTGAAATCATGTGAGTTGATCTTTTTTGAAGTAGTTTAAACATTTGCTAGTAAGCTACTTCCGTGAGTAATAACATATTTGCGAATATAATATCAATGTTTTAAAAAGAATTGCAAAAAATTTTGTAAATTGTATGAACCTTAATTAGAGACGCATGGATCGGTTTTTAAAATATTTGTGTTGCCTTTTTCTATTAGGATTTAGTTTGGAAGCTACTTCCCAGGCAATACGTTGGCCGAAACCGGAACAACCATCCAAGCAGGAAATTTTCACTAAAACCCGTCAGGTCAATCTAAAACTTTCCCCAGTTGGATTTCAATTGGGATATAGTTTTGGTACCATACCTAATTTCTATACCAATGATTACTTCCAATTTGAAATTGGTCAAATTCGACATCCCAAAGAATTAAGCAGTGGAATTCAGGCTTTGAAATCTAGTATAAGTCGCGGATTTTATAAAAACTATTCCTACGGGAAACAAAATTCATTTTATACCCTACGAGCTTCAAAGGGCAAAAGAGTTTATTTAAGTGAAAAGGGTCCTGTGAAAAGCGTCCAGGTAGGATATACTTATCGATATGGAATTTCTGCGGGATTGCTTAAGCCTTATTATATCCAGGTAGTAGAAGAGACGGATGGATTTTTTGGGAGGGATTTCGAACACATCAAATATACCGAAGAGAACCGGGAAAAATTCCTCAACGACGAAGATATTTTTGGTAAATCCCCTTTTCGTTATGGTCTGGGTGAAATGCAATTTACACCTGGAATCCACGCCCAGGGTGGGTTGGTTTTTGATTGGGGCCAGGACCCCAGAACTATCCTTTCTACGGAAGTTGGTTTAATGCTGGATTTTTATTTTTCGTCCATACCTCTAATGGTAGACCAATCTGATAAACCTTTCTTCCTGAATTTTTATGTGGCCTTGCAATTTGGGCGAAGGCAGTAAGATCAAAATGGCATACCGTCTTTACAACAAGTATTTCTATAGAGAATCGGAAATTTAGATTTTTTACAATTGGTTTTTAGTGTTCTTCAATGATGCTTTTTTAAACTTATTCATCAATCCCATTGTTATTCCCTGGCAAGAATTCGTATATTTAAAGGAAAGCTTGTAAAATTGTAGACGCATTCGGTCTGCATGAACAATTGAATGATCAAAAAAAATGTTTCTATGATTGATCTACCTGTAGTTGAGAAAAGGAAAAAACGTCCCGATTGGTTGAGAGTTAAGTTACCAATCGGTGAAAACTATAAAAAAGTCCGGAATTTAGTTGATAAGTATCAATTGCACACTATTTGCCAAAGTGGTAATTGTCCCAATATGGGAGAGTGTTGGGGAGCAGGTACTGCTACTTTTATGATATTGGGTAACGTATGTACCCGATCATGTTCGTTTTGTGCGGTCAAGACCGGAAGGCCTCCGGAATATGATGAAGGTGAGCCGGAAAGGGTCGCGGAGGCCATTGCCTTAATGCAGGTAAAACACGCAGTACTCACTTCAGTGAACCGGGACGAATTGAAGGACCGGGGTGCCGAGATCTGGTATCAAACTGTCCGTGCAGTAAAAGAGAAAAGCCCGGAGACCACTATAGAGACGCTGATTCCCGATGTACGTTCTACATGGTCGGCCCTGGAGCGAATGATCAGTGCTGGGCAGGAAGTGGTATCGCATAATATGGAGACGGTGGAGCGATTGTACAGATTGGTTCGACCACAAGCCAAATACCAGAGGAGCCTTGACCAGATTCAAAGAACGAAAGATTACGGTAAGCGCACTAAATCAGGAATTATGGTGGGACTTGGCGAGACCCGGGACGAAGTATTACAAATCATGGAAGACCTGGTCGCTCACGGTTGTGATGTAATGACTATCGGACAATACCTTCAACCAACTAAAATGCATATGGAAGTGGCAGAATTCATCCATCCTGATACTTTTGAATTTTATAAGGAAGAAGGGTATAAAATGGGATTTGACTTTGTGGAAAGTGCTCCGTTGGTGAGATCTTCATATCATGCGGAAAGGCATATTTGAAATTTCTAAGTTCCCAGAATTTTTATCATTCATAAAGGAATTGATTTCGTTTTCTTAATGAGGCAATAATTCTAAGATGACCTTTGTCTTTACATCCCCTACCTTAATTTCAAAAAAATTGAGGGTGACATCATAGAGTGTAATTAGAACGTTAAAGTCTAAATCTTGAGCTATAATTATGTACCCTTTTGTCTGGCAAACTCCCAATTTTGCTTATCGGAAGCATTTATCAAGTCTTCTTTTGTGATTGAAGTAGTACCTGTAATAATTTTAAAATCCTATGTGAGATATTTTGCCATGTCTTTTTTTAAAAGTATGCAATAAGATATTCACTAATTTTTCTATAATAGAATACAGATTCGAACCGGTTTTTATTAAGCGATAAAGGACCAAACAACTTCCCCTTTTTTTGTTGAAATAACAGCTACCTTGCCAACACCTTCCAAGCTAATATCTTCTTCATTTATTACAATCGGTTTTTTATGGAGCGACCAGGATATATAATCTGTTCCCAGTCCTGTTTCTACTTTTAATAAAGATTGTTCCTTTATATACTCCAGGCTTTTTACAATAGGGTTTTGAGAAATTTGTCCTTCGAATAATGAAATAAATGTTTTTATCCCTTGCCCACTGGTTCTGCGAACTATATAGGGTATAGTTCTCCCAATGTCGGAATCTTCCCAATCCCTTTGTCCCCATCCTTCCCCGATAAACATCTTTTCCTTAGTATGTGGTACGATCCATGCCTGACAATTCATGTTTTTATTTTGCCAATTTAACCTTATAACCTGGTCTGTAGGTAAAGACTTTATATTCTTGAAATCATATAGTTGATCTGTAGTGGGATTTAAAGAAGGGCCAGATGTTGTCCAATTTAGATCATTTATGTGAAATACATAATCTTGAATTTGACCTCCTTCTACATCAAAAACATCAATTAAATAATTTTGGCCATTTCCGTGGTCAATAATTACTGATTTTCGGTTGTAGGTTTTTATTTGATCGTAAGCAGCAGAGTTGGCTTCAGCAAACCGTACATTTTTGGAGGTTTGAAATATTGATATTTCCCCTTTCCTTCCTTTTCCAATCTGTTCCTTTTCGTCAATCAAAACGGTATTGTGAGCTAAAGTCCGTATATTATTTGGTTTTAAAGGGTGATCCCATAAATATCCCAGGTCTGAAAGTATTTCTACACCGTTCTTCCAGTAGGAGATATTCAAAGAATCTTTTTCATGGTGAATTCCCCAATGGCTCGCACTTAGTAAAACCAAACTTTCCCTGCCATGAGTGCCGGTGCGTAAATGAGCTATTCGGAGGTCAGGTGGATTCCAGCTTTCAAACTTTAATTCGGGGGTTGATTTATTATTGATTTCCGGCTTTCTGTAATAGAGCGGGAAAGATGATGGACTTTGGGGTTTTGCGAGATCATAGGGAAGCTCCAGCGAAATCATCTGAAGTTCTGCTTCGCCGTCTTGGTAATATTCTTCCGGGACCGGGCCGCTCGGTTTTGATAAATCATTCCCGCAAATTTCTTTTAGAAGTGCCAGGTATTCCGGATGATTGGGGTAATTAGCTGCCATTAATTCTACATATGAAGAATCTAATTTCAATCCAGGAAAGGAGTCAGCGTATGAAGGATAAGATAAATCTCCTTGCAATCCCATATAAAAAGCTTGCCAAATTTTACCAAATTGGGGATCTTTATATACGTTTAAATGGTCAATCCTACTGCCATTCTTATCTGTAAATCCTTTTGGGTCACTGTAATTTCGGGTCGCCTGGACAAGATCCCAAATACCGCCTAACGTCATTAACCCATAAAAGGGGGATTCACTGGTAGCGCCATCTGATAAAAACCACTCATATACGGTTTTTTCAAACCCTTCTAACCCAAATCGGACTAATTCCGGATGTCCCACACAGATGCCAACCAGGGCCACAGCGGTCCTATTACTTACAGATTTATTATTGATTTTTTTATCACATACCAGGAGTACTGTGCTTTCCAGTAGTAGATCCTTTTCGATTTTTGTTTTGTCTTGTGAATAATAAACGAGTCGATTATCCTCGGTCCTCGCTTCACAGGTAAAATCATAAGCCTCAACAACTTTACGGATAAAATCTGATTCCAAACCTACCCCACTCGCTCTTCCGGCACTCCAGAATCCCGTCCATAGTTTGTAATCTGGATGGTTTGGTGGAGGGGTGATTTCCGGTTGTGGTAGTTCATTGATATGGAGTGCTGCTTCTTTGGGATCCATATCTGCATATTCTCCATAACCTACATGAACTAACCAATTAGGATAACAAGAAGCCAATCTCAATAGTAATTCTTTAGTTTTTTGTGCATATCGGTCTTCTTTGGTAAGTAAATAGGCTTCGGCTAATGTTCGAGAAGCGTCAGCAGCCCACTGGACTTTACGTGACCTTATATTGGCAGTGAAGCTGGGTAACCCTTGTTTAAAGCCAAAAATGGTAAATGTCTCACCACCGTAATAAGTTATTGTTTGGGGCTTTCCCCAGGAAGTTTTTAATACTTTATCTTCCGGATAATCCGTATGGGGGAATACCTCAGAACAAACTTTACATTTTAACTGATCAGGGGCCAAAATATTCCATTGCCAACTACCATGTGGATGAACAGGATTCCCTTTTTCTCTGCATGAAGGGCAGGGAGTCCACAAGGGATCACCCGGGGTTGTTTCTTCTATAAGCAGTTCCAGGTCATAGTTTTCAAGTACTTTTAAATGATGGTTTGCTTTTCTTACTATATTGTTTAAGTAGTTTTTCGCCCAGGTATGATTTTTTATATTCTCCAGGGCATTGTTAAGATCGATTTCTTTGATTGAAAGGGCAGGATGGTTTATTTCATCCCGAAATTCTTCCCAAAGTGACCAGTCATGGAGAGGTTCTGTGAAATTAGCATTTTCCTTGTGAGAAGTCAAAAAAGGCCATGGAGGGCTAATTACCATTCCACCCATTATTTTTAAAGCATTTACAATAAATCTTCTTCTATTGTATTCGGTAGGTAACCACTGATATTTTTTCATACAACTCTCTTTGAATTGGTAATATAAGGATTTATTCAATGGTTTAGGTACTGGCAATGAGAATCCGCAGCTAAAGACCCTTCAATATCAAATTCAATATTTTATTCTTGGATCTATTAATAGCACTGAATCTCAAGTTTGGATCGAGAAGTTGAATCTACTGCGTTCTTTTCTTTTATCCCGATATAGCATTAGGACGCTTCCTTGTATATTCTTCTTCCGTATAACTATCCGTCGAGCTCAGGTTAGTTATACAATCCTGTATTTCCTTTTTCCAACTTTCTCATCAAGGAGTTGACTATGTCAGAATTATCTTCAGCAATGTTTTGGGTTTCAAAGGGATCAGTCTTATAGTCATATAATTCCGTGTCGGGATGTTCGTCCCTGAAATACTTTGTCAACCGATAGCGCGGGGTCCGCATTGTAATACCTTTCCGGAAGTAACTAAAAGCGGTACTATCGGAGTTGGCATTAGGATCTCGTAGAATATTTTCAAATGATTTACCTTCCAGATAATCTGGTATTTCCTGGTTGGTAAGGTCCATTAAAGTGGGGTAGATATCAACCGTTTCGACTATAGCATTTGAAGGGGTTCCCGGGGCAGTGATACCCGGGGTTTTAACTATGAGTGCACTACGCAGTGCATATTCGGATAATGTATGTTTTCCCCATACCCTGTGGTCTCCAAGATGCCATCCATGGTCACCCCACAAGACGATAACTGTATTATCTGCCAGGCCATTTTTCTCCAAAGCTTCTATTACTTTACCTACTTGGGCATCTACGTAACTGGTGGCAGCAAAATACGCATGCCTCACTTTGCGGGCGTAGGAATCACTCAATTCGTGACTCAATCCCGCTTTTTCTTCTCCTTGTCTATATCCATTGAACTCACCGCTTTCCTGAAGGCTGGCTTTGTGGGTGTTCTTTGGTATTTCGTGAGAGTTTGTCAATGGTAAATTTTCTTCATCATATAAATTCCAGTATTCTTGTGGAGATGTAAAGGGAAGGTGGGGCTTGAAAAATCCCACAGCCATAAAGAATGGTTCTGCTTTTTCTTTTAGTTCTCGTAATTTTTCTACTGCCACTTCTGCCGTCAATCCGTCAGGATAGTTATTATCACCATTAGGTCCTGATTCGTAAGGTTTTACCTGCCGATCCAGGCTTTTGTGGATTTCACCACCGGCGTAGGCAAAAAAATGCATTCCACCCTGTTTTCCATTTTCCGGCGTTGAAATGAAATGCATCCCAGTTGTGGGTTAATTCCCTGACATCGGATAGAGGATCCGTATAGCCGTATACAAAACCGTCAGCGGAATGATTGATTTTCCCCATGCCGACCGTAAAATACTCGTTTCTGCGGAAAGATTCCGCCATTGATTCGGGTCTTTCCCCTTTTGGCTTCCCGGCTGTGGCATTGTAAAAGATATTGTTGTTGTTGAGTCATCAGTACTTGTAGGGTATTGACCTGTCAATAAAGAATACCGCTATGGCCCGAAGGAAGGAACCGTAATATAGTGGTTCGTAAACAACCTTTCTGCCCTGGCTAGTTGATCCATGTGCGGCGTCACCATATAATCCTCTCCATAGGCCCCGAGTTGGGGCCTGAGATCATATACGGCGATGAAGAGGATATTAGATTTAGAATTTGTATCAAATATTATTGTTATTGTATTTTTACTGGCTTTTCAGCTTTATTTTCCATTACAGGTGGCAACATAAAAACATCACCATTTTTATTACTGATGTATAATCTTGATTTAGACTTTTGTCTACCGTGCCCGTCTGCCCAAAATCCATAGAAATCCGGATGGGCATTTAGTGGCCTTCGGACATAAGAATGGTTAAAGCTACTGTTCTTTGTCATTTGTTTAATTCTGGACCAAGAATTTCCCTGATCTTTACTTTCCCATAATGCGACCTCACCACCTGGATTATAAGGCTGTGGTCCGGTTTCGGTAGGGGCAATGATTTTCCAGGTACCGTCTTTTTCAATATACAATGATCCCATGTCATAGTTATTATCTGAAGTGGTTATATCTCTGATAATCCATTCTTCACCATTCCATCGGGCCGTTCGCCATGTTCGCGGATCATTTTTCGGACCGGCTTCAAAGCCTTTCGAAGTAATATAAAGAATTACCGGATGATTTTCCTGGTCATAAGTAATATCTTTCATGTATACATTCAGACCTTCGTTGTAATAATCATAAATCAGGGCCGGATTTTCTATTTCAGTAAGCGGTAGCTTTAGTTTTGTTCCATCTGCCGATTGCCATGTTTTTCCAAAATCAGATGTTTCTACATAATATAGATTTGTCCTCCAGTTTAAGCCGTTCTTTTCCTGAGTGTCAGGGTGAAAATTAAATGCGGAACCGGCAATGTCCTGTCCGATGGCTGAAATCTGGTAATGGCCTTTTTTAATGGCTGCAATGCGTTTCCACTCCGACCAGTTTTCACCGTCGGGACTGGTCATAAAACAAATGGTCCGCGCTGCCGGATAGTTATATCTGGTAAAGAAATTCACAAATCCATTTCCCGGTAAATACCAACTTTGCATATAAGAAAAATTGGTCATAGGAACTCTTTTATCTTCTTCCAATTTGTTGGCCTCTATCTTTTCAAAGAAATTAATATCATACGGCTCTTTACTTCTATGTATATAGGATGGACGTGATGTACCATGACTGGTGGAAAAAATATAAATATATCCCTCTTCATCTATCGAAATGACCGGATTGTCGTGAGCATCTGTGGTTTGTTTATCCAGTAGAAGTGTAGGCCTGGGAACTTTTCCTGTGGTATGATCATAATAGGATACCATATGCAATAGGGTGGAATTTTCAGGATCAGTGCCCCCATAGCAGAAAAAAGTTTTATTGACTTCGGGACGATATATAGCAAAGGGGTTATGTTTTGCACAATACGTACCAAGTCCACCACTATATTTGAATTTATACTCATTTTCCAATGGCTGGTTCATGTACCAAATGCCCCGATACCCATCAAGTTTGGTGTTATGTAGTATACCTTCATTTTTTACCAGATCGGGATGGACCGCTTCTTTGTTTGTGACACTCTGTTCTCGCGAATCTTTTTTTTGAGAAGTACATTGTACAATACTCAGAAAAGAAATTGCACTTAAAAGATATAAAAGATTATTCATCAAGTGTTTGATTTTGATTGAGTTATAAAATGTATGGAGTCGAAATAAGTAAAGCGTATAAAATAGATCCTTTAGTCAAACAAAAATATGGACTAGTCTTTTGCCCACCATACAGGCTTTTCGTAAATAGTAATATCATTGATGTCCGAAGGTGTGTTGCGATTCCTGTTTACTTCAGAAGGAGGATAAGGCAGTCTCAGTGGCGTTCCTCTTGGATCATTCATTTCGGGAATTCCCGTTCTTCGCTGATCATTATAAGCTTCCAATGACTGAAACATCCAGAAGGAAATATACTTTTGTTTTATGATATGATCCAAAGTTAACCCACTTTCACCGGGGAAAACCGTTCCCTGGTTTGTATATGCATTAATATCTTCCTCCGAAATACCGGATCTGCGACATGCCTCGATCACTGCTTCTTCATATGCTGAATTTGCCTCCTGGGCATTTCCTAATCGTAAATTTGCTTCTGCTTCAATGAATTTCATCTCATCATAGGTGATTATAGGTTGAGGTGCTTCGTCGAATAACACTGTTTGGGGGGATGGTGCCGAATAAGTAGAATGAGTTAAGTCAGATTGTGCTTCCCCACTGGGAGCTCCTACAAATTCCCCATCTATTTTTGTGAACCACTTTTCAGCTCTTGGATCGATTAAGCTACTTTCAGAAAAACTCATTACCAAATCCACAAAAGTTTGACTTACGGCATAGGTTTGTTCACTCTTTTGCCAGCCGGTCCATGGGTTGTCATTTGTATTCCCGGTAAGATAGCCATCAAATATGAACCCTTCTTCCGGTAAGAGGTATGCCTGGTGCAAAGAGTTTAAAGCGTCCTGGGCGGAAGAATTGGGATTAATATTGCTAAGCCGGTTGTACAAACGTGCTTTTAATGCATAGGCTGTTTTTTTCCACATTTCCGTATTTCCGTGAAAAATCAAATCCGTGCCTTGAACATTTCCTATGGATGGTTTTTCAAGATCTGCGATAGCCTGATCCAAAAATTGCTGCATGAAAGTATAAATGGTTTCCTGGTCATCAAATATCGGCGAACGATCCAGGCTTCCTTTTAATGCTTCGGAATGAGGCATGTCTCCGAACAAGTCGGTTCCAACACTTAAGGTATATGCATATAAAATTTTGGCGATACCTACTGCTACGAACTGCCCTTCTTCACTACCACCTTCAGATCCTTTTTCAATAATGGTTTGCAAATCATTTAAATTTGGATAAACTCGGGACCAAACTGTATTATTTACATTATTTGGCAGTCTTTGGTTTAAATGAACATTTGTATTATGTTCGACAAAAAAACAAGCAAATTCCCCGGCACCGTCTCCGGCTATTCCGGAAATAGTATTTATTATGGCATGAGGTAGCAATAAAGATATAGGCACATCTGTTGGAGCGTTTGGGTTTTTATTAATTTCATCTAGTTTGTCTTCACTGCAACCACTGAGTCCGAAGACAATAAGCCATATAAAAACGAAATATATTGTGTTTTTCATGATTTTACGATTTGAATATTTACAAATTGATGCGGATACCTCCACCAAAACTTTTTGTTTGGGGATAGGTGTTATACGATTCTCCCTCGGACTGGTTGAACATTTCCGGGTCAAAATGTGGCATGGAGGCATTTAGCCACAGGTTTCGTCCGATAAGGTAAAACGATGCGGATTTTGCAAAGGAACTTTCTGTCCATTTTTTTGGTAGATCGTAAGTGATTTTTAATTCCCTCAGTCTTAAAAAAGTAGCATCGTATACGTTCGATTCACTGATTTGGTCCTGATTGCGTCTAAAAAATTCCCAGCCTCTGGCAATGGCTATGTCATTATCTCCTTCAATAATGATGTTTCCGTTTTCTCCATAATATCCTTTTTTACCTGGAAAAATATAATCTGTTGATTCCCTGTTTTCAGTTTCACTGAGTACACCGTATAATTTTCCAAGACGGTTATAACCGGAAGATACTTTTCCTCCTTGCCTCCAGTCCAATTGCATGGAAATGGTTATATTTTTAAATGATAATTGGTTGCCAAATCCAATTTCGAAGTCGGGTTGTGCACTACCAAGAATAACTTGTTCGGTGGAGCGCAAGGGCATTCCGTATCTCGGATTGGTGTTGCCATTGGGCAATTGGGTTCGATGATCTACCACAACTTCACCGCTTGCCGGATCGCGCAAATAACCCCAGCCTCTCAGGGAAGGATATTCTTCCCCGGGTTGAGCTACCAAAGTGACCCGAAATCCTCCGAGTTCAAGTTGATCAATCCCTTCGGCAAGTGAAATGACCTTGTTTTTGTAGGTCGTGAAATTAGTTGTGAGATCCCATCGGAAATGAGTTGTCTCTATTGGCGTAATATTCAACATCATCTCATGTCCTTTGATACTCATCTCTCCGGCATTCCTGAGTTCACTGGAATATCCGGTAGAAAGAGCAATAGGAACTCTATATATTTGACCGCTGGCCTTAGAGTCATAATATGTATAGTCTATCCCCAATCTGTTGTTTAAAAATCTCAGATCAGCTCCTATTTCGAAAGTACTGGTATTTTCCGGACTAAGGTCATTGGCATTTAGTTGATTACTATGTGAAAAGGCATTGAGTCCCTGATAAGGAAAGTTAAAGCCCCCGGGCGATCCCGTAACATATAAATTTTCTGTAGAATGAGCCGGACCGGCCTGTCCGACTTCAGCAACACTCACTCTCAATTTTCCAAATGTAAGTATACTCTCAGGAATCGATAAAAATTCCGTAAATGCAACCCCGAGACCTACAGAAGGGTAAAAAAAGGAGCGATTATTACGAGGCATATTTGATACTACGTCATTTCTTCCCGTAGCATTAAGGAAAACGGCACTTTTCCATGAAAGAGAAAGATTTCCGAATAACCCGAATACTCTACTGCGGGAAAGGCTTTCATCGGTAGTTTGTGTTAACGTATTGGATATATGGTGAAATCCGCCTATTACAATATCGGAGCCATTGTTCGATACATTTATAGAACGAATATCATAAAACTCATTTCCCACCATAAAATCGAATTGGAAGTCGTCGGAAATTTTGTGATCAAAAGTTATATTTAGATTCGAATTGATTTGTTGATAATCCCGGATACTATTGTTAATGGTACCTCCACTTGGTGGATCAGTCCTGTTAGAGCCTTTCTCAGTAACAGCCTTTCTTGAATCGGTAAAATTATCCAAACCAAAACGGTAGTTGAATTTCAACCATTCGACCGGGGTGTAGTCCAAACTGATATTGCCAAAAGTACGTGATGTCCTGGCATCGGAATAATTATTTTCCAAAGCCCAGTAATAATTGGCATGCTGTCCTCTAAAATTGATTTGCTTGTAAGGTTCTCCGGGTTCATGAGTAGGTTTATCCTTTAAATTGTATGAAACCGGTACTGCAAATGTTCCCCACCAGGGCAAATCAACACTTCCTCTCACATTATTGGTATAGTTTATCGAAGTGCTGATTTTTAATTGGTTGGATAGATCATAGCCACCTGCGAATTTGGCATTGATCCTCTGCATATCAAAATTGTCCAAAATTCCTTCCTGATCGGTAAAGCCAAAATTAATTGCATAATTCCCTTTATCCAGTGAATTGGATATTAATAAATTGGTATTGGATGTTCCACCCGTTTTAAAAAGATCTCCTACATTATCGTATATGGCCGCTTCTTCCATTTCTCCCAGTTGATTGACATAAATTCCCATGGTATCTATCCGCGGGCCCCAGGAAAAAGCCGAATAGGGCACAAATTGTCCATTTTCTCCCTGGGCATACGTGGTCTGGAGGTCGGGTTTTAGAGATAGTTGATCAAAATTGTAATTGGTTTCAAAAGAAATTGTCGGCTTGCCGCCGGATATACCTTCGCCTTTTTTAGTTTCAATTATTATGACACCGTTGGATGCTCTTAGTCCATAGAGGGCCGCTGCGGTAGGCCCTTTTAACACATTAATGGATTTGACATCGTTTGGATTGATATCGACGGTCCTCCCTCCGCTTGCTACCGGCAACCCGTCAATCACATATAGCGGTTCGTTATTGCCGGTAAAAGTTCGACTTCCGCGAATCGTTACGCGATGCTGAGTTCCCGGAGCTCCGGAATATTGTTTTACTATTACTCCGGCTACCTTACCTTGTAAACTGTTTACTACATTTGCATTTCCTACAGCGGAAATCGACTCTCCTTCCAATTCCTGAACGGAATAACTTAATGCCTTCTTTTCCCTTTCTATACCAAATGCAGTTACCACCACTTCATCCAATGTCTGAAGGTCTTCTTCGAGAGACACATTGATGTTGTTTTTTCCACTTATTGAAACCTCCTTAGTCCGATATCCGATATAAGAAAATATTATTACGGCATTGGCATCAATATCTTCAATAGTAAATTCACCATTAAAATCGGTTGATGTACCATTATTAGTACCCTTGACCAATACATTAACACCAATTAGCGGTTCTCCATTTTGGTCTGTCACCTTGCCATGTATATTCAACACTACTCTTCTATTCGATAAATTCTTTCTTTCTAAGGGAGATATGGGTTTAACAGGCCTGTATTTTTTGTGCGGAATGCCATCATCTTTATCGAGAATTCCCTGGAAATGGTCCACCATCTTTCGAAGCGATTTCATGCCTTCTTTGTCTCTTTTGTAGAGGATTACATATCGATCGTCAAAAATTTTGAATTCGAGATTGGTTTCTTGTAAAAGATCGGAAATGGCTTCATGTACGGTTTTGCTTTCGTCTTTTGAATAGTTTACTTTAATGTCAGCTACCAGTTCCTGATCGTAATTGAATAGAACTTTGTATTGGTTGCTCACCATACTAATGGCTTTCGAGAGCTCAATCTTGTCCCGAGGAGCCATTTCTTTTGCTTGTAGGGCAGGTAGTTGCCACTGTATGAAGAACAAACATAATAACCACATCATGTAAGATTTTTCACATAATTTACTTACTTTCATCTTTGGATTTTTTAGTTAACGAATAGTGGGCAGGAAACCGGTCCCACGCAATTTCCTGTTCACTTTTTCTATCTTATTGTAATATTATTCCATCTTTTGTTTTTTGTATATTGAGATCAAGCATCAACTCAAGTGATTCGACGACCATTTCCCAATTAGTATAAGGAAGCCCAACCGTTACCTTTTTATTTAACAGGGTGGAGTCATTTACCTCTATTTTTTTACCGTAATTGTTTTTTATATCCCGTAGAACTCGCGATAAAGGCTCTTGCTTATAAATCAAACTGCCGTCTTTCCAGGAAGCACTTTCTACTAATGTGCTATTGTGCCGGGAAACATTACCATTAATTTTTGAATAATTTATGGATTCTCCCGGGACCATTTCTTCATTTTCTAACGTAAGATCCTTAAAATCTAATTCCACTTTGCCCGATTCCAGGTAAACATTTGTTTCTTCCGACCTGTTGCTTACATTGAATGAAGTACCCAGAACCTTTATCGTGATGTCCTCCGTTATTACATCAAAGGGAATTTTTACTTTTTCTGTATCGGATATTTGTACCACATCAAAAAAAGCCTCCCCATTTAAGGTTACTTTTCGGGAACCGGTCTTCTCCCAATTGCCCGACCATGAAATTTCAGAATTGGCATTGAGGATTATCTGGCTGCCATCTGGAAGTTCTATGGATTGGGTTTCACCATATTCTGTTGAGTAGTAAATATCTTGCTGCGAAGTCAACCACCAGATACCAAGGGTTGCTATAAGGGGTATAATAATAGCTGCAGCTGCGTATTTTACAAACTTCAAATAACGGACTTTTCGTGGGGAAGCTTTCCTTTCAGCAATGGCTAATTGCTGCTCAATTTCTTTCCAACTACCTTTGAAACTAGAATTGGAAGCATCCCAATTTCTTTCCATTTCTTTCAAAAGGATATCTGAATTATTATTTTTATACATCCAGTCAAGGAGCCATTCGATCTCCTCTTTGCTGGCGGTTTTATTGAGATATTTTCGGTAGATAGTTTCTATATCTATTTTTGATTTCAAATCATATAAATTTTATCATTTTCAAATAATTGTTTGATTTCTTTGAGACAATAATGTCTTTAGTGTATATTTGTATTGTCGTTTTGAGGTTATATAAAACGATGTAAATAGGATTCAGGACTAGTGGTAAGCAACTTTTTTAAATTTTTTTTAGCTTTATTATTGAATAGGCTACTTTATTAGTCTTTTTAGAATATATATGGTGGATGGCGTACGATAGTATGGAACAGGTTTTTTTATTATACAAAGATAAAGTGTACGGCTTTATCCTGTCCAACGTGTATAATGAGGATTTGGCCAAAGACCTTACCCAGGAAGTATTTTTATCCCTTTGCCTGAATAAGGACAAGGTACTGGATATGGAAGATATTAATAGATATGTTTTCCTCACCACCAAGAACAGGGTTATTGATTATTTCCGCAAAGCCGCCCGGGACCGGAAGAATCATGAGCAGTTTATACAAATTTGGGAAAACGCCTGTACTGATATGGAAAAGCGTATCGATGAAGAACACATGCGCTCTATTTTGGATCAAACCATTAATGCCCTTCCCCCGCGACAGCAGACCGTATACCGTATGAGCAAATTTCAGGACCTTTCGTTAAAGGATATAGCTGAAAAGCTTAATTTATCCCCGAATACAGTGAAAAACCATCTCGTACAGGCTAATAATTATGTCCGGAATCACATTTCTACAGAGAGTATAATGATATTATTGATTATCGGATTATTGTGAATTAACTCCTCTTATTTCGTTAAATACTACCCGGTCTTCTCCGTTTTTAAGTTGTTTGAATCCTAAATATTCTTGAAATTTGGAGTGAATATACTCAGGGATAATCCTTTGCAATTTGAGGTGTAATAGAATATTTAGCACACCATGGTAGAAAGTATCCGTAAAATTGGGAAAAAGAAATATTTGTAAGGAAAGCGGGTTTACAGAGGCCGGCTTATTTCAAATACAGGTAAAATATATCAGTTCTCGTGAACTTGTGTATTTATATTCCTTTTTAGGGCGTCAAAGAAAAGATTTAATGAACCACACTATAAACTACACTGATATAATATAGTCAGAGAAATATGTGATATATGATTAAAGAAGTAATACTAAATACTATATGGGCAAAAAATAGCTGGAGGTAATAAAGTGTAAAATGCAATTTCGGCGGCCGGGGGTGAATAATAAATATTCCGATCCAGCCCAGTATACCTAAAATTCCCATGATAGCACCGAAGACAAATCCCCACAATAGAACCCGTTCAAAACCTGTGAGAAGCCATAATAGTTCATACAATAACAGAAAGAAAATACCCACTAAAAAATGAATCGCCCATCCTATATAAAGACTGCGTCGGGTGCCACCGGAACGATAATAAAATCGATGAATCAGTTCACTGATCAAGACGGGTTCTACCATTTTCTTTCCGGTAATTCGTGCGATAAGGGCACTAAACAACGTCATGGTAATTACTGATAAAATCCAGGCTATTAAAAAAGTGGTTACATTCATATATGAAGAACTTCCAAATTAATTTTCCTCTATTTTAACCCGCTTTATTCATGACAAAATCATGAATAATGACGATATCACTTTTAAAATAGTTACTTTTCAAAGTAATATGTCAGGGTTAACCTAGACAAATGCAAAATATTTATACCCCAAATTTGGGGTGTGACACGAAACTGACAAATTAGCATTTACTTCATAACTATCTAATAATTAACATTTTGCAATCCGTCTACCCTCCGGGCGGAAAATGTTGTGCATTTTCCGGGTTTAAGTTAATCAAAGCCCGTTTCTATGACGGGCTTTGATGATTCAAAAGATCAGCTAGCCTTTTTGTTTAGTCGATTTTCCGCTAAGTTAGTTAGGACGTCGTCTGCATTATATTCCTCATGCAAGGTGCTTTGAAGCTTTTTGGCGATGTCGTCATATCCCAATTCTTTGGCATATCTCGCTGCTGTTCCGTATCCTGAAATTTCATAGTGCTCTACCCTTTGTGCTTCCGCGATCATTCCTGCTTGCTTTACGTCGTCATCCTTTACTTCATTAAGAAAGTTTTCAGCTTCCTTTATAAGACCTTTCATGGCCTTACAGGTTTCGCCGTTAGGATTTATTTCCAGTTGGTCACAAATTTCCTTCAATCTCATTTTGTGTTGCTTTGTTTCATCCAGGTGATTTTCAAAGGCTCTTTTCAGTTTTTCATCACTGGCATTCATTACCATTTTGGGTAAAGCTTCTACTAATTGATCTTCTGCACTATAAAGATCCTGTATCTGCTGCTCAAATAATTCTTTTAAATTTTCCATTTTTAAATTTTATTTCGTAATTATTGAATTATCTTAATATAGGTAATAAAAATGGGTGTTGCTAACCAAATCACATGAATTCAGTTATTGGGTTAATATTTAAATTAATTGAGCAAATACCGGAGCTTATCCCAAATAAACTTAAATTGAAAGCCTTTTCTGAGACTACCTACCATAGGACTGTAGTTTGTACACATCTAAAAAAACATTATATCCACTCAAATCCATCGTGCATTCCTCACATATACCGTACCTAAGGCATGGGAATTAACAATTGTACCCACTTTCATACCCAAACCGATTTAATTTGACCAGTTTCTGTCCCATTGGGATCCCTTCGGGGCGAGGGAAAATCGCCGCTTACTTCATCGAATCCCGAATGTTTCCGGGACGCCGTAGTTACGACTATGCCTGCGTTTTTCTCTTCGTCATCGACGATTTTTCCCAACCCATCAAACCGGCCAACCAAAACGCCCCGGGTATACCTACAGTGAGTACCTATTGAAGGTACGTATGTACGGCACTCTTCGAAATTGTCCCAGCGGGATAAAGAGTGGGTAGAAATAGGATAGAAACATTATATTGCGTGCGATAGGTACGCTACTAGATTGTTAAAAAAAGATGTGTCCTTATACGGTAGACCTTAGGAGGGCAAGCGTCGTTAAAAATATTCGCCAGAGTTTTCGGGTAGATGAAGTATTGAATTCAGCTTCCATCTTTGACCAAATCATTTTCCTTGTAAAACAAATTCGTCGCCAATTCAAACAAATGAGCTTCGGATTCATAGAAGTGCATCATATAACCGGCGGTGTTTGGAAAAACAATCCAATCTCCAACTTTCGGTAACGTGGAGAAACTAATTTTCCTTTTAAGGATTAATTCTTGTTCCAGGCAGTATGCTCCGACCAAATATCCCGAAGAGGGGTGGGAAGATGTTTTCTCTATGGGTATATGAATGGGGTCTAATAAAAAATCAGCACTTGAACTTCTTAGTTGGGTACGGTTCATTTCCACGCCTATCAATAAATTGTCTTCGGTATCTTTTTTTCGAAAGCAAACCCGGGCGATTGTTATGCCTGCCTGATCCAATAACGAACGTCCGGGTTCAATCCTAAGTTCAACCTGGGAATCTGATATTCTTTTCCAGAGGGGTGAACCACCATTGCATTGATATGTAAGGATGGCTTCCAGGACTTTTTCCTTATTGAGTTCATTATAAAATGGATATACATTGGGTTCCCCGATGATATTCCCTTTATATACTCTGTACCCAAGCCCATCGTTGGCAAAAGTTATTTGGCTCCTCTTGCCCAAAAGTGCACTTTTTAATTCTGTGAAAAATGAATCCCATTGATATTTGTGGAGTAGGTAATTGACAAGAAACCCACCACCCATATCCAATGATTTGGTCTCAAAACCATAGGCTTTTAATTGTTTTATAGCATCCAGGCACCGGCACAAAGCAATAGCGCGATGCTCAAAGGAATATCCGTTGAGATGAAAATGCAAACCCCGGTAGCTGAGCTTATTATATTTTTGGTTTTCTCCCAGGTTCATCCGGATCCAATCGGCGATGTGGTCTACCGGGAAACCAAATCTGCTGTACAATTTTTCTCCATTTTGTACAAAATGGCTGACCCGGATTATTACGGGGATTTCAAGACCTGTTTCTTCACCTATAGATTGTATAAGTAGACATTCGTCATCATTATCCACTACGATGGGAACCGAGTCGTTAACAGCGGTTTTGAGAAGTTTTTGGTTTTTTACAGCAGCTGTAGTTATTATTTTTCTTCCGGGAATTCCGAGGGATAGACACTGGCTTAGTTCCCGCAAACTGGCTGTATCTATTGCTTCGCCCATTGTATAAGCGGCCTTTGGGAAAGAGATACATTTATTGGCCTTTCTTGCGAAGTAAATGCGGTGCTTGAGACCGTATTTTTCAAAAATGGATTTAAATTTTCGAACATTTTCTTCAAATGGGATTGTATTATGAATATTAATGGGAGAACCGTATATTCTTAACGCCCGGTTTATTAATTTTTTCTGTCTTAGACACCTATTTACCCACGGGTGGATAATCGGGGTGAGTTTAGGTAGATCATCAGCTGTTTTGGAATTCATAAACTTGGTTTTTTATAGTCTTGGCCCACATCGATCCAAAATCATGGAACTTGCGGGATAGTGTATCATTATCCAATACAGTTCCTTCAGTGGGTGTGCCATAGGCATATAATTGCGGATAATGAGGGGATTCAACGGAGGGAATCAAGCGACCGTTCTTGCCGATTTCAATCGAGTCTACACAAAATTTTTCGTTGAAAAGGGCTTTTGCTAATCCCTGGTTTTTTAAATTAGAATACAAAGCATTATTGTCAATACTAAATTTTGAACGAGCAATTCGCGCATTAATAAACGTTTTAAACAAGAATTTTTTATGGGGGCTAACCAGTTCAATGCCCATTCTGCTTTTATTTATTTTTTCGACGCTTTTAAATTCAAATCGGATAATCCGTGCTTTGGTTAAAGCTAATATTTTCTTCATATTTTCTATGGGAGGGCCGAAACTGACTCGCGAGAAGTTTCCATGCCAATATTGAAGAAATAGTTGCATAGAACTACCTGTAAAACCATTAAATTTATATAGTTGATTTATAAGTGGAGATGCTTCCCTCCATACAGCGGCTGCGGCCAATATGGGGCTTTCCAACTCACTTTTTTTTGCTTCAAGGATCATAGATTCCATGTATCTTTCGACAAATTGCTGATAGGTAGTATATTTTTTCTTATTGAAACTCGGAAAGAGCAATTTTTCCCAATCGAAAATTTCTTCCGGGTTTAGGCGTAAAATATAATTGCTAATGAATTCTTCATCTCTCGTTTTTAGTAGGGTGGAATAATATGCAAATTGAATTTCTTTTTTCACGACCGGCAATACCGTTGTTACAAAATCAATTTTTCCTTTTTTACTTAAGGAATCTATCCAGTTCCGGTGGATATATCTCAGCTGATAACGGTCTTTATAGGTGCCCGGGCGTGGAATCATAGGCAGGTTGTTCCTTGAAAACGGATAAAGAATCGGTTCTTTTCCGCAAGGAGTATAAGTCATATCCGGCTTTTCGATAAATGAACCGCCTTTCCCTTCCGTCAGGGCCAATGCAACATCAATAAATGTTAGTCCCATTCCCATTATTGCAATGGGATTCTGGTTATTGAGTGAAGATAATTTTTCTATGGGGTATGGAGAAGACAAGTAATGACAGGAAGGATGAACATCTGTTTTGTCCGGGGTGGTGTTTGTATAACAATGCCCTGTACATAAAAGCACACTACTATAAGAGGTGGGAGAAAAATGGGGGAAATTCAGACGTCCGTCACTCTTTTGTTTAATATTGTAGATTCCTACAGGGATAAGAGACAGAGAAATATTGAGGGGTAGATTTTGTAAAATATGGGTTAGGTAATTTTGTAAATAGATGCCTGTTAATGCCCTGGAAGCAAAATCGGTAGGGCGAACTGTTAGGTTCTTTCGGCAGTTGTTTCGTACCCATTGATACATACCTGGAAATTCCCTGATGATCGAATTTTTGTGGTTCGGTGTATGTGCATTCACGTTTCCAATACTGAAGTTTATTAAAAGGTATTCAGGCTGAGTGGTCCGGAAATTGGGGCCACACCCAAAAAAAAGGTCTTCGTTGAACCAATGTATTTCGCATTCAATTTCACATGCTTGTAGTTCACTTAATAAACGTTCCAGGGCATACATGCCTTTGGGGCCACCCCCGATGATAGCGATGGAAATAGCTTTCGTCGATACGGAAATTGACCGGGAAATATAGTCATCCAGTATTTTAGTATTCGAAATGGTTTCTTGTCTCAAGTGTTTCTTCTTCCAGATCATTTTTATTCTTTTTTAGCCATAGCGGATTGAATATAGTATCGAGATATCTTTCTCCACTGTCAGCAAAAATTCCAATAACGGTCCTATTCGGTTCTACATTCTTCCTGAGCTTTTCTATTGCAGCAACTACTGCTCCGGAGGAACCCCCTATAAGGATGCTTTCCTTTTCCATAAGTTTATGGCAAGCTTTGATGATCTCGTCTTCCGAGACAAGGACAACTTCATCGATATATTTCATATCCAAAAAATCCGATTTTCGCGAAGAGCCCATTCCGGGTATTCTTCTTTTCTTTGGTTTGTCGTCAAAAATAATGCTGCCTTTTACATCCACCGCGATTATATAAGGTGAAATATTGTAATAGTCTTTAAAAGCGCGTGAGATCCCCATCAAAGTGCCGCAAGTACTGGTAGGTACTATTACATAATCAGGTGGTTTCGGTAACTGGTCTATAATTTCCCTGACGGTTTGATAATGAGCCTGAGGACTAATGCGATTGCGATACTGGTCGGGATTGAAACTATTAGGGGTGCAATCGATTAATTCACGGACTTTCTTCATTCTACTTTTTAAATATCCGCCATTGCCATCTTCAGTGTCTACCTGAATAATATCTACACCATAGACTTTTAGAATTTTAATCGTAATGGCATTTATATACGGATCAATGACCAGAATGAGCGGCAATCCCAGGTGTTTGCATATTCGTGCCAAACCAATACCCATGTTGCCGGAAGTTGATTCTATTATAGTTGTCTTTTTATTGATCTTGCCTTCTTCCAGGGCATTGAGAAGAATGGCTTTTGAGGTGCGATCTTTGAGACTGCCCCCAGGATTCATATATTCCAGTTTGGCGTACATATCAAATCTCTCCTTCTCAAATATATAGTGCAGTTCTATTAGAGGGGTAGCACCAGCTCTAAAGGATCTAAGTTTTTTGATCATAATATATGTTTCATATTTTAAAATATCCAGGGGATGAAAATTAATTATGTTAAGTTGGAATTATCCGTAATTACATAATTTAAATATCCTTTTGAGGCAAGTTTTAAAATTTAGCTACCTTTTGTATTTGGGAATAACCAATGCATAATAAACGTTAACAACTCAAAAAGAGTATCAATATTTTGCATTTCAAGTATTTTATGTTCCGATCATTTGAAATGAGGGATGTTAATAGTCTGTGTAAGTGTCCTCAACCTGTCTCAAATGTTATACTTCTAATCACTGCCTGAGTTGGGGGAAAAGCAAGAAACTTGCATAATGGTAACATCATGGATTTTCCAGTGGAGTTCCTTAATTTTATTTATTCCTTCTTCAATTTTAGGGAGGGAAATTTCATTAGAATTGGGAATTATATATACTTCCCCGAAGTATACCTGGCCGTGTTCCCTGAAACGAACGCGGGAGTTTTTTACCCAAATCCAACTCTCAACTTCTTTGGCAATTTTTTCCACCAACTCATCTTTTTTATGTGAATTTACTTGTACGGGACGTCGATCCATGAGATCACCTACAGCATTCGATAGATTTTGATAACCATCTTTTGTAACTGAGACTGAAATAAATAGAGCAGTTGCAGCATCTGCCCACCAAAAACCAGCACCAACTCCCATAATTCCTATCATGGCTGCAAATGCGGTCAGATAATCGGCTTTCTGTGTTTTTGCATCTATAAAGAGTATTTTATTGTGAAGTTTTTTAGCCAACGGTTGTTTCATATATCCCAATACAATGGATGGTAGTGAGCTGTAAGCTAATGCCGCGATCATAATCCATCCTTCCCAAAATTGATTTTCAAAAATTGTGACGGCGCCTATGGTAGGTCGATCTTGAACCCATAAGGAATGTGTTGAGTCTATAAATAGGTAGATCCCCATAGAAAATAGTGCAACAGAACCTGTCAAAAAGGCAATGCTGAATACCCTGTGATATCCATAAGGAAAAATATTAGTTGGAGCTTTACTATATAGATTCGAGGCCACCAGAAAACTGATGGCCGGTAACAAGCTCAGAACATCTTCGATCCAGGCTGTTTTCATTGCCTGGGAAGATCCCATAACAGAATACATAAGTATAATTACTGAACATATATAGATTAAGGTAATCCATTCCAGTTTCTTTGATTTTTTTAGAACGGGTTGCAGGTGAGAAGGTAGCTCATATTGTTTATTATTTTTTTTCATTTAGCTTGTTGTTTGCTATAAAATTTTCCAAATAATACAAAAGCTGATTTTCTCCTTTCGGGATTAAAAACACATGCTTCTTATCGTAGGGTTTTGATATACCGGCTTCTTTCTTCCAAATCGATGATTCCTGGAATCCACCTGCGACTATATCGAGTTTATATTCCTTTAGTTTTTTAATAAGATAAGTTTCATTTCCGAATTCAAAATGATATTGAAGCCTCTCTTTCTTACAAAACTCTCTTAGGTAAAGAATTTCACTCCCCGAAAAAGTTGTGTTTTCAACTTTTGTGTAAGGGGGATTATGAACCACTCCGATCTTTAGTCCGTTTTTTCTGGCATTTTCAAATGCACTGTGTGGATCCTTGGGGAAATTACACGCAGTTAGGGCGAGGAGTACCAGTAAAGTTGGATATGATTTTGATAAATTCAACATTTATGATCCAATTATTTCGCCACCATTGATGTGAATAAATTGTCCGGTCATATAACTACTGTCTTCAGAAGCCAGGAAGACATAGGCAGGACCAAGTTCGCTGGGTTGACCCGCCCGACCCAACGGTGTATCCTGGCCAAATTCGGTTACATCATCAAAAGTTGCAGGAATAAGCGGGGTCCAGATAGGTCCGGGAGCTATTCCGTTTACCCTGATATTTTTCTTTGCAAGTGATTTAGATAAAGACCGGGTAAAACTAACTATAGCCCCTTTGGTGCTTGAATAATCTAACAAATGTTCACTACCTCTATAAGCTGTGACTGAACTGGTATGGATAATTGTGTCACCCTCTGATAAATAGTCCAATGCTCTTCTAACAATGAAGAAATAAGGATAAATATTCGTTTCAAAGGTTTTACGTAACTGTTCGGTGCTTATTTCCTCTACAGAATCTTTAGAGAACTGAATTGCTGCATTATTAACTAAAATGTTAAGTCCGTTGAATTCAGATACACATTTATCGACTGCAAAAGAACTGAAATTTTCTTCCTTGAGATCCCCTTTTATTAGTAAGCATTTTTGTCCTTCATTTTCAACCATTTCCTTGGTTTTTTTCGCATCATTATCTTCTGAAAGGTAGATGATAGCTACATTAGCACCTTCTCTTGCAAAATGGACAGCAACACTCCGTCCTATACCGCTGTCTCCCCCTGTAATAAGCGCTATTTTATTGTGTAATTTTTTGCTTCCCTTGTAATTTTCCCGAATAATATCCGGTGTTGGATACATTTTGTGTTGCTGCCCGGGAAGGGATTGGGATTGATGTGGAAATGATTTTGGTGTTTTCATGATTGTATAAATTAGTGATAGAAATAAAATTAGATATTAATAAATCAAGGAATTGAGTAGGTAAAAGGCATTTTGTGGTTAGAGATAATACTACTGCTGCGATTCTATAACCATGGTTTAAATAAGCTCTGTGGAGAAAAAATGATATCGAACAATGTTGAATTTAATCCCTTGATGTAATCGACTATTTCCCATTTTTCATTCTTTGTAGTTTCTTGTATTATTTTTATGAATCTTTTTCATTCTAATCCGAAAGGATATATGCATTTATAAGAACATCTATATTGAATACCCGAACCGGAAATGATCCTATCTAAACACGATCTATTATATAAAAACCATCCTCCCCCTGCGATTGGTATAACGGCATGAAGATATAGGAATCCCAACGACTCCTTACTTCTTTATCGTTATGCGTAGCCAATTTTTCTCCTTTTTCGATTTTTTGAAAGTTAAAAAATCCGGGCTCCATTACAAATCGATCTCCTTCTGCCAAAGTATATCTATGGATAATTTCGAAAGTGGATTGTTCTTTTATACTATTACGGAACGTTTCAATGTATTTGGACAATTTAGGGATTTGATCGAAATTTAGTCCACATGCTTTTTCAATCACCAACCAAATTAAACACTCTTGATTTTTTAATGCTGAAAGTGAATTGTGTTGCCCTGCTTCCGACACGAACCCGGTCATTCCTCTTCTGCTCAAATAATGATCGATACAACCATTTACCATATCACTAAAACCACGAACAACAGGTAGTGGAAATAAATGCGCCCAGTTATCATTTTCACCAACGTCCTGTACCGAAATAAAAGGTTGGGTTTCAGCTGAGGTGGTATGGCAGTCTAAAAAGTAATTTTTAGTGTATTCTTTTTCTGAGAAGAAACGGATGACATCTAATATATCCATCATTTCTTCTTTTTCTGTTGTATCAGTTTTTTCAGAAAGAATATTCTCTTTAGTCCAGATACGGTTAAGATCTTCTTCCAAAAAACGTTTTGCATTTTTCAGTCCACCAATGTTTCCTCGTATTCCTACGATAGTTCCTTTGATAAGGGGTTGATAATATTTAAGTCGGGAAAATACTTTTTCCATGGCAATTATACCACTTGGCTCATTGCCATGAATCCCCGCCGTTACCAATAACAACGCTTCCTTATTATCAGAATATGTACCGATTATTCTTTTCATCGTTTATATGCATTAATCCATTGTCGCTAATTCTCTATTACTGAACCGTCCGTTGTATTTTTTTTTATAGTAAAGTTTACGCTCGATAGCCGTTATTACAGTTTTTGCAAAGTCAGGTAAGCCTATATCTTTAAACCTTCCCAGTCCTCCCGGGCTTAACACATTTATTTCTATTAGTTTATCTTTTACGATGTCGAGGCCGACAAAAAACAAACCGTCTCTAATTAACCTGGGAGAGGTAAGTTTAATGATTTCTTCAATAGCTGGTGTTAACTGACTATTGGTGGCTGTTGCTCCGACTTTAAAATTACTGCGAAACTCTTCCTTGTTTTTGTTTATTCTTCCGATTAGTGCTTTTTCTCCATTTTCTTCCAATAGTTTACCGTTCATCATTATTACACGAATATCACCACTGTCTTCTACTTCAGGAAGATATTCCTGGGCTATGATGTATCCTTGTTCTGAAATGGCATCTATTATTTGATTTATATTCTTTTCTTTTTTATTTATTAGATATACATTTTTACCTCCGGAACCTTGTAAAGGCTTTAATATCATTTTTTTATCGTGCTTATTCCAGAACTCTAGAATTTCATTTTTATATCGCGTAATGATAGAAGCCGGTTTAATGCATTTCGGAAGTTCTTCAAAATAAAGTTTATCTATAAAAGCCTCCGATAGACCATAAGCATCATTTAATACCAGAATACCCTCCTGTTGAGCTAATCTGCCAAATGCAATCCCGGCATGTTCTGCCCAATATCTTGTAGCGTTTTCTTCAGTAGGGTTGTTTCTGAGGAAAAGAACATCCAGTTCTCGTAGTGAAATTTTCCTTTTCGTCAGATTTAGATCTTTGAGTTGATCAAGGCAATCTTGGGGTGATGACAACTCTTTGCACTTTTTAATTTTGTAGGAATAAACTTCCATATAAGAACGGTTGGAAAAGACGAAGTCTTCAACATCAAGAGCATAGACACTGTGTCCCATCTGGCACGCTTTATTCATTAGAATTATGGAAGTGCCACAACTTTCCGTATTAAAGCTATTTAAAACAAAACCAATTTTCATGATGATATCATTTTAAAGAGAGGTATACCTTCCTTAATTTTCGTAAATTTTTCCTGGAATGAATCCATTTGCATATATCTCGGAGTCAATTTAGGCTTTAAAAGAATTTCCCTCTTTGTCAGATCTCTAATAACGTCAAGATGTTTTATTGCAAATTTCCCGGCGAGTAAAGGGGTTAGTTCTCCATCTTCTTTTAAATATTTTATCGCTTGCAATAATCCGCGTAGATAAATTATGTCTTTAAGAAAGCCCCCACCCTGAAACACCCTGGCTGTAATGTTAAATGCACGTTCCTTGGAAAAATCAAATTCTGCGTACAACTTGAAAAATACTTCATGAAAGTTTGCATCTTTAAGTAACTCGTTTCCTGCGATCACCCTTCCCGCCAGCATTCGTAACCGATTTCCTGTTAGTCCATCGCTAAAGTATTCTGAAAGCACAGAAATCCCTTCCTGTAAAGTTTCATATTCGGCCAGACCAATCGACAGCTGTGTCAGAGGTTGTTCTTTGCCATTGTGATATGTCAGTGCATGGGTTCCGATTTCATGTTGGATCAGTGCTTTGGCCTCCCGGGAAGGAACTTGCAATGTTGACGGAACATACAATTCTCCTCTGGATACCATCAAAATATTCAAGTCTTTTCTGAGGTGGATCCTGCTTTTAAAAAAAGAATCCTGCTTGCGATATTCTTCAAACTCGTCTTCGGCAAGTTTTGCGAATTCATTGGCACTTATTACATCCTGGGTTTTAGAGCTTTCTTCGGGAACATTTTTTAAAATAGCAGTAGCTTCGGTTAAAAGTTCTTTATTTACTCCTTTGTATATGCGGATACTGTTATAGAAAAAATTTTTTGTTCCTCTTTCACCCAGCATGGATATTTGTTGGTCCAGCTCTTCTCTTTTTTCCTTGAAAATGTAAAATAATGCAGGATCATCTATTTTCTCAATTTTAAGATTGAATAGTTTTCTTTTAAGTAAATCCGGATCAGCCGTTAGAAGACGGTAATGATATTTTAATAATTTTTTGAAATTACTTTGAAAAAATTTTTTTCTTATATTATCGAGGTTTACAGGTGCCACTTGTATGAGAAACTGATAACTATTTTGTATTTCAGTTAGCTGTCGGTCTATTTTTAGTACTTCTTCCTGAATTTGACTTTTACCTAAAGCGTAATAACTACCAATTCCGGAAGTAGTCTGAACACGTAAATATTCGAAGAGTGCCTTTTGTATGGCTTTTACAAAATGATTCCTAAAGGATTGAAAAAATATCGGATAAAATTTTCCATTGTCATCCCGATATACTGGGGGAACTTCAAGAGCAATGAGGAGTGCACCACTAACCTTTGCATTTTGAATATTTATAATAGGGCTTTGTTCTTTTGGATGTCTTTTCTTAGTCTGTTCTATTACCACGTCCATTGACTTGTTACTGGAACTATTGGGTATATTTTCTAATTTTTCTTTTAGTACTTGCAGGGTAGCCGGTAATTTATGTGAAGGTCCCTTAATAATGAAAGTGGAACTTTGAACAGGGCCGCAGTAGATTTCAAAAAGTAAATATGAATTGTATTTTTTCGTAAAAAAATCAATTAAAATTTTAAGTAACCTTGAATACTTTGAAAGATCGTCATCACCAATAAGCAAGTAAGATCCGATGGCTTTTACTAATTTATCTGTTCCTTCATCATTAGATTTTTTCCGGTATATCAAAATAAAGGATAGCTTTTCTTCTATGTGAAGGAAACCTCCATTAGGAAGAATCTGCTCCACAATAGTAGCTTCACTCAATTGGCTTTTAAATTTTTTATAATCTATTTCATCCCATTCCATAGTATTGGTTGCTCTTTTAGATTAATAGTTAAAATAGTTGGTTTTTACTCCTTATGTTATGGTTTGACTGTTCTCTCAACCATGTTTGTGTATTTACCAGGCACTATGTAATTTTAGTGTGGCAATGACAGAACTTTATGGATAAGCATACACGGTTCCAATCACGTTCAATGAATGCCCGTCAAACTAAATTATCAGTAGTATAGCAGGTATTTATAATTACGTATTTGTGAAGATGTTTTTATATAAAGGAAAAGTTAATATAAACCGATTTATTCGTATGAATCAAAAATAATTTTTTTAGAGCATATAGTTACACTGTAGTTATTTTCTCCGAACCCCGATAACGGAGCAGTCAATAATAAATTTACCCGGTCCGATATGAGGAGAAAGATGGACGGTATCTTTCCTGATTGCTCTCGTTGAAGAGAAATTGGACTGTTCATTTTCTTTATTCTTATCGCTAAAAAATATTCTTTTGGTCCAATAAAATTATTATTGCTCACTTGCATACTAATTAATAAAGATATCTTTTATGTATTATAAGGGGTTTGTATTCAATGTAGTTGTTTAATTAATATTTGTATTGTTTATTAAAATAAATTATTTTTATTATGGCGGGCGAAGATTTAAATTTTGAAAAACTTACTCAAGTATCAGAAATATACATGGATGAGCTTTCAAAAGAATTAGGACATCCAGAGGAGAAAAAAAGAGTGTTCAAAATTTGGCGTGCGGTAATGCATACCATACGGGATAGAATACATATTGGAGAATCTTTTGATCTTATATCTCCTTTGCCAATAATTCTAAAAGGTGTGTATGTACAAGGGTGGAAATTTGCGGAGCATCCACCACTTGACTATATGACTTTAGAGGAAATGAAATCGAGTGTGAAAACACTTCAAAATCAATACGGTGAAAGGCAGTTTCCCTGGAAAAAACCCACGGAAGTAATCATTTCTGATACACTGAATTCCCTGGAACGATTTCTCCCTAAAGCGCAATCAAGTCACATAATAAATCAAATGCCTAAAGAAATAAAAGAATATCTGGATTCTAAAATGTCAAGCATTTGATGGATAAGACACATCTCCGTTATAAGAAAGGATCGTATTCGGTGATTCAATGAATTTCCCAACAAGTAAGTACTGGTGATGCAGACTGTTAAAATGGAGCACGAAGGTAATCAGGAACTGATAATCAATTTTATCAGGTCAATATAAAATAGCATTGAGTCAATATCTATTCAATTATATATCTAATATTGATTAGAATAAACATATTAAATTATGAAAAGTATAAATTTATATATTATCAGTATTTGCCTTTTAATAACAATCTCGTGTAATAATTCTAACAACGGAAATGATAATCAAAATGGTTTATTTAACCACGAGGATAGAGAACGCGATCCAATGGATGATACTGCAGCCTGGAACAACGGTGATTCTCCGTCCGCTCAAAGGACTCCAAATAACGGGCTATCCAACATGAGCAGAAATCAGCAAAGAGATTGGGCTACTATGTACAGAGTGCTGGGAATGACTGATGATCAAATTAAAAGATTTGAACAGAGTAATCTTGATTATCGTCAACAATTAGATGAAAAGGTGGATACCCTTGCTATGGAAAAACAGGAAGAAAAGGTATTAAAGTCAATTCTTTCGCCAGGGCAATATAATTCATATCTTAAATGGAAGGAAGAACACTCTCCTGACTAGTATATTGAATTCTAAATGATTACAAAGCTTAGGTTGGTTGAGCAATATCTACTTTTAATTTTTAAATAAAAATTTTATAGAATGGAAAATCTAGATTTAATTAAAATCCTTAATGACTGTGCAGCGCATTGTAACTATTGTGCTGATGCGTGTTTGGACGAAGATGATCCCCGGAAAATGATAGATTGCATTCGTACGGATAGAGCATGTGCAGTTATTTGTACCGCCACTGCAAATTTGCTTAGCACAAACTTCTCTGATATAAGGGCACTAATAAATTACTGCAGTGATATTTGTAAAAAGTGTGCACAGGAATGTGAAATGCATGACAATCAACATTGTAAAGAATGTGCTGCGTCTTGTAGAGAATGTAGCGATGCTTGCTTATCCTATTTGATCTAATTTTTAAAGTTTTTTTATCCTGAATAAATCAGCGGAACCGTTATATTTTATTAGATTTTGTATGAATTTTCATGGCGGAGAGAACTCCGAGTGCTCAGGGGGTAGATTTGATCCTGAATTTTCGGGACAGTCCATTTAATGGATTTATTTAAAGCTATCCTTTCCCAAGGAATATTTGGATGGAATCTTCTCATTAGCATATACAATGCTCTTAGGTATATCGTTTATTACAATCTGTAAGAATCTTTTTTTAATGATTTGGCCCATCGTTGCAATAACTGGCAAGTTAAAAAACATTATTCATGAAAGGTTTTATCAAATATAACAGAGGTCCTTTGATTGGTGGTTTACTGGCCACAGTATTTACCTCTTTAGGTGTCTTTTTATTGGGGAATCTATCGGGGTATGAAGCGAAGCAACTCATTAGAGCTTCGCTCAATGGCATCACTATGTTATGTAATACCATTGTATTAGCATCAGCTACTATATTGGCCCTATTATTGACGCTATTGGGCATAAGTACGGGATCAACGAAGTCCGAATTAAAAAACGAGCATTATAAGCAGGTGTTAACTATTGCTAAATTTGATACTATTCTATTTATTGGTACCCTCATCTTGTTTCAATTATCCAATATCCCTATCACAGAAGCCGAAAATATACCAACTTCGTGGTTTAATCTTATTTATTGGGCGACATTGATTTTCTCTTCTCTTTTAAGTGGGATGATGATAACGGTAATACTGATGCTCAATAATATTATTATAGGTATTATAAAAATTGTGGGATTAGGTACTGATCATCCGCACATCCAGAAAAAAGATGAAACTGATCCGGATTAAGATAATCAGCACCGTTTTCTTTTATGTTTAAATCCCATGTATACATGATCAACAATTATATCGGAATTTGGTCTGTAATTTCCATCCTATCCCAATTTCTATGGTTGGAAATCGCTTTAATAAATTCCTCAGGCTTTTTATTGATAAGGACAGCAGCATCATCTTTATAATCACTGACGTAGGTCTTATCCAACATTTGTTCTCCTTCCCCGCTGGCAGCTATTGCCTTACAATGTTTAAAAGCTTCGTTAATGAATTTTATATATTTTTTATTTTCAAGTAAACCTTGAATGGATTTCTGGCCACCGGGTATATATACGGCATCAAATAATACACTTTCCGTAGTCATTATTGGAGCATGTACTTTGTGTTCCGTATTTGAATCACATAGAATAGTCCCTCCCTGAGGTGCAACTATATGGAGCATGGCCCCTTCTTTTTCCAATTTATCTTTTATTGCGCTTACATTTTTCCTAGAAAATCCGTTGGTTGCCAATACTGCAATTTGTCTGGTTTCAATACTATTAAATTTCGTATTGGCCTGACTCAGGGCAGGGTCTTCATCCAGGTATGTTTTTTTAGGGCCCGGTTGGTGCCTATCTACGTCTGCATCTGCCCCTATTGCTTGATTTATAGGCTGCTTAATATTGTTGGGAATATCCGTTCCCAGGCCTGTTGCTACTTTCCCTGCAAGTGTTTCATCAATTTGATTAAGCAACCACAGCATGCGTTCTTTAATATGGTCATATGTACATTTGCCCAATTCAAAAATATAAGCATCGGCAAGATGTGCTTTTTCCCAGGAGGAAAGACTTCTATAAAATAACGCCGGTTGGGAAAAATGATCACTAAAACTTTCGCTCCGGCTTCGAATTTTATTTGCATCTATTCTCTCTTCATAAGCGTGAAATGCCCCTTCACTGATCTTAGACAAATGAGGACACCCTCCACTGATTGAATTAGGGAAGTAAGCAGTTTTCCCTTTGGGGATGGATGTCTGCATTTTAGCATCCCGTTGGTTATTTTGAGTGGGAATCACAGGCCTGTTAATGGGTATTTGATGAAAATTGGGACTCCCTAATCTGGACAACTGTGTATCTCGATAGGAGAACAAACGCCCCTGGAGTAGCGGGTCGTTGGTGAAGTCAATCCCAGGGATAATATGTCCGGGTAAAAAAGCCACTTGTTCGGTTTCTGCAAAGAAATTTTCGGGATTTTTATTTAAAGTCATTTTACCAACTCGTTTTACCGGCACCATTTCTTCCGGTATCAGCTTGGTAGGGTCCAATAAGTCGAAGTCAAATTTGTGTTCATCTTCTTCCGGTATGATTTGTAGCCCAAGCTCCCATTCAGGATAATGCCCTGATTCTATAGCCTCCCATAGATCACGTCGATGAAAATCAGAATCTGCTCCGCTTATTTTCACCGCTTCATCCCACGTGACGGAATGTATTCCCAGCATGGGCTTCCAATGAAATTTCACGAAATGGGCTTCCCCCTTTTTATTGATAAGCCTGAAAGTGTGGATTCCAAATCCTTCCATCATCCTATAACTTCGTGGAATCGCACGATCACTCATTAACCAAATTTGATTATGTAGTGTTTCGGGTGTGTGTGATACAAAATCATAAAAAGTATCATGAGCAGAGGCCGCTTGTGGTATTTCCCGATTGGGTTCCGGTTTTACAGAATGTATGAGATCCGGAAATTTCATAGCATCTTGTATAAAAAAGATAGGCATATTATTGCATACCATATCCCATGTGCCTTCTTCGGTATACAATTTAACGGCAAATCCACGTACGTCCCGGGCCAGGTCTGTCGAACCTTTTGAACCTGCGACGGTCGAAAAACGGACAAATACAGGAGTCTTTCTGCTGGTATCGTTCAGTATACCGGCTTTACTGTATTCCTCTAGGTTCTCATATAATTCGAAATACCCGTGAGCACCGCTACCCCGGGCATGGACTATGCGTTCCGGTATCCGTTCATGATCAAAGTTTGTTATCTTTTCACGTAGTAAAAAGTCTTCCAGTAAAGTAGCCCCTCGTTCCCCCGCTTTAAGAGAATTATTGGTGTCATTAACTTTAACCCCTTGATTGGTGGTGAATGTAGAGTCCTTTATCTCTTTTGTATCCTTTTCGAGGTCTTTAGCTTTTTTGGTGTCTTTCTTTTTTGGATTTTGTTCTTTCATAACTTTGTTATTTTTATTGTTGATATAGTTTAAATCTGAATTCGAAAAAATAAACTGATCCACCTCAAAATTTGCACCCGGGTTGAAAAGTTGAGTATGACTTTTGGGTTTACCTAACCATTCTTTTCAATATGTCTGGTGTTAAAGCATATAAAATGCGGACAGATATATAGCAGATATAATTGCTGTCTGCAGACCCGTGCTGTAATTCGTATTAGGGTATAGTCAATGGGCTTCTCATCAGAAGGTTCAAAATTAAAGCTTACGTCCTGAAAAAAGGGATGCAGTTGATAGGCTTTTTCAAGTCCGACTATCTTGTAGTTTTTACAGGTACTCTTGAGAACAATATATTCTAGTCGAATTTGTCATCCAGACAAGCCAATTCTTTGTAATAATAATTGGTCAGTTCTTGCAATATGGATCTTTGATACTTTGAAGACCTCTTTAAATTTTACTAATGGATTTAGAGTATCATCCTTACAATTACAATAAATCGCTCTATATACTCTTATATATAATTACATCAAAAATAATATGAAATATTTGTAGGGATGTATGCTATTAAATTATATTTTGACGCAAAAAATATTCTTCCTTGTTCTCAAAAGCATGGAAATTCAACCTATACCTCCATCAAGGAATTTTTAGATATCAAACTTTTATATTGCTCTCGAAAATATTTAGGTGAGCAATTATATCTTTTTTTGAATATTTTGGAAAAATAGCTTCGACTGGTTAAACCGATGCTGTATACGATTTGTGAAATATTCATATCCGTTTTTTCCATAAGTTCTGCTGATTTTTCCAACCGTATATTTCGTATGAAATTAATTGCTGTTTTGTTATGCATTTTTTTAAATCCTTCCTGAAGTTTGGCCGGTGAAAGACCGGTTTTAGTGCATAAAAACTTTATGGTATAATCTAAAGAGGGATTCTTTTTGATATAACTTGAAACATCCTGTATTTGTTCTATATCGCGACAAGTGAGAGTCCCATTGTCCAATTGTTTGGAATTTATGCTATTCAACATTTGTTGCATTTTTAGCCCCAGTATTTCATAGATGAGCCCTTCCATAATAAGCTCGGAAGCTATACCTTCTTTTGACATCCGGGAAAGGATATTGATTTTATCCAATAATCTCAAATTTTGTTTCCCCAGGTACATAAATGTAGTACATCTAATTTGCTCACAATAAGCTACTTTGAACCGGTAGTAAGAGGAATAAAGTAATTCTTTTGCTGAGGTGGCCGGTTTATTGAAACCAATTATGCAAAATTTATAATTAATTTCCTTTTTAAGCTTTAGTTTAATGACACGAGTAAAGCCATCAAAAATAATAGCATTGTGAAAAGGGTTAATGGTTTTTTCTTCCCCGTTTTCAAATGCTAGTGTAAAAGTCCCCTTCCAACAATGCAGGAAGTAAAATCCTTCCTCATTGATGCTGGAAATGATCACATCCTCACTTTCTGAAAGACAAAATGAATATTCCAGATAGGATAGGTTTTCTGATATAGGGTGGGTTATTTGGCTCCAGTTACTACCCTTTTTCCGGGAATTAAGTAGGTGTGAAGAAAAGGCTAAGTTGCCGGGGATGCTTCGTCTTTTTTGATTAAGATCCATAGGAGTAAATTTTAAAAATCCACTTCATTTAATAGTGAATTCCTTGTGATAAAATAAACAATGTCGTATGGAATCTCTTGAGGTATTAAATTGATGCAAATTAGGAGATTGCTCTATGCTTTTTAATTTGCTGTGTACCATATATAAACGGAACATATGTCGGTTTTGTATAAAATATTTCTTTTTAACAAATACAATGTTTATGATATATGAAATATTCGCCATCCAATATTGCTATTAAAATTCGGCCTTTCCAAGTCCGGAGCTTTCCAAACAAAAATTCATGCGATAATGAATGCTTTCCCGGGCATATCATAGCATTTGTTCGATACTTAATGTAATTGGAATATAGATTTATGCTTTCGATAATAAATTATAATAATACATGCATAATAGTCGAAGTTGTTTTGATTGTATTTCACTTCCTTTTAATAATGCAATTGCTGTTTATTTTTATTTAACATACGTTAATTGGTTGAAGTGAAAGAATTATATTGTGAAATGTTCGTATTAATAAATACATGAAATGATTAAAGTAAATCAATAAAATAAATTATTATGGATTCATTAGAAAACAAAATCAGAGGGAATTGGAATCTTCTAAGAGGAAAGTTTCAACAGAAGTACGGACATCTCACACATGACGATTTAAAGTACGAAAAAGGTAAAGAAGTGGAGTTGATAGGAAGGCTTCAGAAAAGAACAGGCATGTCACAAAATGAACTGAAAAACTATGTAAACACTTTTGTGTAATTCAGCATTTTTTATAAAAAACATAAAGAGGAAAACCCATGTGTATTAAAATACCTGGAAGCGCAAAGTCCGGTTCTTTAGACGAACCGGCCCTCTTTTGTAAAAAATTATTATCATGGCAAAGAAGCAAATGAATCGAATCAAAAACAGGGAACAATACGAGGCTCTTCGGGACGATGGTATGAGCAAGGAGAAAGCCGCAAGGATTGCTAACACGGAAAATGCCGGAGAAAAAGGTGGAAAAGCGAAGAAATATGAAGATCGAACCGTAGAGGATTTAACCCGGTTGGCTCGAAAAATAGGCCTGAATGGATACAGTAAAATGAATAAAAAAGAACTAATCAAAGCTATACGGAATCATTAACAAATGGCTTTACTAACATGCTTCTCAATTTTGTAAAAGGTAAAAGTCGTTGGATAATATACCTACGTCGATTAATACAGGAGACCCCGAAAAAAGGATTTTTCGGTTCCTCTTAGATCCCATTTCCGTACAGTCAGTGCGGCTTTTTTTAGTCGCACTTCATTCGTCATTCTTCTATGTCGTTCATTTTCTCCTGCACACGGAACCTCGGCGATTCTGCCGGGACAAGCTGGTCAAATTTATTGCGTTTCGCGACCAAAATGCCAGGGGATACTCTGTTTCCTTAGCTCAATCCCATTAAGCAAATTAGTTTATCACAGTATCACCAGGATTTTACTTCTATTTGGACTTATTGTATGAAGTAGACATCCATTCCCACAGGGAAATAACAATAATACTCAACCCAAATAATGGAAGTATAATACCCAAAAGTATAATGGATATGATTACTCCTTTCCCAACTTTCAAGTCTTTTGAAGTCCTTGGAATGCTCCACGATCCACGCTTTTTTCTTTTGATGTATGAGATCAATGCGGCAATGCTCAATACCAAAATTCCAATAGCGGTGAACAGGACCAATAGCCAGTTCCACCAACCAAAATGCCCCTGGTGAAACTCCATTACCCACATTCTTCCCTGTATCATAGGGCCTACATCCTTCCAGCTTAACTCTTTAACCATTTTCCCGGAATATTGATCGAAATGGATCATCTTACGGTGTGATAAATCTGGTGTAGTGTTAGATACACTAAAGACAGCCGTTGGGTTCTGGGGCAGAGTAATTCCTACCTCTCCGGTAAGATTTTCTTTATTGGCAATTTCCGCCATATCATCCAGGGATAGCGGCACCCCAATGGGTGTGGATTCAAAAAACTGGCCATTCCATTCCTTGGGATACCCAGCGTTGGTTTTCTTTTGTAACCATGCAAAATTGTTACCGAAAATATCGGTCCAGGGCAATCCACCTGCCAGGATCAAGAGTATTAACAGTGAAGACCAAAATCCCATGACAGCATGCAAGTCCCTGTAAAATATACGCTTATTTCCATTCCTTCGTATCCGGAAAAATGATTTGATTCCGCCACCATTATTTCTTGGCCAGAATAAATACAGACCGGATAAAAGAAGTACTACCATCCAACTGGCGACTAACTCTACGATCTTCGTACCAAATTTACCGGTCAGCAGTTCGCCGTGGAGCTTCCTGACCTGGAACATGTCTGTCTCGCTTGAAATTATTTCATTAGTGACAAGGTTTTTATAGGGATCGATATAGATGCTTGATTCCCTGGCGAACCTTCCGGATACAAATTCAGTAGCCTCGTTGTTAGTTTGAGGCAGTAACATTGTATGAGGTGGGGCTACAGCTGATTCTTTAGCTAACTCCCATTGCCGGTCATAGCTAACCCGTTCATTACCTATGGAAACTTCTTTTACATCCTTATAAATAGGTTTTTCATAAGCATCTTTAAACAGATAAATAATTCCGGTTACAGCCAGGATAATTATGAATGGGAGTGCAATTATACCCCCGATAAAATGCCATTTCCATAGCCATTGGTAGGTGTTTTTATGTTTTTTCATTGAACTGATTTTTAGGGTTAAATCACGCAAGTGTATATTTATTACCAACTGCAGGATTAGTGTGATCTGCCTCCAGCCTTACTAATGAATTATCGATTAGTTTTTTCTTCTTTACCAAAATGATATCCGATTCCAATATTGAAATTTCGCGGATTCCCTACACTATACGTTTGGCCCCAGGCATTGGCACGGGCGACTGTGGCATAGAGTTGATCCGTAGTGTTTATTGCGTTTACCCAAATTTCAAATGCATTCCACCTATATCCGGCACGTACATTAAATATGTCGTATCCTTCATATTCTACAGTGTTGGCAGCATCCATAAAGTAGGAATCGAGGTGTTGCCATTCCACGCTGAATCTAAATCCGTCTATAAATTTTGGTTTATAGCTCAATTGAGCGTTTACAATATTGTTTGGGGCTTGCGGCATCCTGTTGTCAAAAAACTCCATGCCGGAATCTTCATAATCCAGGAATTTATGAATGGCATAAGTGCCGCTTACCCTAATGGATAAGGCAGAAATTGGATTGACCATTAAAGAGTATTCAATACCCTGGTGGGTGGTTTCCCCGGCGTTTTGACGAATACTTGTACCGTCATTTTGTAATACGGAGATGATTTCATTGAGTCCGTCCATTCTATATATACTCAATTCCAGTTTTGCTTTTTGGTTGGCAAAATTCATCCAGCCCCCAATTTCATAATTGCTATAAAAAACTGGTTTGAGAGTAGGGATTTTATTCCCAACATACAATTCGGTTACCTGTGGAGGAACAAACCCCTGACTGAAGTTGGCGTATATTCCCTTATTATTTTGCAAGTCATAAGTAACACCAATTTTCGGCGTAAACCGGCTAAAAATATTTTTACCGTCCAGGACTGCGGTAAATGAATTTTTACCGAGATTATTTTCGAAATTATAGTTGAAATTATCGAAGCGCAATGCACCGGATATTTTTAGGTTTTCTACTGGTTCTATTGTGCCCTGGAAATAGGCAGCGACATTTACCAGGTCTGTGTGATAGTCCGAAAGGACACTATCTGTTTTCGCAAAGGATTCATAAACTCCATCATCGTTTTTAAAGATTTGAATGTAATCGGCGTTGTAGGTATTAGGGCTATAATCCAGACTTAATCCACCAATGAGACTGCTATTGAGCCAGTCATAATCTTGCTTATGTTGTGCGATCAATCCATAGCTTTGAAAGCTGTTGTCATTTAATTGACCGTGAGCCAGGTTCGGATCCCCGGAGGGTATCCACGGCTTGAAATCATCAGCTACACGATAAGATGGGTTTTGTTTTATGGAGTTGTCCCTGAAATATCCGGTTAATGACGATTTTGCCCGGGTATTCCAGTAGTGGTTTATTGCCAGTTTGGATCGAAACGCATTAACTTGTCTGTTTGTGAATGTTTGATTGGAGCCGTAAGATTTACTGTAGAAGTCCATACTGTCCAGGGAACCCGACATGTCGGAATAATAATCAACGAGTGAGTTGCTCCAGTTAAGTTCGGTTTTTTCACTTACGAAATAATTGGCGGAAAGACTCAGGGCTAATTTATTAAAATCACTGTGTGCCAGGGTGCCATTTTGCTGGTCTGCGTAATAACCAGAAAACCGAATACCCAATTTTTCAAAGGTGTTCGAAGCATAAAAGTCGGCTCTCTTGTATCCTATATCGTTTCCTTGAAGTGTAATTCCGGCTGTAGGGGAAACCGAAGGTTTTTGTGTAATAAAATTGACAGCTCCGCCGATGGCTTCACTTCCATACAAACTGGATGAAGGCCCGCGGACGATTTCTATTCGACTCACATTTGCCATATTTATTTCAATGAGTGCATTGTGGTTGAAAACTCCTGAAGTACGGATGGGCACCCCATCTTCCATATATAAGTATGATGCTCCATAGTCAATAGGCTTGCGAATACTCATGGTATGTTGTTCATTTCCCAGATCAACCATGTAAACACCGGGGCTCTGGTTCAATACCTGATCTATAGTAGTGGGTTTGTTGTCAGAAATGACTGCAGGGCTTAGTGTGGATATGGCAACAGGAGCATTTGTTCGATTTTCCTGTTCCCGATTAAAACTGACCACTACCTCTTCAAGGGCAAAAGTGTTTGACTTTAATGCCACAGACATGGAAGTTTTGGCAACTATATTTTTATTGACGAATCCCAGTGAGCTAATCACCAAAGTATCTTTACCAGACGTTGCATCTATTTCAAATTTGCCCTGAAGGTCAGATATAGCGGATTGATCATTTGTGGTATTATAAATTACTGCATAGGGTAGTGCTTCACCCGTCTGGTGATTTTTGATAACCCCTGTAGCGGTTTCCTGGGAAAGCAGGAGTATGGGAAATAATAAAATCAGTATGGTAAAAGGTAGATGATATTTCATAATATAATCTTTATAGTTGGTATGGAATTTTGTTTTGATTACCTGGAATCAATAATGTTAAGTCTTTGGTTGGATTATTTACGTAGATTGTTACGTTTTGGATTTAATAGTTTTATATCTCTAATCAATCGAAGTACATCTTGCTCATCGGTGCCGTCGTAATATCCCCTGATCCTTCCTTTTTTATCGATTAGAATAAATGCACCGCTGTGAACAGCCCCACCGGGCGCATTGGGATCCTCTTCGGCACTAACCATATAACTGCGTTCTGCCAAATCAAAAATGGAATCCCTGTTACCTGTAAGAAAGTGCCAGTGATGTTCTGCGTCAACGTTAATAGCATCTGCATATTTTTTCAAGACGGGTATGGTGTCGTGTTTTGGGTCAATGGTATGGGACAGAATCCATATCTCATCGTCATTCTTGTATTTTTCATACACTTTTTTCATGTTCCTTTTCATGACCGGGCAAATCGTAGGGCAAGTAGTAAAAAAGAAATCGGCTATATAGATTTTTCCTTCCATCAATTCCCGGGTAATCCAGTTGCTATCCTGGTCCATGAATCGAAAATCCTGTATAGTAGGATATACAGAATCGATAACTTTTTGGCCATCCACGATGGTTTCCTTGACTAATTTGCGGCCAAGGATTGGAAGCGTCTGCCGGGGGATGTCACCACAGGAAAAAAAATAGATGAATGGTATGATCCAAAGGGATTTCATATTAGTTTTTATTTTGGGTTGACTAATTTTTTTGCCTTGTCAATAGCACTTACCATATCTGATTTTACTTGTATGATGGCTTCTTTTTGTTCCAGGTGAATGGATAAAGATGTGTCTGCGTCGTGTACACTATGGTCGTGGCCTGTGTGACCTTCTTCTTTTGTGCTTTGATCCGGATACTTTACTACATTGTGCATCCAGTCCATCATACCATCGTCCGCTTTTTCAAGATCGGAAATGGTTATCTTAATTTTCTCAATTACTTCTTTGGATTCAATTTTTCCCAACTGTAATGTCAGTTCTTTTTTTAGCTTGTGAATTTCATCCATCCGTGGCATTACCTCGTCATGAATGGTCATGGCCTCAGTGAAAACTATCTTTGCTTCCGGTATAGATTGGCTTTCGGAATCCTTACTGTTTTGGCATCCGACAAGGGGAATCAGAATTGCAAAAATTATATTTTGAATTATTTTCATGATGTATTTATTTTTGAATATCCCATACGTTTTTATTACGAAAGGGTGTGATAAAGAATTAGTCAAAGCTCAACTATCCGCAATTTACTTTCCATTGTATATGGAAGACGTTACATTTGGCGTAAATGGGTATTAAGGCTAGGGCTAGTTAGGATGTATGTGAAATTCGATCTCCTCTGCCACCAGGCTATCATCTTCTTCGGCGTCGTGGCTCCATACTGATGCTTCCATAATCCAGTCAGTGGAACCCTTAAACCCATTTTCGGCTGAGAGGACCAGGTCTTCATGAAAATCATAGGAAATTTCTTCGTGAACATGTTCTTCATGCAAATAGGCCACATTGTTGACATCTTCTTTATCCCTTATTTCAATTTTGATATTATGTACGATTTCACCGGAATGGCTTTCAAATAGTACGTTGATATGGATCTTGTCGTTAAGATTTTTTACTTCAGAACCGGGAGATTTTATATGCGCGTGATAGGCATATTCGGTTCCGGGTTCCATGTCATTGTTTTCTTTTTCACAGGAGTAAAATGGAAATATTATAATGGCTATGAGAATTATATTTTTCATGTTTTAGAATTTATAATATTTTAAAATTCAGTATTTTGAATAAAAGATATATCGGTAAGTGTATATAAAAATGCCTCGAGATCGTCCTTTTGGTCCTCTGTCAGAGGAATACCTAATTCTCCGTTTTCGTTCAATTCTTCGGCCAGTGTGGGAGAGGGTAATACGTTTTGGTCGTAAAAATCCAGTACTTCCCGTATCGTCTCAAAACGTCCGTCGTGCATGTATGGCGCAGTTAATTCAATATTCCTCAGACTTGGTATTAAAAACTTTCCCCGGTCACCCGGCCATTCGGTAATTCCTTCCCTTCCTGAATCTTTGAAAATAGTGTCCAACCCATTGTTCTTGAATTCTTCACTGGTAAATAGTGCTCCGCTATGGCAACCCTGGCAATTTTCAATAAAAACCATTTCACCCCTTTTTTCCTTCTTGCTTAATTCGGTTTCGCCCCTCAAATTTTGGTCGTATGGTGAATTGGATGATATCAAAACAAGTAGGTACTGAGAAATGGCTTTCAACACAAAAGGCCCTGTAATAGTATCTGCTTCCGGATATACTTCTCTAAACAAGTTGGGATATTCCTTGTGGTCGTTTAGTTTGGTGACAACATTATTCAGTGTTTCCCCCATTTCCACTTCGTTTTCAATGGCTGCCAAAGGGACAAAATCAAGTACAGATGAACTACCGTCCCAGAAAAACTCCCTTCTAAAAGCCAGGTTGAAAATGGGTGGGGCATTACGTGTCCCGACCCTTTCGTGAATACCAATACTTGGGTTGTGCTGGGCATCCGTAAATGCTACTCCCTTTGAATGGCAGTTTGAACAGGCTACACTATTATCAATAGAAAGAAGGGGTTCATTGAACAATTGTTTGCCCAATTTAACACCTTTTTCGCTTAAGGGATTCGTATTTAACGGATAGGTAGGAGATGGAAAATAGTCCGGTGTTTCCAGTTTTATAATGTCCGGGGAAATATTACCAACCTTGCTACACGAATAAAAGATCCCTGTTGTAAAAAGGCAAAATATGACTATGTATTTCGGGCGTATCATCAACTCACCATGGTTGTCTTCTTACTGATGAATATGATCAAAGGCAAATGCACCCTTGAAGTTCTCGGCCAGGGATTTGCCGTCAGAGGGCTTATGTACATTATTATTTCCTGAAAAGTCTATGGCATTAGTGCCTTTAAACAATCCAAGCAGGTCCATTACCATATGAATGTTGGGTTCACCCGTGCCGTCTACATTGAGAGCTGTGTCGAAGGAATATTCCAGTCTCTTGTTGTTATACACAAATGCCGTTCCGTCAATGTCTTTCCATCCGCCTACATGGTAAGCCATTCCGTGCTCTATATCCGGATTTACTGTGTTTCCACTGGCACCTCCCACCGATGCTTCCGAATGCCCTTCCAGTTTAAGAGCTACATAGCCGGAGTTCCAGTTCCAGAACATGCCATTGGTCGCCGGGTCAAGGGAGCCTCCGGCAGCCCCTTCCACTACGCCTTCTTCATCAACACCAATTGTAAAAGTGATTTTATTGTATTTTCCGGCAGGCACGTTTTCCAATGTGATACGTTGACTGGATGATTCACCTTCATCGATAAGGTAATACCCCTTAGCTTCTGCGGCAGTTACTTCCAAAGGATCTTCATAATAGGCGCCATCCGGTCCTTCCAGTACGATGGAAGAAACAAAATATTTCAACATCGTAATATTGAATTCCTGGCCCATTTCATTCTCATATTGATAATCCTGGTTGCCGGGTTCTACCATTTGTAATTGTCTTTGAACCCCGTCGATGATGGCTATATTATCAAAATCGATAGTGACTTCTCCTGCCACAGGCTGAATATCTTCAGAATCGTCACATGAAGTCAAAATAAATATGCTGCTTAATAGTATGATTATATGTTTAATAAATGATTTCATTATTTTGAAATTTGAGTATTAAAAAATATAGGATAATTGCACGGCCAGGCGATTTTTGCTTTCTACTTCTCCCTGGGAAAAACTTTGTTGGACAGGTATCGAATATTGAATACCCACCAACCATGAATCCTGTTGAATGTTGAGCCCGGCGTTGGCAAAAAGGCCTTTTCCCCCTGTACCGTGAACATAATTATCGTTTTTATACCGGTCCCTGGAAATGTATTCACCGTTTGCCCCCAGTTGTGGTATTATTTCCACTTTACCAATATTGAATTCATGGAAAAAATTCAACCCGGATATCCATTGATGCCCGAATTTATACCCATCGGCAGAGGCGGTGTTGATTTGTGCGGAACTGCTAAGAGCAATTCCCCACCGTTGCCTGCTATATACCAGTGTAGGTTCGAATACTATCCCAAGGTTTCCTTGTCCCAGGTTGAAATTCTCAGGTAGATTGGAATCGTGTATATCCGGATCATAAGTGCCCGTAGGTAATTTTAATCCCAATCCCGTTTCAAAAAGCAAACTTGACCCGTCCTTATTCAACCAATTGTTGAGCCATGAATAATTAGCTGTTATTCGTACGTCGCCAAGTCCATTCCTCAATGTATTTTCATTAGTATTTACCCTATGGTTTATACGGTATGGCAAATTCATAGTTACTTTGAGCCGGTCAGATAAATAGTATCTGCCCGCCAGGTCCACTATTTGAAAATGATCGCTGGAGCCACTCCCATATTCAGCAAGCGATTCATATCGTGCGGATTGCCATGATAATCGTACGAAATTATTCCGGTAAGAAGTCATTACTCCGATACCACTCCCTGCAATTCCGCATCCACAAGCATCGCAGGCGTAATTTTGTTGTTGAGAAAGCATTATACACAATGCTCCCATCAGGGCTATTCTATACATATAGCCAATATTTTACATTTTTTAAAAATTATACGTGCAGAGTGCTGACAGCATTTGATCAAAGATTTTCATAGGACTATGCCTGGGTTCTGATAGCATTATCATCAAAGCTGCTCGGAACTCTTTATCTCAATCAAAATTGTCAACGAAGTGGTTATATAAATTTCGGAGGATGGAATAAGTTGTCCGAATATAGAAAGGTATACTGGTCAGCATATTGGAAATTATCATCTCTGACAAGAGTATAATTTTTCACAAAAGGCTGATAGTCATTGTCAATAAGGTTGATTTGCCGGTCTTCCAATTGGGAATTGGGTAATTCCTGCCGGTCTTCTGCATTTTTTTCCAGTGCATCTTCCAAAAAGCAACTACCATAGCAGAGCATTTCAGGTGTGATCTTGTAGACACAGAGATTTTCAGCAATATAATCCTGGTTGACCTTGAAAAGGACATAAGTGGTCACATCTTTGAATGAAACCAGCGAAATAGTAAAGATTAATATCCAGGAAAAATGTCTCACAAGAACAAATTTAGCAAAAAATGCTAAACCGGATAAGCAAAATTCATAAATTTTGATGAATTCATTTAGCAAAATAGTTTGATCATGTACTGCTTCTTCCCATACCAATTATCAACCTGTCAGGCTTTCCAAACCACGACAGGTTGATCAGATAAAATATTGTAAGTTGGCACGAAGTTTTTATTTCAATTCAATGTGCCAAACTAGTTGGGAAACGATACGTTGTATAGTCACTGGACTTTTACCGTGTAGCATTCTTCCGGCATCGGAACCTGGACACCTCAATGCATCGGAACCTTCGGATACTTCAAGCAGAATAATCCCTCTAAGTCTCTATCAGATTGACTTGTTCCCGCTCCATGGCCCCTGGATGGCAAGCGTCAATCCCGGTCCCTGTATATTAACAAAAAGTGTTTTCCCGGACGGGGAAAAGCAAACTCCTGCAAATTCGGATTTATATCCAATATTCCGGGCGATATGATACATCTTACCCTCCGGGGTAACTCCTACCAGTCTTGGGGTACTTTGGTCCTCCGCTAGTACAACATCTCCCCAGGGGGATACAGTCAGATTATCGGCAAAGCGCATCAGATCTGAATCTACCGATTCTATAAATAATTCCAATTGGCCCGGAGCTTCGGACTCATTAGGTTTCCCTTCATTTTTACCGGGGATGTATTTGAATATTTGGCCGTTGTTTTCTTTCCCTCCATTGGTGCAGGCAAAATAAATTTCATCATTACCATACCACATTCCTTCCCCCCTGGCAAAACGGGCTGCTCCTTTTTCAAATCCCCTTTGATTCAGGTCGCTATTAGGGGAATCAATATCTTCCAGGTCTATCCATTCCACTTCCATAGGAGTATTGAGTTCAATGGGCTCCGAATCCAGTTTTTTCCAATTTCTGGTGTCGCAAGATGGACGTCCTTTGATGGCGAGAGCCTGGAGTTTTCCACTGGACAAATCTCCATAGGTGTCCGGTATAAAGCGATAAATTAACCCTTCACTGTCATCTTCTGTTTCGTAAACGATTCCCGTATCCGGGTCAACAGCGACAGCTTCATGCGAGAACCTACCCATCGCCTTCAAAGGCACCGGTTTTTGAACGCCTACTTTGTCTGTAGCTATTACTTCAAAATTGTAACCGTGGTCTTTTTCGAGAAAATCGTTAGCTCTTTCGGTTGTTTCTTCGCAGGTAACCCAGGTTCCCCAGGGAGTAGGACCACCTGCACAATTCCTATACGTCCCGGTAAGGCTTAAGAATTCTTTTTCAACTTCCATGGTATCTTCATTAAATATGACATTGGAAGTTCCACCAACCCCGATTCTTTTTCCCCGGCCGTAATCGTATATTAGATCCTTATCCATTTTGGATAATAACTCGTCTTCGGGACCATAGGGACCCTGTTCCATATCCCCCGGGGATACCTCGTGGTTACGGACTAGAATAGTCTTTCCATTTACATCAAAAACTGCCATTCCATCGCTTAATCCGGGCTGGAAGAACCCATCGGACATTTTGTTTCCTTTCCGGGAGATAATTTTATATTTAAAGCCTTTTGGCAGCTCAATCACATCATCCAATCCTTTTAATAACGGACCATAACCAACTTTTTCATCAAGAGAAGGCAGACTGAATGCCAATTTGTGCAAACCCATAAATCCCATACTGATTACGCTTGCATTTCGGATAAATTTTCTTCTACTAGACATTGCATAAATTTTAAGTCAAAAAATGATTGCAGTATAACTCCAAAAATAGGAAACTGTATTATCCGCAATTTGTAATATTTTGGCATAAGGTAGTAGTATTTTGCGAACATTAATTTCGTAAGAGTCTAATGCTGTAATTTCTATTTTCATGCCATAAATCTTACCCATAAACATTCACCTGGTTTTTTCCAACGGTCGAAAGTGCCGGCTATAACACTACTAGTAGGTTACAGACAAGAAATACCAGTATGAATTTCAGAATGGCAAAATATAAGTCAATGTCTCAATATTTGATCATTCTCCCATCCTGCGAGAAAGAAGCTGGTTGGGGTAACGAATATTTTGCCATTGCCTTTCGCATCCTTGCAAGATTGATTGTAAAATAATTAGTTACAATTAATCTCCACCATTATTCACCCCGAAAGCTTTTCCCGAAGGGATTTCTTTATAGTGGATTTAATACGAATAAGGCAGGTTAAAAATATAAAAGTCCTAACACAAATTATCACTCTGTTCCTAATGTTAATAGAAAATTTACAAATGGAACCTTTTAAGGGGTGACTTTGCGCCTTTAGTGTATTGGATCAGTGGAATCCTTATGGAAAACCGAATGTATTTGGATTTAAATTTTAGAATTTTAGAAAGATGAAACACTATCTGTCATTAATACATTGAATTAGTGTTAAGGATTTGGTAAAAAATAAAAAATTGGGATCTAAAAAATCCAAAGCCTAGCTATTGTCGTAAATGATTCAAAATGACAATTAAAAATTATCCATTATGAAAAGTAAATTAGTTTTGAATCAAAAGATTTCTGGCAAGACCCCAAATTCTCGCAGAAATTTTATAAAAGTAAGCGGACTGGCAATGGCGGGAGCTGGCTTGTTAATTAGTTGTGATGACGATGATATGATTACTGATCCAAACCCGGAGGTTTTTGACCTGGGGGGTGGGGACTTAGGTGTTCTGAATTATGCGTACGCTTTGGAACAACTCGAGTCAGCCTTCTATACTCGAGTTGTCAATGGGAGTTATTGGTCCGGTGCGTCTGGGGAGGAGCAGATGATTTTGGAGGATTTATACAATCACGAAGTTAATCACCGCGAGTTTTTCAAGGCGGCACTTAATGCGAACTTCAGTGAAGAGCAAATTTTACCCGAGTCATTGGAGTTTAATTTTGCGGACGTCGATTTTAGCAGCAGGGATTCTGTTCTCGGGACAGCCAAAGTACTTGAAGATACAGGTGTACTGGCATATAATGGTGCGGGCAGGATTATTGAGACCGCAGATTATCTTGTTATGGCCGGAAAGATTGTTTCGGTAGAGGCCAGACATGCAGCTGCAATTCGCAGCATTTTAGGCAATGATATGGATGACTACCTGGCTTTTGCGGGTGATGATATCGTAGATTCTAATGGGTTGGATGGTGCATTAAATCCATCCGAAATCATTCAAGCTGCAGGTGGATTCTTTAGTACTCCTTTCACGGCTAACCAATTACCTTAATTCAATTAATAAATAAATAAAAAGAAATATTATGAGTATTATAAAGTTTTTAAATGAATTTACAACCGACAATCTGGAAGAAAAGAGAACATCCCGAAGGGCTGTATTTGGCCAGATGGGAGAATTGGGAAAAAAAGTGGCATTAGCTGCGATTCCATTAGGTTTGGGAGCAATGGGAAATAAGGTAAAGGCTGCAGGACCCAATACTATTAATGAAGATCATATTTCGGCGTTGCAATTAGCTTTGACATTGGAGTATCTGGAGGACGAATTCTATCTTAAGGCTTTGGATTCCGGGGTGTTGGCCGGTAATCCCAGAGCTGAAGCAGTATATATGCAAATTTCTAAGCATGAATCGGCTCATGTAGCTTTTTTACAGAGTGTATTGGCTGATAATTCAGTCGATAAACCAACATTTGATTTTACGGTTGGGGGTGCTTTTGACCCATTTAACGAAAGTGGCGTGGGGCAAGAAACGGCTTACGCCCAATTACTGGCTTTAGCCCAGGCTTTCGAAGATACGGGTGTAAGAGCTTATAAAGGGCAAGCTGGTAATTTAATGGGAGTAAGTGATGGGGCTGTATTGACAGCCGGGTTGCAAATACATTCCGTAGAAGCGAGACATGCATCGGAAATTAGAAGGCTGCGTGGCCTTGATGGTTGGATTACTGAAAAAGAGCGTGGAGCTGGAATGCCGGAAGCCACCCAGGCCGTTTATAATGGAGAAGAAAATATCAACCAGGCTGGGGTAGATGTCACTACACTGGGAAGCGGCAGTCCATTTACATCTGAAGCCGCTACTCAAGCGTATGATGAGCCAATGTCAGGTGATACGGCAACTACCATTGCCAGTCTGTTTATTACAACATAAAGCATAATTTTTAGAAATCTTGTTTTATTGCAAAGAATTGAATTTCAATATCCATTTTCCATTTAAGTTCATAAGTTTTGTTTGACCGGATCATTGATTTTCAACTATGAGCCGATTTTATTCGGCACTTGATTTCTAATGACTCCCTTTTACCTTTAAAAGGAGGATGGAAACGGCCTTTACAATAAGGGCCGTTTTTTATTTTGATATTTTCCTGGGGTAGTTTTCCGAGTAGTCATATGCCTGAACTAGATATTCTTTAAGTTGATTAGCGACAGGAGTATTTAGGTCTATTATATTTTTACTCTCTTCAGGGTCCCTATCAAGGTCGTATAATTCGTAAGCTATCCTATCTTTGGAATGTTTGGCTATTAATTTGAACTGGTCGGATCGTACTGCTTGCAGAAATGTATCCCTAACATGGCCGTAATCCCAATAAAAATAGTCAGGATCTTGTATCGATTTGCCCTTAAGAACGGGCAAAAAAGATCGGCCATCGGATGTAATGGAACCCGGATAATCCAAAATATCAGCGAAGGTAGGTAGAAAGTCCCAGAAGGCTATGGGTGTATCTGTGGAGGAATTAGATGCTACCTGATTTCGCCACTTTATTATCATAGGCACCCGTATTCCACCCTCATACAAATCCCTTTTACCTCCTCTATACTTACCATTACTATCAAAAAAAGTATAGGCTTTTTCTACATAGTCAAGGGGGCCGTTGTCGCTGGTAAAAATTATAATTGTATTTTCTTCTAACGCCAGATCTTGAACCAATTGGTTTATCTGTCCGATGTCTTTATCCATTCGACTAACCATAGCAGCATAATTTTTTGAAGTTTGTGACCACTCTTTTTCGGAATATGGGGCATCAGAAGGAACAATGTAGAGATTCGGGGAATCTTTGTTATAATCAGAGAAATGGGGTATCGTGTAAGATAAATAGAGAAAAAATGGTGAATTTCGATTCTCCCTGATAAATGAAATGGCTTTTTTTGTAAAAAGGTCGTGCGTATATTCATTTTTCTTTTCGCCCCTGTTTCCGCTTAGTAAATCAATATCTGTATTATCCCAAAGATAATCCGGGTAGTAAAAATGTGCCTGGTCCTGGTTGAGGTGCCCGTAGAAATAGTCAAAACCTTGGCGAGTGGGTATCCCCCAGGTTCCTGGATTTCCCAATCCCCATTTTCCTATAGCCCCGGTCGTATATCCCGCTTTTTTCATCATTTCAGCAATAGTAAAATCATCAGGTTGCAAAAAAGTACCATGTGGGATATTGTCACGAACCCGGTTGTGACCGTTGTGCTTTCCGGTTAACAAACTGCATCTGGAAGGTGCGCAAACACTACTTCCCGCGTAAGCCTGGGTAAACTGTAATCCTTCCGATCTTAATCGGTCGATGTTAGGTGTTAATATTTTGTCCTGACCGTAGCAACCTAAATCTCCGTAACCAAGATCATCAGCCATGATGAAAATTATATTGGGATTTGTCTGTTGACATCGAATATTAGTGGTGAAAAAAATATATATTCCTAAGATCAATAAAACTTTGCAATAATAAGTTTTCATTTACTGGTAAATTTGAAGTTTAATGTTGTGTGAAAATAAAAAAATGAATATAATTTATAAAGTGAACTCAGGGACTGGGGTAAAAATATTTTTGTTTTTAATACTTGCTGTCAGTTCATGCGTTAATCAACGAGAAAGTGTAGATGAATTAGCTGGAACCTATTACGGATTATTGCCATGTGAAGATTGCCCCGGGGTCTCAGTCAAACTGGAGATCGGTGGTTCAGAAACGTTTACTTTACAAACAACCTATATTGGCAAGGAGGACAGATCCAGTACTGTTACTGGTAAATATTCACGGTCAGGTGATTCTATTATTACATTGGAAAGTAAAATAATTGAGCAAAATAAATTGATGGTATTGGACGACCAATTATTTGTACTTGGAAATCAGTCGGAATCCATTCAGGGGGAATATTCTGATGATTTTATTCTTTGGAAAGATGAGCCTGAAAGGGCAGAAGTCAATGGCGAAATAGGCAGCACTTCTCGTATTTATGATTTCAAAGGTAGTGGTAATGAGCCGTTTTGGAACGTCAATTTTAATTTTGCAAAGAATGAAATTCACTTTAACTCCCTGTTTCCATCTGAACCCGAATTTACGACAGTGATGCCGGAAATCACCTACTCTCCGGATTACAATTCATGGAGTTGTGAGATTGAATCAGGAGAAAACTATTTATTAGTGGATGTTGACAGAGTCAGCTGTCAGGATAATATGTCAGGCCAGATGCATGATTACAAAGTAGAAATAAAGATTAAAACCGACTCTATGGACAAAATGGAAAACTTTGCTGGATGTGGTAATTACAGAACGGATTATTTACCATTATCCGGGCAATGGAAATTAATACGGATTAATGATCGGGACATTATGGAAGAATCCGGATCATCAGAACTACCTTACCTCTTATTTGAGGATGGAAATATTCGAGGAAAGGGAATTTGTAATACTTTTAATTCAATGGCCCGTGTTGATGGTAATTCAATTACTTTTGGTGATTTGTCTACTACCAAAATGTCTTGTCCGGGTATTGACCTAGAGCAACAATTTTTTTCTGTCATAAATGGCCACCAAATTAGCTACTTTTATTCTGGAAAGAAATTAGTTTTTACTTCACCAGGGAACAGGTTGGTATTTGAACATTGATTTGTACATATATTTTAAATTATCGGGGGTTTGAAAAAATATATAGTAATTATTTAGTATCTTTGAAGACTTCTCATACTGACTAACTTTACCCACTCACTTTTCATATCAACAAGGAAAGGGTTATCAAGTACTGATGCCAGGATTAATAGCTAAACCGGACTCTGACCTATGGAAAATAGTAATACTGTTTTTTCAATGGGGGCTAGGACATTAGTTGTCATAATTATTTTTTGTCTTAATACCCCGAATTTATATTGTCAATTCCAGAAAAGCCAGTTTCGATTTTTGACGATAACGGAAGGATTGACACAGAATGCAGTACTGGATATCATTCAGGACCGGAAAGGATTTATGTGGTTTGGGACGAAAGATGGGTTGAATAGATATGATGGCTATGAATTTGTCAATTACACGCATTCTCCGGAAGATACTACCTCATTAGTTAATAATAATATCAAGGCTTTATTTGAAGATCCTAGCGGTAAAATTTGGATTGGTACCCAAGACGGTATGGTCGACGTATATGATCCGGTGAATGAATGCTTTCACCATATGACAATTGAAGGAGAGCAAAATTCTAAATTTAGTATTAGTGATATTGTCGGGGGAAACGACGGCACTATATTCATCGGTACGAAAGGGAAAGGTGTTTTAAGAGGCAATTTTGAAGATAAAACTTTTAGACCATTTGATAGTGGAAATGTACCACTTATTATTAATGAGTTACTATATGAGAAAGATTCGATTCTATGGGCTGTGACTAAGGATGGCTTTTATAAGACGATATTTAATGATACTGAAGTGGCTAATAGCGAGAAGATCCCATTACCTGCTTTTATTGCTAATAGCACAGATGAAGATGTCTTTTCAATTTTAAAGGATGAATTTGGGAGGTTTTGGATTGGGGGTATTAGTGGTTTGTATTTGTATCAACCCGGAAGGAAAGTGGGTGGAAAGGATATAGAAGCTACTTGTAGAATGTTTCAACATCGTTATGCTGTCTACCGTAGGGGATGGGGGAATATTGTATCAATGGAACAGGGGCCGGATGGGAAGATTTGGTTGGGTACTCCGGAAGATTTGATTGTATTTGATACATTGAATTATTCCTTTAATTTTTTGGAGGGAAAATCAACCACCATTCCCAAAATCGGTGTTTACAAGGTTTTTCGAGATCGATCGGGAGTTATGTGGCTTGGTTCCAATGGTGCAGGAGTTAGTATTTATAGCAGACATTCAAATAGGTTTGGAACCTTTAGAAAACCATTTAATCCAGAAGACCGGTTGCAGCATTTTAGTATTAGGTCTATATTTGAAGACCATGATGAAAATGTATGGATTAGTGCGGGGTTATTATATAAATGGGATCCGGTAAATAATATTTTCAAGAGTTTTGAAACAGATTCAAAGCATGTGGAAGATTTTGGGAATACAGAAGCCTGGTCGATTATCCAGCAGGATAATGGAATTATGTGGTTTGGAAGTTTCGAAGGATTGTACCGGTATGATCCATCTACACAGGAAATAAAACACTATAAGAAAGACATCGGTAAAAAGGGAGGGCTACCGGGAAAAATTGTCTATGAAGTCTTTGAAGACAAGAATGGTAAAATTTGGGTGATTTGCGAGAGTTTTATTTGTAGGTTGAATGAAGAAAAAGGAATTTTTGATATATATGACTTGTATTCCAGTTTGCCACCGCCAGGTGCACCCAGGTATGAATCGATATACGAAGACAAATATTCTAATTTTTGGATTAATTCGTATACCGGACTTATAAAATTTGACCCTGGATCTGGTGAGCAAGTTTTGTATAATCATGACCCTGCCAACTTCCAAAGCCTCAATTTCAATGATATTAAGTGCATTTTACCCGATCCGGACAAACCTGATAGTATTTTGTGGTTGGGGACAGCTGGTGGAGGTGTAAATAGATTTTATATTTATGAAAACCGTTTTCAGCACATAACTGAAAAAGATGGATTGCCCAATAATGTGGTGTATGGAATTTTACCTGACAAAAGCGGAAATCTATGGATGAGTACCAATAAAGGGATTGCCAGATATGATCCCAGAACTAAAATGTTTCAAAACTTTAATAGTTATGACGGTTTGCAAAGCGATGAATTTAATTCAGGTGCATTTCATCTTGGAGAGAGTGGGACCTTATATTTTGGCGGTATTCAGGGGCTAAATTACTTCAAACCTGAAGAAATTTCAAGAAATGAAAGCATTCCTCCAATTGCCATAACGGAATTAAAAATTGCCAATCGGAAAATTAATTTGAGTAATGGTACCGGTATTTTGAATAAGTCAATCGATTTTAGTGATGGAATTAAGTTGCCATATAATGCTAATATTTTTAGCTTGAAGTTTGCAGCTCTTGAATTTTCCAATCCTTTGAATAACCAATATGTCTATACATTGGAAGGGTTTAATTCAGAGTGGATCAAAGCCGAAGAAAGCCGGGTTGCTACGTATACCAACATCCCCCCGGGGAACTATATTTTTAAAGTTAAAGCGTCCAATAGTGATGGTGTCTGGAATGAACAAGGGACAGCACTTAAGTTGCATATCCTTCCCCCGTTTTGGAAAACCAACGTTGCCTATTTCATTTATTTAATTGGAGTAAGCTTTTTATTAATTCTTTGGTATAGATACTATTTGCACAGGCAACGGTTGAAGAATTCTCTACTGTTTGAAAAAATGGAAAAAGAGAAAGTCCTTGAAATTAGTCGATTGAAGACGAATTTCTTTGACAATATATCACACGATCTACGGACTCCACTGACTATGATCAAAGGTCCTGTGGAGGATTTACTGGAAAAAGTAACTGTCTATGACCATCGTCAAACGCTATTGGGAGTTCTTAAAAATTCTGATCGACTTTTAGACCTTATAAACCAGATTATTGATATTGGAAGGATTGAAAATAAAGGGTTTAAGCTGGAGTATTCCAGGATAGAATTTGTAGGGTTTGTAAAAGGGTTGGCCTCTTCATACGATTATTACGCAAGTTCACGCGCAATTAGCTTTTCATTTTTCTCAAATTCGGATTCTATTTGCACTCATATTGATGCTGAGGGAATTGAGAAGGTTTTTCACAACCTGGTTTCCAATGCATTTAAAAACACTCCGGATGGAGGAATGATTGAAATTCGGGTGGAAAGATTACAAAATAGCCTACAAAATAACGAAGTACAAGTCATAATTGAAAATTCCGGTTCAACTATTCCTAATGATGTTTTCCCCCGACTTTTTGATAAATATTATTCTACAGAAAAAAGTAATTCCAGTTCCGGATTGGGACTTACTATTGCCAAACAAATGATAGGAATGCACGGGGGGAATATTTGGGCTGAAAATACAGACTATGGTGTGCAGTTTATTTTTGTTATCCCAGTAGTTATTGAGGAGGTGTTGGATACGCGTGATTTTCAACCATCATTACCCCAGATGGATTTTAATGACAATGGGGCGAGCAATATTGAGTTGGAAACCCGTATTGATAATAAAAATAAACCCCTGGTTTTAATCATTGAAGACACTCTTGATTTACAAGATTTTATTGCACAAATTGTCAATAAAAACTATCAGGTGATTTGTGCTTCGGATGGTTCAGAAGGTTATGAAATAGCCATAGAATCAGTTCCTGATTTGATTATTACTGATTTAATGATGCCTGGAATGGACGGAGTAACGCTTTGCGAAAAGTTGAAGGTTGATATGCGTACTAGCCATATCCCGATTATTATCCTTACGGCACGGGCGATGTCTGATGACCGGCTAAAAGGAATAGAATCCGGGGCAGACCATTATATTACAAAACCGTTTTCTTCCCGGGAACTGGAGTCCTGGATTGAGAATTTGCTTCAACAGAGGGCAAGGTTGCAGAAAAGCTTTTCGAATGGGTTTACAGATACCTTAAAAGGGGTAGCCATAAATTCGACTGACAAAGATTTTATCGCTAAGGTCATGAGGAAGATTGAGGAAGAGAAGGATAATGAAAATTTCTCCCCAGCAGACCTTGGTGCCTTTTTAAATATAAGTGATCGCCAGATGAGGAGAAAAATAAAAGCTTTATTTGATCTTACACCGACTCATTTGATACGAAAATATAGACTGCAATACGCTAAAAGGTTAATACAATCTACTGACTATGCTATAAATGAAATTTGTTATAAGGTAGGATTTAATGATCCTGCTTATTTTTCAAAATGTTATAAAGAAGAATACGGACATTCTCCATCAGAAGTACGTTCTTTTTGATGTTTGTAATGGTTTGAAGTTCATCTGAATATGAACTTTGTCCGTTGTGTTATATGAATTGTCCGATTTGTTATACTAAGAATAATGGGGATTTTCTAAGTTTATAAAAGAGATATTAAATTCCTGAAAGAAAAACAAAACGAGATGAAAAACTATTACCCTTTGCTTTTAGTACTATTTGTGTCAACAGCGGCATGCCCATTAATCTATGGATCGGAAGTGGAAAAAGATCCATTTTCCAAGTTGAGAAAACACATATATACCTTACTAAAAGATCCGGATGTCAAAGGAGAATTCGATGAAAAAGTACGAATTTCCTTTTTTATTACGAGTGAAAATGAATTAGTAGTATTGAAGACGGATACCAGAGAAAAATCTATAGATCATTTTATAAAAGAAAAATTAAACTATAAAATAACGAATACAAAAGGAGTGGAAACCAACAAGATTTACAATTTGATAGTAGATTTTACTATCAAACCGACTTAAACTGTTGGCCGGAAGTCTACAAAACATTAATCCACTAAGAATAAGTCAGTAACAATCTTTTTATGCCAAAAGTCATCCCGCAAAAGAGTAGGATGACTTTTGTATTTTAGCATTTATCGATGGAAGATTTTTTATTAAAAGTAGAATTTTATTTTATATGGTAATTGCCTTCATTTCAATAGGTACTGCGGTCCGTATCCTCATACCTGACCTGCAATTTTTCCAGTTTTTCTTTTAGGTTTGCAGTGATTTTCTCATACCCTTCTTTTCCGTAAAGGTCATTCATTTCACCAGGATCTTTCTGAAGGTCAAATAATTCCCAATCGTCAATATCATTATAAAAGTGTATGAGTTTATATCGATCTGTTCTGATTCCGTAATGACGTTTTACCATATGTTCATTAGGGTATTCATAGTAGTGGTAGTATAAAGCTTCCCTGATATCTTCTTTTTTACCGGTAACTAATGGTACAAGTGATTCCCCTTGCATATCAGATGGGATCTTTACTCCGGCAAGGTCTAGGATAGTAGGGGCGTAGTCGATATTTTGAACTAATTCATCAATTTTTCCCGCAGCCTTTATATTTTTGGGAAATCTCATTAAAAGAGGTGTTCTCATAGATTCTTCATACATAAATCGCTTATCAAACCACCCATGTTCTCCCATGTAAAACCCCTGATCAGAGGTATAAACCACCAATGTATTATCCGATAAGCCTTTTTCTTCCAGGTAATCGAGAACTCTTCCTACATTATTATCTACGGATTTTACACATTTTAAATAATCTTCCATGTACCGTTGATATTTCCATTTCGCGAGTTCTTTGCCTGATAAATTCGCCTCTTTGAATTCTGCGATAATCGGATCGTAATATTTATCCCATGCTTTTTTTTGTTCTTCGGTAAAGCGATTGTACATAATTTGGAAATTGCGGCGATATTTGGTTTTGATTTCTCCTTCTTTGTCCAGCATTTTCAAATCATACACCAGGTCCATATCTTCGATAATACTCAATTTTTGTTCCGCTGCAGCCGTTCGCCCTTCATAATCATCAAAATAGGTATTTGGTATTTCAAAGGTCACATCCTGAAAAGTATTGAAAAGACTGGTATCCGGTTTCCAAACCCGATGTGTGGCTTTGTGGTGTAATAAGAGACAAAAAGGTTTTTTCGTATCTCTTTGATTCAGCCAATCAAGGCTTTTATCAGTAATAATATCCGTAACGTATCCCTCACTTCGGGTGGTGTCTCCGTTTTCAATGAATACCGGATTGTAGTAATTACCCTGGCCTATCAGTACTTCAGAGTGGTCAAATCCAGTAGGCACACTTTTTAGGTGCCATTTCCCTACGATTGCCGTTTCGTATCCTGCCTTTTGCAAATATTTAGGAAGGGTGGGTTGAGATCCGTCGAATGTACTGCGGTTATCAGGAAATCCATTTTTATGGCTGAACTTACCGGTAATCATAGTTGCTCTGCTGGGGCCACAAATAGAATTGGTGACAAAACTATTGGCAAATAATACCCCGTCTTTAGCAATTCGGTCTAAGTTTGGTGTATTAATAAACCGGTCGTCGTATGCACTCAGGGTTTGGTATGAATGGTCATCCGTCATAATAAAAATAATATTGGTACGGCTTTCTATAGTACCCTCCCGATCTTGATTACTACAGGAAAAAAGTAAGTGAATAGAAAGTAGGATCGCAATTAATTTAAGCTTCATAATTCGTAGGTGTTTAATATTTAAGTGAGACTAGTGAGGTGACAGGCCAATGGTCCGAAATAAAAATTTCATCCTCTATAATATAGTCTAGGTTGTGTGTATGGATGCTAAAGTACTCATTTGTAAATATATAATCTACGGAATAAGGGGGACGAGTCTTCCATTTTTCATCAAACCCATTCCCGGAGGTTCCTTTGTTGACAACTTCTTTTGCGTAATTTTCAGAAGGCACCAGTCCTGCTTCATCTTTAAATGTATTAATTAAATGATAATATATCGAATCCCCGAATTTGTGGTGTTCTCTTCTAATGTTGAAGTCACCCATTACCACTACAGGGCCGGAAGGTGCAATCTCCAGTATTTTATCTTTTATCAATTCAATACTTTTATCCCTGGCGATAATGCCTTTGTGATCAAAGTGCGTATTGAACAGCCATATTGATTGATTCGTATGGTTGTCGAGTAGTTTTACCCATGTTACTATTCTCGGCAATGCTGCATCCCAACCCGGGATGCCAATAGATTCAGGGTTTTCAGAAAGCCAAAACTGCGAATTTTCTAGCAGAGAAAACCTTTCTTGCTTCCAAAATATAGGAGTATGCTCTCCCTTGGTTTTACCATCCTCTCTTCCTTTACCCACATATTGGTAGTCATGTAAAACGGATATTAAATCAGTTAATTGTCTGTAGGTTACTTCTTGCATACCCACAATGTCTGGTTTACGACCATTAAGGTATTTATCAATTATAGGTAATCTGTTGGACCATCGGTTTTTCCCGTCTTCAGGGTTATCGTAGCGTATGTTAAAGCTCATGAGGTACATTTCGGACTCATTCGGATTTGTACAGCCCCATGAAATAGTCAATGCCAATAATATAATCTTTAATTTTATCAAGGTATTGCCTTTTTTACATCCCGCACCGACGGGTTATATTTGTATATTTAATTGTCTGCACTGTACTCAATACCCAGATCGTTTTCTCTTACTTCTTGCAATTTGGTCTTTAATTTATTTTGCATTAATTCCACTACTTCAGCATATTGAGGGTTATGCGCCAGGTTGTTGTATTGTTTTGAGTCGTGATCCATATCAAAGAGTTCCATACCTCCAGATGCATCTTCATCGTATTGAATATAGGCCCATTTTTCGGTACGAATTAAATAGGCAAACTTGCCGCGCCAACGGTGCATTGAAAAAGCCATATCTCTTACTTTTTTAGCGGGGTTTTCCAATGTTTCAATCAAACTTTTTCCCTGTATGTGGTCTGAATATTCTAAACCGGCCAATTCAGCGACAGTAGGATACAAATCAAGGAGCTCTGCAAAGGAATGGCAAATACCCGGTTTTTTCCCCGGTACTTTTATAATCATTGGAACCCGTACAGATTCTTCATGCAATGATACTTTCATCCAAAAGCGATGTTCACCAAGATGGAATCCGTGGTCAGATGTGAAAATAATGATGGTGTTGTCTTCGAGTCCTTCTTCTTTAAGTGTATTGAGTACTTTGCCTATCTGGGCATCCATATATGCTACTGAAGCATAGTAAGCTGCTACCGCTTTCTTCTCCTGTTCTTCCGACATTTGGGCATTGAGGCTGGTTACATAGTTTATCCCTCTTTCAGGTATATCGTCCCAGTCATTTTGTACCATAGGGGGAAGCACCATTTGTTCATGCGGATAGGGTTTGAAATAGCTTTTCGGAGCTACAAAAGGAACATGAGGACGCACAAAACCTACGGCCATAAAAAAAGGTTCATTTTTATGTTTTCTTATGAGCTCAGAGGCTTTTTCAGCTGTTTTACCATCGGAATGTACAAGGTCATCTCCATCGGCTTTTACCGTGGTCATTACGTTCCCTCCTTTGCGCGGGTTCAATCCGTAGGGATTATTTTGTACTAATTCAGCTTCCCCTTCGGCCTTCCATTCAGGACCCTGGCTATTGAAGCGTTCATTCCATGATGCTTCGTCATCTGTTCCATTGGAACCTTTTTCAATATCACCGGGGACCCCCATGTGGTAAATTTTACTGACGCGGGCAGTATAGTATCCATTGTCTTTGAATAGCTGGGACCAGGATTTTCTATCAGGGCCTATATTTTCACGTCCGCTGACATATCCATACGTTTGGGTAGCGCTAGGATAGTATCCGAACATCATAGATGCCCGTGATGGACCGCAAACCGGATACTGGCAGTAAGCACGTGTGTACAAGGTGCCGGAAGCCGCCAAGTTATCAATATTAGGCGTTTTGGAAAGGGTATTCTCATAAGTGGAAAGCGCTGTAGTCGTTAAGTCATCAGCAATAATAAAAAGTACATTGGGCTTCTCGTTTTGTTGCGAAAATGCGGGAAGACTGCACAGACTTGCAATGATCAGAATTATTGATCTCATATTTAATTATTCATTTTGGCTAATACCGATTCGAAAGTTTTTATTTTTTTCAGTTGTTTACGACCAAGGTGAGATTTATGGATTGGGGTGGTTTCGTAAAGATCTTTTGATAAATCATAAATCTCTCCGTTTTCATATAGTTTTAATTGGGTATCAAAGACATACCTCCTCGGTTCAAACTTTCCCCAATTGGGTGCGTAATGGCAAAAAATCCAATCACGAGTTTCAGCTTTTCTTTCGCCTTTTAATTGTGGGAAAAAACTTATTCCATCCAATATCAGCTGATTGCGGTTTATTTCACTCATTGAGACATCCAGTAGAGTAGGTACAAAATCTGTGAAATCAATAAGGTGTGAATTTACTACGCCCGGTTCAATCGTTCCCTGCCACTTTGCAATTAAGGGCACATGTGTACCCAAATCATTAGTGTATCCCTTGTTCCCTTTTAGTTTTTGGCCCTGGAAATTCGAGGTAACATCCCTGTCAGTACCGTTGTCTCCAACAAATAATATCAAGGTATTTTCCGAAAGGTCCAGGCTTTCCACCTTTTTAATTATCCGTCCCACAAGGTGGTCCATATAATTGACCATTTCTCCAAAATATTTGGCATCATTGGTTCTTTTTTCCGGATCGTAACTATTGAATCCGTTTGAAAAGGGTGTTGGTAAAAATGGATCGTGTGTAATACACATAGGATAGTATACGAAAAATGGATGATCCTGATTTGTTTCCATAAAATCTTCAATATAATCAACAAACAGGTCCGGTCCGTATTCACCGGGATAGGTTTGCAGTCCTTTTTCTTTTGTATCTATAGTAGGGCTTTTGTAGCGAAATCCTCGGTCTTTCACCTGCCAGAGGCTATAAGAATCAAATCCCGCCTGATCGGGGAGACTTCCTAATTTGCCGTTAACCAATTTTCGCTGTACGTCATTCCCATACAATTGCCATTTACCGGCTATACAGGTTTTGTAACCCTCTTCCTGCATTCTGTGCCCAAAGGTTTTTTCCTTAGGGTCAAGGATACCGAAACCAACATAATTTCGGAAGTTGTATTTCCCTGTCATTATTTGGACACGGGAAGGTGTACACAAAGGCATTGAATGGCAATTTTCAAATAACATGCCCTCATCGGCCATTTTATCGAGATTCGGTGTATTATAATCATCGCTTCCATAGCACCCGAGGGTCTCATAGCCTAAATCATCGGCCATAATAAGGATGATGTTAGGTTTTTCCTGCGCAACTGACTTTACGGTAAATGTGAATAAAAGTATAAACACCGATAAGCAGACCTGAAATGGGAAATGTCTGTAGAATAAGTTACGTTTCATATTATATAATACAAATAGATAAGGTAAATACATTGATTCGATTGAATCAAAATTCAAAAAAATGCTTTAGCAGGAAAGAAAATACGGCAATTTTCATAATTCGCTCTTGTTTAAAGGGACGATCCCGGAATTTGATCATAAACCAAACCCCTCTTGTATAAGGTTCTGTAAGATTTGATTTTCATCAATAGTATCAAACCTCTTTTTGTCATAAATGTCCGCTAAGAGAACCGTTTTAGATTTGAAAATAACGCAAGTGATAACCCTGGCACCTCCTGATTTTCCACGTTTTTTCCCAGTTATTGAAATTCTGATTTTATAAAGATTTTTACCTAAGGGCGTTCCAAGATTAGGGTTATTAGAAAGCTGTTTTCCCAACTTTTCTAAATCATGTTTTAAGGACGGATATTTTTTAGCTAATTTTTTAGCACTTTTTTTAAATCTGTTGCTAAATTGTATATCAAAGCTCATCGAGGAGATCTTTCAACGGATAAGTTTCAAGATTTCCGGCTTTAAAATCTTCAACATCGGCCAATACCCCTTTCATTTGATCTTTGAATTGAAATTCCTGTAACTTTTTCTTTATGATTTCCCAGTCCTTCAATGATATGAGTACAGCGGTTTTATTCCCATCCTGATCTGTCAAATATTGTACCGACATAGTTTTAACGTATTTACTTTTTTAAATATAAATATATTATTGAGTTTTAGGATACTTTTTATAAAAGTATTTAATGGAGAAATTGTATAATCAGTTCCCGAATCATTCACATCTTATTTACTCCTCTAGTCCAGAGATCCACTTGTAAATATATTTTCGTTCTCTTTCGGCAAATCGGTCATAGTCTTCAGGGCTGGCGAACTGCAGATTGCCTGACTTTTCCTGAAGTTGAAAAATTTCTCCCGCCTGTAGGACAGTGTTCTCTATATCTTCTATCCTTTTATTTTTTTGAAGGCTTGGAGCAACAATCAGTACGGGGCGCGGGGCAATGCTAGCTATTATTTCATTAAAGTCTACGGGAATATGACCTTCCTGACCTATAAAAAAGCCTAATCGGGGTAATAAACCGTGATAGTGAGAGTAGGCCTTTACACTTTCCAAAGAGCTACCTGATACGGGGGTTCGCCAGGGCACAAATCCCGAAGAAGAGGCTACCCCTGCTATTCTTTCATCAATGGCAGTAGCTAATAATCCTACTGTTCCGCCCAGTGAATACCCGGTAACATAAATATTATTTTCATCTATTTCATCCATATTGGAGAGAGCATCTACAGCACTTTGTACGTCGGTGACCATCTTACCCATTTTAGACCATCGGGGATACCTTTCATAAAACCTGCTTCCTTCTTCAATTCGATTTCCGAAGCCCAGCATATCGAAAGAAAAAACAGCAAATCCTTTATCGACCAGTGTTTCGAAATACGACTGAATTTCATGATCGAATCCCATGGACGTAAATCCTTTGGAATAATCAAATTCATGGAGATAAATAATAACAGGTAATTTGGCGTTTTTGACCACTTTATCTTTAGGGTAATAAAGGTACCCGAATAAATTATCTCCGAAACCGTCATATGGACTTACAGGCATTTTTCCCATTTTCTCAGTTGGTTCGGGGCGTTGTAAAAAATGACCAAAACTTTCTTCCCCCCGCCCCCGGTTTTTAATGGTTCCAGGGCCGGGATTGGTAACGCCTGCCGGTTTTTCACCGAGGATCCATTGTATTGTTTTATTGATATTTTTCCTTTCTTTTTCCCATTGTGTGATTGAAGAGATATTATTTTCTTCATTCTTCAGTATGGATTTTGATTTGGAACGATCGGGGAAATCCATTGGATCAATATCTTCGCCCGTGCGTTCTTTCCATTTTTCAAAGGAATAAGGGTATAATAACTCTTCCGTGGGTTTGTATTCACTTCGTCCGAAGACATAATCAAAAAAGTCAATATAATCTTCCAGGTCCCTGGCCGATACACTGTGTTTACCGTATCGGTTTCTAACGGCAATATGTTGGGAGTCTCCAAGGAAATCATATACTTTTTTGCTTTGTTTATATGCTTGTTCAATACCCCAGGGGTTACTGGCAACTTCATTTATGGCGGTGCTAAGCATCAAGCCTCTGGGAGCGATGAGGGCCATGAAGTGGTTTTGGTCCACGGGAAGTTTTTCTTCACGGCCTATAAAAAAACGCAGCCGGGGATGAAGCCAGGAAGGCTGAGCACAGGCGAGTAAAGCGATGTCCTCTACGTCAAAAGGTTGGGAGCAATATCGCCAGGGTACTTCTGCTCCTGTTCCGCCACTGCTAGTGATTACGGCTGTAATTCTTTCGTCAAATGCAGCAGCCATAAGGGATTGCTTTCCGTTCCTGGAATGTCCGGTGAGACCAATTTTATCCCGGTCAACAAATGGAAGCGTATATAAATAATCTATGGCCCTGAAACAACCGTATGCCCTTCGCATTAATCTGGTAAAATCATATTCACCTGCCCAGATTCTACTGTAGTCTTCTGTGTCATCCTTTCTGTCTGCTCCGGCATATATACATCCTATATACCCTCTCCTTACAGCAATTTGTGCCCATTCTCTGTGGTTCCATTGGCTCATAAACACCGGAAAGGGCCCAGTACCGGGAGGGATCATTAATTCCAATGTTAATTTGGCTTGATGGCTTGGGCCAAAAGAAAGTTCGATCATTTGTACTTTTACCTCCCCATCCATTTTTTCAGAGATAATTTTTGATTTGAGATTGTCAGGGGCAGGAGGGAAGGTGCCTGTGATATAATATTGAAGTTGCTCTTTCATCCATTCCCTTTTTTGCTTCCATTGTTCCATAGTTTTTACGGGTATGTTTTTATTACCTTCATCAATTGTCAATGGGTCGGGTAAAGAGGGAATGGAGGGCATTTTATCAAAGTCAGGTGGAAGTTCCCCGGTTCTCTTTAGCCAGTCATTGAATGTCGAATCCAGGTATGATACCCTGCCATATCCTGGTCTGTCGGGTGGAAGAAGGTTGACAATTTGGCGTAATAATTCTTTACGTTTGGTTGTGTCAGCAGATTGGTCATCCATTGTGTTCGATGAGTAGATCGGTTGAAAATCACTTGAAAAAGACAAAATCAATCCTAATATTAGAGTGGAAAGAGTAATAAAGACTAGAGGTTTTATCGATAATTGCATTGGAATATTTTTTCTAATTGTTAATAATTTTAAACCAATTTACCATGTCTTGAATCATATCTTCGGAGAAATGATCATATGTTGGTGGTTGTATAAACTGTAAATTACTTTTTGATTGTATAGATGCAGTAATTTCTTCAACATGTTTTTTGGGGTGATGCCTGTCTTCAGTAGGGGCGATTACCATAATCGGTGTGGGAAGTATACCTTGTAAAACATCGTCGAAATCCACAGGAATGTAGGATTCCTTTCCTTCAAAAAGTCCAAGCCTTGGAATTAGTCCGTGTAAGTGTGAGTAATGGCGATTTCCTTCAATAGAAGCATCTGGTCTTTTGAAAGATCCAAAGGCTCCCGATACGGCTACTCCTTTTATCCGATCATCCAGAGCGGCCGCAAATAAAGCGACTGCTCCTCCCATACTATACCCGGACAGGTATACTTTTTCCGTGTCAATAAATGAAATTCTTTGAGAGGCATCATTGATTATATTTCTCGTATCCGCTACCATTTTACCCATAAGGGACCATTTTGGATAACGGTTGTAGAATTGTTTGGCTTCTTCAATTCGTGTGCCAAATCCAATTTGATCAAAAGTTATTACGGCAAAACCCTGACGGGTTAATTGTTGGAGTAAAGGGGTTAATTTTTTCCGGTATCCAGAAGGGTAAGCGTACTCATGCAAGAATATAACCAACGGATATTTTCCTTGTATTGAATGGTTTATTATTTCCACCTTTTCCGGAAGGTATAGGTTCGCCCAAAGATAATCTCCTATAGAATTGTAAGGCCGAATTAGCATTTTTTGCATTCCTTCCCACCGGTGCTGGCCAATGACATCTCCCAGGTAATCGTCTTCTGTTTTTCTTTTTTCCCAGCTAAGATCTGAATTATTTAATATTCCGGGAGGTTCTTCCCCCAACAACCAGTTTAATCTTTTCCTTATACTTTGTATGGATTCATCTGATTGATCAAACGTAGGCCGTCTTTCAAAGGATTCCCCCGTATTTATTTGCCATTTATCAAAAGAATAATCGTAGAATAATTCATTTTTCGGCTGCTTGTCGGAGCGGCCAAAAATAAAATCGAAAAAATCTATAAAATCTTCGATATCACGGGCTGCTGTGGCATGTCTTCCTCCTCTCAAGTTAATGGCTATGTGATTTTCAGCATCGAGAAAATTATACACTTTTTTCACAGATTTATAGGCTCTTTCAATAGCCCAGGGATTTCCCTGTCCTTCGGTAATAGCAGAACTCAGCATTAACCCCCTGGGGGCTATCAGGGCCATCAGGGAGTGTTGGTCAATTGGAAGTTTGTGTTCTTTGCCAATGAACAGTTTTATCCGGGGGTGAAACCATGAAGGGTTTTTTCGCGTAATTTCTTCTATCGGATTATTATCAAATCTTTCGTCAGTAAATCTAAAAGGATTTTCGGCGCCTGTCCCACCACTACTGCTAACTACAGCATCAATTCTTTCATCAAATGCTGCAGCCATGAGTGATTGTTTTGCATTTCTTGAGTGACCTGTGAGACCAATTTTAGTAGTATCCACTATTTCGGGTATAGAATATAAGTAATCTACTACGCGATGAGCTCCCCATGCTCGCCTCATAAGTCGGCCAAAGTCGGCATCTGGATAAATATTCGAATAATTTTCAGTATCATCCTTGGAATCTGCGCCGGCATAAATACAACCTATATACCCTCTACGTATTGCTATTTGCGCCCATCCCCGGTGATTCCATTGTGTCATAAATACTGGAAGGGGGGATTCTGAAGGGGGGATTAGTAATTCCAGTGTCATTTTAGCCTGTTTCTCCGGACCGAAATACAGTTCTATCATTCGAATTATTACACCGTTCTCTTCCCTTTCTGAAATAATTCTGGTATCAAGAAAAGAAGGGGGGGGTGGAATTGATCCGGAGATCCAATACTGGTATTGTTCTTTTATTTTCTTTTTATTTTGCTTCCAGTCTTCTAATCGAAAATTGGAATTTGTATTGGTTTTATTCTCAAAAGTCAGTAGAGTCGGAAGGAATGGATTTTCGGGAAGCGAATTAAATCTTTGCCGTTCTATTGGCGTTGTGGACTGTCCTTTTAATACACTGCAAAATACGGCTACAATAAAGATTACTATAATGAAGCCGTATTTCATAGTGTATTACAATTTTTTATTGAGAAATTTTTTCCAACCATTTTGCCATAGATTGAACCATATTTGGGGAAAATTCATCATATGTTGCCGGTTGGATAAACTTTAAAGAATTTTTTTCATCGACATTAGATATTATCTTTTCAACATGCTGTCTGGGGTGGTGTCGGTCTTCAGTAGGTGCGATTACCAAAGTTGGATTTGGAACTATAGCATTTAAAATATCATCAAAATCTACAGGAATATGGGATTCTTCCCCTTCAAATAGTCCCAGTCTGGGAATAAGCCCATGTAAGTGGGAATAATGGCGATTACCCTCAATGGAAGTAGCCGTGGTTTTGAAAGAACCGAAGGCTCCCGAAACGGCTACTCCTTTTACACGATCATCTAGGACTGCCGTAAAAAGTGCTACTGTACCTCCAAGACTATAACCGGCCAGGTATACCTTTTCCGGATCGACAAATGAAATTCTTTGGGTTGCGTCATTGATAATATTTCTTGTATCTGCTACCATTTTGCCCATGAGAGACCAGCGTGGATAACGGTCATAAAAATTTTTAGCTTCTTCAATCCGCGTACCAAATCCTGCCTGGTCGAAAGCCAAAACCGCAAAGCCCTTTTCAGTAAGTTCTTTTAATATCTGTGTTATTCTTCTTCTGTATCCGGTAGGGTAGGAGTATTCATGTAAGAATATAACCAAAGGGTATTTTCCTTGTATTGAATGGTTGCTTATTTCTACATTTTCCGGGAGGTATAGGTTTGCCCATAAATAATCCCCCATAGAGTTGTATGGTCGAATCAGCATTTTCTGCATTCCATCCCACCGGGGTTGACCAATGACATCTCCCAGGTAATCGTCTTCTGTTTTTCTCTTTTCCCAACTTAGATCAGAATTATTCAATATACCGGGAGGTTCATCTCCTAGCAACCAGTTTAATTTGTTTCTAATACCTTTCGTGGATACATCTGATGGATCGAATTTGGGTATCATCTCAAAGGATTCACCCGTCTTGGACTGCCATTCATCAAAAGAATAGTCGTAGAATATTTCATTTTTTGGTTGTTTGTCGGACCGGCCAAAAATAAAATCGAAAAAATCTACAAAATCTTCGATATCACGGGCTGCTGTAGCGTGTCTTCCTCCTCTCAAGTTAATGGCTATTTGATCTTCAGCATCGAGAAAATCATATACCTTTCCTACGGATTTATAGGCTTTTCCAATTGCCCAAGGATTGCCTTGCCCTTCGGTTATAGCGGAACTCAACATTAACCCCCTGGGGGCTATCAGTGCCATCAGGGAGTGTTGATCTACGGGCAATTTATGCTCTTGTCCGGAAAAAAGACGTAACCTTGGATGGAACCAATGGGGGAATTTCCGGGTGATTTCTTCTACTGATTCTGTATCGAATCGATTATCGGTAAATCGAAACAGACTTTCACCGCCGGTTCCACCACTACTACTTACCACTGCATCGATACGGTCGTCGAAAGCTGCAGCCATGAGCGATTGTTTTCCATTTCGGGAGTGTCCTGTAAGTGCTATTTTATTAGTATCCACTTCTGGTAAAGTGTATAGATAATCAACTGCACGGTGGCATCCCCAGGCTCTTTTCATCAGTGTTGCAAAATCACTTCCAGTATAAATTTCAGAATAATTTTCTGTATCATCTTTGGCATCAGCTCCGGCATAAACGCATCCAATATACCCTCTTCTTACAGCTACCTGTGCCCATCCACGATGGTTCCATTGTGTCATAAATACTGGAAGTGGACGGTCTGAAGGTGGAATTAGTAATTCCAGGGTCATTTTTGCTTTATATTCCGGACCAAATTGAAGTTCTACCATGCGGATTATCACTCCGTTTTCTTCTCTTTCTGACAATATTTTGGAATCAAAACCAGAAGGGGCTTCCGGAATTGAACCGGAAACCCAATACTGATATTGTTCTTTTATCCACTCCCTTTTTTGTTCCCACTGACCTGGGTGAGAAATATCTTCGATAATCCCACCAGAATTCAATTCTAATAATTCAGGCAAAAAAGGTTGGTCAGGTAGTCCGCTGACTACCTGACGATCAGATTCCAAACCCTGACCATAAATTTTCTGAATCCCAGGCAAGAAGTTACCCATCAAAATGAGAAGAATTATACATCCTATTTTGTTGTAGCTACTTGTCATTCTATTGTTTGTATAGGTTCGACATTGTTTTGGGCTCCATCATAGCCTTCATTTTGATTGATTATTGCCTGTGTATTGGCTTCAATTACGCTTTGAGGAATTGGCAATAGGACATTATGAGGAGAAATATAAGCAATTGCACCCCGCCAAATAGGAGGATTTGGTTCTTGATAGTGATTATTTACGCGCATTACTCTGTCAAAAAACCAGTTTTTTTCGCTAAAGGTATTCAGGTTGTACCCGTTAATATTTTCATGTGCCATAATATATGAAACCCTTACCATTTCATTGTGCCGGGGTTCTTCCATGTACAATTCTCTGGCTCTTTCATCAAAAATATAGTCAATTGTCACTTCTTCGGAAGTGATTAAAGGGGCATTTGATCGTGCCCGTACCATATTGATATCTTCTGCAGCCAATCCCATTTCTCCTTTCCAGAAATAGGCTTCCGCTCGTAGTAAATGGGTTTCGGCAAGCCGGAAGATATACCAGTCAGCTTCACCACCTATGGGTAGCCGGGTATTTGGGGTAAGGACGAAAGTTTTGTATTGAGGCCAGGGATACCAGGTATCAAAAGTATCTGTTAGGCTACCATAAAATTCTTTGCTCAAAGGCTCTCCTAATTGAGGGGAACCAGGGGCATTTACAGTTATTTCGTTCATTTCAATCCAGTTGATGTCAGATCTTCGTAGATCAGGAGTTGTTTCCCATGTATATCCTTCGTCTTTCCAAATTGTATAATGCCAATAGGCATTTGTTCGCACATCTGCATTGCCAATGCCCAGCGTATCACTTCCCGGAGTACTCCAATTGTGCGCCCTTTGACCGGTACTTTCCAGGACTTTCCAGTAAGAGGGGGTATATCTCCGGTTAGAGTATACGCCTCCGGAGCGCGCATCGGGAGGACCATCAGGACGATCAATGGTGGCATAAATGGTTTCTTTATTTTGGGCGATATTCCTGTTTTGCCATCGATGGAGGTCCCATTGTACATTACGTACCGGATCGTCTGCATCTATACCAAAGCGTTCGGTCATCAATTCATAAGGACCGTTTATAACTTTATTGGCTGCTTCTATAGCTCCGTCAAAATTAGTATTGGCCAGGTAAACCTTAGCAAGCAAGTGGTTAGCAGCACCTTGTGTCATGTCTCCTAACCGCTCGGCAGTCTCAGGTAAATGCTCTGCTGCCCATTCGAGGTCTGATTGAATTTTATTTAAAATGGCTTCACGTGAATAGGTCTGGAAATCCAGTTTTGCCCCCTCAATTTCTTGACCAACCCATGGTATGTCTCCATAAGTATGAACCAATCTGTAATACCAGTATGCTCTATGCCATAGGGCTTCTGCTAATATTTTATCGTGAAGTGCCTGATCACTCCAGTCAATATTGTCGATATTATCGATAAGGACATTGGAGTTTTTAATAAACCCATACACATCATTATACATTTTCAGATAAGGCCAGGTAGGGCCGTTACTTGGTGTGATGATTCTTAAATCAGAAGGGAATATCGATATGGCAAGATCGGATAAGGTATGCTCCATTGAAATAAAGTGGTACCCTCCGTCACCTCCTGAAACTTCTCTTCTGATATCTTTTCTCATTTTGACCAGAATGGCCTCAAATCCATCTTCACTAATATAGGCATTGCCGGGTGAAAAGAAGGACAATGGTTCTGGTTCGAGCCATTCGTCTTTGCAAGAAAAAAGCGAAACGGTTATGAGAAAGAATATTGATATTAATTTATACGTATTTTTCATAGCTATAATCATTTATAGATGACTAAATTTAATTTAAAGTGAAAGACTTATTCCTGCATTATAGGTCTGAGGCATTGGGGTATTACCGGATTCAGGATCCCATCCCGGCCATTTCGTTACAGTTATAATATTTCTAACTGCCCCAAAAATCCGTAAGTTTTTCAGCTTTATCCGTTCGATGACTTCTTCTGGCACGGAATACGACAAAGAGATATTCTGTACCCTAAAAAATGATCTCGACCTGTAAATCTTTATTCCTCCACCGTATCCTCCGGTGTGTAAGTCCAATCTGGCATAGTCGTTAATAGGATTTTCCGGTGTCCAATAAGGAAGCGGGCCAACATTCCTTCCCCTGCGGTCGTTGGATTCATTTCCTCCGTTTAAAGCCCCGGATTCCTCACCAATATGACCCAAATCAGCCCTCAAAAATATTGATAAAGACCAATTGTCAAGGAAGTTAATATCATTTCCCAATCCTAATCTGAACCTTGGTTGTAAAAATCCGATGAATTGCTTATCGTCTTCTGCCCGATATATACCGTCTTGATTAACATCAACGGATTTGAAGTCCCCGGGTCTCATCACATATTGAGCGGCTTCGTCTTCTTCTCCAAGCTGCCATACACCTGTTCTATCGTAATCCCATACCGCATCAATAGCATATCCGGGAAACCACTGATTCGTATAATCGGGTAATTCCCCAACTTGTGTTTCGCCCAACAAGGTATACTCTCCCATATCTCCGAAAAGAGAGACAATCTTGTTGCGGTTGAGTGAAAAGACAAAATTCGAGTTCCAGTTTATTTTTGAGGAATTAATATTGACAGAATTGACGGTTAATTCCAATCCTTTATTATTTAATTCTCCAAGATTGGTTGTTACATTAGAAAATCCGGTAAGGCTTGGAAGCCTTCTGTTCATTAAGAGATTTGTGGTTGTAGCATCGTAAGCATCAATACTTATATCTATTCGATTACCTATAAACCCAAGATCAATTCCCACGTTGAATGAGTTGGTTTTTTCCCAAACCAATCCCGGATTAGCTAAAGTAGAATTGAACAAGCCTACCCTAGGAGTAGATCCATCAAACCACAAATCAGAACTTAGACGAGCCAGGGCCGAGTATATCCCAATATCCCGGTTCCCATTACTACCCCAGGAAATTCTCATTTTCAAACGGTTAATAAACCAATTTTCATTGTAAAAATTCTCTCTTGACACCTGCCAGGCAAGGGCTGCAGCTGGGAAAGTAGCCCTGGGTTGTTCTTGCCCAAAAGCGGAAAATCCATCCCTTCTAACGGATGCCGTAAGTAAGTATTTGTCTAGAAGTGTGTAGTTCAACCGGGCCATTAATGCCTCTCCTGTAAATATTCGATCTTCATTGTCAATGGCAGGACCATCACCAAATTGTAGTCCGTGATACCCCAATTGTTCGTTGGGGGTAATATTCTGATTGGATTGGCTTGTACTCCAATATTTATTTTGTTCGGCACTGTACAAAAGTGTCACATCGAAATTGTGAATGCCGAATGTTTCATTCCATTTAAGAATATTGTCAAGGATCCATTCTTGTCTTGAATATTCCTGTCGGTCACCCATACTTAGGTCCTGAGCAGGATCCCCGCCCAGTTCAACGGATGTTGACCTAAAGTAAAGGTCTTTCATTGTTTCATACCTTGGTTGAAATGACAATCGATATTCAATTCCCAGAGGAAGGTTGACATCTGCGTATAAATTTGCAAATAAGCTATTTACTTTTCGAAACCGATCATCCCGGTAATAATCAATCAATGGGTGAAATGTATGTCCGTGTGCCAATCGTTCTACATTTCCCTCTTCGTCAAATTCTCTTCCGAAAGGACTGTTGGAATAAATATTCCAGCTGCCAGGGACTCCCCCTTCGTCTCTATCTGAAAATTGAGCATTTACTCCTACATTCAACCAATCCGAGACTTCAAAATCCACATTCATTCGTGATCTTATAGCTGAATATTCATCACCCAGTCTCAGCCCTTCGTTATCTACGTAGCCCAAAGACCAGTAATAACTGCTTTTTTCTGATCCGCCGCTTAGGCTCAAATCATGCGTTTGGCGGACACCGTTCCTAAATACCACATCGTACCAGTCTGTTGATCTACCTGCTTTATATTCTTCCTGTTCGATGGGAAAGAAATTCAATCGCCTAAGATATTCATTAGTGTTATCCGGTAATGGACTTTCACTCATATTTCTCCATTCATCAAGGCTTACATCTCCTGGAAGATTATCGGGGTTTGTGTAGTAATTATAATTTTGGCCGGGGTTAATCGTCCTGAAATAATCTGCCCGGAAATCTACATATTCCTGTGGTGAGTATGGTCGTCTTTCGTACGTAGGTGTAGAAACGCCTATTTTTGAAGAATAGCTTATAACCGGTTTGCCGGAAGTACCCTTCGTAGTAGTGATGAGAACAACTCCGGAAGCAGCTTTGGCTCCAAAAATAGCCGCCGAGCTGGCATCTTTGAGGATGTCAATAGTCTCAATATCTGCCGGATTGATATCGCGCAAACTTCCGTTATATATTACACCGTCGAGTACAATCATAGGTGAGGTGCCAGCTGTCAATGAGGTAGGACCTCGCACTTCCATAGAACTACCACCTGCCGGTGCAGCACTTTGATTCGCTGAAAATCCGGCAATGGTTCCTGCCAACATTTCCCCAACTTGTGTTACGTTTTGATTTTTAAAATCTTCTCCATTAAGTCTTTGGACAGAACCTGTCAAATCGCTTTTCTTTTGGGTTCCGTATCCTACAACTATTACCTCGTCAAGTGTTTGGGAATCTGATTCTAAAGTGATTTGGATTTCGGATCGTTCATTAACGGGCACTTCTATTGTTTTGTATCCTATGTAAGATACCACTAATGTAGAAGTTGGAGAGATATCTCCAAATGAAAAATTCCCTTCAAAATCAGTGACGGTTCCCTTCCCGGGTTCCTCTTTGACCTGTACGGTCGCCCCGATCAATGGTTCACCATTTTCATCTACAACGGTACCGGAAATCGGGTTTACAGATTTTTTTCGACTAAAAATAGAATAACCATCTTGCAGGGGTGCGACATTCCAGTCTTTCTGGAGACGTGGCAGTGCACCCGATTGTGAATTCGAATCGTTTTCAGCTTCAGAATCCCCTTTATATACCACGAAGAAATTGTTGGAGATTTTTTCAATGGTCAAGTTGGTTTCCCTCGCAATTTTCTGGATTAAGTCGCCTAACTCTGTTTTTGAATCAAGTCGGAGGTTTACTTCCAGGTCTTTAATCAGTTCCCATTCATAAGAAAAAACGACGTTGTACTTTTCACTAACAATATCCAAGGCCTTAGAAAGTTGTACTTCATTTGGCAATTCCTGTCCATTTCCGGGACTAGCCTGGATTTGTAAATTGAAAAGGGCCGCAAAAAAAATGAATAGAATCATCTTTAAACTTTTGTGTAGAACTTTACATTCCATAATTTTACTATTTCAATTTATTAAGTAATTAATTGTCGGAGCTTCACTATTCTCGATATCCCGGTTGAAGCTTGGCAGGCAAACCAGGTATGTTTCACGGAAGCTTCGACAATTATTTTATTTCATATCCTTTATTTTTATGTTGGTTCCCAATATTTTTTCTAATGACTTTATGGTCGTTTCCAGGTCATTCTTGGGAATTCCGGCATTAATCTTCTTTTCAAGCTTTGGTAATTGTTCAAATACCAGATTAACATCATACATTTTTTCTACCTCAGAAATAACTTCCCTGAGTGGCAATTTGTCAAAAAATATGATGTTGTCCTTCCAGGAAGTTTCTACGAGGGGTTTGGTCTCTTCTGATGACAGTATCTTGTTTTCTTCATTGGAGTAGGTGACTACTTCCCCGGGCTGCATGAGAAGTTGGCTATTATTCTCCATCTTAAGTCGAATAGAGCCTTCTTCCAGGAAAATCCTCGTCATTTTTTCGTCAGATTTCACATTAAATATAGTTCCCAGAACATCAATGGTCAATCCTTGGGTTTTGACTTGAAAATGTTTATTGTTCTTTTTATCCTTAGTAACATTGAAATAGGCTTCTCCCTTCAGCTCTACAGTTCTGATGTCCTGGGAGGAAAAGCCGGGAGAATAGCTGATTTGCGAGTTTTCATTGAGTGTGACAATGGTATTGTCGGGTAATTTGATTTCTTTGTGTTCCGAAGCCAGGGTGCCTATAGTTATGGGATTGGTACCCTTAGGTAAATATACCAGGAAAAAGAAAGTTATAATCACAGCTATACATGCAGCTGTCGTAATAAAAAGAGTGATATGGGACTTTTGCTTTTTACTGCGAAAGTTTTCATTGTCGTTTGACTGGATTTTGTGGAGTATATTTTGCTTGAATATTTCCAGTTCGGAACCTGAAGATGGGACGAATTGTGTAGAATTCCACAGTTTTCTTGTTGTCTCTTCCGCTTCATGAGGGGAAAGGTTTGCCATATATGAAAAAAGCTGATCCAATTCTTCTTCAGTACATCTGTTTTCCAGATATTTTTGCAATAATAATTGTATTTCCCTTTTCATTTATATAGTGATTTGTGAAGTATCCTTTACAATCCAACTTTCATTGGAATTTATCCTTTGTAAATTCTATACAAGAATTTATCAAAACAGGACTACGTAAATGTTTTTTTTTTTTTTAATTTTTTAATTTTATTGCATTCTAACTATTCTGAAATATGGTGAGATCACCTGAGGATATACTATTTGGACTCCAACAGGATGACAATAAAGAGGCATTTGAGGTGTTTTTTAGATATTACCACAATCGTTTATTGCTTTGGGCCAATAGTATTGTGAAAAATCCCCAGGCTGCAGAAGATATTGTTCAGGATTTTTTCATGGATTTCTGGAGAAACAAACGTTATTATTCGGTTCGATCGGATCTCACGTCGTACTGCTTTCAAATTATTCGAAATACCTCACTGAAATATATTTCACAAAAGAAGGAGATAAAAAATATTCAGGGCATGGAGAATTTATTGTCTGCTGATGACGGGATCTTGATGGATATTGAATTTAAACAAAGAATATATTTGGAAATAGATAAGCTTCCGGAAAAATGCAGGGAAGTTTTTGTTCATTGCGTGTTATACGGTAAGACCTATGCAAATACGGCGGAAGACCTGGGTGTGTCAATCAACACGGTACGTACCCACATGACTAGGGCATTCAGGACCCTTCGTGAAAAATTGGCGTCAGAGTTTGGGCGGTAAGGCAACCGGGAGGGTTATTTGTGAAATTTATCCGTTTGCCAATGGACCGGATTGTTGATGATGTAATTGGAAATTTTCTGATATGATTGCTGATTCCGGATGATATGTTCATAATAATTACGTTGCCATAATTTCCCCATGATTTCATTTCGTGATTTGTATATCGATAAACATTCGTTGACCACCAGGGATTTATATGCCCCAATGTTATCCCCAACCATAGGGGACGGCTTGCCTGTGCCCTATCGTCACATGACCTATCGTTTGTTTCTACCCCATCATCAGGGTTAACCGCAAGGGTTGCCCCTACAAGATCATCCAATACCAAAATGGCGTGCATATGATTGGGCATGATCTGGAACACGTCCAACTGGAAACGGGGGAACCGTTCTTTCAACCGAATCCATTCTTGATGGGCAATTTTCCCGTAATCATTGAACATCATTTCGTCGTTTGCCACAAAACCAAAATGGCATTCATGGATAGCACAACAAATGGTAATGAAATATGATTCTACTTGTAAATAATCATATCCTTATCAACCGACTGCATCTTTTATGATGTTTGTTGGAGTGACCAAATTTTGTTATTTTTAATTTATGTTTCTTACAAAAAATGACATATTATCCAAGCTAAAAGAAGTGAAACCCATTCTTTTTAGTGATTATTCGGTAAAAGAGATCGGACTGTTTGGGTCCTCCTTGGGCGACTCTTTTAATAAGGATAGCGATATAGATTTACTTGTCGAACTTAAGAAGCCTATCGGATGGAAATTTTTTTCACTTCAAATATACCTGGAACGGCTCTTTGATCGAAAAGTGGATCTGGTTACAAAAAATGGACTCAAAAAACAACTGAGAGACCTTATTTTGGAACAAGTACAGTATATATAAATTGAAGAGGGAAAGAAGGTCATATTTACTATATCTTGAGGATATTCTCCTGATGCCAAGTCTTGATCTTTTGGTGCATTTCTTCGTTGCTTCTCAGTCATCCCGATAGAAAACGCATACGGATGAAGTAAATGTTAACATATATTATGTTTGTGACTATGTAATATGCTATTGATTAAATACTTGTAGTGATATATATGATCGAACAAAGTGCTTATAAATGACTATAAAATCAAATTATTGTTGTGGCTTTTCATTTTCTTTGCGTGCCCAAAGAAAACGAAACAAAAGAAAGGGCACTTTTTCAAAGGCATTTTTTGCTTTCCCCCAAGCAAAAACCGTATCAAAAGAGCTAAATTTTCTCCAGGGCTTCGAAAATTCTTAACGCCCTTTTGCTACATATGCTGTTGAAAAAGAAAAAAAGTCGTACATAAATTACAACCTGCTTTCTATTAAAGTTTAAGGTGGCAGGTATATTTCAAGGATAGTAATGAATAAATTATTTTTCTTAGGTGTAATTGCAGTCATTTCAAGATCTGCATATTGTTTAATCGAGTCCAATGCATAACTTTTATACCAGTTATTTTTAATGCAAGAAATGCGCGCGAGCAATCGACAAAATACGAGGGGGCGGGTGCCTGCCATGTGAAAGAGCAATTATTTTGTCTTGACTTTTCATCCTTTTGTGTCAAGACAAAAGGATAAAAAATAGTTAAATAAGCTGATCAAAGCTACTGTTAATGTCCCATAATTTAACATTGTTAATCGTCATACCCGCCTGCCTGGCGGGCAGGTAAGTTAAATCTTAATTCTTCCCAATACGATAGAAATCGGGACCGGCTATCTTTCCTCGTTGCGCCTCGATCTGCGCCAAAATTCCCGCAACTTACACCATAGCAACTTAGTTCACAAAGCACTATTTAAAATTTTTTTTGAAAAAATTATTCTTTCGTTCACATCATTTTAATTTTTTAGACTCTAACAGATAAAGAGACGTACAAAAATTAATGAGTGAACTTCACAACATATACCTAAAAATCATTCAGGGCAAAGAATTGACGATTGCTGAGAAATCCATTTTGGAAAACGAAACGGAGAATGATCCGGGATTGCAGGCTTTATTGGATCAAATGCGTGAAATGAGTGAAGATACCGGGCAAATACCGTCAGAATATTTGGACAATGACCAATCATGGGATCGTTTGCTTGTGGGTATGGAATCATATAACTCTGTAGATGGTAATACGAAAAAATCTGGTAAGGAAAAGAAACAAAGTGTCCTGAAAATATCATGGATTGTAAGGTATGCCGCTGTTTTTATAGGTCTTGTTTTAACCGGCTACGCAGTTTACATAGTTGGATTCAAAGAACATCCGGAACCTTTTATGAAGGAGAGTGGAGATGAGATCGTTCTGCAGTTAGCAGATGGTAGTACACGGATTCTCGACATTACGGGGAACGATACCATTAGTGGAAGCAACGGTTCGCAAGTTATTTCAAAAAGCAAAGATCAATTGATTTACAGTCCTGGTGATGGCCTATCAACCAATAAAGAGACAGCGTACAACCGGCTGACGGTTCCGCACGGCAAAAGGTTTGGGATTACGTTGTCGGATGGAACCCGGATCCATGTTAATTCCGGTAGTACTATTCGTTACCCCGTTGTTTTTGGGAAGGGTGGAACCCGGGAAGTCGAATTGGAAAATGGAGAGGCTTATTTTTCCGTAACTCGTAATGAGAATAGTCCTTTTACCGTACATACCAATGAAATGAATGTCAAAGTGTTGGGAACGGAATTTAATGTATCTGCTTACGATGAGGATAATACTGTTAGGGCAGTGTTGGTAGAAGGGGCTGTAGAATTAGAAATGGTAAATAACCAATCTGAAACGGACCGTCAGGACCTCACATTAAAGCCGGGAGATTTGGTCACTTACCACAAAACCGGTGATGAATGGGATAAAAAACAGGTGGATGTCTTGAGCTATATCGCCTGGAAAGACAATCGGTTGGTATTTGTTGATGAACCTTTTGATGAGATCATTAAAAAAGTAGAGAGGAGTTACGGTGTGACGATTATTAATAAAAGTAAAACACTTGAAAATGCCCGGTTTTACGGGGATTTTCAGCTTGAAGACGAAAATATAGAAGACGTTTTAGAGGTATTTGCAACGGGCAAGCCGTTTGATTATAGTATTGAAAATGGATTAATAACAATAAAAGATACATCAGAAAAATGAAATAAAAAGGTCAGGACCAGAAAAATCAAAAAGGGAAATGGTGGCACATTTCCCTCAAGATGATTAATAAATAAATTTACTAACCATAAACCATTAATAAAGGTATGAAAATCAAGCACCTTAAGATGAAGCTATCGGTGTTTTTAACGTTTTTTTGTGTTATGCAAATAACCGCTGCCACGGGATTTGGGCAGGAAAGGATCAATATTGACGTGAAAAATGCCTCTCTGGATGAGATTCTTGAAGAAATTAAAGTACAGACCGATTACCGATTTTTCTTTGAAAAAGGCGTTATCAACCTATCTCGAAAAATGTCTCTTAAAGTTCGAAATGAAACAGTTGAAAATGTCCTTGGAGAAATGTTTAGTGATTCTCCTATTTCGTTCACCATTTTGAAAGATCAGATTGTATTTACACGAAAGCCTCCGGAGCGGCTAAAAATCTTAGAGCCTTCAAAAGGATTACGTCCCTTACCATTACGTCGAGTAATGCGACCAGTAACTGTAAATCTGCTATTGACAATAATCGGGAAGGTGACGGACAGAAGCGGTGATCCTTTGATAGGCGTAAATATTCAGGTAAAAGGAACTACGCGTGGGACAGTGACGGATTTTGACGGTGGATACTCCATAGATGCAGGGGAAGATGATGTTTTGATTTTTTCATACGTGGGGTATCAGACACAAGAGCTTGATGTAAACGGACAAACCGAAATCAGTATTCAAATGATGGAAGATGCGGAGACGCTGGATGAGTTGGTGGTAGTGGGGTATGGAGTGCAGAAGAAGAGTGATTTGACGGGTGCTGTCTCACAAGTTAAGACTGAAGCATTGGAAGCAGTGCCTTCTTATAACGTTGAACAGGCTCTTAAATCGCAAGCTGCCGGAGTAACTGTTAGACAAAATTCAGGAACACCAGGGGGCAGAATTGAGGTACGTATTCGAGGGGGGAATTCAATGATTGGAAGTAATCAACCTCTGTATGTTGTAGATGGATTTCCAATTACCGGAGATATTAGTTTCCTTAATCCGTCCGATATTGAATCAATTGATATATTAAAAGATGCATCAGCAACAGCAATTTATGGAGCCAGAGGGGCGAATGGTGTAGTTATGATCAGTACGAAAAAAGGAAGTACTAATCAAAAAAGTAAAATTGAAATTCATAGTCAATACGGAATTCAATTTGAAACTAATCGCTATGAAATGTTGAATGCAAGACAATATGCAGAAGTTGCAAATGAATGGTTAGTAAATTCAGGACAAGAGCCATATTTTGATTTGAATGAAGTGCAGGGACCTGGAACGAATTGGCAAGATTTTATATTCAGAGATGCTCCGCTAAATAATCATACTTTAACGTTTTCTGGCGGGACTTCCAAAACAAGGTTTGCTCTATCTGGCAATTACTTTGGTCAAAATGGAATAATCAAATATTCTGGAGTTGAAAAAGGGTCTTTTCGCTTGAACCTAGACCATAAATTTAGTGATAAAATCAGATGGGCGGTAAATACAAATTTGGCAAGGAGAGAAAGAGAAAGTGTCCCTGTTGATAATAGTGCACATGGGGGGAGCATGCTTTCAGGAGCAATGGCTGCACCTCCTACTTTACCAATTTATGATGAAGAAGGTGGAATAGTGAGAATTAGTCAGGTGTATTCTTTCGGTTCAATTGGAATGGAGAATCCGGCTATTTACTTTCCGCCGAGAAAAAATAATGTTTTGAATAATACTGTGCTTGGGAATACATCAGTGAATGTAGATTTGACAAATGAAATATCCTTTAAGACACTAATTGGAATCGAATACGATGATCAAAGTGGGGATGATTATATCCCAATCGTATATGATGGTGATATAGGATCAGGGGCTCAATCGAGTTATACCCAAAATTCATTTTTAACAGAAAATATTTTAACATATTCTAAGAATATAAATGAGAATCACAATTTTAAATTACTTGGTGGTTTTACATATCAAACGTATAAAGCCAGGAGCTTTTCAGCTAGTGTAAGAGGCTTTTCAAATAACATTACCGAGAATTATAATTTGGGGTCCGCAGAAATTATTAATAATCCAATATCTGGATATTCGGAATGGACATTGGCATCCTGGCTATCAAGGCTAAACTATTCTTTTAATGATAAATATTTATTAACCGCTAGCATAAGGGGGGATGGATCATCTCGATTTGGAAAGAATAATAAGTGGGGACTTTTCCCATCAGGAGCTTTTGCATGGAGAGTTACGGAAGAATCTTTTATGCAAAATATAAAGTTTATTAACTACTTAAAAATACGTACTAGCTATGGAGTTACAGGCAATACTGCAGTTTCACCCTATCAATCTTTAAATAGACTTAGCGCTGAACGAGTAGTTTATGGCAATCATACTGAAGAAATAGGGTTTGCGCCTGCTGGAATTGCCAATAGTGATTTGAAATGGGAGTCAACTACTCAGTTTGATGTTGGATTTGATATAGAGATGGTTGATGAGCGACTGAAGTTAACATTTGATTATTATAAGAAAAGTACTTCTGATCTTTTAGCCTCGGTTCCTTTACCTCCTTCTATTGGGTTCACCTCTAGTCTTCAAAATATTGGAAAAATTCAAAATCAAGGAATTGAACTTTCACTAGGGGCAGATATTCTAAGAACCGAATTCAAATGGGATATTTCGACTCAATTTTCAGTAAACAGGAATGAAGTAGTCGAATTAGCAGGAGGGGCGGATATATATGGAGGTGGTGTTGGGATTTTTGGAAATATAAGTCTAGCAAGAGAGGGGGAACCTTTAGGTGTCTTTTATGGTTTCGTTGAGAACGGGCTTAACGAAGAAGGATACATAAAATATGTTGATTTAAACAATGATGGTGAAATTAATATACAAGATAGGACCATTATTGGTAATCCTTATCCTGATTTTATTTACGGACTCACATCCAATTTTTCGTATAAAAATTTCGATTTAAGTATTTTTTTAGAAGGAGTTAATGGAAACAATCTCTGGTGGGCTACAGCTGCTACTCATTTAAATTCATTTCAACGTGGTTCTAATCAGTTTGCAGACTTATATGGGAATTACTGGACAGCGGAAAATCCCAATCCGAATGCAAAATACCCTAAGGTTAGTTCATCGAGTCAAATAAGTGATTCGGACCGATTTGTAAAAAATGGTAGTTATTTCAGGATGAAATCCATGAGGTTGGCATATAATATATCAGTCAAGAAATTTGTCGAAAGAGCTCAAATCTATTTTTTATGTACTAATCTATTTACAGTAACAAGTTATCCCGGAATTGATCCTGATGTAAATACTGCAGGTACGGATTCAAATAATATAGAGAACCGTTTAACAACAGGAGTCGATGAAAGTGCATACCCCATGAGTAAGGTTTTTTCAGTAGGAGTAAGATTTAATTTTTAATTGAAAAAATTTAAGAATAATGAAAAATATTTTATTGGCGATAGTATTTATTATGTGGCATACCTCCTGTGAAAATTCTCTGGAGGAAGTTCCTAAGGATTTTATTTCAAAAGTAAACTTTTACCAGAATGAAAGTGATGCCCAAAAAGCGATCAATGGAGTTTATTCTACTCTAAGCCCCAATTATTTTAGCATAGAGGTTTATCTCATGGAAGTTTTACATGGAGATTATTTAAATGGAAGGGGAGGGCAAGGACCTATTTCTTATTTTGATCAACTCTTGGATTTTCGTGGTATCAACTACGCTGCGGCTTGTTGGAATTCCTTTTACAATACTATTAATCGATCCAATGATGTTTTGGATAATGTTCCGAACGTAATGGATATTTCTGAAAATTCTAAGAATAGGATAATTGCTGAAGCAAGATTCTTAAGGGCAATGTCCTACTTTAATTTAGTCAGGAATTTTGGTCCAATTCCTATTAGATTGCATGCCCCAAATGACTTTAGTACGTTAGAAGCTCCAAGAGAGCCAGAGGATAAAGTTTATGATTTGATCGTTGAAGATCTTTCATTCGCTGAAAAGAGTCTTCCAAATGATGTGGGAGAGAATACCGGTAAAGCATCTAAATGGGCGGCAAAGATGCTTTTGGCACAGGTTTATTTGACCCTTGAAGAATGGGAAAAAGCTGCAGAAAAGGCTAGTGACATTATTAATAGTGAAGTGTATTCTTTGGTATCTATTAATAAACCCAATGATTTTTATAAAATATTTGCGACCCAAACGTCATCAGAAGATGTTATGTCTGTTCACCATTCAACTACGGTTCAGTACGCAGTAGCGACCTTTATGCACCGGGCAAATGCTTTGCCCTGGAATTTGGGAAGTGGCTATTATGCCTGGTTACCAGATTCAAATTCATGGATAGGTAATGATTGGAACGATCAAGATCTACGAAAGGACTTTAATCTATACACCCATTATCAGGATGGAAATGGGGAGTTGGTCTCTCTACCATCAACATCTCCTATTTTATTTAAAAAATTTATTAAAACGCCTGATGGTCAGTCAATTTATTCAATCCCTGTTTTTAGATATCCTGAGGCTTTGTTAATATACGCAGAAGCTTCAAATATGGTCCAGGGGGGACCATCGGAATTAGCTCTGGAAAGGCTCAATATGGTTAAACGCAGGGCTTACGGGTATGATCCTGAACAAAGTTCACCTGTTGATTTTAGTTCCGGAATGACAAAAGAAGAGTTTCGTAATGTGGTTTTACGCGAAAGGGGATATGAGTTTATTCTCGAAAGAAGACGGTGGTATGATTTGAAAAGAACCGGGCGAGTGAAAGAAGCTTTTGCCAAGGTTGGCAAAACATTCATTGATGAGCGATTCTTTTGGCCAATTCCTGAAAATGAAATTAATAATAATCCTGCTATAAGTAAAGCCGACCAAAATCCGGGGTACTGATTAAGGATTCGTAAGCAGTGTAGTTTTTTATAAAATCAAAAATTATGAAGAGAAGAAAATTTTTGCAGGCTGGAACTGTAGGTGCTACTTTATTATCTTATAATCCGTTGCAAGCTTTTTCAGATTTGGGTTCTGTTTCAAAAGAAACAGTTAAATATTGCAATCAATCAGAAAGATCAATTCCAGTCGCTTATGATGTAGATGTAGTTGTGATTGGCGGTTCAACAGCCGCTATTTCAGCAGCAGTTGCCGCATCTCAAAATCTGGCTAAGGTGTGCCTTGTTACAGATTTGCCCTATCTGGGTGATGATATATGTGGAACTTATCGTTTTTGGCCTCGAACACAGATCCCAAAACATCCAATCTCAGACAAACTCTATAAGAATGGAATACCAACCCCATTGCACGTGAAGCGTACTCTGGACAAGGAGCTTATTGATAATGGGGTAGACTTTTTATACTCCAGTTTTGTTGCCGATGTGGTAACCGATAAACAAGATCTTCTTTCAGGAATAATTATTTCCAATCGATCTGGAAGTCAGGCTATTCTTGCAAAAACAATAATTGACGCTACACCTAGAGCTGTGGTAGCGAGGATGAGTAGAGCAAAGTTTGAAAGGTTTCCGAAAGGAAAACAAGTATTTAAATTTATAACTGTAGGAAGAGAAGCAAATCATTCTAAGGGGATGAAGTTACACCAGCTTCCTGAACCTTTGATATTCAAGGATCAATCGTATAATGCTTATGAATATTCGATTCCCGTTGATATGCGGGATGATTCATTTGCTTCATTTGCAGAAGCCGAACAAAAAATTCGTGACTTGACCTGGAATGCCAGTCAGGTAGATTCAGGAGATCTGCTTTTTTTCGTGCCTTCCGACCCTGTAGTATCAAAGAAGAAAATTAGCAGCAAAAACTTAACTATCGATCAGTTGGATTTAGATGCTTTTATACCTAAAAATAAAGAAAACTTATTCGTACTTGGAGGATGCGCCGATATTCCTAGAGAATTGGCGGAACAATTGTTAGAACCATTGGCAATGTTGCAAATTGCCGATCAAGTAGGAAAAGCTTCAGCGGTTTTATCTTCGACAATAATTAATAATCCCAATTTAAGTGTTAAAGGTGATTTGGGAGATTATGATGTTGTTTCGGGAGATGTGGGCGAACTTTTGGATGGACTACGACCTAGGCTTAACAAAGGAGTAGTATTGGCTAATGAAACTTTCCTTCCAGTTTTTGGTGAGTATGATACAATAGTTGTAGGAGGAGGGACGTCCGGTGCTCCTGCAACAATCGGTGCTGCAAGTCACAATGCTAATACTTTGGTTGTAGAATATATGCATGGATTGGGGGGGATAGGGACTTTTGGGATGGTGGGGAAATATTATCACGGGTATCGCAAGGGATTTACCCGTGAAATTGATGTTGGAGTAAGTGAAATGGGGGAGGATACTACAAGAAAAAAAGACAATTTGGGAGAATGGGTGTTTGATTGGAAAATCGAATATTACAGAAGAGAAATTAGAAACTCAGGAGGTACGATTTGGTTTGGGGTTATAGGATGTGGAGCTTATGTAGATCAAGGAAGGGTCAAAGGTGTAGTTGTGGCTACTCCATATGGAAAAGGAGTAGTATTGGGACATACTATTATTGATTCTACCGGAGGCGCAGATATTGCAATTTCAGCAGGAGCAGATTTTGCATATGTGGATGGAAGTTCTGTTGCAGTGCAGGGTTCAGGATTGCCATATAAGAATTTTGATGATTTTTATAATAATACGGATTGGACATACATAGATGATACCGACATGTTGGATGTGTGGCGTGCATTTATAGTTGCAAAGGATAAATTTAAAGATCAATATGATATTGGGAAATTACCGCAGACACGTGAACGACGCAGGGTGGTCGGAGATTTTACTGTGTCGGCTCTCGATATCTATAACGGAAGGACTTATCCGGATACCATCTCAATTCATCAAAGTTCTTTTGATACACATGGTTTTACTGAAGAACCATTTTTTGCACTGAAACCTCCAGAATTGGGAGGAATAGATGTAAAAGCATATGTGCCTTTCAGATCTTTGTTGCCGAAAGGATTAGAAGGCATTATTGTTACAGGGTTGGGAGCGAGTGCTCACAGGGATGCTATGCCTGTTATAAGAATGCAAGCGTGCTTACAAAATCAGGGTTATGCAGTAGGGTGGGCTTCCTCCATGGTAGCTAAAAAAAATCAGTATATAAGATATGTAGATATTAAAGCGCTTCAAAAAGAACTTGTAAAAATTGAAAGCTTACCCAATGCGGTTATCACAGATCGGGACAATTACCCACCGACTTTAGAAATGATAGAAGCAGCTTCTGACAACGTAGTGAATGATTTACAAGGTTTGGAAATTATTCTTTGGGACAAAAATAAATCTATTCCAGTACTGGAATCTAAATTCAATTCCTCTCGTATTGAATCCGATAGATTGTTATATGCTTTGATTTTGGGAATGTGTGGCAATGATGAGGGCTGGCAAGTGCTTCAGGAGAAAATAGACTCTTATGAAGACTGGGATGAGGGTTGGGAATTTAAAGCAGCCGGTGGACAGTTTGGGGCAAGTATGAGCTATCTTGACAGTTTGATTATTGCTCTTGGCAAAACAAAGAAAAAAAACGCATTATCTACTATTGTCAGGCTTGCAGAAAAATTAAACCCTGAAAGTGCTTTTTCTCATTTTAGGGCGGTAAGTAAAGCACTGGAAATGATTGAAAGAAAAGAAGGTGCAAAACCTCTTTATGACTTATTAATAATGGAAGGTATGAGTGGGCATTCAATGCCGGATATTATTACTTCGAAAGAAATCAATGAAAAGGTATTTTCTAAAAGAATTATTCAACCTAGTTTGTTGGATAATGTAATAAGAAGAAATTCATTAAGAGAGCTGATATTGGCAAGAGCACTGTATAGATGCGGGGATTATAAAGGCTTAGGGAAGGAAATACTTATTAATTATTCCAAAGACCTCAGAGGTCATTTCTACCGGCATGCGAGCGGAGTACTACGAATGTCTGAAAGAAAACTTTATTAATGAATCCTTTTTAAATATATAATGAAGTGTTTTTAACTAGGACATATTTTTTGCTTAATGTATTATTGATTCCCTTTTTTTGCTTTAGTCAATGTGATTTAGAGATTATAAATTCCGGGGTAGGGGGGAATACCACTTTTGAGTTGATTTCGCGAGTTCAAAAGGATGTGGTATCTCAGAATCCGGATTGGGTTGTCGTTATGATTGGTACAAATGAAATGGTTAATACCTCCAAAATGATCTCATATGACGCTTTCGGAAAAAACATAGAGGAGCTTATTAAGATATTTCACATCAATAAAATAGGTGTTTTATTTGTGAGTCCACCTCCAGTTGATTCCGTATACTTATTTGAAAGACACGATAAGAATAAATTCTTTGATCCCCCAAATTTTAAGCTTCAAACAATTAATGCAATACTAAAAGAAAAATCAGAAAAATATAATACCTCCTTTGTCGATATTTTTAAATATTATGTAGAACTGGGAGTACCAAATCACGATAAAGATAAATGCATAAGAAATAGAAATAACAGCGGTTCAAGAGACGGTGTTCACCCCACTGGCCTGGGGTATCGAATTATTGCAAGAGAAGTATTTCACAGTTTGCAAAATGGAAATAAGATAAAGAATGGTTTAAAGATTATATGCTTTGGTGATTCTATAACGTATGGGATAAATGTCAAAGGAGAGGGATCGACAAAAGGGGAAACCTATCCAGGACAATTAAAACAAATGATTTGTGAATATCTTAATCAATACTAAAAATGTTATTTCAGGATTCCTTACTGTATTTGTTTATCTATATGGGAGTAATGAATATTTAATCATTAAATCGAAATATGGGAATGTAAATTGTATCAATTCTGAAAATATTGTCTGTCTTGATACTATGCCGTTTAGTTTTATTTCAAAAACAGATCGAAATAAATTAGAACTCCCTTTTGATGATAGTATAAGTAGTAGTTGTATTTATGTGCTGTATTCAAAAGAAAGATTACCAATAGGTTACTGTCGAAATATTAAAACTTATGTATGCAAAACCGGTGAGTGCTTACCTATAGAGGTTAATATATATTGGAATATGGCAGGGAGGTATGTTGGTTTTGAATTGCCAAGCAATGAAATCTTAACTAAAAAAGATCATATTCCCTTCTCCAAAACTGATTACAAAAAATTAGATCGATTGCTGGCCAACCCACAATCTGTTTTAGGAACATATAGTATTGAGGACTTAGTTCAATCAAATGGTATAAATGATAAAAGAATAGATGCAATTACTTCAGCGACGGTAAAAGTGGTAAATGATGTATGCGTTGAAGGAGCAGTTTATACCTGTTATACTCTTTGGCATATAGCAAACGGTCAAACTGCTCGCTTCATTGCAAAGAGGGCAGTTGAAGCAATGACTCCGGAAGGTGGAATATATCTCATTAAATATGGAGATATAAGTGATATTTCATGGCTTTTGAATCATGTCGATATAGAAGAGGATAAGTATCGAAAATTAAAGGTTGCTCTAATCAACAAAATAACTCCAGATAATTTTTTTGTCACTAAACATATCCTTGATCTATTGACGGACAATGATTTAAACTGTATAAGCATTCAAACCAGTCTTTTGAATAGATTCAATATAGTTCATGATTATAACATAAAGGCTCGAATTCTTCGGAAATTAGTAGAAACTGAAAACCCAGATTCAAGCGTATTATCTTATTTTGAAGACCGCCTATTATTTTTTCCTGTAATTTTGCAAGTCGAAATTATAAGTTTATTGGGAAAGATGAATCAAGTAAGTATCAAAGCGATTCAACAGGTAAAAAGCTTAATAGAAAATGACAATAAATTTCTTACAAATAAAGCTCTTGAATTTTTAGGAAAACATAATGAACTTCAAAAGCGTTCAAAAGCAGATAAAGCCACGAAAGAAGAAGAATTATTGCATAACCAAGTTAAACGAGATAATAATTAAAAAATGCAATACCCCAAACCGATTTGGAAGGTTTTGTCATATAATTGACCATTTTCACCTGTAGATTCACCATTGAGATCCGTAAGCTGGATCTCGCTCAATTGGCTAAATTCATGATGGTAGCGAAAATTTACAAGCAGTTTGCCTAAGTGAGTGGTCAGACCCAGCCAACCTCCCCAGTTGGGAATCGACTTGATTGATCCAACTTTGGTTTTTTGGGGTAAAGGTCTCCTTTAGTACCTTATTGCGAATAGTGAACTTCAAAGCCAATACTAAATTTGTTTGTTATGTCTAATTTTGAATGAAGTCCTGCTTAAAATTAGTTGATGTTAGTGAAATCAGAAAAAGTGTTTTATTTCTGCCGGAAACTGGAAATACTTGCGCCCAATACAGGGGCAAGATGAAATTGTGAAGTAGCTTCAGGAAAACAAAGCGCCAGGGTAATCAGAGTAGCTAATATTTTTATTATCGGGAAGGTTAGTTACATAAAAAATTGAATGCCCCCCAGTTCTATTTTTAGTTCTCTAATATTAACATTTATGCTGTGAAGTGCATGCGTTCGATAGAGTAAAAAAGAGAAAAAGTGTCAGTAGGCTACAAAAAATGTACTAATTCAAGGTTGCATCATTGTGTAATATACTAACAACTGTACTTTTTTTTCAATGTCTTTTTATGAATGCTACTCCATCACTTTCCAATATCCGCCTCTGTCAGGTCCGATTCTTACTATTTTTTCAGATTCCCTGAGTTTGCTTAGATGGTATTTTACTCCGTCTTCCGTAATATCTCCCAATACCTGCGCAATCTGTGTTCTACTGAATTCGGGATTTTCTTTTAACAGCGCTACAATTCGGTCTTCCGTTTTCTGGGTAGTCTTCTGGGTAGTCTTCTGGGTAGTCTTCTGGGTAGTCTTCTGGGTAGTCAAAGGAATTAGCGCTTTAAAAACATCCTGCTCAATAAATTCGGGTTTTGCACCGGGGGTATATAACGGTGTAAACTTGAAAACCTTGCGAACCCCCGAACCTAATTCGTCCACCCAACCGATTTCCTTAAAGAAACGGGCGATCATAGGATTTTTAGGATAAGGAGTGAAATTAACAGGGTCAATATTGCCATGACCGTGCGGTTTGTTCCAGTTTTCCGTATATACTCTGTCTTTTTCAATAATGAGTTTGGCCGGAAAACCATTGGCAAATTCACGATGAATCAAAAGGTTGCCAATTACTTCCCTGAATATGTGATCCCGAAGACTGATTCGTTGGTCTCCTTCCTGATAAAATTTATCCGGTAAATGTTTGATCATAAACGCCATTAAACGATCATAGCTTTCAAACAAGTTTACCCGGATATCATCCCGGTCATCATAGCGATCTATATTTTCAATCCGTACGATGGCATCTGTTTTATGGTGGGGTAATACACTTAATACAACCTCATCCTTACCCAACAAAAGAATCGCTGCGAGCGTATAGCCGGATTTTCCCGTTTGGATATCTTGTTTGTATAGCCCGGCTGACTTCAGTATTTCTTCATTGCTCATGGATATCCATGGGTGGTTGGGGCCTTGACTGCGTACTAGTGTTCTCACTTTGTCAAACAGCTCAGGTTTAAATTCATCAATAGTTGCATAAGGAAATACCTGGTTCTCAGAATAGGTTTTCTGCTTTTTTAAAAACAATTGCGTGACCAGGTCCGAATTGTTGGTGATGTTAAAATCACCGTCTTCGTTACGATCGAATATCTTTCCGGCCGTACTATGGACCTGTGAACTTTCCGGTACGTAAACGACAATGATTTTCTTATCTTTGATTTCAATTACTTCCGGAGACAAATAATAAGGCGGATTGAGCTTTTGAGGATTATTGGCATTCTTGGCAAGGGTATCCAATATTCGCCGGATAGCATGCTCATCGATTCCGGTAATTTCTTTCTTGTCGTTCACTCCTAATATCAAATGCCCACCCCTTCGGTTCAGAAACGCACATATAGACTCAAAAGCATTTTTATTCAGTTTTTTCATCGAGGTTTTGAACTCAACGGCAATGCTTTCACCTTTTTGGATGATATGTTGGAGTTGTGTTGGCGTCATCTTTTATGAACTTTAAAAGTAGGCATTATTTGATCAGATTTATAATCTATTTACAATTATGATCGATATGAAAATGAGAAGAGAAAGATTGTTGTTGTATGTGTTCTCTAAAAGTGGGTTCCAATCTATTCTCCGAATCCAATACTTCATTTTTTCCTTATCTTTACCTGTAAATCTCAATTATTATGATGCGGATATTTATGGGAATTATACTACTTGTGGTCGTATCATGTAATACTTCGGAGTTTGATCGGGTTGTACTCCGGGACGGAGACATTCTCTTTCGCGGAAATACTTCTGATTCTTTATCCCAGGCTATCAATGACGTAACGCAAACAAGCGAAGGCACGAATTATTCACATATGGGGGTGGTGGATATAGAAGACGATAGCGTCTATGTGATTCATGCATCTTCGGAGAATGGAGTGGTTCGTGAGCCGTTGAAAGAATTCAAATCGGTAAAGAATAAGGGAAAAAGAGACGTGGTGGCTTATCGGGTAGACTCACAGATTTTTGTTGACTTTGATGATGTTCTTTTAGCCGCTGAGGCATTGATAGGGGAGCCTTATAACTTTACGTATATTTTGGAAGATACGGGCTACTATTGTTCTGAATTTGTGTACACTATTTTTGAAGATTTCGGAGTATTTGAATTGGAGTCGATGACTTTTAAATCAGCAAATTCCGGTGAATTTCCGAAAGCCTGGATAGATCATTATAAGGAGTTGGGAATTGATATTCCCGAAGGCTTACCCGGATGTAATCCTAATGGAATGGCAAACTCACCAAAGCTAAAGATATTGGGTAGGGTTACGGAGGATCAAATACAATAACCTGTCAATTTTAGAGGTCAGTAATTCTTGGTGTTGTCAATGTATCATTTCCGTTTTTCCTATGTCGATGTTTAGAACGGATGTTCTTACAAACTATCTTTGAAATGGTTATATCCGGGACGTTTTGGTCTCGAAATGCGATAAATTTGACGGGCTGTCCCGGCAGAATCGCCGGGGTTCGATGTGGTGGGAAAAATCGTCGATAACGAAGGGGAAAACGAAGACATAGTCATAACTACGGGGTCCCGAAAGGATACGCATTAGGAAGAATTAAGATTTAACAAATATATTTTTTCACAATGTGAAGTTCGATTTTTGTCTTTAGAGTAGT
>NZ_JAJSLW010000017.1 GCF_021729145.1 Membranihabitans maritimus | reverse complement strand
TTTTCGGGGTTTTATTTTATCTAAAATACAAATTAATATCCTGATAACCAAGTATTTGAGTTACTTCTGAATATCCCTAGTTAATGCTCCAATTTTCGAAATACATTTTTTTATCAATTCTCAGATCAATCCCCAGGCTATAATCATCACGCAATGAATTCACTCTGTCATAGTCGGGGATAGCCCTACCATTTACCTGCCAGGAGCTCACGAGATTCGATGACTCATCAAAAGGTGTAAGAGGAAGACCGGATTGATACCGAACTGAAATTCCTACCTCCCAATTTTTCCCAAATCGTTTCCCCCCTGCCATATTTACAATATGCCTGGCATCCCAACTACTGGGGCTCAGTTTTCCATATTTATTTTCAAACTTGCTCCATCCCAATGTATAGGACAAAATACCGTAAAACCCTTCGTAAAGCTTTTGCTGTAAAAATAGCTCAATCCCATATGTTTTACCCGTGGCATTTGAAATAGAAGGTTTGTTACCTACCACCCCGTAATTACCACCTAAATTAGCCAGAGCTATACTATCATCCAATAAAAAAGGGTAATTATCGTATTTTTTATAATACCCTTCTAGAGATATTTTGGTTGAATTTTTGGATCGCCATTCCAATCCAGCCACCCAATGGGTATTCGTCATATATTCAGTTCGGTCTCTATTCACTAAAGATCCATTAATTCTATATCCTAATACTGTGTAAGGGGGTAGTTGATAATAAATTCCTGTATTAGCATTAACTCTTATATTCTGCGATACCTTAAAAGACAATGATGCTCGTGGCGAAAACTGTTGAAAAGGATTTTCCATGAGATCAGAATAATTACTTCCACTTAATCGCATTCCTGCGGACAAATCCAACCTGTCCCCAAAATAGGAATTACTTATCTGTCCAAAAAAATCGTATGTCAAAAAAGAAATTTCAGATTCATAATCTACGACTTCTTCCCCCTGAGACGGAGTAAATATTTTAGCATAGCTATTTGTATTGTACTTTACCCACTCTGTTGAAATTCCATACCGAAGTTTATAGTCATTAATCGTCCTTAAGTCCTCCAAACGAAGCTTATTTTCTATTTCCTGGCTGCGGTAATCCAATATGAGGTTATCTTCCGAAGTATCATCATTTTGATAATATCTATAGGCACGATTATTCAGCATATTCCTGCTTAGTACAACTTGGCGATATCCCTGGTTGTGGTAGTTTTTATACACCAGCCCATTTGTATAATTCCATTGAGGGGCTACAGGAAGATTCTCAAGGAGGAATAGACTGGATTCATCATCACCCGCACTGGTATTCAATTCAAATTGATCAATCGCCCCTAAACCGATAAAAATCAATTCATTATTTTTATTTATTTGCGTCCTGGTTTTTATCTGAAAATCATTATAGGTAGGTAAGAAAGGTAAACCAATAATCTTAAACAAAAAAGATAGATACGATCTTCTGGCAGATAATAAAAAAGTGGTTTTTTCACCAAGCGGCCCCTCCAATGTCATACCTGCATCAGTACCGCTTATAGTGGCGCTAAAACCCAATCGGTCATTCCTTCCATTTCTTTGTTTGAGATCAAAAACAGAACTTAAAGAATTTCCCAGGTGAGCAGGAAATGCACCACTGTAAAAATCGACTTCACGAATGAAATTAACATTTATCAATCCATTGGAACCGCCACCTGCTCCCTGTGTAGCAAAGTGATTAATATTAGGAATTTCCACTCCATCCAGAAAAAATTGATTTTCACCAGGAGAACCTCCGCGGATTATAAGGTCATTGCGAAATCCTACTGTCGTCGTTACTCCAGGCAATGTTTGAACAACCTTCGAAATGTCTCTATTGGCTCCTGGATTCCTCCTAATCTCAGAGACCCCTATGCTGCGCAAACTCAATGGACTTTCTATTGGTTTTTGAAACGGGTCGGATTGAACAACCAGTTTGGACAATGCAACTCCAGATGGCTCCAACAAAAAATTCAAATTTGTCGGACGGGCAGAAGAAACTTCAATTTCACTTTTTACATCATCCTTATATCCAAGGTAAGATACTCTTACTGTATAAATGCCAGGTGATATTTCTAATAAAAAACTACCCGTGGAATCAGTACTTACCCCTTTCCCGGTTTCTGGAATAATAACATTCGCATATGGTATAGCATCATTATTGGTAGCATCTAAAACCTTACCTTTCATTATTGCCGTTTGGGCTTTCGCCGAAAAATCTGGCAAAAACATAAATATCAATGAACCAAATAAAAAAATCAATTGGGTTAACTTCAGTTCAAAACCTATGGTAATGACATTTAGAATTTTTGAAATAGTAATTCTATTCATGGAAATGGGGGCGTTATTTTATATGATAGTTTAGAATAGTTTCTTTCAATAAGAGCATCTTTCTTGCAGACAACTATTACCTGATCTATCATTGTAATGCTTAATCAGAAGAAGATGTTTTTAAAATCATTAGAATTTCTAGAATTATTTTAATTTAAATCCGTTATACTTTATACGCATGTATCAAAATTTATCCTATGTCGTTGCTGAATATAATATTATGTATCTTTTTGCCACCTGTTGCCGTATTCATGAAACACGGAGCGGGAAAAGCCCTAATAATTAATATTATTTTATGTTTGTTAGGATGGATCCCGGGTATGATCCACGCATTTTTCGTTACCAGTGAGTAAGTAGGTGATTTCCAGAATTCCTAAACAGAAAACCATAACAAAGGCTACTTTAATAACGATTTAAAGTTCTTTTCAAATTTTTCAACCTTTGGTTTTGTAACTTGCTGGATATAAGGATTCCCAGGATGGGCAGGATAATAATCCTGATGATAATCTTCCGCCGGATAAAAGATCTCAAATTCCTTTATTTCTGTAGCAATGGGTCTTTCAAATTTATTAGAACCTTCCAGGGTTTTAATATAATTTTCAATTTCCTCTTTTTCTTGATTTGAACGATAAAAGGCAATAGATCGGTACTGGGTACCGACATCAGGGCCCTGTCTATTCACTTGTGTAGGATCATGGGCACCCAAAAAAAACACCTCTAGCAATGTTTCAAACCCTACAATTGAAGGATCGTAATAAATCTGTATGGCCTCAGCATGTCCTGTCGTCCCCGTACCTATACTTTCATAAGTAGGATTATCCGTATCCCCTCCGGCATATCCTGAAACAACCCTGTCAACCCCCCGCACACGTTCGAATACTGCTTCTGTACACCAAAAGCACCCCCCTGCAAAAGTGGCAATAGATTCTCCCTGTTTTTGCATTAACTGTTGTTCAGTAGATTTAGTCGAAACAGAACTTTGTTCTCCTTTATCCTGACAATTTACTGCCAGGGCAAAAAGAGAAAACAATGCATATAAAGTTATGATTTTCATCTTTTTAATATTTTTTGAGATCAAATGAATGTGCCAGTGTCAAATTTAATTATTTTTAAATAAGGCTTTTAATTAAGAATATGTTATTGTATCCCTCCCTACATTCCTCTCCTGTATTTCCCTCCAACTTCAAATAAAGTGTCTGTAATCTGCCCCAGGGAGCAATACGGTACAATCTCCATTAGTGTTTCAAAGACATTTCCATTTTCCAGAACACTATTTTGCAACCTGGATAATGATTCAGGACATCTATCTATATTACGGGCCTTGAATGCATCCAGATTTTCAATCTGCCCATTTTTCTCATGATCAGTACTTCTTGAAATTCTTGCCGTATGCCCTTTGACTTCAATTGTATCTGCTAAAAAGGTATTCACTCCTATAATTGGGTAACTACCATCGTGCTTCTTTTGTTCGTAATTCATGCTTTCATCCTGTATCTTTCCCCTTTGGTACATTGTCTCCATAGCTCCAATTACACCGCCCCTTTCTGACAGCCTGGTGAATTCAGATAAAACAGATTCTTCGACGAGATTTGTCAATTCTTCAACAATAAAAGCCCCCTGGATTGGATTCTCATTATAATTAAAGCCCAGTTCTTTATTTATAATCATTTGAATAGCCATTGCTCTTCGGACACTTTCTTCCGTTGGAGTAGTTATTGCTTCGTCATAGGCATTAGTATGCAGGGAATTACAATTATCATATATTGCATACAAGGCTTGTAACGTAGTTCTAATATCATTAAAAGCCATTTCCTGTGCATGCAGAGACCGACCTGAAGTCTGAATGTGGTATTTCAATTTTTGCGATCGCTCGTTTCCGCCATATTTATACTTTATAGCCTTTGCCCAAATCCTTCTGGCAACCCTTCCAATCACACTATATTCGGCATCGAGCCCATTACTAAAGAAAAAGCTAAAATTTGGGGCAAATTCATCAATTTTCAACCCTCTGCTAAGATAGTATTCTACGTAGGTAAATCCGTTGGCCAAGGTGAAAGCCAATTGCGTAATCGGGTTGGCACCGGCTTCCGCAATATGATAACCGGAAATAGAAACACTGTAAAAATTGCGAATCCTTTCCCGGGAAAAAAACAGCTGCATATCCCCCATTACCTTGAGTGAAAAATCGGTAGAGAAAATACAGGTATTCTGCGCCTGATCTTCTTTCAAAATATCAGCCTGTACCGTACCCCGAACTTTTGCTAAGGTATCCATTTTAATATTCTCATATACTTCGGGTGGTATCATTTCTCTCCCATTGGTTCCCAGCAAAAGTAATCCCAGGCCATTATGCGTATCGGGCAACTCCCCTGTATATTCAGGTTTCTTCAAGTTCTTTTGTTCAAATTTTTCTTTGATTAAACTTTTTACTTTTTGCTTGTCCCCTTTTTCAATTATATATTTTTCACATTGCTGGTCAATAGCAGCATGCATAAAAAATGCTGTAATAGCCGGTGCCGGGCCATTTATTGTCATACTGACAGAGGTCATGGGATCCGATAGATCAAAACCACTAAATAGCTTTTTCATATCATCAACGGAGCAAATGCTAACTCCCGCATTCCCAATCTTTCCAAATATATCAGGTCTACGATCCGGATCCCGGCCATATAAAGTAACAGAATCAAACGCAGTACTCAATCGTTTAGCCTTTTGCCCGGAAGAAACATAATGAAATCGCCTATTGGTTCGTTCAGGTCCTCCTTCTCCCGCAAACATTCGGGTAGCATCCTCCGTCGTCCTTCTGAAAGGATATATACCGGCCGTATAAGGGAATTTACCTGGAAAGTTTTCCTGGGACTGCCAATAAAGCAAATCTCCCCAATCACGGTAATTTGGCACTGCGACCTTAGGAATCCGGGTACCGGAAAGGGTTGTATTGAAAGTATTTACTTTGATTTCCCGATTTCGTACATTATATACAAATTCGTCTTCTGAATATTTATCTTTATCCTCTGGCCAGGACATAATTTTCACAAGACTTTCAGGATCTAACTGAGCTTTTATTTGATCAATCTTTCCATCCAATGCTTTCAAAACATCTTTATCCCCGACGATATCTCTTGTTTTTTCCAATGCCTGCCAATTACTTACTAAATTGGACTCGAGCTTGGCATCTCTATTGTAACTTTCAATCTTTTCCGAAATTTCACGTAAATATTGTTTTCGGGAAGACGGAATAATGGTCATACTTTTTCCAGAAGGCAAATTTTCCAAAGGTCTTTTTAGAAAATTATATTGTGCATCAACATTGATCCTTTTAATAAGTTCTGCAAACAATCTATTGACTCCCTCGTCATTAAATTGTGAAGCCCGGGTGGGGAAAACCGGCAATTCAGATTCCGGAGTATCCCAATCCAGGTGATTTCTTCTGTATTGTTTTCTTATATCACGCAATGCATCATCCGCGCCAGGTTTGTCCGATTTATTCAATGCTATACAATTAGCAAAATCAAGCATTTCAATTTTTTCCAATTGGGACGGGGCTCCGAATTCAGGAGTCATTACATACAGACTAACATTAGAAAAATCAACAATAATTGAATCATTTTGTCCAATCCCGGATGTCTCGAGGATAATCAAATCAAAAGAACCCTTTTTCATAAGGTGGACAACTCCTTCCAATTTTTGCGAAACAGCAAAATGGCTTTGCCGGGTGGCCATGGACCTCATATAGACATTCGGATGATTAATTGAATTCATCCTGATCCGATCACCTAACAATGCTCCCCCAGACTTCCTTCGCGAAGGATCCATTGAAATAATTCCTAATCTCACATCTTCATATATTTGAAGAAATCGACGCACCAATTCATCAACTAAAGAACTCTTTCCTGCACCACCAGTGCCTGTAACACCTAACACCGGTGTCTTTTTATCATTTTTATTTTGTCCCTCCAATGATTGCAGAAAAGACTGTATTTCAGCATGGTCCTCCTCAATCCCCGTAATGACTTTTCCCAATACCTGGTAATCCCTTAAGGAAGCCTCCAAATCATCAGTAAATACCAGCTGATCTCTTGGCATACACCGTTTAATCAGGTCATCTATCATTCCCTGGATACCCATTTCTCTTCCATCCTCAGGAGAATATATTTTCGCTATCCCATATTCGTGTAATTCTTGGATTTCTGCCGGTAAGATAACACCTCCTCCGCCACCAAAAATTTTAATATTTCCAGCCCTTTTTTCACAAAGAAGGTCTAACATATATTTAAAATACTCCATATGTCCACCCTGATAAGATGTAACGGCAATGGCATGGACATCCTCCTGAATGGCACAACTGACAATTTCTTCTACAGAGCGATCGTGCCCCAGGTGAATTACCTCTACTCCTGTAGATTGCATTACCCTACGCATAATATTAATAGCCGCATCATGCCCATCAAATAATGAAGCTGCTGTAACTATCCGGATCGGGTATTCTGCTTTACTCATATAATATTTCCTTACTTCAAGTATTTCAAGAAAATTTTTCTACTCCTAAATTATATACAACTTCATTAAAAAAGTTATAATATTTCAATACTGATTCTTCAAAAAATTTATATAATTTCAATACTATAAACATCTTATTGCTAATTTGACAATCAATCAAAATATTTATTAAATTAATAAGAATAATATTAGGATATCGTTAGACATTTACTTAGTTTTGCTAATACAAATGATTGCATCCGCATTTTATAATTCGGATGTTATTAATTTGGCCATGTTGATCTTAAGTGAGTATAATTTCAAGGGGGCCTTAAGAATTTTTCTTAAGGCTCTTTTTTATTGTCTTGCTTACTTTGTCGCGAGAGGTAATCAATAATTCTATATTTCTCCTGGTCGTACTCATTAAGAAACAGGTCTTTATTCTTGCTCAAGTCCTTATCCAAAAGCAAACCGAAAGGCTTCATCAATTCGATATGGTCAAATAAAATTCTAATTATTGCTATCACAGGCAAGGCTATTACCAAACCGGCAAGGCCCCAAATAAGTCCTCCGGCTACCATAGCAACAATCGATGCAAAAGGATTTAATTTCATTGTTCCTCCTACTACTTTCGGAGTAATTATATTTCCTTCTAATTGCTGAATAATTTGATATACTATAACTACCCCTATCGGTTTCCAAAGGGATTCCTCTGTAGCAAATGCATAAAAGAAAGGCAAGGTTCCTCCCAATGTAGTACCAATATATGGGAAAATAGTTAATACAGCTGCTATAGCCCCCCACAGTATGGGATATCCAATCCCCAACAACCACAGGCCCAAACTATTAAGTATGGCCAAAATTACCATTACTAATAATCTTCCAAGAAAATATTGTTGACTAACCTTTGTAATACTGTTCAGGAGGTCAAAAATTTCCTTGCGATTGCGTTTGGGGAATTGACTTATTATAAAATTTTTAAAAGCTTCCTTATATAGTAGTATAAAAAACATGTACACTATACAAATCAAACTTTGCAATAAAAATGCAGATGAAGAGGATATACCCCTCGAAAGAAAGGAGGATGGTAAGTCAACAATCAAAGCAATTTGGGAATCAATCCAGTCCCTTACAACTTCAGTACTCAAGTTGAATTTATCCGCAACAAAAAAATTGATTTTATTGATACCATTGGTCAATTGGGATTTGATCTCGGACAATTCCGAAAAAACCTGATAAATCTGCATTGAAAAAAAATACATGACCAGGCCCATAGATCCTAAGATCAATAAGAAACATAATATGATAGAGAGCCAATCAACTCGAACCAACTTCTTGAAAAAATGATATAAAGGCAACACGAGAAGAGACAAAAAAATTGAAAAAATAACGGGAATCAAAAACGTCTTACCGTATACTATAATCAAACCAAGGATTACCACTGAAACCAGGATACTACTCAACTTAGTCCAATTAATAGTCGTTTTTACCATGCATTCTCAATTTGTAAATAAATTAAAGAAAATATTTCCAATTATTTTTAAACCTATCTTTTCTTTCATCCAAAAATAGTACCATGATTTTTATAGCAGTAGTAAGATTCAATCTATTGTACGTAAAATTTTATTGATAACCAGAAAACCAACCAAAATATTACTGCAAAGACAAAATGAAAAAGTAAAAATCAAACAAGTGTATTTATAACAAATAATTTAAGATATTTGGTAATTTCGACACTATTAAGCATAGAAAACCAATTTGTATTATGGTATCAAATCCCCACACGAAAATTATCATTGTATTCCTTATCCTGATATCTATTTTTTTTACTTTTCTCAGTTGCGAAAATTCTGACGATACTTCAACAGCAAAACACCCGTATGAATTGTTGCCTGATGAAGAAAAACACCATTCCCAAAATGCAATTTCAGGACTTACAGTAGCAGATGACCTAAACATACAATTATTTGCATCGGAACCAATGTTGGTAAATCCTACCAATATAGACATTGATCACCGCGGAAGAATTTGGGTCTGCGAAGCCTATAATTACAGAAACTGGAGAACGGGAAAAGAACCCAGGAAAGAAGGAGACCGGATTTTAATTTTAGAAGACAATGACCGGGATGGAAAAGCTGATACGGAAAAAGTTTTCTACCAGGATCCCGAAATTAATGCCCCACTGGGGATTTGGGTAATGGACAATAGGGTAATCATATCTCAAAGTCCATATGTCTGGTTACTAACGGATGAAGATGGAGACGATAAAGCAGACAAAAAAGAAATAATTTTCCAGGGTATTAGCGGGGAGCAACACGATCACGGAATACACGCCTTTGTTTTTGGTCCGGATGGAAAATTGTATTTTAACTTTGGCAATGAAGGAAAACAATTACTCGACGCATCAGGGAACCCTGTAAAAAACAAATACGGAAATGTTATCGATTTTGAAAAATACAGACAGGGAATGATTTTCCGCTGTGACCCTGATTTCCAAAATCTTGAAGTCATGGCCCATAACTTTCGCAACCCTTATGAATTAGCAGTGGACAGTTATGGAAGTATGTGGCAATCGGATAATGATGATGACGGAAATCGCGGTACTCGTATTAATTATGTAATGGATTATGGAAATTACGGTTTCAGGGACGAGATCACCGGTGCCAATTGGCGTGTACCCAGAACTAATATGTCCGATTCCATTCCCTTCCGTCACTGGCATCTCAATGACCCCGGGGTAGTACCCAACCTCCTCCAGACATGGGCCGGGTCCCCAACGGGAATTATCCTTTACGAGGGCGATCAATTGCCCGAACGTTTTCGCAACCAGATGATCCACTGCGACGCCGGTCCCAATGTAGTCCGGTCTTATCAGGTAGAGACCAACGGCGCCGGCTTTGCGGCATCTGTCAATAACATAATAAAAGGTACCAGCGACCAGTGGTTTCGCCCATCGGATGTATGTGCGGCACCTGATGGTTCTTTGTTCATTTCGGATTGGTATGACCCCGGGGTAGGCGGACACCAGGTAGGTGATTTACAAAGAGGTAGGATTTATCGAATTAGTGCTATTGGAAATCAGAAGTATACCATTCCCGAATATGATTATTCCACTATCGAAGGAGCATTAGAAGCCCTGAAAAACCCTAACCTATCAGTAAGATACAGGGCCTGGAATAGTCTGAAAAGGGCTGGTCCTGAAGCCATTTCATCGTTACAAAGTGTTTTTGAAAATGCAAATACCAACCCCAGGTACCGGGCAAGATCTTTTTGGATCCTTTGTCAAACTGAAAATGTAGCTGAAGAAATTATTCCAAAGGCGCTTTTGGACCCCAATCCCAATATTCGCATAGCCGGATTGCGGGCCGTTCGACAATTTCAACCTGAAAAAATAGCAAGTACTGTTCAACAACTTTCGGAGGATTCCAACATTCAGGTGCTTCGCGAATGCCTCGTTGCCCTTCACGAAATCAGTGCCGATAAATCAAAAGATCTATGGGTTAGCCTGGCATCAAAATACAACGGTGAAGACCGATGGTACCTGGAAGCCCTTGGCATTGCCGCTAAAAATAAATGGGATATCATTTTCCCGCACTGGGTTCAACAAAACAATATTTCCAATAATTCACCATCCGAAGCCGAGAGGGATATCATTTGGCGGGCCCGTGCAGAAGCAGCATTGCCTTTTCTGACCAACCTACTTACGGAATCCTCCGTTGCGCTTGACGAAAGGCTCCGCTATTTCCGTGCATTGGATTTTCACCCGAACTCTCAAGCGAAATTAACTGAATTAGAAAAGTTGGCAATAAAAAACCAATCAAATAAAGAATTTATTTCAATCCTGCTACATCATATAGATCCTTCGATTGCAAAAAATTCTCATTCCATTCAAAAAGTAATCAATGACCAGCTGAGTCGAACAGAAGGAAGTCAGGAATTTATAGATATCGTATCTCGCTTTGACTTAAAGAATAATAACTCCCAACTTATGGAAATGGCTTTAAACGCCAACTCACCGGAATTAAAGAAAAATGCAACCGAAGTATTATTGAGGCAAGGTGGACTTACTTTACTAGCACAAAAAATTTCGCCTGATAATGAGAACCAAACGCTATCACTCATCCAAAGTACTTCTGAAATAGAAAATAAAAACCTTTCGGAATTGTATATACAAACCGCATTTGATGATCGATTCCCGGAAGAAGTACGCAAATCAGCTTTAAAAGCACTGGGAGGGTCTTCATCAGGGCAGGAAACAGCATTGGAATTATTGGAAAACGGTGAAGTAGAAGGAAACCTCAAACTGGCAACAGTCCAGGGACTGAGTCAATCAAAGAATAAAGCGGTTCTACTAAAAGCCGCGAAATACCTGGACTCGGATGAATTAGCTTCTTCCAGCCATCCCCCAATGGAAGAACTCCTTCAGATGGAGGGAGATTCTGAAGCAGGGAGATTTGTTTTTGATCAATATTGCGGGCTATGCCACGAGGACGGATCTACAGGTAATGATTTTGGACCAAAACTCTCTGATATAGGAAATAAATTGTCCAGAGAAGGGCAATATACGGCCATTTTCTATCCTAGCGCGGGCATAAGTTTTGGATATGAAGGAGCAGAAATTCAACTAAAAGATGGCTCAACGCTAAACGGGATTATCGTAAGTGAAACGGAAGACGAACTCATCGTTAAATTCCCCGGAGGCAATCAACAAACGTATAAAATGACCGATGTCTCTGAAATTAAAACCATGGATCTGTCTATGATGCCCGCAGGATTACAAAACACCATGGAGACCGGGGATTTAGTGAATTTAGTCGAGTACCTGATGAGCTTGAAAGGGGAATAAGGCTAAATAGAAATGTTTATAAATTACTTGAAAGTAAATAAGAGTGAATTGGTCCATCATAAAAAATGAAGAACAATACAACACGGCTTTGGAGAGATTGGATGAAATATTCCATTCCACTGACGATCCCGACCTCAGTGATGAATTTGACCTTTTATCTCTTCTGATTAACAAATATGAAGAAGAAAAATATCCAATCGAAGAAGCAGATCCCATACAGGTAATCAAAATGAAATTGTAATACATGGGCGACTTAAACAAAAAGACTTGATCGCCTATTTTGGATCCAAGGCTACCGCTAGTAAAATATTATCCTATAAAGCTCCACTAACACTATAGCATGTATCGTTATTAAGTAAAAAACTCAACCTCCCGGTAGAACTTTTATCTAAACCATATAAAGTGTCGGAATGGGGCTTTATGAAAAAATATCAGAAAGGAGTAAAGCGGGAACTTACCGATTAGACACTTCATTAACTTAGACCTCAAGGTGAAATACTATAGCATAGTAAAAACCCTTGAAAAAAATCATTAATTTTTCTATAAATCCTTATCCTCCCTCAAAAAGATGTAGGATTGATCGGGATTAATCCGAATATCTTTACCGGTTAGACCCAATACCCTTTTTAATTGGTTTTCCGGAAGAATCCTGGATATTTTTCCGTTGAGCCTTTGAATGGTAACGGGTAATCTAAAATTGTCATCCGTAAACTCCCAGCGATATAATAATTCATATCGAAAATTCTCTTCATTAAAATAATATTTCCAGTTGAGATGCGGGCTGACATTTTTATAGAGATAATGGTCAAAAAACCATTTGTAATCGTCCCCGGTTTTTTCATTTACCACGGCAATAAAATCTTCTGTGGAAACAATGGAATATTTGTGTCTTGAGTAAAAGCTTTTGAGGATATCAAAAAACACAGTGTCACTATTTATTGCATTGCGCAGCGTGTGCAGGATCAATGCCCCTTTGTTATAGGGATCGTTATCGGTTTTGTCCCAATAATTGACGTGATGCGGCCCGACTACCGGTTTTTCATCATTTATTCTCCAGGTTTTTCTTTCGATATACTCCAGGTAGGCCTCATATCCTTTTGTATGCTCTACATATAACGCTTCACTATAGGTAGCAAAGCCTTCGTGCAGCCATATTTCAGCAAAATCACTTACCGAAACCGCATTCCCCCACCACTCGTGGGCCGCCTCGTGAACAATTATATGGTCAAAACCCAGGAATTTTCGGTTCTTATACCGGTCTCCATATGCTATTGCTGTCTGGTGCTCCATACCCCTGTATGGGCTTTCCACCAGTTTAAAGCCTTCCCTCCACCAGGGATATTCCCCGAAGGTTTCTTCAAAAAACCGGATAACATCTACCGTTTGCCGGAAATGCTCTTTTGCCTTTTCCAGGTTCCTTGGCAAAACGTAGAAATCAAGGTCATATATGGTATCCTCTGCCTCATACGGAATGGTAAAATATTCGTAATTCCCTAGATATAAAGTCACATTATAGGAATTGATGGGATATTGGGTCTTCCACGTAAAAGTAGTTGTATTGTTACCATTCGTTTGATTCACTAATTTCCCGTTACTTACACAAAATAATCCTTCGGGAATAGTCACTTCCAACCTCACCGAATCCGGCTCATCTGACAAATGGTCTTTTACCGGCCACCAGATACTGGGACCGGAACCTTCGCAGGCAACGCCCACCCAGGGATTATGGTCTTTATCTTCTTCCCATACCATTCCGCCGTACCAGGGCGGCCGGGGCGCTTCTACCGGATGGCCGGAATACCGTACTTCCAGTACCACATCTTGTCCTTTGCGAATGGTATTGTCAAACTCAATAAAAACGGCGTTGTGTTTCCTATGGTGTCGAAGCGAATCAGCCCCATAATAAATCCCGTCAATCGCAAGGTTTTCATACAGGTCAATCTGGATGGTATCCAGATCATCAACAGCGGTAAAGTGTATAGCCACTTCCCCATCGAGAAATTGATTTTCGATATCCACTTCCAGGTCCAGATCGTAATAATATACATCGAATGAACTTCTATACCTCGAAAGCGTACCAATAAGGGAGTCAGCCTCAGTAAATTCAGGATACGCTTCTTCCCTATCAAAATGGTGGGTAGCAAGGTGTTTTTTGGTAGAACAGGAAGTAAGCAATAAAAACACCCCGATTAATAAGAAGAATCTGTTTGTCATTTTTGTTTTGTTAAAATATTGCAGCATATCTCTCTTCTATCCTATTCAAATTCTTCCACAAAAAGGATTTTTCCTTCATTAATATCTGAAAGGTAAAAGAATTTGATAGGGATCACAGGATTCCCAAACATATCAATAAATCCCCAATGTCCGTTGATACCGACCCGTGCTATTCCTTCCTTGAAAGAGAATGCATAATCAAATACCGGATCTATTTTAAGTTGGCCTCTTTTATTCAAATATCCAAACTTTTTATTCTGTCTAAACCTTACTCTAAAGGTAGAAACATAGTTTTTCCCATTCCATCCACCATCATGTTTGAATGAAGCCAGGATTTTATTCTTTTTGTTAATAAAATGGTGTAGTCCGTCCTTTTTCACTCGTGCTCTTCCGTCAATAAAAGGCAAAGCCTCTTCATATTCAAAAGGAATAATAATTTCTGTCCCGAGCACATAACCGAATTTATCCCCTTTTTTTACCGGCACAGGGTCTCCGTCACAAACCACGTAATTAATTTTATCGTATTTTATGGGTACTACAATTTCCCCATCACAATTGATGAGGCCATATTTATCATTCTTACCCGCTACCCAGGTCGGGGCAAAATATTCACCATATAAATGATCGTACTCAGGTGGAGTAACTTTATAACCATCCTTATGGATCAGTCCGAGCTTTCCATTTCGACCTTCATATGCAGCGACAGAATGAAAAATTCCCATTTCAGTCAATCGAATGGAATCATGAAAAACAACTCGTCCTTCCGTGTCAATAAAGTTGATGGAATCATTTTTCTTGACCATTATAAAATTAGATTGGGGGCTGATATGTTTCATTAGATCATATGTATATCCGGTGATTAATTTACCCGACATATCGATCAATGCTGATTTCTTGTTTTCGTCTTCAGCCATACCAAATTTTCCATTCCAGTAAGCCTTGTGGAATTGGGGAAAAAGCTTTCGGTTATTCTCCTCATCGATATACCCGTATGTACTATTTAATACGACGTTGGCAATTCCATTCCGAAAGTTCAGTATTTTGGTGTATTCCTGCGGTTCTATAATCACTTTTCCTCTCTTATTCATAAAACCTGAGCGAAGACGTAAATCAGTAGTGTCCTCATTTTCCGGGTAATCAGTCAGATAACCCATATATTCTAAATAATACATAAAGTCATCCCGAGAGGTTTGAGCATTTACACTGGCTAAAATACCCATTCCTATAAATACCAAAATTATATGTTTATAAGGCATACGAATTTTTAACTTGTATAGGGCTAATCACTAAAGTAATAATTAAACCACAGATCTCCGGCGAGGGTGTTTAAAAAATCACATTGTTAAAAATTTTCGCCGTGCCCGGTCCCGTTTTTAAACGGGGTCACCCGGCACAAAACAATTTGTGTCTTATAGTGCTCTTTTGGTGAAAGGGTAAACCTTCGTGGCAAAAAAAAATGCCGTACATGGGTTGTATCACCAAAGGGATCCCTCAATTCTATTAAGTTGAGGCTGTAAATCGAACTAACGCCGTCAAATCAAGCGGATGCCCCACGTCAAATCTTTCTAAAAGCCGGTCCTAACATTTTTATTCGAAAACAGGGCCGACTTTCACACCGGCCCTAATTGTTTACACTTCTTCCCCATCCTCCCTTTTCTTCTTCACCTTCTCCCAGTATTCTGGTTTCACGTATTCATTGGGTACGCAGGACCAAGAATCGAGTCTGGATTTGGGGATTAGACCGGGAATTTTACCAAATTCATAATCAGCATACCAATTTCTAAATAATTGAAAAAAATCAATTACCTCTTCGGTTTTAATTTCCAAAGGAGGATATCCCGAAACATATTCACAATTCAAAATTGTTTTATCTCCAAAAACCTGTAAGCTTGAATCATTTCTGCCAAGATCTTTTGTCGGTTGAGTTAATTTTTTTTGTTCCTTCAAATTAATAAGCAATTCATCAAACTCTTTTAAATTCCTGCAAATATCACTGTAATATTGAAAGACTTTACATATATCTTCCGGTTCAAACCAAAAACTAAGTATTCTCCAACCTCGATCGTATATTGTGACTCTGAATGAAATATTTTCAATTAATTTACTCATGCATAGATTTTTACTGAGGAAAAGCACTAATAATTCTTCCATCTAAAGCCTTGTACATTAAAATATCAATGCCATTAGAAGTACCCATCCAGTGGTTATTATCTCCCGGCAACTTAACAGCATTATTATAAGCCTCCTTTATTGCATCCACTACATCATATTCATCCCACTCATCGGGGAAAAAATCTTTGTTCGGTGTCAATTTTACGCCGTTTTTATAAATCTCCGCTTTATAGCACCCATTACTCGTTGGCACACGACTATGTATTTTATATGTATCCGAATCCGCAATAAGAGCCGAAATATGATGGACACCACCACTACCCGATCCCCTGAATATATGCTGGACCGTTGACGATGTAATATACGAAACGTTAGCATGATTAACGACGCTACTTACGCTTTTGGTTCCCCGTTGAAGCGCTTTTCGTACATCATCCAAAATACTTGTGTTGGTACGTATTGGTTTATCACAATTCTTGAGTAACCTCCAAGCAGATTCCAAATCGTCATAACTATTTATGGCTCTCCACGCTGCCTTGAATTGGCTTCGTTTTTTCCAGATTTGAGGGATCGGTAAGCCCAAAGGGATTGCTGAGCCCGAAACCGGTCAAATCAAATCGTCAGTAGTATAGTAACAATTTTATAGGTCCTTCCTACCCCGGAGACAACTCCTTCTCCCCTTATCAAAAAGCAGAAATATAAATTAACATATACTTTGTTTATGACTTTATTATATTCTGCACACTATATAGCGGGAAAGGGAAGGACAAAATAGGTGGGTGCGGGTGCCGGGTATGAGCGAATGCAATTATTTTGTCTTGAATTTTCGTCTCTTTGTTTCAAGACAAAGGGACAAAAAAAAACAGCACCTTACTCGGGTTATATAGTCAAAGAACCCCATGAAGGCGTCCCACACCAAAAATCCCCAAAACCTAATCCTAACGCTATTATCCAAAAACAGAGCCGGCACTACACCGGCCCTAATTGTTTACACTTCTTCGCCATCCTCCCTTTCCTTCTTTACCTTCTCCCAGTATTCTGGTTTCACGTATTCATTGGGTACGCAGGACCAGGTGTCGAGTTTGGATTCCGGGATCAGTCCGGGGATTTGGCAGTTTTCGTATCTTTCCAACCAATCCCGATATTTACGGAATAGAAACAATGTATCTTCTATCGGTAATGTTACTGGTTTTAACTCGGTAACAAGCTCCATATCAAACGTGACTTCATCTCTTTCTTGAATATAGATATGACTTTCATTAGATGTGATCATTGCATTTTTGGTTAGCTCCCTATTACTTAACTGCTTAATTTCTCCGAGCAACCTATTCACATTCTCTACTGTTGTATATTCCAACGCCCAGCCACTTAATACTTTGCTCCAGTTCGAAGGTTCAAACCAAAAGTCAAAATAATACTGACCTCGATCATTTAATTTTATATAAAAAACTAGATTTTTAATTACCATATCTTTTTAATTACTGTGGAAATGCAGAGATAATCCTCTCTGAAGAAGTACCTTCATTCGCAATAAACATTCTTATTCTTTTTCCATTTGATGCATAACCATCATAAGTATTTCCTCCTACATAACTTTTATTGTTCCAAGCCTCTTTTATTTCTTCGATAACTTTATATTCATCCCAATCATCAGGGAAAAAATCTTTTATTGAAGACATAGGAGTTCCATTTTTATACACAGTTGCTCTATAACATCCCTTACTCATTGACAAGCGACTATGAATTTTATATGTATCCGAATCCGCAATAAGAGCCGAAATATGATGGACACCACCACTACCCGATCCCCTGAATATATGCTGGACCGTTGACGATGTAATATACGAAACGTTAGCATGATTAACGACGCTACTTACGCTTTTGGTTCCCCGTTGAAGCGCTTTTCGTACATCATCCAAAATACTTGTGTTGGTACGTATTGGTTTATCACAATTCTTGAGTAACCTCCAAGCAGATTCCAAATCGTCATAACTATTTATGGCTCTCCACGCTGCCTTGAATTGGCTTCGTTTTTTCCAGATATCCAATAACTCATCAACTGGAACTAATACTCCCAAAACAGCCCAAGCACATCCCCAACTAATAGTATTACAATTCAGCAAAATATCTGCTGCGTCACCAATTCCTCCGGGAATAAACGTAATTCCAAGAGGAAGAATATCCTTTTCAAACATTTCCAGATAAAATAAAGCCTCTTCTTTATCTGGAAATCCCCAAACATAACCATCTCTAAGAACCTCATACAATGTAGATGCGGCTAAAAATTCGTCCGGTTCATAGTCGATTAAATTAATTCCTTCGTTTTCAAACAAACTATATTGCATCAATTCATAATACTTATCTGCCGCCTGTTTAGCTTCTTTGGTATCCCCGTAGACATCAATATAAAAGTGGATATTAATCATCTCATCCGGATTATCCCTAAGCCACTCTGCTTTTGAGCCACCGCCATTTGACAGGTTAGGTAGGACATCCAGCAGGATATTATTGTTGTAATTAAATAGCTCTCCCAGATTGTTATAAGTTGAGGCGTACCCTCCTTCATAATTTATCCCTATATTATCATTTGGGATCCCGCTATAATTTCCCACTGTGGACGATCCGTCCGAACCATTACTTGCAAAATAGTTTGAAGAGGTCCCTTCATACCTTCCGTCCGAAGAAGTATTGAATAGATTACTTATGGCACCTCCCAATCCACCGAGCCAGTTTCCAAAATCCTGCCAGGTGTTTTTCAACCATTCCCCAATTCCACTGCCTTCACAACCGCAAGGATCATCCGGTATTCTTACTTCGATCTTTGCAATCTTTTCCGCAGCTTTGCCTGCAAATTGTCCAATAGTACCCAATTCCTTTGAATCGTTAACCACCTGGAACGTCATCTCTTCAAATATCTTATCTTCATCTTGTCCTTGCAGTGGATGCAGATACTTGTACAATATCTTCCCTTTTTCTTTATAGAACATTACATAATCAGAAGAATTTTTTACCGGCACCACGAGTATTTTATTGGCACGGGTAAAAGGTTTTACCGATTCCCGTGACCAGTCCAGTTCTATACCTGAAGAATCTTCAAGGGCGGCTTCTACTGCACGTGAAAATTCATCTGAACTTCCCTTTTCCCCGTCCAGAAAAATGGTATTTGCAACAGATTCTTGATTCTCCCCGGTAGGAATGAGACCTTTATCCTTTTCGCAACTCACTGCAAAAAGAGCTATAATGATTAGTACTAAAAAGTTGATAGACTTTACCATGTGTGATTTTTTATAGTTAAAAATTACATTAGACAATTGACAATACCTGAAACATTCCGTTTCGTATTGCATAAAACAAAAAACAATGTCTTTTGGAGGATAGAATTATCAAGTATTTAGATTGAAAACCACTTACATGTTGAACATATTAAATAAAAGATTATTTTCAAAAAAAAAAAATCAAAAAAAATCTATGAATTAATATTTAATTAACAATAAAAACCACTAAAACCTTAAATATCCATTAAATAAAAATCATTTATCAGTTTCTCATCTAAAAACTTTATTTGCCACTCTACTACCTTCTATTTCCTCCCACTGCTCTTCCGCATATCCCACTTTTTTTACACCTTTACATTTCATTGAATCGCTTACACTATGTGGGTAGATATATTACTTCCATTACCGGTCGAAAACACGTATTCCTACGAAGTGCCCGAATCTCTCGAAGAACAAGTGGCATTTGGGAAACGGGTAGAAGTCCAGTTCGGAAAAAAAAAGCTGTATACAGGTCTGATAATAGCCATCCATACGGACTCGCTAGAAAAAAAACTCAAACCTGTCCGCGAGGTACTGGATTCAAATCCCGTGATCAACCCTGAACATCTACGGTTTTGGAAATGGATCGCCTGGTACTATTGTTGTTTTGAAGGAGACGTAATGAACGCAGCACTCCCCGCACCACTAAAAATCGACAGTGAGACCCTTTTCACCCTCAATAAAGATTACGAAGAAGAACTCGACGAAAAAGTGGATGTCCTCTCCGATGAATCTTTCCTTATTTCCGAAGCCCTCTCATTCCAGAATGAATTGCGGTGGGAAGATATCCAGGACATCCTGCAAAAAAACAACATCAAAAAACACATCAATGACCTCTTATCAGACAATATCATAGCTGTAAAGGAAAAAGCCATTCATAAAAAAAGGCACGACCGGGAGAAAAACCTGATTATGAAAAAATCCTTACAAAAGAATCCGCAACAGGCTTTTGACAAGGTCACCCGCTCGTCGAAACAAACCAGGGCGCTACTGGCATACCAGGCACTCAAAAAAGAGGGAATACATCCTATTCAACGAAAAGACTTAATCCAAAAATCAGATACGGATACCGGAACTATCCGGGCTTTGATCAAAAAAGAAATCCTGGAAGAAGAAACGGTCGAAAAACAGTTTGGGGCCGACCTGGTATTCTCCAATTCCGTGCCCAAACTCTCGGACTTCCAGGAAAAGGCCATCGACGCAATGCGAGCCCAATTCTCTCAATCGCAGGTGGTACTGCTCGAAGGGGTCACCGGAAGCGGAAAAACACGGGTGTACCTGGAATGGATTAGGGAGATTCATAAAGAAGGAAAGCAAACCCTTCTCATGATACCGGAAATAGCCCTGACAACCCAGATCATATTCCGCCTGGAGCAAATGTTTGATTCGGATGTCATTGTCTACCACAGCAAAATTTCCGAGAAAACCCGCATGGAAGCGTATTACCATGTGCAACAAGGCGCCCCCCTGGTCATCGGTACCCGGTCCTCATTATTGCTTCCATTCCAAAACCTGGGACTCATTATAGTGGACGAAGAACACGACCGTTCATACAAACAATCTAATCCGGCCCCACGGTATCAGGCCCGTGATGCTGCCATATACCTGGCCTATCAAGTGGAAGCGAAGGTGGTCCTAGGGACGGCCACTCCTTCCATCGAATCCTGGGACAATGTACTGAATAAAAAATACGGCTATGTACAAATGACCCAGCGCTTCGGTAACCTGGAGTTACCTTCCCTGCAAATTGTTGATCTCAAGAAAATGGTGATGAATGCCCGGCAAAAAGAAATAAATATCTCTCCGATTCTGGAGCAGGCCATTCACGACACCCTTGATGAAGGGCGCCAGGTGATGATCTTCCAAAATCGAAGGGGATTTGCCCCTGTAATGAATTGTAATAATTGCGGATATATCGAAAAATGTGAATCTTGCGACGTCAGCATGACCTACCACAAATTCTCCAATAAACTACAGTGTCATTATTGTCGGAAAGAAAAAGCACTCCCTCCCAAATGTCCTAATTGCGGGCACTGGGGAATGGAAATTTACGGATTGGGAACTGAAAAGATTGAAGAACACCTCAAGGACTTCTTTCCAGATATTGAAATTGACCGCCTGGACTACGACACGGCTGCCGGAAAAAGACGGCTGGAAAAAATCCTTCAGCGCTTCACAACGATGGAAACACAAATCCTTGTTGGGACACAAATGATCTCCAAAGGTCTTGATTTTGACAATGTAGGGCTTGTAGCAATTCCCGCAGCAGATCAACTGTTGGGATTTCCCAATTTTCGATCCAATGAATGGGCTTTCCAAATGCTTAAACAAGTCAGTGGTCGCGCCGGCCGGAAAGGAAAACAGGGAAAAGTACTTATACAAACCTACGACCCAAAACACGATGTATACAAAAGCCTCATTTCAGGGGATGACATTACTTTTTACAAAAAAGAACTTGTGGAACGCAAAGCCTTTTTTTATCCGCCATTTACTCGTATGGTAAAAGTCACTTTCAGAAATAAAGACAAAAAGAAGAATTACACTGTAGCCAATGAATTATACCGGTTCCTGGAACCCGATTTCAAAGAGAGGATAAGTTTACCCGTTCCACCACTCGTGTCTTATGTACGAAACTATCACTTACTGGATGTTTTTATTAAGTTGCAAAAAGGCTCTGATGAAGGAAATTTGTTCCGAAAACGAATTCAATTTTTTCTCAAGGAGGTCAAGGGACGTCCCGGGTATTCCAATTTCCGGATCATAGTGGATGCCGATCCTGTATAATTCGTATTTTGTGGCCAATAATTTGTAAGCACAAATGAAGAAGAAATACATATTTTTATTTTTTTTAATAGGTTTAATATCGATTCTTTCCTGTGAAGAACCGGAATGCAACCGGCAAACACTTTTTTTTCTTCAAATAGACTTTTATGCATTTAATGAAGAAAGCACTGGTAATAGTTCTAAAATTACTGTCAATGAATTGACGGTATTCGGAATGGGCAAACAAGATAACTTGTTGTACAATTCCACTAACAATGTACGGTCAATTATCCTTCCACTTAATAATAATACCGAACAGTCCACATTCGTAATTGAGAACGAATTGGGTACCGATACTTTGACCATTGGGTATATTCCCAGACCTGAATATATTTCAAAAGAATGTGGGGTTTCTATGACATATTCTATTAATGATACAACTTCCACGCGCAATGGAATTCAAGATTTGAGAATTATTAATCCGTTAGTTAATGCCAATTCCAATGAAAATATACGTCTTTTTTACTAGTGTTTTCATATATCTTCTTAGCAGTTGGACTTCCACTGTATTTTCTCAAATCGTAGATACTTCCTCGGTTTATATAGGATTGGATGCTTCCAAAATAGCGCTACCTTTTTTTCAACCTGAACGAAGGGCAATGGAAATTTCGGTTGAGGCTAAGGTTAAACCCAGAATATATGGTGTCCTGGAAGGGGGCATTGACCGTTTTCAGCAAAGTGAAGATCTTTTCAAATATTCTTCAGGGGGATTCTATACCCGATTGGGCTTCAATTATAACTTTGCAAAATCGGAAGAAGAGGGCCGCAATGAACTTGTATACGCCGGAATGCGCCTCGGAAGTGCCTTTTTCAGACAACAATTGGAATCTTTAAACATTCCAGAATTTTACTGGGAGCGATTTTCAGGAACTTACGAAAAAGAAGCACTTAGCGGGTATTGGCTGGAAGCAGTCGGTGGCCTTAGGGCTCCACTGATAAAAAACATCCATATCGGATGGACTCTGAGAATTAAATTTCCCATTGCAAAACCTCAAAGTGAAACTATAAATCCTTACCACTTACCCGGATATGGATCCTTGATTGATGGTGGTATTTTGGGAATGTCCTATTCCCTTTATTACAACTTTCCTGTCAGTTTTTAATCAAAATGTGATTAACCTAAAGATTATTAAGTAAATTTACTGGAAGACTCAACGGTTTATATATGGAGCAAAATTACTTCAATAGCTTCTTATTTTTCTTGACCCTAACCTGTATTTTCACTTCATGTCGTAGTGAAATCAAGCAACTACCAATTGCTATTATCCCTGAACCTGCAAAGATTGAGCACAGGGAACAAACGCCATTTGTGATCGAAGATCATTCCCTGATTTATATAAGTGACTCGTCCATGTTGTTTCCGGCAGAAGAACTGCTGGGATTGCTCGATGACGATTATGAAATTCAATGGATTGATTCTGGGCTCATTATGAATAGTGGAATATCATTTAATTGGAGTACTCCCCTGGATACTCTGCCACTCGAAGGCTACGAAATCGATGTCCACAATTCACATATTTCAATTTTTGCTAAATCCAGTCCCGGTTTTCTGTATGCCGTAGAGAGCCTGAGACAAATCCTCCCAAATGACGAAGAAGAACTTTCTCAATCTGCCTTGCCCTCGGGAACTATTACAGATTATCCCCGATTTTCATGGCGGGGGATGCATCTTGATGTTTCCCGACATTTCATGCCAGTTTCATTTATAAAAAAATACATTGATTTTCTCCGTTACCACAAACTCAACACCTTTCACTGGCACCTGGTAGATGGTATTGGTTGGAGAATAGAAATTAAATCCCATCCCGAATTAACGGAACTAGGTGCCTGGAGAGTGGTCAAAGAAGGGAATAAACCCTGGGAGAATTTTGAGATATGGCGTGAAGGAGACCCCAGACCTAAATACGGTGGATACTATACACAGGAAGAGATTAAAGAAATTGTGACCTACGCCCAACAAAGGGGTGTAACGATAATTCCGGAGATAGAACTCCCGGGGCATTCAGAAGTTGTTATGCAATGTTACCCGGGGTTATTATGTGTTAATGCGTCCGGGCAAAAGCTGGAAAACATCGGTGTATATTGTGCCAACAACCAGGAAAGTTATTCCTTACTGGAAGATATTCTGGAAGAAGTATTAGCACTTTTTCCTTCAGAATATATACACATAGGGGGAGACGAAGTAAGTAAGCGAAATTGGAATAATTGTGTGCGATGTAAGTCTCTCATGAGAAACAACAATCTAAACGCAGAAGGAGTCCAAAGCTATTTCGTCAACTACTTCGACAGATTCCTCAGAGATAGGGGGCGAAAATTGATTGGCTGGCACGAAATTGTCGAAGGTCAATTATCTCGCGAAGCCTCGCTAATGTATTGGGGCGGTATCAACAGCGTTGAAGACTATTTTGAAAAAGGACATCCAATGGTCCTTACCACAGGATCCCGATATTACTTCGATCACTACCAAAGCGAAAGTAAGCAGGAGCCTATTGCTTTTGGAGGGTTGAGCACCTTAACCCAGGTGTACAATTACGAACCTTTTCCTCTGGCATGGAAGGATAAATTCGGGAACCAAATGCTGGGTATTCAAGCCAATGTATGGACTGAATACATGAAGTCACCCGAACATGTAGAATATATGGTAATGCCCAGAATGGCAGCTTTGGCCGAAACCGCCTGGACCCAACCACAAAAAAAAGACTGGGACCGTTTTTCTCAGCGGATTCCACCCCTAATGGATTTTTATAAAAGTAAAAATATCAATTACTCCAAAAGTGCATACAGGCCAATGATCGAAGTTTCTGTAACAGATACAAAGGAGTTGTTCGCCTCTATTAGTACCGAACTATCCGCTGATATTTATTTCACCAGGGGAAATAAAAATCCAGATCTACAATCAAATAAATATTCAACCCCTTTTCATGTAGATTCCTCTATTCTGATCAATGCAATATCCAGTCGTAAAAATGAAATACTCGTAAAACCTGAACGAAAACAGGTACGGGTACATAAAGCGCTTGGTCAAAAAACGTTCCTGGAATCATCCCCCTACGGCAATTACAAAGGTAACGGGGGATCGACGTTAGTTGACGGACGATTTGGTGGAAATAACTGGGGAAATGGAAAATGGTTAGGAATATTGAGCAAAGATTTCTCCGCGACAATTGAATTTGATACGATCCAGGATGTCCGGGAAATAGGTTATTCCGCTATTGAAGACCGGGGGTCCGGGATATATTTTCCTAAAAATATAGAAATATTCGTTACTACTGATGGAACAGATTTCCAGGAAGTTCTCAACTACGAACTTAACGATACTGTTGATTACAATCAGAAATCAAAGGACTCTATTTTCAAAATCACTTTTCCACCAATAAAAACTCATAAAGTAAAAGTCATTAGCCGATACCCCAGGATTCCTGATAAAGGGGTATTTCTATTTGTTGATGAATTAATGATTAACTGACGGAATTATCCGAGTTGCTCATATTTGATTTAACAAAATTAATAACCCTTCTGACCGTTTTTGTTTTAATATCTTTTTCTATTGATCGATTCATTCTTTTGAGGACAAACTGGAATTTAAGAGCCAGGCTGTCTTTATCGACAGCTTCTACACGTAAATAATACGTTTGTTCTTCTATATAATCTTCAAATTCACTTAGACTAGCTATAAGAGCATCCTCCAGGCGCTCTATTGTAGAGAGCGATTCCAAATTAATTTTAAACTCTATACTTACTTTTTTACTTGCCTTCCGGGTATAGTTTGTTATTTGCGTAGAATACACCATATTATTGGGGACAGCGATCACATCATCATCTTCGCTCAACAGCAAAGTCTTGGTCAGGGTCATATCAACTATTTTACCCTTTTCTTCCCCGATTTTCACGTAGTCATCAATTTTGATGTAGGACGAAAAACTCAATATAATTCCACTGATAATATCAACTATATAATCTTTGGAAATAATAGCTATAGCTGCCGCAACGATACTAATAGACGTAAAAAATGTACGAAAATCGACGCCAAATAAAGCCAATCCTGCCCCAATTACAGCACCGGTTAGAAAAAGGTAATAAATATTGGTTAATCCCAGGGTAACATTATCGTTTTTTCCTCGTTTTAAATTTTTCTTTCTGCGATAGAAATGAACGGAAATCCGAATAGCAAGGTCAACTACCAAAATAAATATTAAAAAATTGGAACCGATAACCAGGTAATCCTTGTTTATGAAGTTTTGACTAATTAAATTCAGTGGTGTAAATTGATTTATCAACAAAATCAACAATAAACCAACTTTTAATACATTAAATATAATGCGCATATAAAATTCGACTTAATTTTTTTTGTTACTGAACTATTTTTACATTGGAATATTACATATTTGCAAAGCTAATTAGAAATTATTTTATAAACCATTAAAATATGGCAGAAGACAAACAGAGGACACGCTATTCTGATCAGGAGTTGGAAGATTTCAGGGTCATTATTCAAGACCGTCTTGAAAAAGCAAGGGCCCAACTCCAAAATATCCAGGATCAGATCTTTGAAACCACTGAAAACGGTGGGGATGAACACGGAGGTGATTGGGTAGATGATTCAGGATTTAATAATGACATGGAATTATTAAATACCATGGCAATTCGCCAGAGAAAATATATTCAGGATCTTGAAAATGCGTTGGTAAGGATCAGGAATAAAACATATGGAATTTGTGTAATTTCTGGAAATTTAATTCCCAAAGAAAGACTCAGAGCAGTGCCTACCACTACCAAGTCCCTTATGGCCAAAACAGAAGAACAGCAAAAAATTGCGGCAAAAAAGAAATCAAGACCTTCGAAACTGCCATATGTAAAAAAGGAAAGACAGGTAATATCGAAAGTTGTCAAAAAATCATCCACTGATCCATCCAAATCAAGGAAGAATTTAAATATCTCGCTAGACGATGATGATGACGATGATGATGACTATTTCAATGATGACCTGGAATCTCCGGACATGAGCTCGGAAGAAGATTTTGACGATTAAACATCAATATCCTGAAGTCGTATTTTATGAATTTTGACTGTAGAATGTTGAGTGATTTATCGTTATAATCTATTAATAATACACTATAATTCGTCTAAGATATCAATGATAATATCACATACTTCGGTTAATTGATCATCGGAAATGATCAATGGGGGAGCTATTCGAATGCTCCTAGAATTGAAAAGGAACCAATCAATAATTATTCCTTTTTCAAGTCCTGCAGAAACCACTTTATGCATAGTATCTTCATCCTTCAATTCCATTGCTGCCCATAGTCCAGCAGTTCTCAGCTGTTTGATTTGAGGATGTTTCAACTTTTGGACCAATATTTTTTCTTTCTCCTCTACATCAGAAATATAGTTGTTTGATGTAAGGACATTTAAAGTAGCTAATGCGGCAGCGCAATTTACCGGATGCCCTCCGAAAGTAGTTATATGCCCCAGTACGGGATCATGTGTAAATACATTCATTATTTTGCGGTCGCTGATGAATGCTCCCAGGGGCATACCCCCTCCCATTCCTTTAGCAATTAACATAATATCCGGGACCACTCCATATTTTTGGCAGGCAAATAAACTACCTGTTCTACCAAAACCAGTCTGGATCTCATCGAAAACCAGCAGGGTCCCCGTTGCATCTGTCCTTTCCCGCAAGGCCCGGAGATATCCGGGATTTGGAGTATATATCCCTCTTTCTGCCTGAACCGGTTCAATAATGACAGCTGCAGTATCGCCGTTTATTAAAGCAAGATCATCAACATGATTGAATCGAATATGATCAACTCCGGGCATTAACGGTTGGAAAGGCTGATGAAAATATTCCTCACTATTCAATGCCATAGCACCGGTTGTGCTTCCATGATAAGATTGGTAACAACTAATTATATTAGGTTTTTTAGTATATCTCCTTGCTAATTTGATAGCCCCTTCTGTGGCTTCAGCACCAGAATTGACGAAATATACACTATTGAGTTTTTCAGGCAAAAGCGTTGTCAATTTCTCTGCGTACTTTACCTGGGGTGAAAGAATAAATTCTCCATAAACCAGCGTATGCATATAGCTTGCTGCTTGTTCCTGTACCGCTCTCACCACCTCCGGATGATTGTGACCAATAGAGCTCACCCCTATCCCACTGATCATATCGATATATCTTTTACCTGAGTGATCAATAAGATACAGTCCATCAGAACCAACTATTTCCAATCCCATGGGTGCAGGACTGGTTTGTGCTACATGATTCAAAAACAATTTGCGTAAACTCATTTGACTTAGCTTTTATTTTACTTTTGGGTTAATAGTACGCCCCTATCCTCTTGAACCCCAAAAAATTTCTATTGTTTGAAAAATAACTTTGATACCATTTGCTTATCAATTTCTGCCAGCAAAACGTAATTCCCAGGTGGATATCCGCTGAGATCTATCCTAACATCTCTTCCGTGCGGACGAAATGAATTGATAAACTTCCCTTCCCCACTAAAGATCTTTACGGACACTATGTCTTTTTCTGATTTCAGGTATAAGTTCTGCCCTACAGGGTTGGGGAATATATTCATATCCACCAATTCTTTGGCAATGGAAGCATTGGCAGAACTCATCATATCTCCTCGCAAAATTACCGTAGAAGGCTTTGACAAAGTCCTACCATCATATACGTAATACTGAAAAGAATCCACTCCTAAAAAGCCAGGTTCCGGTGAATAAGAAAAACTACCATCATTTCGTAGATTCACCTTCCCCATTTCAGCCTGTTTTGCTAAAATGCTAATCATGGGTACATTTCCATCAAGGTCAAAATCATTATTTAATATACTTTCTCCGACACCTACCATAAAGGACGAATTCTGATCAGTATGGAAAAAACTATCCCGTACCGCAATAGGTAAAGTATTGTATTGGACTAATTGGTCTTTCACAACCCGATAAGAGGTTTTTAACCTTTGTTTTATATTTTGGGGATCTACCGTATGCCAGGAAGACCATCGATATCTGTTCTCTGATAAAAATTCTTCTCCCCTGTAAATAACAGAAAATGCAATACCATCTGAAATAATACTTTCTGTTTCCGGAGTATTTCTATTATCGTGAAATACCCGCATTTGGTCCGGCGCTACTACATTAATATATGACCAGGGAATCCGTATACTAATTTTTTTATCTGAAATAGTAACAGCATCTTTGGATGATCCGGGCTGAAAATCTACATTAGTCTGAAGATCACCTACATACTGAACATCAGAATAAAAGTAATTATTTCTCAAACGTACTATATTCCATGGCTTACCGTCAGTGGCAACCGAACGGTACAACTGATCTTCTTCAGACACGTTATGCCAAATACCAAACAGATCATACGCTTGTGTAATAAATAGCGTAGCATCATAATTAGTAACCTTAAGTGCGAACTCAGACCTATTCGTAACTTCCTCTCCATTGGGAAGTATAGACTCCCCAACAGTTTCATCATACGTATCCAAGGCTATCCATATTTCGCCAGGCAAATCCATTGGTTCGTTTAATCCAAGTTCGAGCTCTAAAAATGCAAAATTGGCACTTACATTTAAATATTCAATATCCGAACCACTTTCATAATTAACCAATGTATCGAAGGTACTGACAGGATCAAAAGAGACCAAACCATAATTCTGTTCAGCACTCGCCTTATTATGCCACAATATCCTACTCGATGGGATATAATCAACAGGATCGGTAATCCAGGTACGCTTGAACCATTCGTCAATCCAGGCAAATTGAATTCCTCCTGCACAGGATGCTTTATAAATGGATTCAAGCAACCGGATATTCGTCAGTCCCTGGTGATATTCATCGAATCCACCCTGGTTCATTCCCGAGGTGGAGAAATGGGCATTCGCCCAACTGGAAGGAACTCCATATTCCGCAATAACTAATGGAAGTCCGGCATAGTGCATCTTTAGTTCCGAGAGATACCCCAAATAGCTATTGGGTCCATAGTCATCATGGAATTCCTGGTACGAAGACTGTAAACTAATAAAATCCGGATAATATGGATAAGCGTGATAACTAATAAACATACCGGCTGGCGCATTTAGTATTTCGACTTTTGATAGATCAATACTAGCCAAATCCTCATATTGGTTCTCTTCTTCCGGGTGCTCTATTGGATCCAATGTCGGCCAACTTGACACGCTGACCGGACGTTGTGTATTATAATTTTTATTTTCAAAATCTACTAAAAAATCAAGCATTTCAGTAACCCACACTTCAGAGGGAGAAGCGTTTTCTATAGCAAAGTGGTTACCTGAATAACTTGAAAGTTGCAAATTGTCTTCATTTGTAACCAACACTTCTTCTGGAAAAATCTCCCGCCCTATAATATATCCCAAACACCATTGAGAAACATCTGCTGTATATAAACCGTACGCTTTCCCTTGTCTTTGGGTTATATTATTATTTCCATAGACACAATTAACATTATCTTCTATTTCATGCCTAAATGCTGAAGTTAAAAAGTAGAGGTCATTCTCGTAACCTTCGAGTTCTTCTTCCAACCATATCCCCTGAAAAAAATGTAAAGGACTTTGCGGATTTTCACGGTTAAAAGAATCCAGTACTTCATAAAATCTGGGGTAGTGCAAGGTATATAACCGTATGCAGTTGAAGCCAGCTTCTTTTATCTGATGTATCCAACGAGCGTAATCTTTACGGGTCGCCGCTAATTCTCCCGGGAAAGTGCCGGGTACGGCCACACCCAAATTAACGCCTTTAATAAAAAAAGGTACATATTCTGATCCATCGTAAATTGTTAAACTATTAGAATCCGTAGAGAATGGAACCTTTAACTGTCCGCTCACTGCTGTAGAAAATCCTGTAAAAATCAATATAAAAAATACGTACTTACAATTTACATGCATAAATGACTAATTTAAAAGTAATCCTTCAATAATAGTTCATAAGATAAAAAACACATGTGAATTACCTCTTAGTTGGTGACTAGCAAAAATATAACAATTTCTCCAATCCTGTCAGCGTCAATAAAAGACATCGTCCAGTTTACCTCTAAGCAACAAAAAATTTACGATAACTTAATTTTATTATCAATACATTTCGATTTGCCATTTTCATATTTGTAAAAAAGAATATGAAAAAAATTTACTTCCTACCATTCATTCTCATTTTTGCTGTACAATCTTCCTTTGGTCAGTCATGGATGCAGGTTGGCACATATTCAACCGGATCCTTTGATGAAGGAGCTGCTGAAATCGTATGTCATGACCCGGGATCACAGAGGCTATTTTTTTCAAACGCAGAATCTAACTCAATCACTGCACTTGATTTTTCAAACCCAACCAACCTGGAATTACTTTGGGAAATTGACCTTTCCGAATATGGAAATGGAGTCAATAGTATTGACGTTCATAACGGGACGATAGCCGTAGCTGTTGAAGCAGATCCCCGTCAAGAACCTGGTTCTGTAGTTTTCTTTGACACTGCAGGACAGTATCTTAATCATGTAATTGCTGGAGCTTTACCCGATATGCTTGTTTTTTCAAATGATGGTTTGAAAGTATTAGTAGCCAATGAAGGGGAACCCAACGACGACTATGACAATGACCCAGTAGGGAGTGTAACTATTATCGACTTATCAGAAGGAGTCGAAAATGCCCATGCCAATCATATAACCTTCGAGGAATTTAATGACAGAAAACAGCAATTAATCAATAAGGGTGTTCGAATTTTTGGACCAAATGCTACAGTAGCACAAGACTTGGAACCGGAATATATATCCATTTGGAATGACTCCCTGGCGTATGTGGCCCTTCAAGAAAATAATGCTTTTGCTGTTATTAATATACCTAACCAATTAGTAGTGGATATCCTTCCTTTGGGCTATAAAGACCATTATTTGGGATCAGCAGAACTAACTGGAAGTTGGGCACTCAATGAGTTAGAAGCCTGGCCAACACTGGGTCATACAAAATATGATAGTACCAAAATCCAATTGGGAGGCTTTTCAGCTTTGTTTTATGACTCGAAACATTCCGCTGATACTTCTATGATATTTTACACCGTCCCCGACAGAGGTCCCAATGACGCGCCCATTAATAAAGATATTGCCGGAACTACCCAAAACCTCCGTCCGTTCAAACTACCTGATTATCAGGGGCAAATTGTAAAATTAGAACTCAATACTGTTACAAATGAAATCTCCCTGACTGAAAGGATATACCTTACCGATACCACGGGGATCCACCCAATTACCGGAAAAGGAAATTTCAACAACTGGGATGAAGTTCCAGTAACTCAGACTGATGATAGCGTTTATGTGAATATCGACTATACTATAGACAGTGTAAACTACCACCAATTGGATTACGATCCCCTGGGTGGAGATATGGAGGGAGTCATTATTGATAATGATGGTAACTTTTGGTTGTGTGATGAAAACAGACCTGCCATTTACAAATTCCAGCCCAATGGGAAGCTTATCGAAAGGTTTATTCCAACGGGGACAGCAGTACGTGCATCCTGGAATGACACTATGGGCTATATTGGTGAAGAAACGCTGCCGGCGGCATATAATAACAAAAGAGCAAACCGGGGCTTCGAAGGATTGGCATTTGACTATGATAATAATATTGTATATGCTTTCATACAAACGCCCATATACAATCCTGATGCATCCGTTAAAGACCGATCTGATGTAATCCGCATGATTGGACTGGACGCTAATTCCGGAATTCCCGTAAGTGAATACGTCTATTTACTTGAGCAAAACAGGAACCACGGACTGTCTGTTAGCAGGGTTGATAAAATCGGTGATGCCTCTTATACCGGCAATGGTAAATTCCTGGTATTGGAAAGGGATAGTGGAATTCCAGGAATGCAGGGTAGCAAAAAATTTGTATATGAAATCGATCTCCGGGGAGCTACCAATATTCTGGGAATGGCAGTCTCTGACAGCATTACCATTATAGATGGAGACACACTTACGCTTGAACAAATGACTGCAGATCAAATATTGAGTACAGGAATTCATACTGTTTTCAAAAGAAAAATGCTTAATCTTCCTGATATTGGCTATTTCCCATCTGACAAACCCGAAGGAATAGCTTATATTAACGACAGTACTTATTTTGTACTCAATGATAATGACTTTGGACTAAATGGAGCAGGAGTTTCAGACCTCAGTCAATTGGGAGCAATAGGATTTAAAAGGGATTACGGAATAGATTCAGATGACAGGAGTGGATCTGTAGATATCGCACCTACTCCTGTACTTGGCATGTATCTTCCGGATGCCATCAAAGTAATGGATTGGAACGGAAACCCATATATACTTACTGCTAATGAAGGCGATGCCCGTGACTATGATGGTTTTAGTGAAGAAGAAAGAGTTGAGGATATCCAACCAGACCCAACGAGTTTTGCGGGTAAATCAGAGCTATTATCCGATCGCCTAAATATAACCACTACTTTGGGAGATATTGATGGAGACGGACAATACGAATATTTATATTCCTATGGAGCCAGGTCTTTTTCAGCATTTGATGCCTACGGGAACCAGGTGTTTGACAGTGGAGAAGATCTGGAACAAATTACATATGAATATTTTCCGGAGAACTTTAACTCCGATAACACGGAAAACGAGAGTCTGAAAAACAGAAGTGACAATAAAGGCCCTGAACCGGAAGCTATTTGCATTGGAGCATACCAAGGAGAAAAATACGTTCTTGTCGGTCTCGAAAGAATGGGAGGTATCGTAATATATAAAATTAATTCTCCAAGCAATTTTGAGTTCGTTGATTACATAAATAACAGAAATTTTGATGTTCCGCTTGAAGACAGTCTTAATATAGCCGGAGATTTAGCTCCCGAAGACATCAAATGGATCCATGCGGATGACAGTCCTACCGGTCAACCCTACTTTGTAGTGGCAAATGAAGTCAGTGGCTCTGTAACCGTCTACGGGCTCGACGTTAGTTCTCCTGTGCTAAATCAAACAAATGCAGAAAAACGGCTTATTGCCTGGCCGAATCCGGTCCATCAACAACTTAATCTTAATAAGATATCTGATTATGATGTATATGATGTATTGGGTAAAATCATAAAAACCACCGAATCTACAAATAGGATTAACTTTAGTGGATTACAAAATGGAATTTACTTTATAAAGGATATTAAAACTTCAAAAACTATAAAAGTTCTTAAAAATTAATGATTCAAAAGAATTAAATAGATACAATAATGTAGAATCTACCATTACGTAATCATCGCCGGCCTTATTCCCAAAGGCCGGCTTTTTTATAAAAAAGGGAACCGACCTTCGCCACTCCCTTGAACTCAATAAGTAAACATAGAATTTTAGAAAAGACTCTGTCTTTATTATACTCATACCTCCTAATTCGTAAGCACTATTTTTATCATAGTTTTAGATCCAGATTCTTCTTCCGCATTCAACCGGATAAAATAAACTCCAGGAGGATTTCCTTCCAGGTCCAATGTAGTCCCCGACCCCAGTCGACCGGTCCTGATCACCTGGCCCAATCGGTTTATTACGCTGTATTTTAATACGCCTCCCGTGGAAGATTCGAGGGTGATACGGCCCTGAGTGGGGTTGGGATAAAGCCGATAAGTAACTCCATCGTCTCCTGCCCCCCATTTTGCCCCTGATTTATTTCCGAAAATGAGCGGTGTAATATGGTTCGTATCACTTTCGGTGAGGTAAACCGTCCCCACATCCAGAATTGCATCGCCGGAGACCAACATAGTATCGCTCCATCCATTGAATTGAAACAACGAGTCCGGGTGTTCTGCTACATATCCTTCCGGAATTTCAACTTTCAACCTGTACATTCCCCCGGATTCCGGTGTAAAATAAACATTCCCATTGCTCCCGTTCCAGTTTCCAGACAACATGGAGTCTACTGCATTCCTTACCATACCAGAAGTATTGATGCGATATAGTTTTACTTCTATACTATCCGTGCCGGCAGCTGAAGCAAAAAGCGCTTCAGCTGCATCTTCTTCTTTTGCCACTCTCAGTAAAATCGTATTGTAAAAATCCATCTGATCCTGCCCACTTATAAAGATATTTTGATCCTTGTAAGACTTATTACCTACCACATCTTCTGCCATCCACCTTCGGACAAAGGACAGCGTATCTCCCGTCATTTCATCCGTGACGGGGAAGGTCATTACCGTATCCCATACAGTATACTGGCACACATCCAGAATTTCAACTTCTTCATCCACGGGGGGTAGGTCATACAAGGAGGATATAGTAGTATCCCTTGGAAAATACCGGTAAACCGGTGGTTTCAGGTCGTATAGTGCCAGGTAGAAATCAAACGTATAGGTCCGGCTACATCCATCCTCAACTATATATTCATACTTCCACAATCCCCACATACCCTGCGACGCGTCTTCCGGCAATTCTTCCCGGTACATATGGGTCCTCACATTCACATAATCCGATATCTCTTCATAATTCAAGTCGTATCTCGATATATCCCAGGGCAGGCAATCTATTACGTGTAATGTATCACCGTCTCCCACATCATACTGATTCTCGAATTCCGGAATATACCTTTCGACCTGCACATTGACCAGAGCCGAATCCATATTACCACTCTCGTCGGTTACCGAAAACCAAATCCGGTTTTCTCCAAGGTCCCGGCAATCAAACTCATATCGATCAAGTGAATAAACATCAATTGAACAATTGTCATAACTTCCGTTATCGATCATTTCAGGCGTGATCACTGCCCTACCCTGCTTGTCCAGCATAACCGATATTCCTTTCGTCTTCGCTACAGGCGAAGTTTCATCCACTACGGTTACCGTAGCTATACAAGTAGATTCATTGTCGTTGTTGTCCGATACGGTCAATGTCACGGTATTTTCTCCCACATCCTCACAGGTAAAATCGGACTTACTCACGCTCATTGATACTGTTCCGCACGCATCCGAAGACCCCCCATCTATGTCCGACGTTGCCAATACGGCTTCACCCGTCTCGTTCAAATAGAGTGTATAATCCGTGCATATGGCATCCGGTTTTATACTATCCACTACGGTTACCGTAGCCGTACAGGTTGAATTATTGTCATTGTTATCCGTCACGGTCAGTGTTACCGTATGGTCTCCTACATCTGTACAAGTAAAATTGGTCTTGCTCACACTCATTGATGCTATACCACATGCATCAAAAGACCCACCATCAATATCTGAAGGCTCCAGTAACGCTTTTCCCTCCGAGTCCAGATAGAGTATATAATCCGTACATACGACATTCGGTTTTATAGTATCTACTACCGTTACCGTCGCCTCACAACTGCCCTGATTACCACTTTTATCTTCCAACGTCAATGTCACGATATTATCGCCCACATCTGCACAAGTAAAGTTGGTCTTATCTATCATTGCTGACGTTAATCCACAATTTTCTGAAACCTCTCCATCAATGTCCGACACCGCCAACACGGCTTCACCCGCAGCATTCAGATAGAGCGTATAATCCGTACATGTAACATTCGGTTTTATAGTATCTACTACTGTTACCGTCGCTGTACAAGTGGACTGATTGCCACTTTTATCCTCCACCGTCAATGTCACGGTATTTTCGCCCACATCCGCACAAGTAAAATCGGTCTTGCTCACGCTCATTGACGCTATACCGCACACATCCGATGACTCGCCGTGAATATCCGATGACTCCAGCACAGCTTCGCCCTCCGAGTCCAGATAGAGTGTATACTCCGAGCATACGACACTCGGTTTTATAGTATCTGCTACCGTTACCGTCGCTGTACATTGTCCCTCAGCTCCATTGTCATCAGTCACGGTCAGTGTTATGGTATTTTCCCCCACATCCGCACAGGTAAAAGTGGTTTTACTCAACTCCCGCCCGACAATACTTCCATCACTATCTGCACTGCCATTCTCCACATCATCTATTGATAAGGTAGCATTGCCGTGGGCGTCAAGGTATATCGTATTATTTTTACATTGGGCAACCGGAGGTTGATTCACTTCAATACGGTATTTGATGTATCCATTCTGCGAATTTAATGTACTCCTACCTGCTATACGTTTTTCGTTTTTTTGACCTAGCCCGGAACCTACATAACTTCCGCCACCACCGCCTTGTTGTTCATTAGCTCCGGAACCACCTCCGGAATAGCCGCCACCACCGCCACCACCGCCGGATCCAGCTCCTCCACCGCCAAAACCATATCCACCGTTTCTCCAAGCAGACAAAGAAACACTACAATTTTCAACAGAGCCCCCGTAACCACCGGTGGATATACCGGCTCCTCCTTCACCAATCGAAAAACCATCTATACAATACAGGCCACCTCCGGCAGTGAGAGCTCCCCCTCCTGCTCCGCCAGCTCCTGAAACAGTCCCTCCGGATCCATTTTCACCACCTTTCCCGCCATTCGTTCCACCTCCGTTTACGCCGGAAGTCTTATCACTTCCACCGTATCCGTTATTCCTTATTTCCGCAACATCTGGAATTACAGAAACGGCTGCACCGCCTCCGCCACCAGCTGCTCCGATTACCTGATAACTCGAAAGACCATCATCCTTAAAAAGTATCCCGGTACCGCCGCCACCGCCACCAAATTCAAATCCCAGGGTAGCCAAAGCTGCATTGGATTCCCCTAATGTGCCTTTCCCACCTACAATGAAACGTAGGACTTCTCCCACATTCACGGAAGATGAAATGGGTTTATTCTCAATGTCTAAATCAAACGTCACATTAGCACCTTCTCCCCCTGGGACTTCTACAGGTATATAATTTATTTCCAGATCCGAATTTATAACCGCATAATTCACCTGGGCATTGCCTCCATCCCCACCTTTGAGTTCAAATTGAATGTACTTGATGGAGGTGTTCGGCACGGCGAAATCCTGATAACCGCCGGTAAAATTCACCGTGTGCCAGTTACCATCAGCGTTCAATGTGGTTTGAGCAGTCACATGACCCGAAAAACAACCAAACAAACAAATGACACTTAATAATATGTTGCCATGTTTTACTTTCCCTTTCACCAGGGAGTAAACTTCTGAAAATACATTAGATGGATAGTAGTAAAAGTCAATCATGCAGGTTATCGTTATAACTAAAAAATCATGTAAAGATCTTTGACAGCCCTACCCTTTTGCGCGGGTTGATCCCGCTAAAAGCAAGGGACAACCACTTCGCGAACGACAAGGAACAATCTTTAAATGAATCCAAAATTACCCACTTGATTTCATTTTTTTGTACGTGGTACCACGTACAAAAAAATGAAATCTGATCTCTAATGAAAAATCATTTGATTTCATCGTAATTACGACTAGTTACACAAAAAAATTTAAAACAAATTTAATTCATCATGAGCTAGTACTACATTTCATACCAACGGCATCCGCTGGGATAAGCTATTAAGGCTAATTAGTGACTGCCATCATTCTTGTGTGAGAAGCTCCACAAATTGATCTATGGAACAAGCCTGCCAATATCTACTGGCCTATACGCGATTTAGGTATCCACTATGTGGTTCCTAAAAGAAACAAGCTACAAGTTATAAGCACTGCGATATGAACGCAAACAACCATTGTGCCCCTTATTGGCATATGTTTCTATGTGGTTACTCAAAAAGCAGTGTGGTTTGATTTCCGAGGCACATCTTCCAACATACGTAAGTCCCAATCTCCCCGTATAGTGCACCCTACATGCTACTTCCACAAAATCAAAGTCAAAATTATCTTAAGTGAATATGTCCGTTTTCATGCTACTTCCACCACTACTATTCTATTTCCGTATAAGTCCCTGCAATGAAAGAATTTTGACTTAGGACTAATAACAATCTCTTCTGTAATCTCTACCCCCTCTCCTATTAAATGGTCAAATAAAGGGAAAATATCATCGGTATATAAAACCAAAAGAGGTTCCCCCCCTGTTTGATTACCAACCTTACTTTCTGAATCTGATGATACTTTGAGAAACCAGATTCCAGTATTTTCTACTCCACCAAAACCAACATGTAGATACCTTTGTCCATCAGGTGCAGTATCGTCATAGATTTTATGACATCCGAAAACTCTATGGTAAAAATTATATGCCTCATCATAATCTTTAACCAATACTATGGTCCTACCCAAAGAAATCTTAAAATCCATTCTACAAATATTTTCTATATAATTAATTATGAAGCCACTGTACACTAAAGCTATAAAGGACCACGAATATATAAATTGCACAACCAATACTAGTACTTGGGGTTGCCTATTGGACAACCATTTGTCCCCAGCAAAGCCTTTTCCAACTGAGATGGTCGGGATTCACATTGTGGCATTCTCGAATAATAATTCATTCTCACGATTCCTTTATTCTTATACCAATCCAAAAGAATCCTAGGAAGGGCTTTCCAGTCGGGCAAATACTTATATTCAAATTCCAACTAAAACAGTTCCGACTGACCTTTATCGGGATCCAATTCTACGGTATCCCCAGTTTTCAGATTTTCTTCCTCCGATTCAATTTTTTCCACTGAGACCACTTTTATTTTCCCTTCATCCAATTTATTTCCCAGGGCCTTCCATCCCTTTACATCTATAAACTCGGATAATAAAATCTTCTGCTCTTCTTTAGAGGAATCCTGATATGTCAATTCTGATTCTGAGCAATCAGTAACCACTAATAATTTCGATGACCTGTGTTCTGAAATAAATTGGAATCGCTGGCTTGTCGTACTTGTTTCAATTTGAAAGCGTTTAACTAAAGACCATTTTTTCTCTCCTTCATAATACACTACATTCCAAATCTCCTCAGGATCGAACCGTTTCACGGTATGAATCTTCGATATCTCCAATATCAGATTAGGGTCGAAATCCAATAATTCGTAACTACCATTTTCATAAATGACAATAATCTGATCGTCACCTTCAAACTCTCCTACAAATCTCCCCCGTTCTTCCATATTCAATTGTCCGGTGGCATTGTCCATATATACTTTTAGAGATTCAAGCGTAGAACCACCGGTTGATTTATATTCAATTTTCCGTACTGTATATTTTGTCAGGATATTACCCATAGATCTCCTTCCTTTAATATCCAAATCACCAAAATCAAAATCAAATACTTTTTTACGCGCTCTCGAGCTTGCGGACAGTGTGACCTTTATTATTTCGGATTCACCATTGGGTTGTGCAGAGAAATATAAAACCCTGGAACCTTTCGTACCTTTGGTAAGGTCATATTCCCGATCCCTGGTAATCGCTTTCACCTGAAATCGTTTGACCCTCGTTTTCCCGGATGCACCATCTGAGTAGGCCATATGATATGTTGTTCGTTCATCACCCTTTTGCCATATATCTGCATATAAAATATCCTTACCAACAAATACTTTTTCCCCTATACGGGTTACCATAAATTTACCATTGCTAAGAAAAACGATGACATCATCAATATCCGAACATTCCCGAATAAAGGTATCTTTCTTCAACCCGGATCCAATAAACCCTTCCTTGTAATTAACATATAATTTGGCATTATTGGCTACTACTTGTTGCACCTGTATATCTGCAAAAGTGGAAATTTCTGTTCTCCTGGGGAATTGATCTCCATACTTCTTTAAAAGGTATTCAAAATAAGATATACAATATTCAACCAAATGTGTCAGGTTAAAGCGTACTTTATCCAATTCATCCCTGAGGTTCTGTATCGCTTCATCAGCTTTAAATTTATTGAACTTTGATATCTTTTTGATCTTGATCTCTGTCAACCGCAAAATATCATCTTCTATAAAGGGACGTGCCAACTGTAATCTATTATCTCCCGGTGCTAGCTCTTCATCCGGTTCTGCTATATACCTTCTCATTTCAGTATCAATAATAGAAAGTACTTCCTCCCAGGTTTCAGCCTCTTCAATTTCATGATATACTCTGTTCTCAATAAAAATTTTCTCCAGAGAAGCAAAGTGCAACTTATCGAGGAGATCACGTTCTTCAATGAGCAATTCTGCCCGGATCAAAGATTTTGTGTGATCAGTAGACCGTTTAAGAATCTCCTTCACATCAAGGAACATAGGCTTGTTGTCAACTATCACACAAGCATTTGTAGAAATCGACATTTCACAATTTGTAAACGCATATAGCGCTTCTATTGTCAGCTCCGGTGAAACCCCGGAAGCCAAATCAATTACCAACTCTACATTCTTAGCCGTATTATCCGTAATTTTTTTAATGTTGATTTTACCTTTGTCATTTGCTTTTAGGATACTATCTATCAGAGAAGTCGTAGTTGTGCTAAAAGGTATTTCGCGGATGACCAGTGTATTCTTATCCTCTTTTTCAATTTTTGCCCGAACTTTCACCTTTCCTCCTCGTTCACCCCATTGATACTCAGAAATATCCATTAATCCTCCAGTCTGGAAATCCGGATATATTACAAAATTCTTTTCCTTGAGTACTTTTATGGAAGCTTTTATGAGTTCACAGAAATTATGTGGTAAGATACGTGTAGACAAACCTACAGCGATTCCTTCCACACCTTGGGCCAATAAAAGGGGAAATTTCATAGGTAAATTAATCGGCTCCTTTTTTCGTCCGTCATAACTTAGCTGCCATTCTGTAATATGTTTATTAAATGCCACTTCCAGGGCAAACTTAGATAGCCTGGCTTCAATATACCGGGGTGCTGATGCACTATCCCCTGTCTCAATATTTCCCCAGTTCCCCTGTTGGTCAATCAGGAAGTCCCTTTGTCCTAATTTCACCAATGCATCCCCAATGGCAGCATCCCCATGTGGATGAAATTGCATGGTCTGGCCAATAATATTTGCCACTTTATGGAATCTTCCATCATTAATCTCATTCATTGCATGTAAAATCCGCCTCTGAACCGGCTTGAGACCATCTTCAATAGTGGGTATTGCACGCTCCAAAATAACATAGGAAGCATAATCCAAAAAATAATTTTCGTACATCCCATCCAGGTTGATAATGGATGGTTGTGAATGGTTATCGCTTGACATTTATTTATAAATTACTGTTAATCAACAATAAATACATAATCGTATCCTTTAATAGTCTACAAAAATACAAACTTGTTCTGATATATTGAAAATCAAAACGTAAACGACCAAACCTCACAAATAAATTCTTTCTTTCGCACACATTGTCCAAAAGTAAGTACCCTTCTTTATCCACTTCCTGAATTTACCATAATTCTAAACCTGAACCGGGTATAAAAATGCTTGTCTATAAAGAGAGAGAAGTGAATCTACCCTCCTTCCCCACTCAATGGATGGCTTAGCCGTCCTGACTGCACGATACAATCGGCAGTACTTTCCAAAAACTTTTAAGGTCGATGGGAAAGGGAAAGATGCGCTGCATTCTCCACTGATAATTTCATCTCACGACCTTAAATTGGAATGAATCGTCTATAGTAATGTCATTCAGGTATTATGTTAACTAATTTGCTTAACAGAAATTTAAGCTCTCGAAAAGAGTCTATTATAACTAATTGAATATCAAATAAATAAAATTTTTGATTTAATTTCCTTCTGAAATTTTCTGTGAAAGAAATAATAAGGCAGCACCAGAGATTGGAAAATCGTTATTAAAGTGTTATTTTGGTAGGAAATACTCTACCGAGACATGGATATTTCACTGACTCTGGATCACGATGAAAAATCCATCATTGAAGCGTGTGTACGGAGGGAAAAATGGGCTCAGAAAATTATTTATGAGGCTCATTATGGAAAGATGATGGGAGTGTGTATGCGATATGCAAAAACCGAAGAGGAAGCACTGGACATACTTCACGATGGATTTATCAAAGTTTTCAGATATATAAAAAAATACAAACCGGGTACATCTCTTTACAGTTGGATCCGGAGAATAATGGTTAATACTGCTATTGACCATTATCGGAAGATGTCCAAAAGAAGGACTGAGTCAATAGAACATGCATATGGTGTGGAAGGTGATGAACCGAGTGCGATCGAGAACGTTACCGAGAAAGAAATACTCAAAGCGGTTCAATCTTTGACTCCTACTTACAGGGCGGTATTTAATTTGTATGTCATTGAAGGTTTTTCACACAGGGAAATTGCGGAAAAACTGGATATATCTGAAAGTACATCGCGATCAAATTTGGTGAAAGCCAGGTCCAAGTTGAAAAAACTATTAAAACATCTGAGAACTGACTAAGATGCTTAAGAGATTTGATAGGATTGTGAAAGATAAATTGGAGAACCTCGTGGTTCCCGGGGAATCGGATTGGGCTATATTTAGTGAATTCCTCGATATTGAATTGTCAATTCCCGATCAGGAAGATGTAGAATTAGATCAGAAGATTGATGCTGCACTCAGTGAATATAATGATTCTATTTTGACTCCACAGTGGGACTTGTTCGAATCGAGGTTAGATCATTTTAATGAAACTGAAGACCAGGTTTTTGATGAAAAAATAAAAACTTCTTTAGGTCATTCTTCCTTTCCTTGGAATGAAAGTCATTGGGAATTGATGTCGGATAAACTGGACACCTTTAACAATCGACCGAGAATTTTGCTTCTCAAGGTGATGGAAGTAGCAGCCGTTCTGTTGGTTCTATTACAATTACCGGGTATTTATAATACAGTAAAAACTACTATTGACCATAACCAACATTCCTTAATCACCACAGATAACAGCTCTACAGTTGACAAAAATCAGAATCCATATGGTCAGGAAGAGATTGTAAATCCTAATGCAGCTATTGATGAAGAATTTGCTTTACCTAATGGCTATGCACCTTCTTCTATTGATAGGACAGGTTCCAATTTAAATTCAAACATATCATTGCAAACCAGTGATAAAAATGATATTCAGAATGTAAAGTCTAGCGGAATTTCCCGACTTGAAAGTAAAAGACACTATGCTACGTTTGATCGGTTTCCCGCTGACCAACAAGGTTCTTTAGATAGCAGAGAGCCTATTTCATTAATAGATATGCCTTCCATGCAAGTGCAAAACTCTACTATCCCAAAAGGAATTCTCAAAAGATTGCCGTCGCTAAGCTCCAAGAATATCTCTGTGGCAAGTGTTCCTATGGATAGTATTCTATCAGGAGTTGCCTCCGTAAATGTTTTAAGACCGAAATTACATAGCAGTCTGGAGACTGGAATTTTCGCTGATGTAACAGGGGCCTCCATTAAAGAACGATTTTCATCAGACGAATTACTGGTTAATCCAGGTATGTACTTCCGGTATAAATTACAATACGGTAAGATATTTGGCAGTATGGGGGCTGATTATGTAGAAATGGAGTTCCCCGGTGCTGTTGAACAAAATAATATTACGATGGTTTCTCTGCCACTGGAATTAGGATACAACTTTGTTAACTTATCCTCTTTCAGAATGTATGTAAGCGGGGGAATTGCCGGACGATTTGTACCGTATGCAGAGTATAGCCCGGAAACTTTCGATCAAGCATCTGAGTATAATAATAACAATCTCAAAAAGGCAGATAATACCATTAGGTACGGTTTGTTGGACAATGGACCATTCGAAATTAATTCTTATTTATCCGGCAGGTTCAGTATAGGCATGGACGGGAATATAAACAAAAATCTAAGTGTTAATCTCCGTCTTACTCATGATGCATGGCTCAAAGGTAAGGGCATCGGTTACAATTACGATACTTTTAAATCTTCTCATCTTGCCCTTGGCTTTAATTATCATTTTTAAAAAAAAAGAAGGATTCTTTCAAACCCTTCTTGAATTCAATTTGTATTAATAGTTATTGAACTGATACTTTGTATCACAATTCCCTGACCTTTTCCAACTACAAAAAATGAAGGCCAATTTTTTTAAATTTATCTCCGGAATTTTTCCATTCTTTTTATTCACGTGCTCTACAGATACCGGGTCCTCCAGACGACCGGAACAAAATTCAGATTCACAAGCTCAAGAAATGATAAACCGGGCACTTGAGACAACTAATGTTGAGTTATTAAATAATGTAAAAGTTAGTTTTGAATTCAGGGACCAAAAAGTAACCTACCAAAATAGTGAAGGAAATTTTGAATACACGAGGGTTTTCCCGGATACTGCCGGTAATGAAATAATAGATACTTTAACAAACAATTCCTTCAAACGATTCAAAAACGGAACCCAACTCCAATTGACACAAGAGGAAAAGAATAATTTATCGGGTGGAATAAATTCTATCATATACTTTGCGTTTCTGCCTTTTCGACTCCAGGATCCGGCTGTACAAAGCAGTTATTCCGGAGAAGTAATAATAAAGAAGAAAAAATATCATAAAGTAAAAGTTACTTTCAGCAAAGAAGGAGGTGGACAAGATCATGATGATACTTTTTATTATTATTTTGATAAAGATAGTTATTCTCTAGACTACCTTGCATATCAATACCACACGGATGGAGGAGGTGTCCGATTTCGTACAGCTTATAATCCCAGATCTCTACAGGGAATCCTTGTACAGGATTATATCAATTATAAAGGGAATCCTGACTCTATCGATTTTGATTCCATAGAGAACTATTATAACTCGGGTAAGTTGAAGGAATTGTCAAAAATAGAACTGAAAAACGTGAGTATTTTAGACAATTAGTGTCCGGATTACTATACAATAGTTGGATACGCTAACAATTATTTATTGCTGACCAAAGCACTACGATACCGTAGGGTCGATTTTCCAAGACTGTGAAGCAAATCTTCATGATGTCAAGAGCTGGACCTCATGCCGTATTCCTATTGGAAAAATGTAATCCTTGATGCCCCGGCAGTGTACTATATTCCGAATAGGTTTTATGGTTCAAAGTGACTTAATCGGAGAATACTATTATATTTATATTGAAGTATCAAATCTGTATATGAAATATATCTTCAGGGTCATCTTGCTCCTCATTATTTCCATGTCATTTAACTCGTATCAAAATGCCCAAAATTTTGGTGGAGTACCTCCCAACAAAGAATGGTCTACCCACACCATAAATGATGTCCGGATTATTTATGATAAAAATGTAAAACATTCTGCTGATACTATTTCTAGAATAATCCATGCTATTGACCGGGAAGTGCCTTACTCCTTAGGGAATAATACGGAATTTCTTCATTTGATCCTTCGAAATGAGAATTTGACTTCCAATGGCTTTGTAAGCTATTTCCCATATCGTTCTGAGTTCTTTATTCACGGTGCGCAAAACCCTAATGCCATTGGCTACGGCGAATGGATTAAACTTTTATCCTACCATGAATACCGTCACGCAATGCAATACAGTAATTTTAATAGAGGTATCACCAAACTTATTCATTCGGTTTTAGGAGATGCTTCTGTAGCCGGTATTTACAATTTTTTAGTCCCGGATTGGTTTTCTGAAGGAGATGCTGTTTTCTTCGAAACGGCTTTGACAAGAAACGGAAGGGGAAGATTACCTTCTTTTACTTCTGATCTTAGAGCTTTACTTCTGGACAGTATAAACTATTCCTATGAAAAATTTAGGAACGGATCTTTTAAAGATCTGGTTCCAAACGAATATGTCATGGGATATATTCTGGCTACGTATGGTCATCAAAACTATGGAAAAGAATTTTGGAAAAATACTCTTCAGGAAACCGGACGGTTAAAGGGGTTAATTTTTCCTTTTTCCAAAGGTATTAAACGAAACAGTCAATTATCATTGGCTCAATTTTATCATCAAGCCTTCCGCAGCTATAGAAGTACTTTACCTTATTCTTCGTATAACCTCAAAGACAACCAATTTGCCTTTGAAAAAGATGCAAATATTAAAGATGAGATTGTATCCTATTCCTTAAATGGGGCAAAAATCCTTTTGGAAAACACCTATGACGAAATTCCTACTGTATATAGTATTGACGACAGGGAGAAAAAAACAAAGCTCTTTGAATTAGGAAACACCACAGACCCATTTATTCAAGTTTCGGATAGTCGAATATTATTTATCAACAAACGTGTCCACCACCGATGGACCAATCGGGAATTCGGAGATATTTGGTATTACGATACAAACAAGGGAACTATTCAAAAAGTCACCAAAGATAAAAAATTCCTTTCCTGTGATTTTAATGAATCTAATCAACATTTTGTTGCCGTATCAGGTACATCTGATGGAAGGTATGCAATAACCTTGCTAAATGAACAGGGAATGGTTATCGATACCATCGTTCCGGTTACCAGCGAGTATTTATCCTCACCTCTTTGGGGAGAAGATGAGCAATGTATATATTTCACTTCCAGAAAAAACGGTAAAATCTCTCTACAAAAGTACGATTTTCAATTACAAAATATCCAATCCCTGATATCTGATTACAATGGGACCATTGCCAATCCATTTATCAGGGGACATGAACTGTTCTTTTCTTCTTCCATTAGTGGTATCGATAACATCTATAAATATGATTTGGATAACGGAGATATACATCAAATAACCGATATAAAAACGGGGGCATACGCACCTACTTTGGATCCCGTAAACCATATCCTCTATTATAGTGTATCTACTGCTGAAGGAAAAAGAATAGTAACGCAAAATATTTACGAAGATGCTACCTCCGAACCTTTAGACGCCATAAATTCCTTCGAACATAATTCCAATTGGATTCCGAATTATGTTGAATTATCAAAACTCCCCCCCCAACCTTCACTACAAAAACCTTATAGACCTTTCTTACACCTTTTAAATTTCCATTCCATATACCTCACTCCTGACCTGGAAACCCCAAAACTATCCATTCTCTCAAATGACTATCTAAATACTACCAGGGCTGAGATTTACGGTCAATACTTTGATGCGGACCAATCTTTCAAAACCGGAGCAGAGCTTACTTATGCCAAATGGTATCCGGAACTTTCTGTGGGTGCTGACCATAGATTCAACAGGACTCTGATTATTCGAACTGACCGGAATATTTACAGAATTCCGAAATCCGAAACCTCACTAACAGGCTCCGTAAGATTGCCCCTGGTTTTTTCATCGAGGCAAAACCATCAATTTTTGAACATAGGATCGCGCTTTGACCTTACAAAAGAACACTTTGACCCAAACCATGAGTCACTTCCAGACAATTTCAATATTCAGCCAAGGTTATTCCAACGGAGCCAGGGGTCAATTACCTGGCAATTGACCCGAAGACAGGCTTACAGGGACATCTTTCCAAAATGGGGTTTTATTTTCCACGGTGTTTACAAAAGAGGATGGTCTCCGCAGATTAGTGAGCTAGCGTACATTCGGTCAGAGTTTTTTATTCCTGGATTTTTTAAAAACGACGGATGGAAATTCCGAGCACAGGGACAATGGAATAGTGATTTAGCAGGATCTTATCTTCCTTTAGAATTAGCCACTTCTTCCAATATCCGATACACGCATTCCTCATTTACAAAAGGTAGCTTTTTGACAGGGAACTATATGCTTCCACTCGCGTATCCAGAATTGGCGATCCCTCATTTTTTGTACACGAAAAGAATAGCTCTTAATTTCTTCGGGGAATACTTTGTGTCCGAACATGAAAACCAAAGTGCATATGGCGTGGATCTTTTCCTCACAGCGCGGTATTTCAATTTATTAGACCTTACAGTGGGCTTGCGAACACAAATGGTCAATAATAAAGATTTAGATTTTGGAATTATCCTCCTCCAAAATTTATAAGACAAGATCTAGAAATTATCAACAATAGAGCCAATTTCCTCTCCCTGAATAATTTTCTGGAGATTGCCCGACTCGTAAATATTAAATACTATAATCGGTAGGTTATTTTCCTGGCAGAGGGTAAAAGCTGTCCGGTCCATCACTTTCAGGCCATTATTCAAAGCCTCATCAAAACTCAGCCTATCATACTTTTCGGCATCACTTTCAATTGCGGGATCTGCCGTATATATTCCATCTACCTTTGTTCCTTTTAATATTACTTCAGCATTTATTTCATTCGCTCTTAAAGCGGCAGCTGAATCAGTAGTAAAGTAAGGATTTCCCGTCCCTGCTGAAAAAATAACAACACGTCCCTTCTCCAAATGGCGGATAGCCCTTCGCCTAATATAGGGTTCTGCAATTTCTTTCATTTCAATCGCAGAGATCAATCGTGTATAGACTCCTATACTTTCCAGAGAAGCCTGTAGTGCCATACCATTAATCACAGTGGCCATCATTCCCATATAGTCACCTTGTACTCTTTCTATTACAGTCTGATTTGTAGAAACACCTCGATATATATTCCCCCCTCCAATCACAACTGCTACTTCGGCTCCCATTCTTTGAATAGTCTTGATTTCACTGGCATAATGCAATAATATATCGTGATCTATTCCAAATTCCTTACTACCCATCAAAGCCTCACCACTTAATTTTAAAAGTACCCGATTATATGATAATGACATCCTTTCTTAATTATTATGTAAAAAAAAAGCGACTGAAAATTCAGTCGCTCAATTTATAAAACTTTTATCCAAGCATCAAATGTTTAAAATCTGTTACCGTTAGATTTTTATCCACAGATTGTAAATATTCTCTAACTGTGGCTTTGCTATCTTTTACAAAGTTTTGATTTAGAAGTGTATTCTCCTGGAAAAATTTATTCAATTTACCCAATGCAATTTTTTCAAGAATTTGTTCTGGTTTACCTTCCTGACGAGCTTGCTCTTTTCCAATTTCAATTTCTTTGTCAATGACAGATTGCTCCACATTGTCTTTGTCCAAAGCAACAGGTTTCATTGCCGCTACCTGCATTGCAACATCTTTTCCGGCTTCTTCTACTTTAGAATCATCGGAATTCAAACCGACTATCACACCCGCTCTATACCCCATATGGATATAAGGAACAACCATATCGGAAGATAATTTTTCATAACCTGCAAGTTCGATCTTCTCACCGATAACTCCGACTTGTTCGACAACTTTCTCGCTAATGGAAATATCTCCTATTGTAAGGTTGCCAAGCTCCTCTTTTGATTCTGGTAAATTTTCAAGCGCAATGGAAGCTATCTTTTTAGCAAAATCTACAAAACCTTCATTTTTGGCTACAAAGTCTGTTTCACAGCTCAACTTGATAACGACTCCATTTTTTTTATCATCAGAAACTGCAGCAATAACTACTCCTTCCTTTGCTTCTCTTTCTGCCCGTTTTACAGATAATTTTTGGCCCTTGGTCCTCAAAATCTCAATAGCCTTCTCATAATCTCCTTCAGCTTCTACCAGGGCTTTTTTACAATCCATCATACCGGCACCGGTTTGGTCCCTTAGTTTTTTAACATCTGCGGCTGTTATATTGCTCATCCTGCAATCTTTTTCTTTATTATAAAATATTATTAAAAAAACAAATGTATTCAAATGCGAATTAACCTTCCGAGGCTTCTGCTTCCTCGTTCTTTCCTTTTCGCCTTTCCTCCAACCCTTCTTTGATACAAGAAGTCAGGTAATTGGTAATTATTTGAATCGATTTAGTAGCATCATCATTCGCCGGAATAGCAAAATCTACGGATTTAGGATTGGAATTTGTGTCAACAATTCCAAACGTCTTTAAGCCCAATTTTTTGGACTCGGCCAATGCAATGTGTTCGTGATCGATATCCACAATAAATATCGCATGAGGTAATCTATTTAACCGGGCAATACCTCCTAATACCCTTTCAATTTTATCACGCTCTCTGGATAATGTCAACCGTTCCTTCTTTGTAACGGATGTCAGGGACCCGTCCTTGAGCATTCGATCTATATTATTCATTTTTTTCACTGACCTTCTTACAGTAGCGAAGTTTGTCATCATTCCTCCCAACCATCGATCTGTAACATATGGCATATCTACAGTTTTCGCAGCATCAGCTACGATATGCCGGGCTTGCTTTTTCGTAGCCACAAAGAGGATTTTACGACCAGATTTTGCCAGTTGTTTCATAGCCCTGCCAGCTTCTTCCAGGCTTTCCGCAGTCCTATTAAGATCAATAATGTGAATGCCTTTGTGCTCAGTGAAGATGTAAGGCTTCATTTTTGGATTCCATTTTCTTTTCAAATGGCCAAAGTGAACGCCTGCATTTAATAACTCTTTATATTTAGGTGCACTTATCATTTTGCTAGAATTTTTCTCAAAATAAAAATCAATAAATTAACGCTTGCTAAACTGGAAGCTCTTTCTTGCCTTAGGCTTACCGTATTTCTTACGCTCGACGACTCTCGCATCTCGGGTAAGGAACTTTTTGTCTTTTAACGGTTTCTTGAAATCTTCATTCAATTTCACTAAAGCTCTGGAAATTCCAAGACGTACGGCCTCAGCCTGTCCTTTGAATCCGCCACCGTTCACAATAATTTTGAAATCGACTTCCTGGGACATCTCTACTGTCTTTAATGGTTCCAGGACCTTATTTTGAACATGCTTTTGAGGAAAATATATATCCAATTTCTTCCCATTAATTTTCAAGTCGCCGTTTCCCTTTCGCATGAAAATTCTGGCTACTGAAGATTTTCGTCTTCCGACTGCATTTATGATTTCCATAGTACTTAAAATTTAAACTCTTTAGGTTTTTGAGCCGAATGCGGATGGTCTGCACCGACGTAAACAAATAATTTCTTAAACATCTTTCTTCCCAATTTGGTCTTTGGAAGCATTCCTTTTACTGCATTCTCAATAATGCGACCAGGGAATTTATTCAGCATTTCCTGTGCCGGTCTTCTCTTTTGACCATCAGTATAACCAGAATACGTTATGTACTCTTTATCATTCCACTTATTACCTGTGAATCGTACTTTGTCAGCATTCACAACGATTACATAATCCCCGGCATCCATATGTGTGGAATATGAAGGTTTATGTTTCCCTCGCAGTACGGCTGCAATCTTACTAGCAACTCTTCCCACAGTCTCTCCTTCCACGTCAATTATATACCAATCTCGGTCGATGGTTTCATTGGTAGGATATTGTGTTTTGTAACTTATTTTACTCATTTCTTATCTTTTAAATGGTATTCTGCCTTAATTTTGCGCTGCAAAGGTATTTTTTTATTTCGGTAATCACAAAGTATTTTCAGGAAATTTTTATCAGCACCTTCTGTAATCTACTGAAAAACAGTCAAAATTTCGCAACAATATGACAGTCCAATAACCACAATTCTACAATTAGTTACTCACCGTCGTTATAAAAAACCGGAACAACAGATCTCCAAGAATCACTATCAAGTAGCCATTAACAGATATATTCTTCCAAATATTTTAATTCATTATATTTGAATAAACACAAACTTTATCTTTTATTTAAAGCCTGTTTAAATCTTTAAAATTATGGTTTCGTGTGTACTATAAGTGAATTGGATTGTAGAAGAATTAGTTTTTGAGGACAAATGCAGAACATTTATGGAAAAATCAGATAAAATATTAATTCAAATTTGCATTTTGCAACCTATCGATGCATTTTTCAAGCAAGAATGCCTATGAAAAATCAATCCCTTAAATTAATTATACAAATTTGAAAGACAGAAAAAAAGATCATATATCCCTGGCGTTTGATTCTCAGCTGTCAAAAGACCAATTGGATCAACGTTTCCAGTACGATCCACTTTTTACGCCGCACCCTGGCAATTCAATGAATTTCAACTTTGACCTTGCGGGTAAAACAGTTCATTCCCCCTTTTGGGTATCAAGTATGACCGGTGGAACAGAAAAAGCAGGATTTATAAATAAAAATCTGGCGAAGGCGTGTAAAAAATATAAAATGGGGATGGGCCTGGGCAGTTGTCGAATATTATTGGAACAACCTGAGTATTTTCCGGATTTTGACATGCGTACTGTATTGGGTGAAGACTTACCTCTATTGGCCAATATCGGAATAGCGCAATTAGAAAAAACCATTGCCAATAATACCTGGGATGATTGGAATGGAATTATAACTAAATTGAGAGCAGATGGCCTGATCATTCATGTCAATCCACTTCAGGAATGGATGCAACCTGAAGGAGACCAAATAAAAGCACCTCCAATTGATACCATAAAAAAAGCAGTTGACAAATTGGACTTCCCGATCATTGTCAAAGAAGTAGGTCAGGGAATGGGAAGGCAAAGTCTTGAATCCCTGCTCGAATTGCCTTTAGAAGCCATAGATTTTGCTGCCAATGGAGGAACTAATTTCACTTTAGTTGAGCTTTTGAGATCAGACGAAATAAAAGCAGAAGTATTTAGTAAGCTTGCGGGTATCGGACACTCTGCTGAAGAAATGGTAGACTATATAAATGATATAACCCTTGCATCAAAATCAACGATCAAGTGCAAAAAAGTAATTATTTCAGGTGGCATAAAACATTTTTTGGACGGATTCTATTTACACCAAAAGTGCCAACTTCCTTCTCTTATTGGCCAGGCATCTACTTTATTAAAAAAGGCATTGTTATCATATGATGATTTGGATCATTTTTTACATTTGCAACACCAGGGATGGATGCTTTCCCAAAACTATTTAACATTAAAACCAAAACAATAGGTGAAAAAAAATAAGTCCATAGTTGACGGGTTTTCAAAATTTACTAAACTAGAAAAGCTAAACTGGTTAACGGATAACTTTTTTGACGAACCTGAAGAAAGTAAAAAAATTCTTCAAAAATATTGGATTGAAAATAAAGACGACCAAAAGGTGTTCGATCGAATATCTGAAAATACAGTAAGTAATTTTATTCTTCCATTCAGTATAGCTCCCAATTTTATCATTAATGGTAAACCTTATGCCATCCCCATGGTAATTGAAGAAAGCTCTGTAGTTGCCGCAGCTTCCGGTGCAGCAAAATATTGGAGAGAAAAGGGGGGATTTAAAGCCACTGTACTGCAAACTACAAAACTAGGACAAATTCATTTTCACTGGCGGGGTAATGCGGAGGACCTCCTCAACGCAAAAAAATTCTTTAACCGAGAATTAATGGAAAGGACGGTCCACTTGACTCAAAACATGAAGGTTCGAGGGGGAGGTATTAAAAAACTCGAAATTAAAGTTTTTCCAGAGAAACCTGATTACTACCAATTCTTAATACATTTTGAGACCTGTAACTCAATGGGAGCCAATTTCATCAATTCTGTTCTTGAACATTTCGCCAATGAGATGATTGAAATATTCTACAAAAAATTTGGTTCTACATCGCTACCTCCTTCGATAATTATGTCAATTTTATCTAATTACACCCCTGAATGCCTTGTCCATTCAGAGGTGACATGTCCGGTTTCTCAACTGAAACAAGGGTCCATGAGTGGAGAAGAATTTGCTAAAAAATTCAAAGATGCTGTAGATATTGCCGTAATTGATCCCTATAGGGCAACTACGCACAATAAAGGTATTTTTAATGGGGTGGATGCAGTCGTACTCGCTACTGGCAATGACTTTAGAGCAATAGAAGCAGCCGGTCATGCCTATGCTTCCAGAGACGGTCAGTATCGAAGCCTAAGCAAATGTTACATAGAAAATGAAGAATTTAAATTCCAATTGGACCTACCTTTGGCAATTGGAACCGTTGGCGGTCTGACAGGTGTTCATCCACTGGCTAAAATATCCCTGGAATTATTAGGGTATCCCTCAGCCCACAAACTCATGGAAATAATTGCTTCAGCTGGCCTGGCACAAAACTTTGCAGCCATCCGGTCCCTCATTACTACCGGGATCCAGAAAGGGCACATGAAAATGCATTTAATCAATATACTCAATCACCTAAATGCAGACAATGAAGAGATTGAACAAACCATTCGCTATTTTAAAAATAAAGTTGTCACTTTTACCTCTGTAAGAGCGTACCTATCTTCCATTCGGAATTGATTCATTTTAATTGATAAATATCATCGAGGTAGCGGCCAGATTCATTATAGTCAAGGCCAAACCCTATGACGAATTCATCTCCAATTTCAAATCCGACAGAATGAAGGGGAATATCGTGTTCTAATTTCCCGGGTTTAAACAACATTGCAACCACTATTACCTCCCTGGCCCCATTCAGATAGAGTTCTCTCGTCAGCTCTTTTACCGTCAAACCGGTGTCAATAATATCTTCAAGTATTACCACCTTCTTTCCTTCAAATATCGCAGGGTCTTTATGGTGAATAATTTCCACCGAACCCGTACTCTTTGTTCCTTTATAACTTGATGTTGTTACACAACATATTTGATAGGGTCTTGAATAATAGGATAAAAAACTGGAGGAAAAATAAAATGCCCCCGTCATGACCGGTACAAATATCAGGGACTCATCATCATTTGATATTTTCATAGCCAATTCGCGTGTCCTTTCCTGGATTTCCTGATGTGAAATAAACATCTCAAATAGTAAATCCCCTATTTTAACAGTTAGATCTTTCAAGTACTTTTTTTTAGTTTGAACATGGACTCGACGAATAATTGTTTCTGCCATTCTTTCTACGAAAAAAGCAACTCCCAAGGCATCTGGCAAAGTCATCCCTAAGAGGACTTTGCGGAAATCAATGCCAGAATCGACGATTTCACTTGTTTTCCACCCTACGTTTGCACCCAGGATTATTTATATTTTGCCTCTTTCACCACCGCTAAAGCTAAAGGTGGAAAGTGATCAGAGCTCTTATTTTATCTGTCAAACTCACGTTCATTTAACATATATTACAACTATAATGATATAATTATTTCTCTATTCATCCAGCAGCTATTGTAATAAATAATAATAAGTTTCATTTTAATAAAATTATAATAATTTTGTACTATTAGCATAATGCTGAAAATATCCTGCATACTTTAAAACATAGCGACGAAGAACTTATTCATGCGTACCTCAATACGCATGACCAAAAATATTTTACGGGATTATACCGCAGATATTCGAATAAGGTATATGCAAAATGCTTATTTTTACTTAAAAACGAAGACTTAGCAGAAGATGCCACTCACGATATTTTTATCAAACTTCTTCTGAACTTATCAAAGTTTTCAAACAAAGCTCGTTTTTCGACATGGCTATATTCGATAACATATAATTTTTGTATCGACCTTCTAAGGAAACGAAAAAAAATCAATGTTGTTGAAATTGAAGATAATTTACTGAATGATGAAAGCGAAGAGGAAGACAGTATTTCTGATGCAGAGATCTTAGAAATGAAAATAGAGCAGCTCGAACGACTAATGGATCAAATCAGTGATGATGAAAAAATAATATTGCTAATGAAATATCAGGATGATATGTCGATTAAAGAAATCGCCAATCATTTTGATATAGGTGAAAGTGCAATTAAGATGCGAATCAAAAGAAGTAAGGAAAGGTTACGAGATTTAGCTGAAAAGGACGATCAAATTTATAGCCATGAATAATTTCAAATTACTGGAAAAACGAACGCTAAAAAAACACAAGCCCTTATCGATGGATATGGAAAAGAAACTCCGTTCCGAAATTACTTTAATACAATTTATGGGAGACACAATAGATTTGATATTACCAAAGACATTTCAAACCCTTTCGACATTCATTGAAGGCCCAAAACCCTTGAAAAGAGAAAAAAAATAAGTTTTAAAAAATGGAAGAATCACTAGTCAACGAAAGCCAATTTTATTTTCTGGATATGATGAGTCAATTTCTGCAAACAATAGCAGAGGTTCTACCCAACATCCTTGCAGCTATTTTAATTGTCATTTTCGGTTATATTCTGGCTCGAATCCTATCCAGATTCCTTACAAAAGTAATTATAAAATTAGGATTGGATAAGCAAGCAGAAAAACTCAATTCAATAGATATTTTTCAATCTATCAACATTAAAATTAAGCCCAGTGCCATTTTGGGTAAGTTCTTATACTATATGATAATGCTCTTTGTTCTGATAGCAGCGGCTGATATAATTAATATGCCCACTATAACGAGAATTATCAGGGACATTGTAAATCTTATCCCCCAATTACTTACCGCCCTTTTTATTCTTTTAATAGGCATTTTCTTAAGCGATGGATTGAGAAAACTGGTGCAAACTACTTGTGAATCTCTAGGAATTCCTTCTTCTAAATTAATTAGTGCTTTTGTATTCTATTTTTTAATTGTAAATATCCTATTAACAGCCCTGGAACAGGCTGGTATTGAGACTCAATCCCTTTCACAAAATATCAGTCTACTAATCGGAGGGTTAATTTTTGCATTTGCCATAGGTTACGGTTTGGCGTCAAAAGATATTTTCGCAAATATTCTCAACAGTTTTTACAATAGAGAGTTATTCCAGGTTGGTGACTACATTAGATGGAATAATTACCAGGGACAAATTGTAGACATGGATCGGTCGCGATTAACTCTCAGAATGGACGACTCTGAATCCGTCATAATTCCCATGAACAAATTAGCAAAAGAAGAAATTGTACTCATATATCCTTCAGGCGAAAGCAACGAAGAATTATAACAAATATATCGTCAAAAAAAAGTACCATGACCAAGGAGAAAAATCTATATATACTTGATGGGCACGCACTTGTATTTAGGGCTCATTACGCTTTTATCAATCGCCCCCTCATGAATTCGAAAGGCATGAATACCTCTGCGATTACAGGTTTTGTAAGGTCGCTATGGGATATTATTGTCAATCGACAACCTACCCATATTGCCGTTTCTTTTGATGTAAGTAATATAACATTTCGAAATGAAATGTATCCCGAATATAAAGCAAACAGGGATGAGACACCGGAAGATATCCGCAAAGCACTTCCCTACATAAAAAAAATTGTAGAAGGGTTTAATATTCCAATATTCACGTTAGAAAACTATGAGGCTGATGACATTATAGGGACTCTTTCAAAACAAGCTGAAAAAAAGGGATTTAATGTTTATATGGTTACCCCTGACAAGGACTTTGGACAATTGGTAACCGAGCATATTAAAATATACAAGCCTTCCAGGCAGGGAAACGGTGTAGAAATACTTGGTATTCCTGAAGTTCTCAAAAAATGGGACATCTCCTCCGTTGATCAGGTAATCGATATGATTGGTCTTCAGGGTGATAGCGTAGATAATATACCAGGTATTCCGGGTGTGGGACCCAAGACGGCATCCAAGCTTCTTAAAGAGTACAAGACTGTTGAAAATTTATTAGAACATACCGATGAAATCAAAGGAAAACTCAGGGAGAAAATTGAGTCAAATAAAGAACAGGGCTTACTTTCCAAAAAATTAGCCATTATAAATACGGAAGCTCCCATTGTTTTCGATGAAGAGGCAACGGTAATACAAAATGCTAATCGCGAAGAACTGGCAAAAATTTTTACAGAACTTGAATTCAGAACTTTATCCAATACCATTTTGGGAGAGCACAAAGACGGCGTGCAACAAGCACTTTTTGGTGTAGAACCGGTTGAGGCCAAAGATTTGCCCGTAATTGATAAAATTGCACCGAAAAATTATCAAAATGTCAATAAAGAATACCTTTTAATCGAAAATAAAGAAGATAGAGCCGATTTAATTACAACCTTAGCTGGTAGCGAGGCATTCTGTTTTGATACTGAAACTACCTCCCTTTATCCAAGGGCTGCTCAACTAGTGGGAATAAGCTTTTGTATAGAACCCAACAAAGCTTACTTTGTCTTGATACCTGAAGATCATAATGAAGCACAAAAGATTGTATCAGAATTCAAATCAATATTGGAAAATGAAAAAATTATAAAAATTGCTCAAAACATAAAATATGATTCCATTGTATTAAAAAACTATACTATTGATGTTAAAGGAATTTTTCATGATACCATGCTTATGCATTACCTCGTACACCCTGAGTTGAGGCATAATATGGATTATCTGGCCGAAACCTACCTTGCCTACAAAACCATTTCTTATGATGAAATGACAGAAAAGAAAGGGAAAAACCAACTCACCTTGAGACAGGTAGCAAAAGATAAACTCAAGGATTACGCTTCTGAAGACGCGGATATTACCTATCTACTCCACGAAAAACTATATAAGGAATTAGACGAATCAGGCATGAAAAACCTGTACTTTGAAATCGAGGAACCCTTAATCAAAGTATTAGCACAAATGGAATTTGACGGTATTCGTCTTGATTCAGAATTTCTAGGAGATTATTCTAAAGAATTAAATGAAAAAATTCTTAATGTCAAGGACGAAATTTACAAAATGGCCGGCACTGAATTCAACATTGCCAGTCCCAAACAAGTTGGTGAAGTACTTTTTGACCTACTCAAGATACCCTACCGATGGAAAAAAACTAAAAGTGGGCAATATTCAACTAATGAAGCTAAATTGAGCGAACTTTCGAAGGATCACGAAATTGTGTTAAAAATTCTGGATTATAGAGAGTTAACTAAACTTAAATCAACATATGTGGATGCACTCCCCAAATTAGTTAACAAAACATCGGGAAGGATCCACAGTAGTTTTAATCAGGCGCTTGCTGCCACCGGAAGATTGAGTTCTAATCACCCGAACCTTCAAAATATACCAATACGTACTGAGTCCGGACGAAAAATTCGCAAAGCTTTTATTCCGGAAAATGATGATCATGTATTACTGGCTGCTGATTATTCTCAAATTGAATTGAGGTTAATCGCACACATGAGTAATGACGAAGCCATGATTGAAGCTTTCAATAAAAACCAGGATATTCACCGCGCTACAGCCGCCCGGGTGTACGATGTTCCCTATGATGAGGTTACTGACCACCAAAGGCGCAATGCAAAAACCGTAAATTTCAGTATAATTTATGGAGCAGGATCAACGAATTTGTCCCAACAACTTGATATCAAGAGATCTGAAGCCAAAGAGTTAATCGATGCCTATTTTAACCAATATAAAGGTTTAAAAAAGTACATGGATGACACGGTGAAATTCGCCCGAGAAAATGGGTATGTCGAAACTCTAAAAGGTCGAAAAAGAACACTCAGGGATATAAATTCAAAAAATCGAATGGCTCAAAGCGGAGCAGAAAGAATCGCCATCAACACCCCAATTCAGGGCACAGCGGCAGATATGATCAAAATAGCGATGATTAATATCTATGACGCAATGAAAGCAAAAGAATTTAAATCCAGAATGGTTTTACAAGTTCATGATGAATTAGTATTTGATACGTTGAAATCAGAATTGGATGAATTGAGAGACCTGGTAATAAAGGAAATGAAAAATGCAATTCCCGATTTACAGGTACCTATCCTTGTAGAAACGGGTATTGGTAAAGACTGGTTGGAAGCGCATTAATATAGTAAGAATTTACCTTTTTTTATTGCGCTTTCGCTCTATTCCCAATCCGAATAAGGCAAAATCATATTTTACCGGATCTTCCGGGTCAAATTTTTTCAAGTTTTCTGTCAATTCTTTTACCGCTTTCCAATCAGGCTGTTTGCGTTTTAAGAGACCAAGATCAGTCGCTACCCTATGCACGTGTATATCTAACGGGATATATAATTGAGCAGCTGAGTAGTTGGACCAGATTCCAAAATCTACACCATTTTTTTCTGATCTCACCATCCATCTCATAAACATATTAATTCTTTTGCATGCAGAGTTTCTGAGGGGAGATGGTACATGTTTTTTTGTACGTTCTAATGCATATTCCGAATTAAAAAAACGCTGTCTAAAAGAATTCAGTCCTTCCTCCACACTTTCATACTCCTGATTTTGGTTGGAAAATGCCCATTCCAGACTTTCATGTGCTTGATAATATTGGTGAAAAAAATGGATAAAGTATAAGGCATCGGCAGGTTGAAAGGTCCGATGCTTAAATTTTTCCATTCTCTTAAGATCAATATCGGTGTGATTGAGGATAAAGTCGTAGGGTGCATTATCCATCCATTCCATCAATTGGCTGCATTTCGCAATTATGGTTTTTCTAAGTCCCCATGATAATATGGCAGCAAAAAAACCTGCGATTTCAATATCCTGCTTTCTCGAAAATTTCCGCGGAATAAGGATAGGATCATTTTCGCAAAAAGATTTTTCCTCAAATCTAGCGGAATGATGATCCAAAAAGTTTTTTATAGATCTTTCAGGAGATATAATTTACAACGTTTGTTTCACTTCAATTACCTCGTAAGCCTCCAGGTGATCACCAACTTTGATATCATTATAATTCTTTATGGTAACACCGCATTCCATTCCGGATTTCACTTCCCTAACGTCCTCTTTATATCGCTTTAAGGAACTAATTTCAGCTACTTGACCTTCCTTGGAAGGATAAACCACTATACCATCCCTGACGACCCTGACATAATTATTCCTATTAATATTTCCTTCCATTACAAAACATCCGGCCACTGTACCGATTCTTGAAACCTTGAACGTTTCTCGGACTTCTAATTGGGCTGTGATCTTTTCTTCCTTGGTAGGCTCTAGCATTCCTTCCATTGCCATCTTGATCTCCTCGATGGCATTGTAAATAATAGAGTAGGTCTTAATTTCAACACCCTCCTGTTCTGCCAACTTACGCGCCCCCAGAGAAGGCCTTACCTGGAACCCTATAATAATAGCATCTGATGCCGTAGCTAATAGAACGTCAGATTCAATAATTTGACCAACGCCTTTATGAATAACATTCACCTGAATGGACTCAACACTCAACTTAATCAAACTATCGGCCAGGGCTTCTACAGATCCATCTACATCACCTTTGACTATCAAATTCAATTCTTTGAAACTTCCCAGCGCTAATCTTCTACCGATTTCATCAAGACTGATTCGCTTAGAAGCCCTATTTGTTTGTTCCCGAATAATTTGCGCCCTTTTAGCGGCCAATTGCTTGGTCTCTTGCTCAGATTCAAGCACTTTAAATTTTTCACCTGCCTGCGGAGCGCCACTCAATCCAAGTACAAGAACCGGTTGCGAAGGTCCCGCTTCTTTTACACGCTTTCCGAATTCATTGAACATTGCTTTGACTTTTCCGCTATGCTCTCCGGCGACCATTGGGTCACTAATTTTCAGGGTTCCATTTTGCACCAATAATTTAGCAACATACCCTCTACCTTTGTCCAAAGAGGCTTCTACGACAGTCCCATATGAAGGACGATTGGGATTGGCTTTGAGCTCAAGCAACTCAGACTCCAAAAGAATCTTTTCCAGAAGGAGTTCGATATTAGTTCCGTGTTTGGCTGAAATTTCCTGAGATTGATATTTGCCTCCCCAGTCTTCTACGAGGAAGTTAAGGGATGCTAATCCCTGCTTAATACGCTCAGGGTCAGCACCGGGCTTATCAATTTTGTTGATAGCGAATACGATAGGTACTCCGGCAGCTTGAGCATGACTAATTGCCTCTTTAGTTTGTGGCATTATCTCATCATCTGCAGCCACTATTACTACCGCTACATCTGTAATTTTAGCACCCCTGGCCCTCATGGCAGTAAATGCTTCGTGCCCGGGTGTATCCAAAAATGTTATTTTTTTATTTTCTTCACCCACTTCTACTTCGTATGCACCTATATGCTGGGTAATACCGCCCGCTTCCCCACCGGCAACGTTTTGTTTACGTATATAATCAAGTAAAGAAGTTTTACCGTGATCTACATGCCCCATTACCGTAACGATCGGCGATCGATCTTCCAGGTCTTCCGGTTTATCTTCATATTCGTCTTCAATATCAATTTTCTCCTCTGCATCTACAAAAGTAATTTCATGCCCATATTCTTCCGCCACCAACTCAATGATTTCCGCATCCAATCGCTGGTTAATGGAAACAATTACTCCCATGTTCATACAACTGGTAATTACCTCAGTAGCTGAAACATTCATCAGATTAGCCAGTTCTTGAACGGAAATAAATTCCGTCACTTCCAACTTGCCATCTTCTTCTTGCAGTTGCTTTTTCTCTTCCTTCTCCCGTATATTATCGCGTTTGTCACGTCTAATTTTCTGGCGCTTATTCTTGCCACCTTTATTTAGACGGGCCATAGTAGCCTTAATTTGATCTTCAATCTCTTTGTGTGTAACCTCCTTCTGCTCTTCTTGCTGTTTCTTACCTTTCGCAGGTTTTCTGGATTTACTTTGTCCTCTCTTCCCTGATTTTACATTGGAAGCAACCACTTTCGTTCTACGGCGGCGCTTACGTTTTTTAGAACTATCGTCAGCATCCGAACTATCATCACCACTACCCGCTTTTTTGGGCCTGGCATCTTTCTTTTTATTGTCTTTCTTACTTTTCTTTGGCCTTTCAAACTTATCGGTAGAAATTTTACCTAATATTTTCAGCCCTTTTAATTGAGGGGCTTCTGCTTTAATCGTTTCATTGGATTTCGCATCTTCACTTTCTTCATCACTTTTATCACTTTTCCCTTTGGCCTCAGAAGTTTTCTCACTGGAAACAGGCTCCACTGGTTTCTCTTCAGAAGGTTTTTCTTTTTCAGTTATCTTCTCCTCACTAGGTGCTGGTTCCCCGGGTTCTTTGCTTTCCGGTTTTTTCTTTTCTTCTTTCTTATCGTTTTTCTCCTCCTTTTTGGGTTCTTCTTTTGCTTTTTTGGGCTTTTTCTTTTTATCCGACAGATCGATCTTCCCTACTACCTTTATTCCCGGTTTTTCTTCCGTACCTATGTTTTCCTCCTCTTTTTCCGGTTCTTTCTGAGATGCGGGTTCATCTTCGACCGTACTTTCCTTGGATGTTTCCACCTCCGGTTTTTCAACCTCTTCTTTTACTTCTTCTACCGGTTTTTCCTCTTTCACAGGTTCAGGAGCTTTTTCCTCCTTCTTTTCGACTTTTTCTTCTTCTGAAATTGCCTTAGAAGATTTTTCTTCCTCTACTGACTTAGAGGCTGGAGGAATTTCCGAAGATTTAGGTTTATCTACCTCTTCCTCATCTTGCTTGGATTGCCTGCTGGTACCAATAATTAATTGATCCGCTTGTTCTTTAACGGCAATAGAACCTTGAAACTCCTGGACGAGCATAAGGTACATTTCATCGGAAACTTTTGCCGTAGGTCTGTTATCAATATCAAACCCTTTATCCGACAAAAAGTCTACAATGGAACCGGTTCCAACATTTAATTCCTTAGCAATTTTTACTAATCTCTTAGACATTCAGTTATTTATATTTATCCTACAAATTTAACAAAGCAGCGGGAATATCCAGATCATTCTTCTTCAAATTCTGCTTCTAATATTTTTATTACATCTTCCACTGTTTCCTGCTCCAAATCCGTTCGACGTACTAATTCTTCAGTACTCAGGTTCAATACGCTTCTGGCAGTATCACAGCCAATCCCCTTAAATTCATCAATTACCCACTCTTCTATTTCATCTGCAAATTCATCCAAATCTACATCATCTATTTCAAATTCTTCAACATCTCTGTATACATCTATTTCAAAACCAGTCAACTTTGACGCCAATTTTATATTGTATCCACCTCTTCCAATTGCGAGAGATACCTGGTCTGGTTTCAAATAAACCGAAGCTCTTTTATTTTCCATATCAAGATCAATACTTGTAATCTTGGCAGGAGTTAAAGAACGCTGAATAAACAAAACGGTATTATTGGTATAATTAACAATATCAATATTCTCATTTCTCAACTCACGGACAATGCCGTGGATTCTGGATCCTTTCATCCCTACACAGGCCCCAACTGGATCAATCCTATCATCGTATGACTCAACTGCAACTTTTGCCCTTTCACCTGGAAGTCTCACAATGTTTTTGACCGTAATAAGTCCATCTTCTATTTCGGGCACCTCCTGTTCCATCAAACGCTCCAAAAACATATTATCAGTACGTGAAACAACAACAACGGGGTTGTTGTTCCTCACATCTACTTTTTTCACAACAGCCTTTACGTTATCACCTTTGCGAAAATAATCTCCTTTTATCATTTCACTCTTAGGCAAGACGACCTCATACCCCGTAGCATCATCCAAAATTAGCAATTCGCGCTTAAGAATTTGATTCACTTCGCCATTCATCATATCTCCTACCCGCTCTTTATAACGGTTGAAAATATCGTCCTTCTCAAGCTCCAGGATTCTGGATATAAGTGTTTGTCGGGCTGCCATTATAGCCCTTCTGCCGAAATCTATCAAATGAATTTGCTCATAACATTCTTCTCCTATTTCGTAATCTTCCTCAAAACTACGCGCTTCGGTAATTGAAATTTCTTTTTGTTCATCAGTTACCTCACCATCCGGTACAATTTCCCGTACCCTCCAAAGTTCGAGGTCACCTTTAGTCGTATTGACAATTATGTCAAAATTCTCATCTGATCCATACTTTTTCTTAATCAAGGTTCGAAATACATCTTCCAATACCCTCACCATAGTAGGCCTGTCTATGTTTTTTCCTGTTTTAAATTCGGAAAAAGTATCAACTAAATTGACCATTTTTTTAAAATTTAATTTGTACTAAAGATTTTTTAATCAATTCAAATGGTAAAACTTCTTCTACCGATTCCTTTTTTGACTTCTTAACGTTTAACACTACTTCGTCTTCACTTACCCTAATTAATTCTCCGGTTTTTGTATCACCGTTGGTCATAATTACGTTGAGCTCTCTACCAATATTTTTTTTGTATTGTCTCACCATTTTCAATGGCCGCTCCACTCCAGGAGACGATACATCCAACCCGTATTTCTCACCAATCAAAAGTGAATCATCTAAATACGATTCAATGTGACGACTAAAAACCTGACATTTTGCAAGAGTCAGCCCAGAATCACAATCTATATATACGGCAAGATGATTTTTTGAAGTATTGTACACGATCTCGACAATATAACAATCATTATAATCATCTTCACCAATCTTTTGTTCAACTACTTTTCTAACTTTATCTTCAACCATAATATATAATTAAAAAGAGGGAACCTCGGGTTCCCTCTCCTCATATGGTGCAAAAGTACTGAAAAACAATGAAAACCAAAAATTAAATACATATGGAACTGGTTATTAAACTCAACTTAACGAAAAAATATCTGGAACCCATGGTAGACCAATGGCCAGAATATGCTATTATTTTGGGTTCCGGTCACAAAGAGGCCGTCAACCATTTCCACATTCACAAAAAAATTCCCCTTAAAGATATTCCTCAAACACCATCGAATACCCTGCCACATATGGACTCTACCCTTTACCTGGCAACAGTCAACAATCGTCCGTGCTGGATCGTAGGAGGCAGAGTACATTATTATGAAGGCTACTCTATGGAAGAGATAATATACACTGTCCGGTTTTTATCATTTTGCGGGGTTGAAAATTTCCTTTTGACCAATGCTTCTGGAAGTGTCAACCCCGAATTGGTCGAAAGTAGCTTGGTAATTATTAAAGATCATATAAATTGGTCCTTACCCAGCCCGCTCATTGGTGAAAATGAAAAATTCCTGGGCCCCAGATTTCCTGAAATGATTCATGCTTACGATCAACAATACATAAAGGCAATCAAGGACTTCTGCAAAAGCATCAATATTCAAATAAATGATGGCATTTACCTAGGTGTTTCAGGACCTCAACTAGAAACAACGGCCGAATACCGACTATTTCGTCAATTGGGCGCTGATATTATAGGAATGTCTACAATACCAGAGGTAATAGCTATCAAACATATGGGCAAAAAATGTACTGCCATTTCCACAGTCTCAAATAGTGCCTCTAACTTTGAAAATATTCAATCCATTTCTATGGACCACCTTATGGCCAATATTTCTGCAAGAACTGGGGATTTGAAAAAAATTGCCGATTATTGGGTAAATATATGACCGGAAAGGAATTAAAATATAACAACTACCTGCCGATTCTTTGGTTATTGTCAACAGCTTTTACCTACTTACATCTCCCGGTAAATATTCCTTCCAGTATTCAGCTTCCGGAAATAGTATTTTTGTTTTGGCTCCTTTTTGATTTCAGGGCATTGTTGGATCAGAAAAAAATCATTTCCTTTATTACCCTGGCATGGCCTATTCTTTTACTGGGAATATATATGCTAATCAATAGCTTCTTACTGACTAAAGAAGTAAATGCTTTATATGACAGCTTAGTACTCTTTTATTTAATTACCGTTTCGTTTCTATTGTTTTCCCGGGGAAATTTCATCCGGAAAACTCCAAATTTGTGGTTTTATTCTTTACTTGCTTTAGTATTTTTGAATGGTATACCAGCAATAATTGGATTCGTTCTTAGTCAATTCAATATTCCCAATTCTTTAGCTTTTAGTAAATCTAGCCCCTACCCCATTGTTGGAGCATTCGGTCGTCCCCTTGGATTTCATTACACACCAACTATGCTATTTAATAATTTAGTCCTTCCCTTTCTAGGGTTAATTTTTCTTAAAAATCCACCTGAAAAAAAATTAAAATCTATTGGACTTGGGATTACGATTACCGTTATCTTATTAACGTTGAATAAGCATATCTTCACCCTTATAATATCAGTTATTTTTGTTTTATACTTCACCCGTCAATTGACCTTAAAAATGAGCCTCTTCATAGGAATAGGATTACTTTTGTTCCAACAGTTCAATATCTATTTTACCACTATCCCTTCCTCCCAGGAACCACAAGAGCTCCAAACAAATTTAGGTGGGGTCCCAGATTGCGCTGATAGCCCCATTGTATCAATAGGAAAATGGAATCTATATCCCACGTATTACTATGCTATGAGAACAAACCAAATTCCACTTTTGCAAAAGCATTGGTTAACAGGAATAGGACCCGGACAATATATTAGACACCAGGAAAAAATAAATAGAGAGAATCCAGACCAGCCTTGCTTCAGGTCAATAATTTCAGAACCTCATTCTATGTGGGTGGGAACTTTACTAGAAAACGGAATACTAGCTTTTTTGCTGCTAATAATTTTTTTCTACCAATCCCTTCAAAGAATCAGGAATATTCCTGATAGCAATTTCCAGTCAAGGTTCATTGTAGGAATGATCATTTTTATTCTATTGGCAGGTTTGGTCACCGACATCCTTAATTTTAGGCCATTTTGGTTTGTCATTGGTATTTTGTATGCATTGTCCGGAAACAAAAATATCAACTCCTGATTTTCACAAAGTATTCCGATACCAGCGGGAAGAATTACAGGTTAAAAAACACTACCTTAATTTCACAATTTTGCCTATATTATTCTTAAAATACCCTCCATTTTCCAATTCACTAATATTATATTTTTTATAATTCTCACCTTCCGAATCTCTTGAAATGACTTTATAAAGGTAAACACCAGGAGCCAATTCCTGATGATGTTCATCCTTTCCATCCCACACATAATCGGATAAATGCCTACCCGTCCTCATGGGTCCAAATTCCGCTTTGGTTATTTCTCTAACCAACCTTCCATTAGGAGTATAAATCATTATCCGAAAAATCTCAGGTTCTATGGCACCTGTCAACGTATATGCAAACCGCATAGAGGTCGTAAAAGGATTGGGATATGGCAATATTTGGCTAATACTACTTTCAGTGATTACTTCAAAATTCACTGTATAATCGACATTTTCTCTGTTATTGGCAGCATCCCTTGCATTCACAGATAGTTCGTAAATCCCATTCTCCGTAAAAGACGAGTGATAGATCAATTGGACTTTATCGTCCTCCCTGACTAATTCAAACTGTGGGTCCGTTTCCTCTAAACTTGTAATATCCCCGGATGGATCTCTAATTTCAAATGTATAGCTCGGAGGATCAGCTAGATTATAATTTACTAAATCTACTATTTCTGCCACAATTTTTGCCTTAGGAGAAACTATATCGCCATTGAGGATCACCTGATTATCAAATAATACTTCCAACTTAGGAGCTATTTGGTCCTGATCAATATCCACTACAGAAAGAATAGAATTATTGTTTTCATTTACTTCATTGTACTCGTTATCCGGATCAACTGTTATTTTGAAAATAAAGTCACTACTTAAGTTTTCGGGTACCGGGAAGCTAACTTCTTTAATTATTTCAATTTCATCAATCCCTATTTTAGCAATCTTGGTCCAATTAAACCTTTGACCAATAATTTCATATAAAACTGCAATTGAATCACCTTCTATATCCCCTTCAGTATTGACAATAAATGTTGAATTAATCTCTCCTGCTTTTAATTCATCCTTATTTACAATAGGTAATTCATTTGCATTTGAAAGGTACAAATCTGGCTTATAACTCCCGAAAACCCTCCAGAAATCAATCTCCGGAGCTGTTCTTATATCCTCATCAAATAAAGATGCTTCCAGTTCAAAACTCTCTATATTTGATAAACTTAAATCTTCCTGATATCCAATATCGTTCCATGAAAATTGATCATTATTTACTTCACCTTCTACTTTTAAATCAAAGTGAATAGAGTCCTTCCCTTTAAGACCAGAACGGGTCTGCACCTTCGAAATACTCTTCAATGAATGAACTTCTCTGGAATTGACTTTTCCATTGGTCAAATTTGCAGAAAGGGTAAAATCAAGGATCGTTCGGGTCTGGGCATCGAGTAATACTTCAGAAATAACACTCCCTCCTTCTTCGTATATAAATGAATACGTCCTCCTGTCATCTGATGCTAACTCCCGAATTTGGCTAGCTCCTTTTGATTCAAAAAAATTAAAAATATTCACACCATTATTTTCTATAGAATCCTGTGCCCATTGCTGACCCATCGGGTCTGTGCCCCCATTAGTGGTATTCCAAAAAATGACGATATCCCCTTCATCTGCTTCCATATCAATTAATTCCAACATAGAAATTCTATGATTCTTATTTTGGGGCCTGTATGGAAAAGTTTTTAATATTCCATCCCTCGCAATGGTATGGACGCTATTATATCGCCCCGGATATGGATTTTCAACAAAATCGTTTTTTTGGGGTTTGAAAATCGAAACATTAAATCCCGGAGAAACACCACGTGCCAGCACAGGTCCACCCACTTCATTATAGGCCACTGCAGGCTTTCTATTGCCATGAAAAACCGTTACGGTATTTTCGAGATTATCAAAGTCCCAGATTCCATTTTCAACACCCAGTTGAACCAAACTATCTCTTACAAATTGCCCATAATGGGACTGGTTCCATCCTGTTTGGCCATCGATGTAAATAAATGAATTAATGGAAGTATAGATAGAATCTCCTTTGATTTTGGCTCGCCAAAAATATACTACGTTCTCATCAAAATCCACCTCAGGATCAATTTCTACCTTTGCCAGTACTGTAGTTCTTTCGCGGGTAATACCCCCCCCTGAATTAAATGTAGGAACGGTATCTATCTCTATAACATATGTCCTGGCTTCTTCCTCTATATTACCGTTAAAAATTTGGAAAGATGGAGAAGGCATTGGGATAATAGAATTATTATAAGGATACACAAGTTGCATGGAAGAATTGCTGACATACACCTCCAAACCAATCTGGCCGGGAAAAACCAATTCATTGTTTTGCTCCGCTATTCCCGAGGGATATTCGTTAATACTATTATTGGGGTCAGCTTTTAAATAAAAAATATTGCTCCCCTCCATATCATCTCTCATTGGAATTCGGACGTTAAATTCCTTTTTGTAATTATTTACAAGTACCTTAGTTGTATCAATCGTAATTCTCTCCCCAGATGGTAATTGTTGTTCGATAAGGACTGGAACCGAATCAGTAAATTTCCTTCCCAAATTCTCTATGTTAAATGTCATCGATAAATAATCATCCAATAAAGAAGGACGCTTTGGCTCTACCTCATATTCTGTGGCACTAAACCGGAAATCCGGACCATCTGAATGATAAGCCGAAATAGCCGGATCACCGCAAAAAGTAAAAATAGATATTAACTGGTCCTGGGGTCTACCCATTTCTTCATGAGTACTTTTGAGGATTTTACCAACTGGCATCCCATATTCATCCCCCCCTAATTTACCATAAAAAATTCTTGCCAGTTTTTGCAAATTCGTAAGGTATTGTGAACTTGCAGTGCTCAAGAACATGATCGATCCCTTTCCCGGCGCCAGGACAAAACGTTCGGAAAGATTTACATTTGTAAGGAAAATATTACCACTTGAACACCCTAAAGCCATAAATATGGGTAATTTACCTTCATTTTCATATTCTGTTATATCATCAATTTCAAAATCCAGGGATGACGAGGCACTATGCCCCAGGAATGTAATCATAGCAGCGCCTTCATTAATTTGCTGAAAAATCTCCTCTCTTTCGGGAGAATCAGTAGTACCGAAACTACTTTTGTAGTAAGAAACTAAATCCGCAGCAAAAGTATCCTGGACAATGTCTTTTCCAATCCCATCCATAAAATTTGCAATATTGGCATAAATGCTCCGGTCACCTCCATTGAAATGAAGGATTTTTTTCATCCATGACCGATCAGATTCACTACCCGGGTCTGCTTGCACCATTTCATAATTTTTCACCTTTTGCAGGTAGTTTCTAACTTCCTCTGAAGTAGTGGCCGGGATCCGGCCAATAGCTATACGTGGTGAAGGATTCCATTGTTCTGCCACCAGCAAATTATCGGAGCCGTAGTAACCAAATGTGGGAACAAAATGCGAGGTATTCACAAACCTTTTGTAATTCTCTGCAGATCGTAGAGCTCCATAATTTATCCCTTTTCCAATTATATTGACAAATTGAGGGGCCTTGTTTTCGCTTAGAAGTTTGTCTATAAAGTTTTTAATGGCAAACGGATGTAATTCAACGCCAAAAATAAATTGATCTCTCAGTTGATTAATATCCGCAATAAGTACTTTATACCCTCCACCTTGCTCAGAAGATCTATAATTAGCATATTCCTGAACCGGATCACTCTCTTCCTGTTGCCTCAAAACCGAATTCGAAATTATCAGATAATTAAATTCTGAACTAAAATAGTCTTCAAATTGATGGTTTTCCATTGCACTTACCGGCTTAATATTCATCGGAACAGAGAATATCGCATTTTCAGTGTTTTGTACAACCGCTTTGGAAGTTTGATCACTATTATTTATGGGGTACCTGACCCCTGATTTAATATCGTATATATAATTATTCATTGTTAGAGGCAGTGACAGTTCCAAAGAAGAATTACTTTCTTCTTCAATCTCAAAAGTCTGGAATTGATCAACGCCAAATTGGTCCGAAACCACTAAAAATGTAGCCTGGACAAAAGGGATTGATACTTTTTCAGAACCTTTTTCACACTTTACACTAATCTCTATGGGCCCATTAATCGCCTGGACGGGTAAGCTGTATTCCAAATTTCTGGCTAATTGAACGTTTTCATTTTCCACATGTCGAATTACATTCCCGTTAATTAACAGATCAAACTCTCTTGTTCTTAAATCAGCGGCTGTACGAATTTGTAAATGAATACTATCTCCCACTACTTCTTCAGGATTAATTTCCAATGTTTTGCTTACTTCCTGATTAAAGGCGCCTGAAAATCCTTCAAGGTCATTAAAATCCGGATTTATAACGGCAGAAGGGGCTTCGCTATAAAAAGCACTGGAAGAAACTATGTTTTTCTTCACTAAAATACGATCTGTACTGTTTCCATTAGCAGATAAATTTCCAGCATTTTCAAACCTAACTCCTGTTCCTTCACTGGTAAATGTCAAAAAATAAGCACTCGAATCAGTAAACATACTGTACATTGGATTCAATAACTGATTTTCGGGATTTTTAAACATAAAACCCTCTAATTCTGACCTGTTTTTCACTCCATAAAAAAGGATGTTGTCATTTTCTCCAAACAGATCATTCGTAGATACTACTAATGGTACTTGGATACCATTATGATAAACACGGATATTGGACCCGATGATTTCCTCCGGCTCAACACCCGAATTGACCAGGGCAGAAAAATCTATAGAATACCATCCATCCTCGGCAATTAAAAAACGATGGTATTCATTTTCATAATTAATCCACTCATTTCCATACACCTGACCTCCGCCAACTCCGGGAATTTGAGAAAAAAGAACAAAAGATTTCAACAGAAAAAAACAAGCGAAAAAGTATCTGGCTTTTACCATCAAAAATATTTTTATCCAAAAAAGTATTATTATCCTGTCAACATAATTCTAAACCCAGATGGATACATTTTAGTATTAAGACTCTTATTAAAAATTTAGGTTTATTACATGTTCAGGATCAATTAATATAGAACAAAATTACAATATTATTAACTCTTGATTTAATAATAATCAGTATCTTAGGTAATCAACTAATGGGAGATATTGTTATGAAAAGCGATTAAAATGTTGAATTCATTGTCTTCCACCAGACGAATCGCCTTGTTATGCGTTGTTTTTTCAAGGTACAAATGCATTATATCTGCTCATTTGCGTCATCTTCTTTAACATTCATTTTATGAAATTACTTCCAATTATTACTTTCATTTTTTTGTCACTTGGCGCAAATTGCCAGACAGAAAACAAAAAAATTATCTATAATCAACATTTTACCGACCTGGTAAACCTATATAAAGTACATATTGATCTGGACTCATTAGAGAATTATGTACTTACAGATAACATTCAGGACTTTGCCCAGGACTGGGACTTATCCCTTGTTAATCTTCAGGATAGATCCCGAATTTTGATTAGGTTTAAAGAATCCCCCACATTTCCACATATAACTTTTTCCTCTTCAATAACCAATCTAATGAACAATAGTATTGATCATGCAGTAGCCTTTTATTCACTCGACCCTTATTTTGTCGTTTCCGAATTGAATGCTGATTGGGCTGCTGATTGCTCATTTGTGCCAAAAGGAAAAGAGGCTGCCATGGGATACGGTCGAAGTTTTTATAATGAGGAAAGAAACGTTCAGATTATAACTATCATAATTGCTCAAGATATACCTTTGCTTAATACACCAACCCCAATAAATGCCCTTCGATTTTAAAAACAATTAAAATCTACTTCCCGGCAAATAACGAACAGACGTAATCATACCTTGTGATGTAAAATCAATGATCCGGTAGCCAATTTTGTAGTGATCGACTTGAAACTCCTCAAAAAAAGGATGGATTTGCATATACAACGAAGGTGTTATAAAAATATTTATATTCTTACTTATGATTGTTCTATCGACATGATAATGACCACAGAATATATTCACTGTATTTTCGTACTCGTAAAAAATACCAAGCAAGGATCTATACTCTTCCAATTGATACCTTTTATCCATATGAGGCACTCCCGCCTCTATCGGAGGATGATGAATAAAAACCGTTAATTCACTACCATTCGCTTTTTCAACTTCCCCTTTAATCCACTGAAATTGATCTGGTGATATTTTTCCCGAACTACTATCCAAATACAAGATCTGACGTTCTTGAATTTTATCCGAGAAGTAATATTCTCCTTTTTCATTCGTCAAATCCTCACCCAATAAGGCTGTCGTCATCATGGCAGTATTATCGTGATTACCGCTTATAATCTCAAATGGAATTCCGAGGTTTTCAATTTGAGGTTTGATCCAGTTATAAATATTTAAATCGGGCTCTTTCAGACAAAAATCTCCGGTAAATACAATTAAATTGGGATTAATGCGCTCTACATCTTCTAAAATATTTTGGATATTATTTCGCAAATGAACCCCTAGTGGAAAATCAGTATCACGGCCGGTATGCATATCGGTGACCTGTATTATTCTAAAATCTACTGTCATCTCATTTATTTACTTTGAAGCTAATAATGTAAATTTGCTACAACCGTTAATTTAGTACTATATCTTTAAATGGTAAAAGATTTTAAACAATGAAAAAATTTCTTGGATTTATTTTTGCCGGTTTGGCAGGAGGGCTGATCGTTCTTTTGGGATACCACTTCATTGACACAAATGAAGCAGAACCTCAAACAGTAGTAGAAAAACCGATTCTTACGCCAGTGACATCCAGAACAGAAATTGCCTCATCCGTAGATTTGACAATTGCTGCAGAAAAAACAATGCCTACGGTAGTGCACATAAAAGCCGCTGAAAGTACTGACAAAGCAAAACAACGTTATTTGGAAAACAGAAGGCAACGGTATAATGATCCATTCAGGTTCTTTTTCTCAGAACCATTCAGAGGGCCTAAGGTAGGCTACGGATCTGGTGTCATCATTCACAAGGACGGTTATATTGTCACGAATGACCATGTTATTGAATTTGCAGACCGCTTCGAAATCACCATGAATGACAAAAGCACCTATGATGCCACTATTGTAGGCCGTGATCCTGACGTAGACCTCGCAGTGCTGAAAATAGAAAGTGATGAAAAATTTGACTACATACAAATCGGTGATTCTGATAATGTAAAAATTGGTGAATGGGTTCTCGCTGTTGGCAATCCATTTGATTTAACTTCCACAGTCACTGCGGGTATAGTGAGTGCCAAGGGAAGAAGTAACATTATTGAAAGAGAAAATGCTATAGAAGATTTCATTCAAACCGATGCAGTCGTCAATAAAGGCAATTCTGGAGGAGCTTTAGTTGATGCCAACGGGAGTCTGATAGGGATCAACACCGCGATAGCTTCTCCGGATGGATTGTATGCAGGATATGCATTTGCCATACCCGTTAATATAGCCAGACAAGTAGTAGAAGACATTATCGAAGGGAGGGCTCCCAAAGTAAACACTGGTAATACGGACGGACGTCCCTATATTGGTTTTGAGTTGGAGCCTCTTAATGCAGATATTAGTAGTTATTACGATTTAGCGAGTGACTACGGGTTATTGGTTTATAAATTGGATAATGGTGGTCCCGCTGATAATGCCGGTGTCAAAATAGGAGATATTATTATTGCAGTTAATTCCAATAAAGTGGAGACTACAAATGACTTCCTAAAAGAATTAGACAGCACCAATGAAGGCAATCTGGAATTAATTATTAATCGGGAAGGAGATATTATGAAGATTAATATTCCGATATAATGAATTTTCCCGGTTCCATAGATGCGTCTATTCTCCTGGATGTCTTTTTCCCTAAAGAATGTTTGGTCTGTAACGATTATTTACAATATAACAAGCGCGAATTATTTTGCCCTTTATGCAAAGCCAAAATGGTTATTTCAGATAGCCATTTAACGTACCATCATCCATTGAAGCAAAGACTCCACGAATGGTTCCAATTCAAGGAAGTATATAGTAAATATCGCTTTCCGAATGGAAGTATGGTTCAAAAAATAATCCACCATTTCAAATACCACAATTTAAGATATATTGGCTATGAAGAAGCAAAGGAATTTGGAGCTGTTATCAAACCTGAATTAAAAAGAGCAGGCATCAATTTCCTCGTACCCATCCCGCTCCATTGGTATAAAAAATTCAGCCGGGGATTTAATCAAAGCCTGATTATTGCCCAGGGGTTGTCCCAGACAACAGACACTCCCGTACTAAAAGGTTTTTTACAAAGGAGAAAATACACCAGGTCACAAACCAAACTCGATAGGATTTCGCGATTGAAAAATATGGAAAATGCCTTTTCCGTATATCCCAAAAAGTTAACTGAATCCGGAAATTTACATTTTTTATTAATAGACGATGTAATTACAAGTGGTATTACTCTTGGGTCTGCGGCCAAAACGATACAGGGAAATTCCCTTTTTTCCAACTCCCAAATAAGTGCTTTTTCCCTGGCTTACAAAGATTATAATTAGGTATACTTTTCAAATATTTTTGATATTTCTTTCGACAGCGTCAGGTCTTTTTCGGTTACCACATCCCCGGCATCATGTGTAGATAAATGAAAGGTAACAGTGTTATACACATTGGACCAATTGGGATGGTGGTTCATTTTTTCCGCTATTATGGCCACTTGTGACATAAAACCAAAAGCTTCGACAAAGTCAGAAAATTCAAAAGTAGCTTGCAATGTATTATCTTCTTCTTTCCATTTCATATTTTTTCCTTTTCTGATAAAATACTAAATCTCCCCGAGACATAAAAAAAGGAGATCCTTTATTTAAAAGACCAATCGTACGTATCCAGATTTTCTAAGCCGAGGATCAACAGATTGATACAAGCTTCAACATCCTCTTCCTGAACCGTCTCAATTACTTGATGCATATTTCGAAGGGGAATAGATATCGCACCTGTTATCGCGCCATTTTTACCATACCTTTGAATACCGGCTGTATCCGTACCCCCTGCCGGTAATATCTCATTTTGCCAGACGATTTTGTGTTCATCAGCGAGTTTTTTTAAATACCGGACCATTCTATAATCACTTATGGCACTACCATCCATGATCTTTATAGCTGCCCCTTTACCCAACTGTGTGACCATCTCATGCGGTTGTGCCCCGGGAACATCATAAGCAATGGTGACATCAAGATTAAACCCAAACTTTGGATTAATATGACCAGCAGCATTCATTGCACCGCGTAATCCCACTTCTTCCTGGACCGTAAAAACAGCATATAAATCATACGGAAGTTGCTTATCTTTCAATGCTCGTAAAGCCTGAATTAGGATATAGACTGAAATTCTATTGTCAAGCGATTTCCCGTTATAACATTGCCCCATTTTTATAAGGGATCGCTCACGGGTAATAGGATCCCCGATAGTTATTTTTTCTTTGACCTCCCCTACCGGCATTCCTGTATCAATAAAATAATCTTCAGTTTTGGGTGCCTTTTTACGATCTTCGGGATTCATAATGTGTATCGGCTTTGTCCCCATTATCCCGATTATATCTTCTTTCCCATGAATAACAACCCTTTGGGAAGTAAGAGTTTTTGGATCAAAGCCTCCTAGTGTATGAAATCTTATAAAACCCTGGTCATCAATATGAGTAACGATAAATCCTATTTCATCCATATGGGCTGCCACCATCACAGGTTCTGGTGATTTTCCCTTTTTAATGCCTACTACACTCCCCATAGAATCTATCCTTACTTCATCCACCAGGCCTTCAATCTCCTTAATTACCAACGAACGTATGGGTTGTTCATAACCAGGAACCCCCGGACATTCAGATATATTTTTTAGCAACTGAAAATCTGCCATTATTATTTAACATTTTTATTTATGGTAATATAAAACCCCAAATATAAGAATGATATTGTTTTGTCAATGAAATACTATATTCGCATTGCATGGTAATTTAGATTTTATGGCAACAATTAAGCGATTGGCCGGGGATACCGTATGGTATGGACTGAGTAGCATTGTGGGAAGGGCTATTAATATCCTCCTGCTACCTGTTATTACCAACACCATTAGTCTTGCCCAATTCGGCAATTATTCCCTTTTGTACTCTTTCGTTGCTATTGCATTCATCATGTATACGCTGCGGATGGAAACCGCATACTTTCGATTCGAACAAAATAAAGAAGACCAATCAAAATCATTTAGCCAGTCATTGGTAATCGTCACCATTACGTCCTTACTCTTTAGTACCTTATTATTTATATTTTCCAATTCCCTATGCCGGATTATTGATCTTGAAAATGAATATTCCACCTATGTTAAAATGCTGGCAATGGTATTGTTCTTCGATGCGGTCAACGAAATTCCTTTTGCCAACCTAAGATTGGAAAACAGGCCCAGGAAATTTGCTGTAATAAAATTATTGATGATAGGGGTAAATGTAGGAACGATCTGTTTCTTTTTTCTTATTTGTCCTTTCTTTATCCAACAGGGATATTTGTTTTTCCACAAATTATATCAACCTGAATTGAATTTATTTTACCTTTTTGGGGCCAATGTTCTTTCCAGTCTTATTGCTTTTTTACTTCTTCTTCCCCAATGGAAGAAATTTCAATTTCAGCTAGATAAAGATCTGATATCAAGAATGGTCAAGTATTCTCTGCCCCTTACCATAGTGGGATTAGCCGGAATCATTAATGAAACTATGGACCGGGTGTTCCTTAAAAAATTGCTGCCTTACGACGCAGTAAAAATTGACGAATTATTAGGGATCTACAGTGGAAACTACAAAATAGCTATGTTTATCGCCCTTTTTACCCAGGCATTCCGATATGCAGCTGAACCCTTTTTCTTCAAACAAGACCGCGAAAAAGATTCCAACATTCTCTATGGCAAAATCACGACGTATTACACTGCCTTTTCTGCATTTGGATTCCTGGCCATTGGACTTGGGTTACCCTGGCTGCAAGATTTCTTTCTTAGAGACCCCGGCTACAAATCGGGGTACTGGGTAACACCTGTAATTTTAGGCGCCAATTTGTTATTGGGCATTTATTACAACCTCAGTATTTGGTATAAACTACGAGATAAGACCAGTTTTGGGATGGGAATTTCAATTACCGGAGCGATCATAACCATTTTGGGAAATCTAATTTTTATTAGGTATTACGGATATATGGCATCGGCCTGGACTACATTATTTTGCTATGCAGTAATGACCTTTTTAAGTTATATCATAGGACGAAGGTATTACCCATTTAGGATAGAATTTGGAAAAATAACAGTTATTCTTATTATTACTTTAGGAAGCTACCTGATGTATGAAATAACCTGGCACGATAATTCCGTAGATTCCGGCTTGCTTTCGATTGTAATGAGAATTATCTTTTTTGCCGTTCCATTTATACTTTTTGTCTTATGGGATAAAAAGGAACTACTCAATATTTTCAAGGGAAAACTCTAATCACGATTTTCTTTTGACAATCTAATTATTGCAATTATAAACAACTTTTCACTATTTACAATATTCCTTTCGAGGTAGGTTCTATGCGCATAAATACCTACTCCGTGCTAGAAGTCCTTGTGCCGTTCCCAGTAATTTTGTTCCTCTATATTATCGAGAATCATTAAGTAATTTTCATATCTTATCATCGAAATTTCTCCTGTCTCAATTGCCTTTTTCACAGCACATCCCGGTTCATTTCGATGTGTACAGTCCCTAAATTTGCAACTGTGAGAATGTTCAAAAAACTCCCGAAAATTATGAGCAACATCCTGAACTTCCAGATTGTTAAATCCAAGTGTTTTTAGCCCCGGTGTATCAATAATCCATGCGTTTCCCTGTCTGTCTTTGTCATTATCCATTTCAAAATGCAAAGTATACATTTCTGCAAAAGTAGTAGTGTGTTGTCCTTTACCGGTATAGTCGGATAAATCGCCGATTTTCAATTCTTTTCCTGGTTGAATAGCATTGATCAAAGAACTTTTTCCTACACCGGATTGTCCGTTTACAGCTGTCGTCTTATCTACTAACAGCCGTTTTAAATGATCAATACCCTCACCTGTCACTGTCGAAGTTCGAAGGGTTTTGTATCCGATTCCTGAATACACTTCCTCCAACCTCTCCAAAACGCTTATATCTTCTATTGAATACAGATCCGTTTTGTTAAATACAATAATCACAGGAATATCATGTGGCTCTGTAGTAAGTAAAAATCGATCAATAAATCCAGGTTTCAACTCTGGTTCCCTAATGGTAACGATCAGTAGAGCCTGATCAATATTTGCAACCATCAGATGCATATAGTGTTTCTTGCGGGGGCTCTGTCGGAGGATATAGTTCCTTCTTGGTAAAATCTCCCGGATCGTACCCGTTCTTTCTCCTTCATCTTCTATTTCTATTCCTACATTATCACCTACCGCCACAGGATTGGTTAATTTTACTCCATCCAACCTGAATTTCCCCTTTATTCGACAAGAATATTCACCGGATTCAGTTCTTACAGTGTACCAACTTCCGGTCGACTTGACGATAATACCTTCCAACATAGATTACAAATACGTGTTAATTTTATTATAGGACTGAATTTTTAAAGATATATCTTCAATGACATCATAATCTCCTTCTATTGCATTGCCAACCACTATTGTATCTGCTCCCGCTTCACATAATTTAAAAGCCTCATCTCCACTTCGTATTCCCCCTCCTACTATAATCGGAGCATCTATTTCTTCCCTCACTTTCCGAACCATACCAGGAGGAATACTATTTTTTGCCCCACTTCCTGCATCAAGATATATCAATTTAAGTCCCAAATAGGTGCCGGCCAATGCCGTACATGCAGCAATTTCAGGTTTGTCCCTTGGAATGGGGAGAGTCTGGCTAATATAGTGGACAGTTGTTGTTTTCCCTCCATCTACAAGAATATATCCTGTAGGTAAGACCTCCAATTTACTTTTCTTCAAATATGGTGCGGCTATTACTTGTTTCCCAATCAACAAATCGGGATTCCTACCCGAAATTAAAGACAGAAACAAGATACCATCGGCATCCGGATGCGCCTGGTATGTATCACCGGGAAATAAAATAACGGGTATATCGGTAGTGGCTTTTATGATCTTTAGACACAATTCAATATTATTCTTCATAACAAGGCTCCCACCCAGAAAAAAGAAGTCTACTGGATAATCCTTTGCTTTGCTGACCAAAAGCTCTAAACTCTTTGGATTCAATTTATCCGGATCAAGAAGAATTGCAAAACTTTTCTTCTGACTTTGCCTCGATTTAATGAGTTTCTCCAGTATCATACACTTCTTTGTTACCAAATATAAATATTATTAATTAAATAGAAGTTTCTCAAATTGGAGTGCTTAAAACAATAACGACTCAAAATAAAAGTTATTTCTATCCCGTAAAATTTGGATGGTACTCAGTTAAAAAATAAGTAAATTCTATTTCTTTTCTCCTGCGTTAAAAGATAAAATTTGATCCGAATCTTTATGTATAAAGGGACGATCATATGATCCTGCGCCAGATAGGTGTAGGATGTGTGACCGCCGGAGGATTAACCTGGTAGACCATCACCTCATATGAATATGATACCAAAATGAACGGCCTACCTCCCAATAAAAAAAAATGTCCACCTTCAAACACATTTGGGTGGACATTTTTTTTCATTTCAACGACCTATTGGTCGCTGGCATTTTCGCCAACAAGTGACCGCGGGAGGATTCGAACCCCCAACCCTCAGAGCCGAAATCTGATATTCTATCCAGTTGAACTACGCGGCCTATTTTTTTTTATTCGACAACAAAATTAAATAAAATTTACTTCTTATTGCCTTATCCGTTTTTACTCTTTTTTATCTCAAAATCGTCTATGCTTCCCGTTGCATTCGTTGCTTTTCTAATTGCTAGTCCAACAATGGAAGGACGATCTCTATCTCCCTCATTCATACTCAGAACAATTTCGCGGGAGATCCCGTACTCTTACGGGATATAATTCGAATTGACCACGTTACACAAAGCCTCAGAGCCGATCCCGTATACTTACGGGAATATCCAGTTGAACTACGCGGCCTATTTTTTTTTATTCGACAACAAAATTAAATAAAATTTACTTCTTATTGCCTTATCCGTTTTTACTCTTTTTTATCTCAAAATCGTCTATGCTTCCCGTTGCCTTCGTTGCTTTTCTAATTGCTAGTCCAACAACGGAATGACGATCTCTATCTCCCTCATTCATACTCAGAACAATTTCGCGGGAGGTCCCGTACTCTTACGGGATATAATTCAAATTGACCACGTTACCCAAAGCCTCAGTGCCGATCCCGTATACTTACGGGACTATCCAGTTGAACTACGCGGCCTATTTTTCAAACTGGAAATATCCAGCTTTCAAAATTTGCAGTGCAAAAATAGATAATTTTTAAAACAAATTAGAATGGTTATCTCAAATAATTTAAAAGAAGCTGTAAATTCGATCTTAAGGCTTCATAACGGTTAACCGCTTTGTAATCATTCGCCGGCCATAAGAATCTACTAATGCGTATAAATATGGCCCTTTTTCAAAATTGCCAACTTCGATTTGAATCGTCTTATCAGAAATATAATCCACAGAAGTCCTGTATTTCTCACGTCCCAATATATCGTATATTATAACTTTATATTTTCCCGGTTTCAAGTTATTCAACTCTACATTCAGTACACTAAACGCAGGGTTCGGGAAAGCATAAATATCAGGTTCTGATACTACGGGTTCCCTATTATACCGGTTTAAATGCTCTCTTACATGGTATTCCAGGAAAACCGGCTCTCTATCGAGAGAGTTCACTTCTACAGATGATATTGGCAATGCCAATTCTTCACTAAAAAAATTAATATTATAGACAGTTGATGGGCCGAACAACTTCACCAAATCCATATAAGAGGTAAAATTTTGCCAGGGTTTGTCACCTACCCTCAGAAAAAATTCATATTTGAATTCTCTCCTGTGGAACTGACGAACAACATCATCATATGTAATTACATATTTCAAACTACCGGAGCCGTCAATATCCCAAAAATCCTTAATTTCAAAATCTACCCGTACACTATCGGCCACGATGGGGAACTGCGACTGAATCGTAGTATGTAAATATTGAACGGGAAAGATTACGGAAGCAGATGAAGAACTTTCTCTTCGATTCCCTAATCGCAAAGGATATTGCGCAATAGGGATAGGCTCGCTAAATCTCACGATGGCCGGAACAAACCTATTATTCATAAAGAAACCATATTCTCCCAGTTTATAAAGCAGGTTACCATCTCTTCGGTAATATATCTCCCGATTATCATACGATTTAACTACTAAATTCGCATCCTCGAAATGATTACGGGCACTGGAATTCTCTAAAGAAATTACAGCCTTTGATCTTAGAAAAGGTGCCCGCATCAAACTTACATCGTAAAGTGATTGCTCGCCCTCTTCATCGATCATTACGTTTTGTGGAATTCGGTCAACCAGGCAAAACATCGAATCTCCAATATCAGGTATGGCATATTGGGCCATGCCCGCACTGGCTTGTAAGAGAAAAATAATAATACCTACTATAAAGTTCGACTTTATCAAATCTAAAAACTCTGAAGTTCTACAAATCTGCGATACACTCCGTTGGAGTCTATCAATTCGCTATGCTGCCCCTCCTCAATCACAACACCATCATCCAAAACGATGATCTTATCTGCATTTCGGATAGTTTGTAAACGATGCGCAATAATAATAATTGTTTTGTCACTTCCCAGGTTTTCAATCGCTTCCTGAATAGAATTTTCAGATTCACTATCCAAAGCACTGGTTGCCTCATCAAGCACCAGTATCGGTGCATTATAGTATAATGCCCGTGCCAGAACAATTCGCTGTCTTTGCCCACCACTTAATTTTCCTCCACCTTCTCCTACTATAGTATCAAGACCCGATTCAAAACTATTCAAAAAAGGACTGACATTGGCTTTATGACAAGCAGATAATATCCTTTCTTCATCGTGGTCGACATCATTAAGACATATATTATTGCGAATACTGTCGTGAAACAATACCGGCTCTTGAGATACTATACTTATATTTTTACGGAATGAATCTTCGGTAAATTCCTTAATATCAATATTGTCAAACCGAATCGTACCGGATGTCGGTTGCAAAAACCGACAAATCAGATCTACTAAAGTAGTTTTACCTGACCCCGAAGCACCTACAAGTGCTACGCGATCCCCTTTTTTGATCTCAATATTGATATTACTCAACACATTGGACTCCTCGCCGGGATATTTAAAATTCAATCTTTCAATTACAATGGATTCCCCCAGAAATTCCATTTTTTTGGTTCCGCTAATCAATTGAACCTCCTTATCGGAATTAATCAGGCTTTGAATGCGAGAATACGCCCCCATTCCTTTTTGAAGATTGTAGTAAGCAGATGAAAATGACTTTGCGGGATCAATAATATTGTAAAATGCAAAAATAAAAGTCAAAAAAGTACTTGCATCCATTTCTTCAGAAAACACCTGATTGCTCCCCAACCACAACAAAACGGTAACTACGGTCACTCCCAGGAACTCAGACATGGGTGATGCCAAATCCTTGCGAAATAAGATCTTATTTCGCAACCTTCGAAAACTATTATTGAATTTAGAAAATAGCTTTTTTACATAATCCTGGGCATAAAAAGCCCGGATTGTCTTAATGCCGTATACCGCCTCTTCAGTAATTGAAAGGGTAGAACCAACTAAATCCTGTGCTTCCTTGGAATTTTTCTTGAGCCGTCTGCTCAAACCTCCTATTACCACAATGGTAAAAAGCATCAATAAAAGGACATACAAAGTAAGTTCAGGACTGACATATAACATATATCCCAAACTTCCAATTATGATCAATGGAGATCTAATAATAGTCTCTAATACGGACAATACACTGGACTCAAACTCCATTACATCACTACTCATGATCGTCAATAGATTCCCTTTGCGTTCTTCTTTGTAAAATGAAAAAGGTTTAATAAGCAAAGTGTCAAATAGCTTATTTCGCAAGTCCCTTACAATCCCGTTTCTCAATACCGCCATAAAAACTAAAGAAATATAGCGGAAGATATTTTTAAGCAGGAAATTAGCTACTATAAAAAGACAAACGATTAGGAGGGCTTTTTCCTTCCCGTTGTTATTGACAAATTCAAATAAATAATAATTAATAAAGGGTTCGATATTATTAAAGGAAAAAGCTACAGGGCCCTCAATATCAGACTTATCTGATATTTGATCAAATAATACATCAAAAAATGGCTTGAGAACCGGAATACTGACTACCGTAAAAATAGCAACTAAAATGTTGGAAAAAATATTTCCCGTCAGTTGCCAACTATATGGTTTGAGCCAAGTTAATATTTCTCTCCAGTCACTTTTCAATGATATTTATTTTCTCGACACCTTATTATTCCTCGCTATCATCTTTTTCCAATTCAAAAGTATTCATAAATCCGGTATCAAAATTTCCGGATTTAAAATTCTCATTTTTCATAAGTTGTTGATGAAATGGAATAGTAGTATGAACCCCCTCTACAATAAACTCGTCAAGGGCTCGCTGCATCTTTTTGATACATTCTTCCCGGGTCTGGGCTTTACAAATCAGTTTTGCTATCATTGAATCGTAATACGGGGGTATAATATATCCTGCATAAACGTGCGTATCAACCCGTACTCCCTGTCCTTTGGAACTGTGAAATCCGGTGATCATGCCCGGTGAAGGTCTAAAATCACGAAATGGATCTTCGGCATTAATCCGACATTCAATGGCATGTAGCATAGGCGTCAGATTCTTTCCTGAAATCTTTTCCCCATTTGCCACCTTAATTTGTTCTTTTATTAAATCGTGGTCTATCACCTCTTCCGTTACAGTATGCTCTACCTGAATCCGCGTATTCATTTCCATAAAATAGAAATCTCTATTTTTATCTACCAGGAATTCTACCGTACCCACGCCTTCATAATTAATAGCCTTGGCTGCTTTGATCGCAGCTTTCCCCATCTTGTCCCTCAGTTTCGGTGTCATAAAAGGGCTCGGACTTTCTTCTACCAACTTTTGATGTCTGCGTTGGATCGAACAATCCCTTTCACTTAGGTGTGATACTTTACCATGTTGGTCTCCAATGACCTGAATTTCAATATGTCGGGGTTCTTCGATAAACTTTTCTATATATATACCATCATTTCCAAACGCTGCTCCAGCTTCTTGTTTTGCTTTGTTCCAGTTTTCTTCAAATTCTTCGGCAGATTTTACTATTCTCATTCCTTTTCCACCCCCACCAGCAGTTGCTTTGATAATTACCGGATAGCCTATATCTTTTGCTATTACTATGCCCTCTTCAATGCTATCAACCAGCCCTTCAGACCCCGGGATACAAGGGACCTTTGCTTTTTTCATAGTATCTTTTGCCGTTACCTTGTCTCCCATTAAGCGAATATGCTCCGGAGAAGGGCCTATAAACTTGATCCCGTATTCTGTACAAATCTCAGCAAAATCTGCGTTTTCAGCTAAAAAACCATAGCCTGGATGTACAGCATCTGCATTGGTTATTTCCACTGCGGCCATGATTTTTGGGATATTTAGGTAGGATAAGTTACTTTGGGGAGGCCCGATACAAACAGCCTCATCAGCAAAGCGAACATGCAAACTTTCTTTATCTGCCGTCGAATATACTGCAACCGTATTAATTCCCATCTCTTTACAGGTTCGTATAACACGCAGTGCTATTTCTCCCCTGTTCGCTATCAAAATTTTATTGAACATACCCGGATATTATGTTTTAGTAAAAATTCAGAAATCGAAAAAAAATTGAGTCCCCTTAACTGGGATCAACTAAAAATAAAACCTGATCATATTCTACCGGAGCGGCATCCTCGACTACCACTTTTACTACTTTTCCACTAATTTCAGATTCGATTTCATTAAATAGTTTCATAGCTTCTACAATACAAACTACAGAACCTTTTTCTATTTGATCTCCTACTTTCACAAAAGGAGGTTTATCCGGAGCTGATGACCGGTAAAATGTTCCGACCATTGGAGATTTTATTTCCAAATATTTATCTTCTTCTTTTTCCTGTACATCTTCCTTTTCCTTGGGATTAGCTTCTACCTGCCCCCCTGAAGGTGAAACGGGTTGCGCTACTTCTGCTGCCCCCGGTTGAAGTGCCTGGGTGCCCGGTATCTGTATGATTTGATTTTTGTCTTTTGACTTTTTCTGGTATTTATCGGTTTTCACTGACAATTCAAAATCCCCGTCTTTCATTTTAAATTCCGAAAGATGCGAGTCACTGATAAGTTTTAGCAATTCCGTAATTTCCTTATAGTTCATTTCTATTATTGTTTTACTCTTTCAATATAATTTCCTGTCTCCGTATCAATTTTCACCAAATCACCTTGATTGATAAATAGTGGAACCCTGACTTCTGCTTCGGTCTCTACCTTGGCTGGTTTAAGTGTATTTGTTGCCGTATCTCCTTTCACACCAGGTTCTGTATAGATCACTTCCAAAACTACATTCTGGGGCAATTCGACTACCAAAGGTCGTTCCTCAGCTGCATGAAATAAAATTTCAACATCAGACCCTTCTTTCATAAATTGTGAATTCTCTACCATTTCTTTATTTACACCTACTTGCTCATAGGTTTCATTGTTCATAAAATGATAGGCAAATTCATCTGCATATAAATATTGGAAAACCCTCCGTTCTACGCGGACCGGGTCAATAGAGTGGCCGGCAGGAAAGGTATGATCCAGTACTTTCCCCGTTGTAATACTCTTTAGTTTCGTCCGAACAAAGGCATTTCCTTTTCCGGGTTTTACATGTTGAAATTCAATGATTTGAAAAAGGTCATTATTAAAATCGATACACAAACCTTTTCTAATATCAGATGTGTTCGCCATAAATCAGCTTTTATTCTAATGGTTACAAAATAATAAATTAATTTGAATCATAGGACCAGGTCAAATATACGGTACCCCAGGTAAATCCTCCTCCGAAAGCTGTAAATATCAATTTATCTCCCTTACTGAGTTTTTTCTCGTAATCCCACAAACATAATGGCAATGTGGCAGCCGTAGTATTCCCATATCTTTCAATATTGGTCATCACCTTTTCCTTGGGCACTTCAAGATAATCCGCCAAACTGTTAATAATTCTCATATTGGCCTGATGGGGAACAACCCAATCTATATCATCTTTTGTAATATTATTTCGATTCAATACTTTAAGGGTCGTAGCACGCATTCCGCTCACTGCAGCCTTGAATACCGGTCTACCATCCTGAAATACATAGTGGTCTCGGTTCTTGACAGTGTCTTCTGAGGCCGGATGGAGAGACCCACCAGCTTTCATATTCAAGAACTTTGCTCCACTCCCGTCTCCGTGTAAGTCCGCATCCTCAAAGCCATATTCATTTTTACTGGGTTCCAACAAAACACATCCCGCTCCATCCCCAAATAGTATACACGTTGTCCTATCTTTATAGTTTATTATAGAAGACATCATATCTACGCCAATAACCAATACTTTCTTATAAGCTCCTGATTCTATAAACCTGGACCCTGTGGTCAAACCAAATAGAAATCCGGAACAAGCCGCCCCAAGATCAAATCCCCATGCATTTTTCGCACCAATTTTAAGTGCAATGGTATTTGCCGTATCCGGAAATTGCATATCAGGCGTTACCGTAGCACAAATAACTACGTCGATTTCTTCGGGATTCGTCCCTGTTTTTTCAAGGAGTTCCTTAACTGCATAAGTTGCCATATCTGATGAAGCTTTACCGGGCTCTCTAAAGATCCTGCGCTCCTTTATTCCGGTCCGGGAGACGATCCACTCGTCATTGGTCTCAACCATTTTTTCGAGATCAAAATTCGTTAATTTTGTCTCGGGAACAAATCCCCCTATTCCAGTAATGGCTGCTTTGTATTTAGCCATAATATTTTTTCAGTTTAAATTTCCGGGTGCAAGGTAAAAAATTTAGTGCATAGAACATTGATAAAATCGAGTGAAGACGATCGAATACTATTAATTAATTTTGCCAACACATTCACATTAAGATAGTTATATATCTATAATCATCTATTTTAAAACAATTTAAATGTCCATTAGAATCAAATCCCATGTAAAGAACCAAATTTTCAATTCTTCGTATTAAAACCTGTCATTTTCGTACTAAAGATTTGCGAAAGGCGTTTCTTAGTTAGTTCAGTACAAACTATTGATCTATATTTGTGCACTCAAATACTTGATATAAACTGTATGAAAATATATAACAAACTAATAGTCATACTATTAATTTCGTTAAACAGCCTATTCGCCCAACAACCGGAATTCATAGCACCCCGAGAAACACCAAGCATTGGTACACGAGCAAATTGTACACAAATCAATGCAGGCAACGCAGCTTTGAGACCATTTTCCAATGGAGCTTCATTGGATAGTGAAGGAAATATTACGCTCTGCTATGGGCAGGGAGTCAGTGTCCAGCACGATGGGGATTTCAACCTGGATGAGGACCCTGATGCCTCGACACCTGCCGGAATTCGGTACGCTGTCTTTACAAATCAGCCGACTACATCCCCGGAAATTGTAAATTCCAATGCATTATTCGATTTGGAAAACCTCCTCACAAACGAAAGCGGAGCCATGATCGTAGCACAGGCAGATGCGAATGGCAATTTCACAGCCGTCAATGACGGTTCTTTCCTCACTGCGGCTGGTCTAAATGCTCCACAAACCCTTTGGTTTGTACCTATTACGGTACATAATGCCAATGCAGGATCATCCAATCCCGAAGATTTTTTCGAGGCAACAGGAAACGATGCCTGTACCCATGTCAATACCGGAAGCGCATTTGCGATCACTTACCTGGGGCCATTGACTTACACGGTCAATAAAACATCAGAGACTGCCGGGACTATTGACATAACGGGTGGTTTACCCGCATTAGATGGTAGTGAATACACAGTTAATTTGTTGAACACATCAACAAATGAAAGTATAAATTTATCAGGCTCTGGTAATAGTTTTGATTATTCTGACATTGATCCGAATAACGGTTACCAATTAACGATCTCTGATAATCAGGGGTGTGCAAGAACCTTTAATTTATCGTTTGCAGCCGGTGCGACAACCGTAGAAATCTCATTCCCAGATACTACAGTGGAAGAAGGCAGCCAAATTTGTATACCTGTACGGGTTTCGGATTTTACTAATATTGGAGGGTTTCAGTTTCCTATTAAATGGGATCCTTCCGTACTGGAATATAGTTCGATTATGAATAGTAATCCCATCCTTTCGGATTTTGCACCAGGTAGTAATTACAATGAAAATTTTGCTGATCAGGGCATTTTAATTGCCCTCTGGTTTTCGACGGGGGTAGGAGATGGAATCGACATTGAGGATAATGGAATTTTGTTCGAAATGTGCTTTAACGTAGTGGGAAGTGTAGGCGAATCAACCGAATTATTTTTTCAAAAATACTCAACTACCAGTATTGATTTTGCAGATGGGGATATACAAAACTTACCATTTACTACAATTCCTGGAATCATAACCGTTGTTCCATCGGGAGACCTGGACTTTGCCTATTCCAGTTGTACGAACGAAGCAGGCAATTCATCGAGCTTAAACATTAATATATTTGGCGGAAAGGCTCCTTATACATACACATTAAGAGGACCGGACCCAAGGAATGGTACCACGCAAAACGATACTTTTAATATAAATAATCTGGCCGGGGGTAATTACACATTAGAAATTACAGATGATAGTAATATCTCTATATCGAAAAACATTACTATTGGAGGTGAAAATTTCGAATATAGATTAGCCTTCGAACGAAATACCTGTAGTTCTTTCGACCCCAATGGAAAAGTATACATTGAAGATATTAACACGGATAACTTTGATATAGAATGGACCTATAATAATCAGAAATATTACAATATTGATACATTAAACAATATAGCAGGCGGAGAGGTAGCTGTAATTATTACGGACCAAAATAATTGTTCTAAACCGCTGAACCAGACCATGCCGACAGACAGGCAATTGTCTATAGCACAAACGATAACTACTGACCCCGGATGTAGCGGGACCCCGGGAGAAGCTACCATAAATATTTCGGGAGGAAATGGTCCTTATACGGTTACCAGGTCCGGATTTGAAGAAACAACAGACAGGGAAATCAACCTGGAATTTTTACCCCAAACGTCCTACATTGTAACAGATGATGCAGGATGTTCGATACCCGTAAATTTTGATGTGGATATGGCCATGCAAAGCTTTACTTTCAGAGATACTACGCATCGCGATATTGGATGTAATAATTCAGAAGGTGGGGAATACAGGATTTATGTAGAAAGTGAAAATACACCCGTCTGGGAAGATGTCGAAGTATACTACAATGGCAATATTTTTACCGGCGCCTATATAGCTAATCAAAGCCAGGGACAAATTTGGCTTCGGGAATTGGATCCGGGTGATTACACAATACAAATAACGGGCGATTGCGGTGCCTTTAACCATGATTTCACCATCGAAAATATAAGCGAAAACCTATTACTTGATGCTACTGTCAATCCTGTAAGTTGTGATGCCGGTGGAACAGGTTCTATAGATTTAACAGTCACACCCACTACCGGCAACTACGATTTTGACTGGAGTAGCGAAGACCCAAGTGACTTTTTCCCCAACACCGAAGACTTAACCGATTTGGAACCGGGCACTTATTCCGTTACTGTTACCAGCCAGGGAACGGGCTGTAGTATTACGAGTGAATTTACATTATCACCTGGTGTAGTGTACTCCAAAATCGAAAGTGAAATTCCATGTGACCCGGGAAGTTCAGTAGAGGCGGGAATCAGTATCCAAAGCGATTATGAATCCCTGGAATGGGATACGGGAGAAGACACGGAAATAATTACCGTCACCAGTCCCGGATACTACCCTTTCACCCTCACTTCAACGGATGAAACATGCGAACCTATCCGGGATAGCATTTATGTACGATCTCAATCAGGAGGAGTATATATTACCCGGTTCGAATCAACCGTCGTCGATGAATGTTCTTCACCGGATGCTATTGTAATAGCTTATTTAAACCAACCCATTAATAATTATGACTTCTCGTGGGACAATGGTCCTTTGCAAGTGGGACAATCAGACTACAGGGTATTTGACGACGAAACCCACAACTTAAAAATATATAACGAAGATTGCCTGGTAATAGATACCAATTTCAATGTTGATTTTCAAAGACTTGTACAAATAGACACTACTGTAACAGATATTAGCTGTTTTGGTGAAGATGACGGTTCTATTTTAATTGACATAGAAGGAGGTGGAGGAGCAGGTTTCAACTTTGATTGGGAACACATTTCCGGTCCACCAAGCCAATTCGCCAATAGATTGTATGACCTTCCGGCTAATAGTTACAGGGTCATCATTACAGACGAAACTGACCCTGCATTTAACCCATGCCCTGCCATTGAACTCAATTTCGAAATTGAAGAACCCGAAGAACTCAGTGTAGCGGTCCTTGAAGACCAAATAGTGCTTCCCTCCTGTGAAGGAGACTCCAATGGTGTCATTGTCCTGGATATGATCGGTGGCACACCCGGGGATATTGAAGTCCGATACTCTTATAGTGGAGGTGCCAACACTACCGATTCACTGGTGATAGAGAACGCCGTAGCCGGGAATTATAATTTTGCTTTAACTGATGACCGGGGATGCCGGGCCACCACCCAATACCAATTAATGGAACCGGAACCCATCTCATTTACTGTTCCTCCAATAGAAGAACCTGCCTGTTTTGGGTATACCACTTCCCTGACGATCCAAAATGCCAGTGGAGGGACCAACACTCAATATCAATTTTCCGTTGACGGCGGTGTACCCAGTCCTTTGGGACAATCCGTCGACATTTTGGGAGGAAGCCATACGGTGACTGTGTTTGATGAAAATTTATGCTCAGCTTCCACAGCCATTACTGTGCGTGAACCCAACCCGATCAATATTCAGTTCGACCAACCCGATACATTGCAGGTACCCTTGGGACAAACAGCCGAAGTTTCTGCCCGCATTAACGGCGAAAATTCAATAGTAGAATACATCTGGTCTCCCGATGGAATTGCAGAACCGACGACCCGGGAAGAACTGGAATTTACCGCGGTAGAAAATATGTTTATCACACTGGAAGTCACTGACTCACGTGGATGCTCTGCAGCCAATGATATATTTGTATTAGTCCGTAAACAAAGGGATATCGGTATACCAAATGCCTTTACTCCTAATGGCGATGGAAACAATGATTTACTAACAGTAATACCAGGTCCCGGAGTGCAGTCCATTCAATCATTTCAGGTGTACGACCGGTATGGTGGATTACTTTGGCAACAAGAAAATATCAACCCTGCCGAAGCGCAAATAACGGGGTGGGATGGTTCTGTAAAAGGGCAAAGAGCTAATCCGGGCTTATATCTTCTCCTGGTAAAAGTCCAATTTATTGACGGGCTCGTAGTCCAAAGACGAGAAGATGTATTGCTAATAAAATAAACAAGAAAAAGATTTTCAAATTTTACGGACTGTTGTACACAGTAAATATTCTTTCTAATATTTAAAGAGGCCGGTTGTTTGTTAAACCGGCCTCTTTATTTTGATTATGCGCTGAGGCAATACCTTGCTGGTATCCTTCCCTTTATCCCGTAATATTCATCACAACATTTTCAAGCTACACACCTGCACAAAGCTAATCTTATGTATAAATCGGGGAAACCGAAAAAGGATACAAATATAATTATTAACCCAATGGGATGCCCATGACATAAAGCTAAAAGGGCTAACAAGAATATAAAAATAGCACCCCATTGAAATCCTCCCAGGGAGTCCGTGAGACCTACGGGAAAATGCATAATGATTGTCCAGTGAACACCCCAATGTATTTGGAGTGCGATTAATTCGTGTATTCGGGACCTATAAAACCGTTACGGAATTGTATACCGCGCCCCCAAATAAATATTCCTTCCAAAAACCGGGCCCCAGACCATCGTCCCGTCGAAAAAATCACTAAAAGGATCTTCACTCGCTATAATTGGATTCTCCTGCACATAATTCAATATGTTTTCTCCTCCGATATAAATCTCAATATCCGAATTAATTATCCGGGTAACCTGGGTATTGATGGTATAGAATGCCGGGGAATATTCTGGCAACCTGTATTCAACCGGATTGATCTCCGTATCCGGAATCCTCTTTTCCCCTTGCCAATTCAATGTAGCATCAAATTTCCAGTTTTCATCCCAGGTAGAATAAGCAAGGTTTACAAAAGCACGGTTTTTCGAATTTAATGGGATTTCCCGAAGCCCCGACTCGAATCGGGTCCTGGCATCTATCCATCGGTATGCTATTCGCAAATCCAGATTGCGTACCAATTCATAGTCCAATTGTGCCTGAAACACATTGGAAAAAGATTTTCCTTCCAGGTTATAAAAATGAATTTCCCCTGGGCTTTCATCAAAATCTGCTATTATACGATTTTGAAAATCCGTCCTGTACAAATCAAATGTCATACTTCCATCCCGGTAATCCAATTTGAATCCTTGTGTAAAATTAATACCAAAATTCCAGGCTACTTCAGGTTGAAAACCCAAATTATACCCGGTTGCATTTTCGAATATCCATTGACGTGAACTCGATAAAGCACCGAAATTTTCAGCTATGACAGATGCTGTTCGCTGGCCCCTGCCTACAGATGCCCGCAACACAGATTGATCTGTAATAGCATATCTCAAATGAAGCCTCGGCGTAAAAAAGGTACCGTAACGATTGCTATGGTCCCACCTCATCCCTGCGACCAAATCAAAATTATCGAGTGCTTTATAGGAATACTCCCCATACACGCCCGGGACCCATTCCTCGCGAAGTAAATCTTGAGCCAATAGTTGTTCATCCTGCTTGTCATATTGGAAGCTGGCTCCTAGTTTGATGCCATGGTTGGTATTCCATACTATGGATTGAAAAATATAATTGGCATAAAGAGAAGTTTCTTTTCCCAGATACTCTTTATTACCAAAAGTACTTTCCTGATCGTGATAAGAGGCCGATAACTGAAACCCCATTGATTGCCAGGGTAACGGGGATAATATTCCAATTTTTGCCCACCCCTCCAGGCGATTGACCCTATTGGTCATCCCCCAACTATTGGAAGCAACCGGGCTTTCCGGATCAAATGTTGATTGCCCACCAATATTATCTATATAGGTGGCCTTTACCCCCATTTGCATTCGCACATTTCCTGTCCCATTATACTTCCATCGGTTTAATCCAATCAAGTGATCACCGACAGGTTTGTCCAGGAATCCATCATTATTCCTATCGTTTTTCTGATGGTTTATTTTACCGTGTAAAAATAGAGCTGTGGACCATTTTTCACCAATGGATTGGGAATACAGGGCATTGCCTTCCATACGACCACCTTCATTTCCATAGACATTCAGGTGCAGCTTTTCCATATTTTCAGGCTTTTTCATTTCGACATTAATTTGCCCTGAAATACTTTCAAAACCATTGATAGCACTTCCCGTTCCCTTATTCAATTGCATAGAACTTACCCAGGGCCCCGGTATAAACGTCAATCCATAGGTACTACTCAGCCCCCGGACATTGGGCATACTTTCACGGGTAATTTGTGCATAGGCACTTGCAAGCCCCAACATCTTAATCTGCCGGGTACCCGTAACAGCATCGGTAAATGACACATCTACGCTCGGACTGGTACCGAAGCTTTCACTCAAATTACAGCAAGCTGCTTTTCTAAGTTCCTCTTCGGATATATTCTCCATTTTGACCGGATCAATCATCGATACTTCTGAAGACTTTTTCCGGTATTGAACTTTCACTTCATCCAATGTAACAGCGGAGGACAACTGAACTGAAATTTTATCCAGATTGCCCACTTTAATGGTATCGGACTGGTATCCTGTATAACTAATGACAACAGTTTCTACCTCCGTATTCTTCCTCAGGGTAAACGCACCATTTACATCCGTAGCTGTACCGGAATGGTCGCCTAACCATACCACATTCGCCCCTATCAAAGGAATAGTGTCTCTGGTATCTGAATCCAGTTCATAGACCTTACCGATAATGACATCTGTGTTGCTTTGCCCATAGGAACAGACCATTCCCAGGCAAAGGATTGCAAAAGCTATAATTTTCATTACCCTGGTTTTAATGTACTTCCAATTCACTGTTGCGATAGGCACAGCAGTCAGGTAGAGAAGCATAGGCCTCCTCGGTAGCTTTGACTTTATCAGTATCATGTCCCACTTTGGCTACAGCAGCACATATGGTCTGAAGGTTTGTCTTTTTTGGCTTGTAAAGGACTGTCAACTTCTGGGCATATTTATCCCATTCAGCCATTTTCACTCCTTTTATGATAGCCGCTTCTTCAATTCGGTCTTTGCACATATCACATACACCATTTACAGTAACAGAGTCTGTCTGGATGTTTTTACTTTGGGCCTGCCCTATGGAAATAGCGAAAAAAAATACAGGTAGGATTAATAAACTTTTATATAATAATTTCATGATTTTTAGTTTGATATTGAAAAAATGATCAGACAAAATGATTGCCTGTTGGTTCAGATTCTTTTTTCAACATCTATCAATCATAAAACACCAAAGCGCAATTTTGGATATAAGAAGGAACCCTTACAGGCGGTCCATCGGAAAGCACCTGGACGGATTCAAGGTCTGAATAAAATACGGTAGGTTCACACTCATCACCGAAAACAATGTTCCTTCCCCCGTCGAAAGAAAGATTATTTGTACTCTTTAGTAATACCCGTTCACTCGCAAAATCAAGTGAAAATAATTCCGTATCACAACAAGGTTTTTCATCGGTATTCTCTTCTGCTTCCTTACAACATTTGGATGTACTACACTCATCCGATTTTTCAACATCAAATAATGATATTGAGACAAATTGTTCACTGCAATAGTGTACGGCACCGTACAAGCCGGTCGACACCAGCAAGTAGGTCATTAAAAGCAGATATGCTGTGATTTTTTTTATCATTGCGCTTACGAAGCGTACAAAACCTATACCAAAATTAACAAAAAGGTTCCTAAGAATTAAGCTTTGGACTGCTGTACAATATGCTCTTTGAAAGTAAAAGCTATTGTCTTTTTTATACGTGGTGGAGTATTAACAAATGTGGTTTTTTGTTTTAACTCATTTATACTCCATTTATTCAAGAGCTTAGCAAAACATTCATCAGCAAAAGAATGCGAAATAAAACGAACCCCTTCGAAATCAAATATGATAATTTCCTCTCCCTTTAGCATTGGTTCTACCTGATGTCGAATTTTAGCTCCCAATACTCGCGTACCCAAACTTTCTCCTATATTTTTAAATTGCAGTAACATAGTTTTCATGCTTATAATGTGTTAACTATTTAAGTATTCAAAAAGTTCTTTTATTTACCAAAGACTATCAAGTTCATCAAGAAATTCTTCCTTAAAATCCAGAAAATTATTTCGTTGATCCGATCTATCAAAAATAAGTTCATAAGACACAGGCATATTAGTATTCAACCTCAAAAACACATAGGTCCCTTTCCAGTAAGCAGTCTCATATATAACTTCTTCGGAAGAGCACTGCAATTGATAGTTCCCTGAATGGATAATTAATTCCCCTTTATTTTCACGTATCAATGCAGCCGTAGCCCATAATCCAAATCCTTTACCTGCGCTATTTGAAATCCCTTTTTTTATACAACTACCTACAGCTTGAGCTTCATTCAAATGCTGATATTTACTATCGGGATGCTGAGTTAAAGAGCTATGGATGCCAATACCATTATCCGCAATCATAATACGCACTTCATTAATAGCAGGAAAATATTGACAACACAAATAACCATACCCGTTACCATATTTATATTCAGGACCAGCATGATTCAATGTATTATCTATCACCTCCCAAAGGCAATAGTCCAAAACGATCAACATATCTTCATTTACTCCATTAGATATTAAGATTTGCACTATTTCCCTTTGTAGTTGGAGTGCATTGTTTTCATCAAACTTTTTGATTTCAGTAAATCGTCCTATTGGGTTTTTCCTTGAAAAATCTTCTATATATGGAACTCGTAGATGTTTGAAAAAATTTAAACGACTAGCATAATTTACACTCTTTGAAAAGTGATTAAATTCTATAAAGTTTATCTGAACATCCACTCCTTCATTTCTCAAATTATTAATTGCCGTGACCAATAATAAAAGCTGATCGGACCACAAATATTGAGTGTTTGAATTAACGTGAGCTCGACCATTAATTAATTCTGTCATTATTTTTGCTGAAAATGCAAAAATCAATGCCAGAATCGAAGATTTAACTAGTTTTTCACCCTGGGTTGGCACCCAGGGTTAGCAATATTTCGCCCCTTCAGGGCTCTTATCTTCTGTGTCGAACTCACGTTAAATTAATATGGATATTAACAAGGCATTTCTGCTTTATCGTATATAAATGGAGCTAATGCAAATACCAAATCTTGATGATTATTAATGGAATTGAAATCAATTTTTATTTGAATCTCTTCCATTCTTTATACTTTTAGTTTATAACCATCATTGTCTTTTCCCCGACACCAATTACATCCCCATATCTTCAATTCAACAACAAAACCTCCCCGGTATTGACTTCTACATTACCAGAACACTCAAATCGAATTTTATACAAGAATACCCCCGGGTTCATTACTTCCCCCTGAAAAGTGCCATCCCAGGCCCCTTGCGGGTCTTCGGTATAAAAAACCCTGTTATTCCATTTATCGTAAATTTCAAAGGAAATTAAATGATCTACCGAAGCGGGGACAGTAATAAAATATTGATCATTCAGCCCATCCTGATTAGGGGTAAATGCCCGCGGCATCGGGATATTACCACAGTCAATCTCATCACTATTGACCACCCTTACCTCCATACTGTCAATCACGCTGCAATCAGAATAGTCAAATTCTATTTCCAGGGTAGTAGTTTCATCAACATCCACGAGGGTTTCAATATCACCGGGCAAACTGACTGCAGATGAGGGCAACCAATTTACCTGGGAAGCACATGTATGCGCTACCTGGGGCATAAAAACATCTCCCATAGCAATTACTGTATCTTTGGATATCAATTCATCCACCGGGATTCGCAATCGTTCTATTTGCAAAGGATTCAAAGGATGGTTATACACCCGCAATTCATCAATATACCCCCGGAAAGGTTCATCCAAAGAGGAGGAACATCCCCCCATACCTAAAGTAAGAGGCGTACTATTTTCAATATTGACATTTCGCAACCCATTGTCATCCTGTGCTATCAATTCTCCATTTTCATACACCCGCAATACAGTACCGCTTCGAACAATGACCAGGTGAGTCCAACAAGTACGTCGATTAAGCCTCGCATTAATAGAATTCTGTTCACCCTCTACACCTGTCAGCTGAACAGCTACCCCGCCATTCCCGTACCTGACCATAATCCCGGTTTGATCACTACAGTTGGCGACCTTGGATAGTAAGACCGTATTGGGAGAAGAAGAAACGGGCCGGAAATAAAAGCTAATTGTGAAATTATTTGCCCGAAAATACTCATTCACATTCCCATTAAACAATATCCGGTCATCCTGGCCGTCGAAGAAGAGAGATTGGCCATCAACACCACACCTGCATTCGGTGCCTGTCAGGGTTCCAGTAGAATTATTTCCGCTATCATCAGTTCCATCACAATTATCAAATGTGTAATAGGCCTTTAGATATTGGTCGGATTCCAATTGCCCAAAAACCTGGATACCAAATAGTGTCGTAAAAAATACTATCCCTATAGATCGGATCATATTCTATTGCTGCATTATTTACCAAAGAGATTCCCTAATCCCCCGAGTCCCGGAGGCATTATTTCACTGATTAATTTTTCTGATTCATTCCTTTCAGCTTCGGATGCCATGGAAATGACATCATTGACCGCCGTTACCAACAAATCCTGTAGCTGCTCATTGTCATTTACATCAATCTTTTCACTGTCAATCAGGATATCTAATATCTCCCTTTTGGCATTGGCCTTTACTATAATGGCCCCATCCATAACAGAACTTTCCAATTGGATACTTTCCAACTTTTTTTTCAACTCTTCCTGCCTTTCTTCAAGGTTGCCAAAAATATTTCCTAGCATAGCATTTGTATTTAATAGGATTTAACTAAATTATACATCAAATTATTATATGATGTTGGTAGACATTTTATAAATAAAAAATACATAGAGTAATAATAATACCAGGCCTTCATATCTATTCACCCTGCCACTAATACATATTAATGCAAATAGCAATGTAACAGCGATCATAAATGGCACCGCAAAAGTATTCGTAGAAGCCGGAATATCTAATGCTGTAAAAAGTGCAGGTATACCCAGTACGGCATACGAATTGAATATATTTGAACCTAATACATTGCCTATAGCCATGCCGGCTTTTCCTTTTCTCGCTGCCGTTACACTTACCACGACTTCAGGCAGTGAAGTTCCTAAAGCGAGAACGGTAAAGGCCAATACTTCACTTCCAATTCCCAAATTGCCGGAAATTCCCTGAAGCCCATCCACCGTATAGACTGATCCCATATATACCAATACCCCACCGACGATTAGCATCAGGTAATCCCTAATACCAGCATTGACTTCTTCGTCCGGTTCGAATTTATCAGCTTTTACCGAATTAATAATAAAACCTATTAATGCAGCAAGGAAAATCAGCGCCTCAAACTTGGAAAAAGTATGATCCTCTACGGCAAAATATATAAAGATGGCTGACCCCATCAACAAAGGCATATCGACATCCATGATATTATATTCCAACGGGACGACATTCCCGATAAGTGCCACTATTCCAAGAACAAGGAGAATATTAGTTACATTGGATCCGACTACATTTCCTATCACGATTTCTGACTCTCCGGAGTTAACGGCGGCTATCGAAGAGGCTAATTCCGGCAGCGAAGTACCCATAGCCACTATGGTCACCCCAATCACAAAAGAATTAATTCCCAACGACAAACCTATCTTCTCCGCAGAATCAACAAACCAATCCGACCCCTTGATCAAAACCGCAAGGCTGACAGTAAATACCAAAAAATTTATTAAAAGTCCAGATTCCATATTACCAAATAATTCGTTAAAGATGACTTTTACTTTTTGCAAGTGCAAAGATATCTATCTTTTTTCCATCTAATTGACTAATTTTGCTTTTCAATTATAATATATGATATTGCACCATGCCACTTGACCAAATAGATGTAGACAAAATAGATCTTGATCCGAAGAAGAATGACAAGAAGGAAATGTCCTTCCTGGATCATTTAGAAGAACTGAGATGGCACCTAGTCAGGTCCTTGCTAAGTATCCTGGTAATCGCCATTGTGGTTTTTGTAATGAAATCTTTTGTATTCCAGAATATAATTTTTGCTCCGAAAGAACCTTCTTTCCTGACATACAGGATCTTTTGCTCACTAAGCGAAGTATTATGCCTCACCCCACCGGAATTCCAGGTTCAGGCGTTTAAAATAGAAGAACAATTCGTTACCCACCTAAAAGTGAGTATCGTTCTTGGCTTTATTGTCGCTTTTCCCTACGTGTTTTACGAAATTTGGAATTTTGTCAAACCCGGACTTTATGACAAGGAAATAAAAGCAGCGAGGGGGATCGTAGCCGTCTGTTCCATACTATTTCTCTCAGGGGTCCTTTTTGGATATTATATTATCACCCCATTCGCACTGACTTTTTTAACCAACTACAATTTGGCGGACACGGTCGCCCAACCGACTTTGACCTCCTATGTCAATAATCTGACAATGTATACACTCCCTACGGGATTATTATTTGAATTACCCATAGTGATGTTTATGCTGGCAAAAATCGGTTTGATTACCGCAGGAGACTTAAGAACATACCGGAAGGTTGCATTCGTAGTGATTTTAGTTGTTTCTGCTATTATTACTCCTCCCGACATTATGACCATGCTTATGATTACATTCCCATTGTATATGTTGTATGAAATGAGTATATATATCGTGGCAAGGGTAGAGAAAAAGCAAAAAATCAAAGATGAAGTATCCGAAACGAATTAGTTCCTCGATAACGTTACTCCTTAAACTTTTTGTACCTATTTTCTGGGTTGTATTCTTCGGATCCTTTGCGATTGGTTTGATATTTTTCACCCCGGAGAACATGGCTATCTTTCGCACAACCCCATTTAAATGGGGAATGTCTATTTTCTTCATTACGGGGATAGTTTTCCTATATTTCACCTTCTTTCAACTAAAAAGAGTGGAAATAGACCCTGACTTCATTTATGTAACGGACTATTTCAAAAACTATCGATATCCCTTTCACAATATCCAATCGATCAAAGAAGTAAACCTCTTTTTGTTTTATTTGTGCACCATTCGTTTTAAGGAAAAAGGGAGCTTTGGCCGAAAAATACATTTCCTGGAAAGTAGGATAAAATTCAAGGATGCACTCGAAAAAATTGTAGACTTTAAAATCGTCTATGAGAATAGTAAATTGGAATAAGCGGAAGGCCACTTCCAGATCTGTGCGGCCTGTAATGTAAAACTACCAACCCTGGTTGATTATATTTAAAAACTCCTTTTTCTTCCTACGTGATAAGGGAACAAAGTTTTTATTTTGCAGCTCTATCTGTCCACCATCCCCCCGGAGATATCTTCTAATGTAATGTAAATTAATGATATGAGAATGATGCGTCCGATAAAAATTCTCAGAGGGTAACAAATCTTCAAAGTCTTTCAATGTCCTGCTCGCCAGCAATTTAGGATAGTCCTCAAAATAAATCATTGTATAATTGCTTTGGGCTTCCAAATGGATAATTTCCAGGGTATTAAAAAACAACAGACCTTCCTGGGTAGGAATAGCTATTTTCCCCAGGGTCGGACGGTTTTGCAGATTTTTGTGAAGCGCATCCAGCTTTTGATTTGTAACATGTCTTGATTGACTATTCACCCTTTCTACAGCAGACTTTAATTCTTCGATATCTACAGGTTTCAACAAGTAATCAAATGCCGAATATTTAATGGCTTTGATAGCATAATGGTCATAAGCCGTAGTAAAAATAAGATGGAAATCCATTTCTTGAAGCGCCTGTATCATTTCAAATCCATCCATTCCCGGCATTTCAATATCCAAAAAAACGACGTCGGGATGATATTCATTAATAATTTCCACCCCTTCAAACCCATCAGATGCCTCCCCTACAATTTTTACCCCCTTACAATAATTCCTAATTTTCTCCCGAAGTGCTAATCGGCCCTTTTGTTCATCATCAATTATTACTGCTGTTGTCATAGTTTTTTAGTCTGGTAGTTTATTAGTCTATTAGTCTGGTAGTTTATTAGTCTTTTAGTCTGGTAGTTTATTAGTCTATTAGTTTGGTAGTTCTTTAGTCTGGTAGTCTGGTAGTTCTTTAGTCCTTTAGTCTGGTAGTCCTTTAGTTTATTAGTCCCTTAGTCTGTTAGTCACTTAGTCTGGTAGTCCTTTAGTTTTTTAGTTTGGTAGTTTATTAGTCTATTAGTCTGTTAGTTCTTTAGTCTGGTAGTCCTTTAGTTTTTTAGTTTGGTAGTTTATTAGTCTGTTAGTTCGGTAGTTTTTTAGTTTGGTAGTTTATTAGTCTATTAGTCTGTTAGTTCTTTAGTCTGGTAGTTTATTAGTCTGGTAGTTTATTAGTCTGTTAGTCACTTAGTCTGGTAGTCCTTTAGTCTTCTAGTTCTTTAGTTTATTAGTTTGGTAGTTATTTAGTTTAATAAAAATTTATCTAAAATCAAACCGCTCAATTACCTAACTAACTTACTACCCGACTAACCTACTACCCTACTAACCTACTATCCTACTATCCTACTACCTAACTACCCGACTATCCTACTACCCTACTATCCGACTCCCCAACTATCCTACTATCCAACTACCCGACTAACCTACTATCCGACTCCCCAACTATCCTACTATCCTATTACCCAACTAACCTACTATCCGACTCCCCAACTATCCTACTATCCTATTACCCAACTAACCTACTATCCTACTACCCTACTACCCTACTACCCTACTACCCTACTATCTAATCATTTTCCCTTCAAATAATTCTTATACGAAGTTATCATTTTACAAAGTTCGACGATCAAAGCTCTATTCTCTTCATCCACTTCAGCTGAAATATATCCTCTGCGCCTTGATTTAGTACTACAAACAACACACTCATGAGCACTATCCCAGGCAATTTGCAAATATCGGTTAAAGCTCGCATCGGAACCGGCTGACCCTTCAGCAATATTATTCGCAATGGAATCCGCAGCCCTTATAAATTGCGACGACAACCCGTATCTTTCTTGCCGGGGAAAAGAGCTAATTTGTTTATTCACTTTATCCGCAAAAGCAAGTGCCTTCTGATACATTTGTAAATCTTCAAATTTAAAATGATACTTACTCTTCATAATTGTTTTTTAGTTTGGTAGTTTATTAGTCTGGTAGTCTGGTAGTTCTTTAGTCTGGTAGTTTATTAGTCTATTAGTCTGGTAGTCTTTTAGTCTGGTAGTTCTTTAGTCTGTTAGTTTATTAGTCTGTTAGTTCGGTAGTTTTTTAGTTTGGTAGTTTTTTAGTCTGGTAGTCCTTTAGTCTGTTAGTTTATTAGTCTGTTAGTTTATTAGTCTGTTAGTTTATTAGTCTGTTAGTCCTTTAGTCTGGTAGTTTTTTAGTCTGGTAGTCTGGTAGTTCTTTAGTTTGGTAGTTCTTTAGTTTAATAAAAATTAATCAAAAATCAAACCGCTCAATTACCCAACTACCCTACTACCCTACTATCCAACTACCCTACTACCCTACTATCCAACTACCCTACTACCCTACTATCCAACTACCCAACTATCCTACTACCTAACTATCCGACTATTTCAAATCCAGTAATACCTCTACCCGGGTACCCGAAGCTTCCCCGTCTTCCATTAAATCCGTGATCACTACCGATGCATTCTCTTCCCCATTAAAGTACTTAACCCGATCGCTGCTCATTTTCATGCCATAGGACGTTTTATTCTTTGAGACTCCATTCTTTATACCATTCCTACCTACACCATTATCTTCAATTATATATTTAATTCTATCGCTCAATTTTTTGGCTGTAATTCTCAATACCCCGTCATGGCCGTGTTTGTATTTTAACCCGTGGAGTATAGCATTTTCCACATATGGCTGTATTAATAAAGGCGGGACTTTGAAATCATCTTGCAACAGGATTTTATCCGCATAAAGGATAGTTGTAAATTTATTCTCATTGCGAAGCTCTTCCAATTCCAAATATAGCTTTAGCGTCTCGAAATCCCTGGAAAATGTCACCGTATCCTGTTTGGAGCTGTCGAGAACATTTCTCAACAACTTGGCAAACTTATTCAGGTACATCGTTGCCTGGTATTTGTCATTACTTTGAATAAAGGCGTCAATACTATTAAGACAATTAAAAATAAAATGAGGGTTCATTTGGGCCCGTAAAGCCATCATCTCCGTTTCATATATTCTTTGCTTTAGTTCTGCCTTATTCCTAATACTGGTAATCCTTCGCTTGATGAGCAGATAAATCAAAAATCCGGATACCAACATTAATAGTAATAAAAACCACCAGCTTTCCCACCAGGGTGGAAGAATTACAAACTCAAATTGGGCCATATTCGACGACCATACACCGTCGCTATTCGCTGATTTCACCTGAAATGTATAACTACCCGGAGGAATACTATTAAAGCTTGCAAAGTGGTCATTTCCATTATCCACCCATTTTTCAGACAATCCACTGATACGGTATTTGTATACATTACGCTCCTGGTTGGAAAAATTGTTTGCGGTAAATTCAAAAACAAAATAATTTTCCCAATGCGGGAAAGACATGGGGTCTCCATTCGACGGGACCCTGGACTTATCATTTACCCGAACACCCGTAATTATCGGGTCCGGACTAAATGTATTATCCAGTATTTCTGAAGGATTGAATATGGTAATGCCACCCACTCCCCCAAATACAAGGGTGCCATCCTCCTCTGCCAGGGTACACGCCGTATTATACTCCAGGAACTGTAGGCCATTTCCAAGGTTATAAATCTGTATTCCATAATCTCCGGGAGATATTCTAACCAGGCCAAAATTGGTGCCTACCCAAAAATCACCTGTGTTTCCTTTCCGGATACTGTAACAAACGTTGGATCGGTTAATATCACCAAAAGAAATGTGCTTTACAATGGTATCCCGGATATAGTCATAAATCACAATGCCATTGTCAGTGGCAATCCAGAAATTACTTCCGTCTTTTAATAAGTAGCGGCTGTTGTTGGAAATATTTCTTACCTTTTCTATTACTTCATACACCTGCCTTTTATAATCCAACCGGATCAAACCACCCCCTTCCGTACAAATCCACACCATTCCATTTTCTCCTTCATATATATGTCGCCCTATGTAAGCTTTTTCCCCAAAGAAATCAGGAAGACATGGATACCAGGTTTGCTTTTCCAGAGAAAAAAACATAGTACCATTCTCCCCGGTAATTAATAGACTATCAGCATATTTCAATGGATGTAAAGCATATAGGTTTTGTGTAGCCGGATGGTCTTCCTCTACATATTTTTTAAAAACTCCCGTTCCCAGATCAAAATGGATAAGCCCGCCCCAGCTGGCTATCCAGAGCGAATTCATAGTACCATCCACTATATCATACACCGTATTTTCAGGAACACCCGGATCAGCAAAAAAAGGATATTCATAAAAAGTCCTGTCTTCAAAATTCCATTGTATTAATCCTTTATTCTGAGTACCGATATAATGTTGGCCGGTAGCACTTTCAAACACTTCAAAAACCATATTTCCAGGTAGCGAAGTAGGATGTAAAGGATCGTTTTTCAGATTCTCGAATTGGTATTTTAACGGATCATATTTTGATATACCTCCCCCGCTGAGTCCACACCAAATAATACCCTGCCGATCCTTAAAAATTGACAAAATAAAATCTTTACCAAGAGACCTGGTATCAAACTTGCTATACCTTGCCTCCCATATTCTTTTATCATCGGGATTAAAAACAATAATTCCATTCCCTCTTGTACCGATCCACAGATTGCCGTTCCTGTCTGCCTGGAATGTTCCAATTCCCCCCACACTCGCAGGTTCAAACCTTTTTACCGTACCTTCCCTTCCAAAGCCTTCCATATAGAAACATCCCTTTGTATAGGTACCTATCCACAGGCGGTCGCGAAAGGAGTACAGTTCTTTAATTTCAGAAAAATTCACCCCTGTATTGAGGACTTCGATTTCAAAACCGTCTGGTTTGGGCATCAGCCAATACAAACGATCACCTACGGAAGTCACGATTTCACCCTGGTGTACGGCAAACCCGTTTACCTGGGTACGTACGCCTGGTCCTGTGAATAAACGGGAAATCGCCTTTGTTGCCAGGTTCACATATATCAATCCGCTATTCTGTGTTACAACCCAAAATTCATCGCTTCCTGATTGGTATATTTTCCTGATGGGTAAACTTTCCAACCCGGATGCAAATGGGAATAATTTGGAAATTGGCACTATAGAATCTATATCTTGTCGATAAAGGCTTAGCCCCCGGACCGTCCCTATCCACATAACCTTTCTATCCGGATCAAAATGCAGGCTTGATATATGGTTCGAAGGCAATGATCCGCCTTTTTCCCCACCCGGGAGGTATACCTGAAACTCCTTGCCATCATACCGGTTGAGCCCGTCCTGGGTTGCAAACCACATAAAGCCATTAGCATCTTGCGAAATAGCGTAACAGGAATTTTGTGACAATCCTTCATGCGAGCTGTAATTGTCAAAATATAAATTCTGATTCTGGGTCCACAGCTGCTGTGAAGCCATGAGTATCAAAAAAAATGAAAAAATATGTAAAGGGGCCTTCTTCAAGTTTTTCCTTTAAAATACTATAATTTTTTCTGTATGCATTTCATCATCCTTGAATAAGCATGAATACGATTCGGATGATTTTCAAGTAATATAAAATATAGTATGGGATGCAGCCTAAATTTGAAAGGGATTTTTCTAAAAGTGAGGCAAAAACCGTAGTCATAGCGGAGCTAAAGCAAGGTCTTTTACCGAAGCTACCGCTGAAAAGACTTACCATTTACCTACCATTGTATAATCTAATTGGTAGTAAGATGGATATCCGGCCAAATGAAAACAAGAAGGCTACCAGCAATAATAAAATTTTTCCCCGCGGCCGAAAGATGACATTATTTTCTTCAGTTTCAGGGCATCAATTCTGGGTAAAAATACGTGAAAATAAAAATCATCCTTCCCGGGGAAAAGTTCATGGTATGTATGTTCTCTTGTTAGTATTGGATACACTCAGGTATTTTTTTCGCCAGCGGAGTGTCCACTCCTTTGTTTTACCCCCATAGTGATAGCGCATAAAGGTCCATTTACAGATGGAATTCGCCTTGATTTCATCAAAATTATGGTTTGCTTTTCACCTATGGTTCAAGGGAGCCCTTACTTGTTAACCCATCATATTAAAGTTTCAGGCAAACCCCTGCTTTCAACCAGCCATAACTGTTTCCCAATTCTGCGCTCACGCCAAAGTTTTCCGAAAAGTAATATCGACCTCCAATATGAAACCCCGGATAAATTCCGCTTCCTATCCCAAATGAAAACCCGGAATAGCTAAAATGCCTGTAATACAAACTCAGTCCGGCATAAAGGTCGATTTGCTCATTTTCTATGTTCAATAATTCATTAAAATGATAATACCCTTTGGGCCCTACATAAATCGCTGTCAGACCACCACCGGATACAAAACCAATCTCTCCGCCTACTCCAATGGCGTCGGTGATTCCAAATTCAACCCCACCTCCCAACGGCAGGCCAAGGCCCCCGGCAAACGTAAAAGTTGATCCCAATCCTATCCCGGCATTGATTATCACATCCCCTTTTTGAAAGGATTGAGCATGAACATTTTCTGAAACGCCCAGGGTTAAAAAGAAAGCAAATAAAACAAGTAAAAAATTTCTCATTTTTAATAATTATTATGGGTGATTTTAATTCAAGATTTTATTGGCACAATTGATCTATTTCCATTTTGGCATCTCGGACAGACTGTTCATACCCCTCTCTTAGTGGACCGACGACACATGCGGTAATGGCATTCAAAGCATTGAGATAATCCGTATAGGAATTTTTATAATTAAGGCAGTTCGAAGGACTAGGGTCGGTACTATACGCGGTACTGGCTTCGATCAAATCATTATACTCTTCCGATACCAGGTTGGTCCAGCTCAATCCATCGCCACAATTACCCGGTAATCCGGATGAATCTTCTTTTTTACACGCCAGGCCCAGGAGTATAATCAGCCCCAGGGCCGACAAAAGGGTAAATATATTCTTTCGCATTTTTAGACATTTTAAATTATAAACTTTTACAATATCCGGAATCAGGGAGGGTTTTGCATGGGACTTTTAGTAAGTGGTAGGGATGAATGTGTAAATGGTAGCATAAAAAGATATTTTCTTTACAAGCCTTTCAACCATTTATTGTATGCACTGCCCAAAAGCGGTAAAGGCTTTTCTTTTCCGAGAAAGGCATTGACCAGTCCTGTAAACCACATACATAATATAATTCCTCCACCGGTAATACAGAGTATCGGGGTCGACAGAGGTAATAACCCGATAAGGGTCAAAACAATGGCTGTGATGGTCAATCCTATTGCCTGCCTGATATGGTAGGTGGCAAATTTGGTCATACTATTATAATTAATAACAAACGCAATCATGAGCCCGATAATCGTGAGATAAGCTATCATAGCCACTATCCTTCCCGGAACTTCATTTCTCTTACCTGGAATGTTGCGGCTACCGTCCATAATCCAATTCATTTTCACCCTTACATTCAACGGGGAATTAATAAAATACGGGCTATCCTACTGCCCGCAGGAGAGCAATGTGCTCCCGTCCATCACCCGGGCCACCAGTACTACTACCCAGGAGAAGTATACACTGAAAATGACGATTATTTACAAAACAATGAGCCTGCGGCTGCCCCCATTGAGTAACCGGAAGAATTCATTAACCTGATAGAATGATAATGAAAGGCTGCTTTGTACGAATGAACTGGTACGCTAAAGTATATAGGGAAATATAGGGTTGTGAATGGCTTTTAAAATTGGAACTTATTCCGGAATTCGCAGGACTATATTCTCAAAGTCCTTAAAATGCATTTTTGAAAATTCTTAATTTGGCTATTATTATTCGTTGTATCTTTATTTATAAGATATCGTTCCCGAAAGCCCCTGAAACCATTCAAGCTTTCGGGTTTTGAATTTTATAAGGATATTACTTTACTCCTTCTCCCTATACCTAACGTGGGTTCGACGAATAATTGATTCTGTCATAATTTTTGCGAAAAAAGCAAAAAATCAATGCCAGAATCGACGATTCAACTTGTTTTCCACCCTGGGTTGGCACCCAGGGTTAGTAATATTTCGCCTCCCGACAATTTCATGTCGGGACAGGCTCTTCAGGGCTCTTATTCTCTCTGTCGAACTCAGGTTAAATTACGGAAGCCGGAATGTTGAAAACAAGTCAGCAAGCAAATAACTTCACTAGGACAAAGTGAATAAGCAGAATAATTGACATGAAATTGAGCCTCTTTCGCTACCAGTTGGTCAGTTTCAAGGCAAAAATCATCAACGATACAATAAATTTCAGTAATTTTATCGGGTGTGAGCATCTTTTATATATTTGGTTTGCTTACTTTAATATACGAAATATTGCTCACATATTTCTACATATCAATCATATAAATATTAATTATTTTAATATTTATTGCCCCAAAATCTCATCGAGCTCACGTTAAAATACGAATTATCCAGAAGATAATCAATATATGCTTGGACCTCATCAAAAGAATAGACAACTAATGGAGTCGGCAGTTCTGCGTGTTTTTCTTCTTCTGCAAAAGTTTTGAAGTGCTGGTATTGTCCCACCTGATTTTTGATATCGATATCGTAAACGGGCTTTCTTTTTTCATCCGGGTAAGTAGAAATTCGTAAATGATACATATCAACTTCCAATTTGGGGGCCATGAAAGTAGATAGCGGTTCTTGAAAGATCAGTTGCAAATAATTCGTGTCATTGGGATTGAACCTTTTGGTTTTGAGCGGATTTTCCACATCGCGAAAGAAGAAATCGTGCTTGCCCAATAAGAATGAACATTCATACTACGCTTAAGAAATGTAAAACTCAATTATTTATTTTGGGAGGCGATAATTTTTAAAAATGAACTATTCTAGATTGAATTTGATAATTCAAACAATTTTTCATATATTTATAATGAATCTGAAATAAAGCCAGTCTTTAAAGTAGGATTCCTCCGGTGGTTTCGGCCACCTTTTTTTATTTATATTTCAACGATACCTAAATCATTACTTCTGCTAACAGCCCTGGTGGTTACATTATTAAGTCGTTTGTAGAAGTTGTGTCCTCCTTTTTTCTTCATATAATTATTCGGTTCGTATTTTTGTCTAACACAATAGGCAATTACGTCATTCATTTGATGAATGAAGGAATGTTGAGAATCCCTAAATATTGGATCCTCTATAATATATTCGAGTTTAATATTTCTATAACCACCTGCATAGAATTGTTGAATATTGGGAATCGTATTGAAATGTCTCATTTTCCTAATTAGCTTTCTAAGTTTTTCTCCTTCGGTATTATCAGAAAGTATCATTCCTCTATCATCCGGGTTTTGCGGACCGGAAAAGTTATTATTCCTAATTGTGTTTTCAAATCGCATGACTAAAGTGTTCCAGGCTAATTCAAATATATCATCTGTTCTTCCTGCTTTGTTTATCACTACACTGTATACATTGAGATGTTGTTGACTATTAATCCAATCAATACATTTTTTAAGTATATCAAGCCTGTCATTCCGCTTAATTCTTTTTAAATCCCCCGGTTTATTTATAAATTCATTTGCATGAATTTCCTCTCTTAACTTTAGCCCTTTAGTATCTCTCAACATCCGTCTGAAATCAACCAGACCGCTTAAGGTGTTTTTCCATCTTAATTCATGTAAAACAATGGCCGAAAGTATGAAGTAACTGGTAGGACTATTATTTAGTCCAACATCTCCACTTTCATCCACATACATTAAGTACATTTTATAATACTTTTTTTTTAAAAATTTAAAACGGCCAATTTTGATTCTACAACAGCTCTCGGTTTTTTTGATGCAAAAATCTATAAAACCTTATGTCTTTATACCCTATTCCTGTGACTTATCTAATCAAGTTGGAATTTCGAAGAAAGCTATTTTCGATTATGGTTATACATCCAGGGTTCACAAATACACATCTTAATGTAAAAAATAAAATTCAAAAACTAACCTGTATTCAGAAATGTTTAAACAATATTATCTGAATACATGAAGTGATTATTCGCAATTAGTAGGATTATGCCAAATAGAATAGGGCGATTTTATAGGTGAGAAATAAAACTGTTATAACCTTCTCCTTAATTCATAGTGACTACTTTATTAATTTTTTTATCACCGGTCGAAAAGAACTTTTTCGAATATGAGAGGACCAGGATTTGCTGAATTTTAAAGTTAATAAGGAGGGGCAGGAAGAGGGAGCGGTTTGACAGCGTTTCAGTCATGTAACCTTACAGGATATCAACCCAGGGGGTCAACGGACCGGATTGTTATTAACACTCCTCTTTTTTTGGGGCGTAATCCTATTATCTTCCTTGTGATAGGGCATCTTTTTTTCCAAACTCCTCCTCCCCCGAGGCTTCGGCGGAGGTGTGCAAATCAGACCATGAATCCAGATTATTCCGTATTTTCTGTGAGTAATGGGTTGGCTGTATCTGTTGTATAATATTTCTGATTCGGACTCTTTGGCTTATCTGGTATGGTCATTGCCAGTAATCCGGTTTTTAGCATAGGGTTTATATATTTATTCCTGAATTTAGTTCTGTTACTCCAGTTCATTAATGACATAATTGCGGGTAAAGCTTGTGGTTCCATGCATAGTTTTAATATTTGCTTTACTTCGTCAATACTTAGTCCCAACTTAGTCCCGACTTGGTCCCAGCTTAGTCCCGACTTGGTCCTAATTTGCCTTCGACTTTTAAAATAAAAAGTAGCTTTGGTATAATCCTGCCCCTGGTCAAATTCAGGAGGAGAACCGGTGTATTTCTGCCAGCCGCTAATCATTTTGTCAAAACCGTATCCTGCATTTTCAGCCAATCTTACAACCCTGAAAAATTTGGCAATAATAGGGTTCCGGGGAAGGGAAATATCTTCTTCCAACAGTTTTGTTAGGGGTTTAGGCAAGGCGCCTGGATTGAAAAATTCGATCCGGTCATCAAATACCCGAACTCTTGGACAAGCTGCGCTGAAGTAGTCGCTGTGCATAAGCATGTTCACCAATGCTTCGCGCAATGCATCTAACTGCGGGTAATCTTCTGAGGCAAATCCTTCCTGGGTCAATTTGAATGGCAGGTCAAGGTGTCTGCGGAGCCGGTCAAATACGGCAAAGAAGTACTCCCACAGGTTTTCCTGCTCGTCTATCCGGTAGGTATATCGTGGTTTAGCGTTCGTATAACTCGTTCCGGGAATTTCAAGATAGTCCACCCGGAAACCTGTGATTTCTTTTTGTATGGCATCTTCCGTCCCCAGACAAAGCAGGCCCCCGTATGAAAGCGTTCCGTCCTCCTGTTGGCGGATTCGCAGCTTTTGTAGAAAGTCTTCTTTTTTCAGGCGGTTATACGAATGCGAAGGATGAAAGCGGGAAAGGTATTCCCGGTATTGTTCGTAGGATGATTCGTTAATATCTGCGATAGAAGTACCGGTTACATTCCTGGAAGTATGCGTACCAAAGGCCTGATCACGGTACATCGCGTCAATTTCTTCTTTGGTGGCTTTCTGGTCGCCGCTGGCGGTACGGATAAAGGTATTGGCCAGTGTGTTGTAGTAAACCGGCTTTTTGTCAGAAAGGGGAATGTAAAAAGCCAAAACGGTTCCTTCCGGAAAGTCGTACTTCTTGCATTCCGGTACGATCTTCACATTAAATTTGTCGCCTCTCAATGTGTTGGTAAAATCCTGCTCGATCTTTTCCGCATTCTTCACTCCAACGATCTCATAGTACTTTCCCACTTTTTTCACCCCAAAGACCAACCATCCTCCGGCAATATTGGAAAAACCACTTACGGTCGCCCATACATTTTTGGGTATTTGTGAACGGGCTTCTTTGACTTCAAAGTCCTCCCATTCCAAATTTGAAAGTCGGTCAATGAGTTGGTCTTTATCCATACCCCTCCAAATTAACGATAATACCGGAGTTATGAAAATGCCCTGCCGGATGCAAACGGACGCACTCCTTTAAAAGGGGGCAGTACCCCTTTGCCGACTACTTCCTTGCCCTGGCTCAGCAGCTCACAACTTCACAAACTATTAAGAGGGGGGCATCCTGGTGATCCCCAGAGTTCCCGGGGTCTGCCGAGATACATGCAGGCTGATAGTGCCTGTACAAGCTAGCCCGG